>CAYUQP010000038.1:0-42963 GCA_964447005.1 uncultured Bacteroidales bacterium
AATCTTTTAAACAATTTTCGGTGAATAACTGTGCCTAAGAAATGAAAAGTTACGGTTATGAATACCCTGCCCGTAATCCCGCTCTTTCTTGCTTCTTCAGGATACTTGATATTCGTGACAAGGTAATTGGTAAGCCCGTCCATCCCACCTGGAAATTCAGGCATGTCTTTAACAACTGTGAATACAGGTTCATCCTGTGTTGCAGTTTGCGTTACAATGACCTGCTTTTCGACTGGTGCAGGTTTCTGCTGGGTTTCCTGGGCAGTCACATAGTTCATGCCACCCGCGGTGAAGATAAACAGCACGGCCAATAATGCCGGCAATGCAAATCCGACCTTAATAAAGGCCCATGATGCGGAACGTGTTTTTGTCATCATTTTAATTCTGGTTTTAAGTATTGAAACATTGAAATTGTTGGTCAGGTTATTTACTTGCAATCCCATGGCCTCGTTCAGGATCAGCGCCTGGTAATCGGTTTTCAGGAAGCCTTTCCTTAAAACGCCTTCATCGGCCAGGAATTCATGAACATTTTTTAAAGATTTACCAAGAAGCCAGACGAACGGGTTAAACCACTGGATGATCGTGGCCATCTCGATGAGCAGCAAATCCATTGTATGATACTGCTGAATATGGACCTTTTCATGGGCGATGACCGGGGTTAATTTTCCATCGATATAATATTCTTTGCGAATGAAGATCAGGTTGAAAAATGAAAAGGGGGAATAGCCTTTATCGACAAAAACAAGGTTAGCCCCATCCTGCCGTGTGATCCTGTATTTTCTTACGATCAGCGATAACTGGACGAGCTGGACAATCAGCCGGACCAGGAAGATGAAAACGCCGGTAAGGTAGATCACACCCGCGATCTCAAAAAAGGAAAGATGCCCTGACGCCGCCCGCTCGACTTTCTCAGGTGTGATCAGGACCGGGTCAAGCAATATGGCAACCGGGTAAACCGGACCTGCGGATAACAACCTGATATCGAACAGGGGAACTGTAAGCGAAAGCAGCACAGATGCCATCAGGTAAAACCGGTTGACATGAAAAAACGTGTCTTTTCTCAGGAACAGCCAGTAGACCGTGTAAAGCACCGCCAGGATGGTTGCCGAGTGAAGCAGGTAAAGGATGATCTCAGTCATGGCCTTCGGTTTTTTGCTTTTTTATTTCTTCATCCATCAAATGCCGGATCTCTTCGAGTTCCGATACGCTTAGCTTTTCTTCAGCAGTAAAGAAGCTGGCCAGCGACTTGTAAGAATTACCGAAGTAGTTAGCCACGAAACTCCGGAAGTACGTTTTGGTATATTCCTTTTTGGAAATGACCGGAAAATATTCATGGGTACGCCCATAGGCTTTATGCCCGACAAATCCTTTTTGTTCGAGGATCCGTATGATCGTGGAAACCGTATTATAGGCCGGTTTCGGTTCAGGAAACTCTTTCAGGATATCATGCACGAGCCCCGCACCTTTATCCCAGAGAATATGCATAATCTGTTCCTCTGCCCTGGTGAGTTCCCTTCCGGTGCTCTTAAGTTTTTTCATGTGAATCTTTTTTTTAATGAAAAGTACGATACAAATGTATAACTAATTATTTAGTTTGTCAACTAATTTTTTAAGAAATATGTAATTTTTTTTCAACCTTGCGCAAAGTAAGGTATGGAAAGCCTCATGAATACATACTAAATCTTTTGCCGGTACACCTTTTTGGTATCATTGATCCCCGGTTGGTTGTACATATAATAAAGATAACCGTTATCGATCCTTAATTTCTCAGGGAAAACAAAACCAGTGGTGAGCTTATAGATCAATTTACCGGAAGTAAGGTCAATCCTGTATACTTTCATCTTCCCTCCTTTCAGGAAGGTTGTAAAAGGTTGCCTGGTAAGTTCATCGAGAATGATCTCGTGCTGCCATTTTTCCCCTGACATTTGATCTATGGGCATTGCATAAATAGCAAGGCGTTTTCCATCAGTGTTGTAAATATTCAGGGTAAATTTAGCCGTATTGAATAGTGCCAGGGTATCACCAAGTTTTTTCAGGACCGAAGCATTAGGCTGGTAAAGGATTTTCCTGACCCAGGTATAACTGACGATCTCATCAGGGGTTGCCGGCAGGGAATCCATAGCCAGGAAATAGTAATCACCTGGATTCTTTCTAAGATACTTCAGGCTTTCATCATCGGAAGCTGTGGCAAGAAATTCCTTCGTTCCGGTCTTTCGATGGATTCGGTAAAAATTAACCACCAGCTTGTCAACACTTTCTTCGCGGAAATAAAGCCAATCTTCGCCAGAGGCAATACAATCTGACATTGTATTGAAAAACCGGTTCAATGGTGTCCTAAAAGGAAAAATGATCGTGTTAATATCGGCAAATACCTGGTAGGCTGAATCGGCACTGAGCACATGAAGATACCCCAGGCAATCTGAAAAGAGTGAAACAGGTTTGAAAGGTAGCCGGCCAGAAACTGCCACCGTATCGCCATTAACAGATTTGCAAATCAGTTCCGGCCTGGCCAGCCCGTATCGATAGATCAAAAGGTATACCAGCGTGTTCCGGACTTCATAATCCAGGACGGTATAATTATCATCCATGAAAAACGGCACCACCTCACTTTTTGACCTGACCTCTACTTCGTTGAGCATTTTAACAGCCGGTTTAAGCAGGATACTCATTCCTTCCACCGCATGCTCCAGCCATATCCTTAGTGTTTCATACCCTACATGGCTTATGACCAGGTAACCCGGCAGGGTATCGGCCTTTACTGCAAATTCCCCGTTCACATCTGTGGCACAGCCCGTATTGGTCCCGAAAATACTGATATTGACATAAGCCACCGGGGCAAAGCTCTCCTCAGCCAAGACCTTACCTGAGATGACATGCTTCTGCGCAATGAGGGCATACGGGCTGATGATCATGATCATTACAATAAATGCCCCGGCTAGTATTCTGGTGAAATTGTTCAAGCGCATACGGACGATTAAGATATAAACCTTATTTCCGATCACCTAAAGGTAATGATTATAAAAGGTTTAGAGCTAGCAAGTCAACCAGTGGAGTGTTTGGCTTAACAGATTGGTGAATTTTTACGATTCCATTAAAATCCGCCGCCCGCCAGCCCCCCGCATCCATGCCTCCATGCCTCCACGCCAATTTTTAATCAAAATCCCATTAATAAGTCATCACCTCCATGAGACCGTGCAGGACTTGCTGCATTTGTGATGCGGTGATAACGCCAATCTTTTTCACGAACCGTGATTTGGAGATGGTCCTGACCTGGAAGGTGATCACTTCGGAGTCATGATCGAGTTGGTTAATTTCATCTTTTTTTAGCACGATACATCCCGCGTAATGCTCGATATTTGTAGACAACGGACAGACTATGCAAATATTCAAATTGTCGTTCATAGCATTGCCGCTGATGACAACAACAGGTCTTATCCCGCTCTGCTCGCTGCCCGTCACCGGGTTAAGGTCGGCCAGGCATATATCCCGCTGTTTCATTCGTCAAGGATTTTGAGATAATCGGCCAGGCCTTCTTCTGCAAAGGTTTTCATTTCCTGGTCCGCGGCTGCTCGCCTGAATGAACGCGTGTATTCCGCTTTCTTCAGTCTGTCGAAATAAAGCTTCAGCGCTTCTTCCAGTATTTTATTCTTCGGCACGTTGAATTTTTCAGCATAACGGCTCAACATGTTCACCATGTCACCGGGCAGAGAGGTGGTGAGGACAATCGATTTTTTCATTTAAATATTTTTTACAAATATAATATATATTTATTGATGTTAATAATAAAAGGCAGACAGACTGTTTACCCTAATGAGTGTTCTGGCCATTGTTATAAAGACAGAAGGCTCCTACAGAGCCGGAGGGCCTGGCAATCATCTTGCCTCGCTCCGAAGGAGCGCTCCGTCTGTAGAATCAATGGGTGCCGCAAATTTCAAGCTCCGAAGGAGCGCCCCGTCCGTCGAACCTCTGCCGCACCTATAGTCAAAAGTCAGGTAAATCTTTCCGCTCTTAAATTACTTTCCTGATATTATACTATTTTTGTATATATTACACTGATTCTATATTAATGTACCATTTGAATTCGAAAGAAATAAAAGTGGGACAAATAGAAATAAACATAGCATAGACTTAATTGAAGATATCGGATCATTTCAGTAGGAAGAGCAAAAAAGGAGGAAATAACCATTAATGAAACCTGAAGAATTCGATAATAAATTTGATGAAGGTCAGGATATTACAGGGTATCTTGACCTGTCAAACGCGGAAAGGCCCGGGCATTCCAGTAAACGGATCAACGTTGATTTTCCTGTATGGATGATCCAGTTAATGGACAAAGAATCGAAACGCCTGGGTGTTACACGGCAATCCATCATTAAAATCTGGATTGCAGAAAAGCTGAAGGAAGTTACAGGATAGAAACCTAAAACCAATCCCAGATGAAATCACTAAAACGTCGTGAATTTATCAGGACTGCCCTGGTTGGCAGCGGGGCTGTCATCCTTACACACCGGTTTGCCAGTGAACATGGCCTGGGTGAGATTGACCCGGCAAAACTTAAATTGCTTGAATTATAATTAAACACCGACAGGTCTGCCTGCCGGCTGACGCTGTCGGGTTTAATTTTTTCAACCTGTCAGCGTCCGCAGGACCTGACAGGTTAAAAAATGACCCCAATCAGACTTAAAGCAATAAACTTCACCTTCCATCTTATTAAATTCACCCTGCAAACTCTATACTTCACCAGCTTTCCATTTACTTCTCCTGTACCGCATGGTATCTTTGTTTTATCATTATCAACAATTTAACAATTTAACAATTTAACAATAATCTTAAAAAACAAAGAACCATGAAAACAGCAATCTTAACCGCAGCCATGATCGTCCTGATGACCGTTTCCTTAAACGCCAGGACAACCGACGACAACATCAACCCCGGAGTGCCGGATAAAGTAGAATTCAAAGTGACCATTGGCCAGCCAAGCAGTCACATGATCAATTTCAGGGTAGCCAATCCTGATTCTGAAAAAATCGTCCTGAAGATATACAACGAAAGGAATGTTAAGGTATTCCACAAGGTGACCAGGAACAAAAAGGAATACGGCGTAGGATGCGACATGACCAATGTTGATTCAGGGATCTACACTGCCGTGGTAATCCGGAACGGGCAGGAAATAGCCAGGAAGCAAGTCATGATCCTGAACTGATAAAACAGCCGCAATACCTCGTTCTTTCCCATGTTGAAAATTTGCCTACTTTTGATTGAGCGGAGATTCAAGGCATTCAAATCCTGCACCTCGTAAAACCTTATGGACCTGTTCATCTTCAAAAAATGGTATTTCAGAATCATTTCGGGGGCCATGGCCGGTGTACTGGCCTGGTTCCTGGCAGAAGTGGGGTTTACGATAAAATACCGCTATTTTGAACTGTTCACAGACCTTTTGAATTACCTGTTTGCCGCTTGCTTTGGGATCATCGTGATGGAATCGGTATACCGTGCCTGGAAATGGATCGACAAATACCAGTACAGGGAGAGCGGCCCGGGAAGGAGGTTCTTTTTACAGAGCATTTCCGGCATCCTCATCGCTATATTCTGGATTACAGCGGTCAGGCTGCCGGTCAGCTTACTTGTTACTCCAGGTAAACTCATCATCCTTGCCGATGAGCTGATGATCGTTTTCCTGGTCATCTTCTTCATCCTGACGCTGAACTTCGCGGACCTGGGGCATTTCCTGATCGAACGTTACCGGAAATCGCTGGCAGAAGTGGAAAAATTCAGGAAAGAAAATGCGGAGTACCAGTTTGAAATGCTCAAACTTCAGTTAAACCCGCATTTTTTGTTTAACAGCCTGAACACCCTCTCTTCGCTGGTTTACGAAGACCAGGCCAAATCGGCGGAATTCATACGGAAACTGTCGGATGTTTACCGGTATGTCCTCGATAACCGAAACAAAGAATTAGTTAGCCTCCGCGAGGAGATGGAATTCATCCGTGCGTTCACGTTTCTCCAGGGGCTCCGGTTCCAGGGAATGATCGATTTCCGGTTTAACGTGGATGATGCCTCGCTGGACCGGAAAATCGCACCGATGACGCTGCAACTGCTCGTGGAGAATGCGGTCAAGCATAACGTGGTTTCAAGGAAAATGCCCTTATGGATTGAGATCATGTCGGAAGAGAAGGAAATCTCCGTTTCCAATAACCTTCAGCCAAAGGAAGAACAGCCGGGAACGGGCGTCGGGCTGAAAAATATCACCAGCCGGTACGAGTTCCTTTCAGGACGCAAGGTGCAGATCATCAATGATAACCAGGTTTTTAAAGTAGTAATCCCTTTAATAAAATGAAGATACTGATCATCGAAGATGAACCCTTTGCCCGTGCAGAACTGATCCGCCTGCTGAACAACACCGGCAGGGAATTTACCGTCCTGGAGCAGATCGATACGGTGGAAGACAGCGTGGAATGGCTCAATTCTCACCCCCGGCCCGAGCTGATCTTCCTCGACATCCAGCTTGCCGACGGGCTGAGTTTCGAGATCTTCCGCCAGGTGAACGTTTCGTCGCCGGTCATTTTCACGACGGCCTACAACGAATACGCGATCAATGCCTTCCGGCTGAACAGCATCGATTACCTGCTGAAGCCCATCGGGCAGGAGGCGCTGGAGAATGCGCTCAGGAAACTGGACGAAATGCGCGAGGTGCTGAGCCCTCAGAAACCCTGGCTTGAACAAAAGCAGCTCGAGAACCTGCTGCAGGCCATGAACCGGAAGTACAAGTCAAGGATACTGCTTAGAACCGGAGATAATATTAAATCGGTGGAAATGCATGATGTTGCGTACTTTTACGCCGAAGACGACGTGGTGTTTGCCATGCTGAAGAACAAAAGCCGCTCGATCGTGGATTATACGCTCAACCAGCTCGAAACGGAGCTTGACCCGAAGCAGTTCCACCGCTTGTCGCGCGGATGCATCGCCAACATCAGCTCCATCAAAAAAGTAAGCAAATATTTCAACAGCCGCCTGATGGTGGAATTAGACCCTCCTTCGGAGGATAAGGTGCTGGTGAGCCGGGTGAATGTAGCGGAAGTACTGAAATGGCTGGGAGAGTGAAATGTTGAATGTTAAATTTTAAATTTTGAATTAATTTTTTGAATTTATGTTTTAGAATTTGTTTGGAATTTGGAATGTGGAATTTGGAATTTATAAGGCCTCTTCGACGACGGTATATTTTCGTGCAGGTTCTAGGACTAATGCTGATTACGCTTCTGTCGGGTTGTTACGACATGACAGTGCAGGTCGTCAGTCTTCCCGGCAACACGCCTCCGGCAGAACCGATCTATATTGCCGGGAATTTTAACAATTGGGACCCGGGCGACCCCGAGTATGTCATGAAACTGAACGCGGATTCCGTTCTGGAAGTAAGGCTTCCCAAAGGCTTCGGGGAGATCGGGTATAAATTTACCCGGGGCGACTGGAGCACGGTGGAAAAAGATCCCTGCGGATTTGAGATTGACAACCGGGTTGCCGTATATGGCAGAAGTGACATTTACCGGGATACGATCCGGAGCTGGAATGACCTTCCGAAACCCGGCTGCCCCAGCTTTACCATCATCATCGATTCGGTCCCTTCGAACACTCCTGCTGATGCTGCATTGTATTTAGCCTCCAACCTCAACAACTGGGATCCTGGCAGCCGTTACTGGATGTTCACCAGGGGAGCCGACGGGAAATATTACATCGAAGTGCCAAGGTCGTACACGGGTGACCTTGCATACAAGATCACCCGAGGCAGCTGGCACACCGTGGAATGCAAGGAGAGCGGACTTGATATTGATAACAGGGAGTTCTACGGCGACGCCGGCGAGGAGGTCAGGATCGTGATTGAGCGGTGGAAGGACCGGTAAAGATTTTTGATGGTCGATGGTCGATTTTCGATGGTCGGTAAATTGTTCATTGTATCAGGTGGTTCTACGTTTTTTTGGGTCCGGTTAGTATTTGAATTTCGATCTGTATTCCCATCAAACCGGTTAAATAAAAGATTTTATCCTTTTTAACAGTTAATAAAAATAATATTCTTTACCTTTAGAGACAATTACAACGACCGATTATTTTGTCAATAAGCGCCGAGGAAGTTGTATATGAGTTTGCCGGAGAAAGTCTGAAATCCTATTAATTTTTACTTTTAAATATCATTCATATGGCAATCCTAGGAACCAAGAAATTCTGGAAACCTGCTCCAGGCGCAAGTGAAACACAAAAAGAAAACCAGATCCTGAAAAATAAAGGCTATATCAACATACAGCTTTATTGTGTCAATTATATGTCTGTCGGCAATTTCTGGCAACAAACATTCGGCGGAAAAGACAATATTGCCCTGGCCACCACCCTTAAATACCAGACAGGAGTTGAGCCAATAGAGGCAAGTTCAGTGCAGGACGTCAGAACGGTGAAAGCAACTCAAAAACATAACTTCGGCTTGCAAAGAAACATTGCGGTGAAGGTCCCTGCCAATACGGATGCTATCTCGTTGGAAGTTAAAATGACCGCTATCAAGGACGACCAACTCCAGGCCAAATTCGACATGCTTAACAAGCCGGAATACCAGGCAGCTCTTCAACTGGCGCCCACGGTCGTCGGCCAGGTCCTGACCATTACCTCCCTGGTGAAAAAATTATTCACCGACTCTGACCCGCAAACCCAGCTTGAAGCAAGTTACGCGGGGATTATCAGCAATCAGCCTGAATCTAATCCGGTAAACAATGGAAAACTGACCAGAGGATTGCTGATCATGGTTTCTACCAATGAAGGTGATCCGTTTAATCAGGTTGATGAATTAAAATTCGAACTCAGGGGTGATACCCTGTTTTACAATAATAAACCAGTTGAAAACACCTATATCGTCTTTAATATTTCATTTGAGCCGTTAAAAGGTGAAAATGAAAATGCCAACTGGTTTAAAAAATATAATGCGGCGTTAAATAACCTGGATAAAATTCAATTGACAGTTGATGCGGCTGAAATTGAAAAGATATTCAATGATTCGAAAACGATGTGGATCGAGGGCAACGCTTTACTGGATGACGATTCAACCTATATAAACAGCGAGAAATTGCAGATAAAAGGATTGGCTATAAAAACCATTAAGGATAAATATGCTGAATTAACAGAAACCACTGCCCCGATTGTGGTGACCACTGACGTGCTGAGCGGCCTGACAGGCGGAACATCGATTAATATCATGAAACAGGCCCTTCCGGCAACCACTCATATTTTAAGCAAGAAATTCAAATTAAATCTGAACAACGAACTCGATTTCTCTACCTACAAAAAAGCCAGGAAAAAGTTGACGTTTAACGAATTGCTTGAAAAAGACACTGATGATTATCTTAACAATCTTCAGGAGTATGATTTGAAGTTCAGATTCGGGAAGAAATGATAACCGGAAGAAAATTCCAGAACCTGTCAGCGTCCCGCTGGTGCGGTACCTGACAGTGTTTGAACCAGCTTCTCCGACATCTCCCAGAGGTTTTTCCCATTGTCTTCATCTTCCGCCTTCTCATCGATCGGTTTCCTGGCCATCTTGAAAAGATAATCGTAGGCCTTTCCTTCAAGATCTTTGGAAACAGCAAGGTACATCACCGGCTCGGCGGCTTTGCGGGGCGACTTGAAGAACATAGCGAAAATCAGTTTCATCAACGGCTGGAAAATGCCGGGCGCTTCGCGGGCAATGTTCGAGTTGACCGGCCCCGGGCAAAGGGCAAAGACCGATATCGGCCTGTTCCCGCTGGCATGGATGCGCCGTGATAACTCACGGGTGTAGGTGGTCAGCAGCAGCTTGTAATAACCGTAATGTTCCACCGTCTTGTTCATTCCGTATTCTTTGAACACCCCAAATCCATCCCAGTCGAACGCCCGTGGATGCCGGTGGCTCTCGGAAGAAACAAAAACGATCCTTGGATTTTCTTTTCCATCCTTGCGGAAGCAGTCCTCCTCCAATAATCCATTGATAAAAATGAATTTCGAAAGATAATTCACCATGAACATCTCCTCAAGCCCCTGCGGGGTTTTGCGGCTTTGTTTCGGCACCATGGCTGCGTTACTGACGACTATATCCAGCGGGGCGTATTTTTCTTTAATTGTTTTAATGAGATTTTTTATGGAATGAAGGTCTGAAAAATCAACATGAACCATTTCTATTTTTTCATTTCCTGTTCTCCTTTTCACCTTCTCACCTTTCTCCGGTATCCCGCTCCGGCAGGCCATGATCACCCTCGCCCCTCTTTCAGCCATCTGCATGGCAATGGCAAAGCCCAGCCCCGAGCTGGCGCCGTCAGCTAAAACAGTCTTGCCGTCCAGGCGGTCGGAATCACTCAGCGAACCGGCTTTCACCTGTTTTGCAAAGGCGGCCCGTATGCCTTCCCAGGTGGAACTGGCAGGATTGGTGTAGTTGCTTTTCTGTGATTTTGTCATTATTGAAGTATTGTTAAAATTTAAATCATCCTCTCATTGGTTCTCCGTGTTTAACTCAGTGGAACTCTGTGAAACTTGCTGGAAGTTACACAGAGATTCACGGAGATAAACACAGAGATCCGCAGAGGTTGTTAGAATAATCATGGCCTTAAGGCTGAGAAAGTTTGGGAAAAATAATTCCGATAATTAACAGTGGATTTCCAAATGTCCTCTCTGCTCACCCCGAAATCCTCCAGCCTGTACTCATGAATACCGTATTTCCCCATCGGGTTCTCCCTTTCAGCCTTTAAAAACTTCGCCTGCAGTTCTGGTGTCAATCCTCCATCCAGGCTGTAGATCGTTGAAAGGACATCCCGTGAATTGTCCTTTAACTCATTATAGATGATATCGATGAACTGGTCCTTATGTTGGTTCCGGTTCCGGTAATCGAGCCCTTTCTGCAGCATATAGCCGGTTTTGCGGATCCAGTGGCGGGCAATGGCATTCCCATCGACATGATCCGAGAAAATGACCCTGCTGTGGGAGGTCATGCTGATGAACGAAGGGATGCACTCGGTCACCTCGCGGTGAGTCCAGAGGAAATGCACATCATCGAAATGCTTATCGATCAGGTCGGCAAACTCAAGGTGGTGCGGCGATTTCAGGATCCATCGCTTTCCCGGACGCTGCCATTGCAGTAGCTTTAACAGCTTCGCCAGGTAAGCATAGGCCATGCCCTGGTCGGTCTTTTCCAGCCAGGATGCGTAGGATGACACATTCATCGTTGCTTCCGGCGTGGTGCTCAAAAAGGTCGTATCCAGCAGTAAAATGTCTTCCTCCGGGGCATTGTGCTCCACGGGGTGAATGGCAAAAAATCCCGGCGCCATGATCCGCAGCGCGTTCTCGCTGGTCCTGGCGATCCCGATCCGCCGGTCTAGATTTTTGTTCCAGGTTCCTGGTTCCAGAGTTCCAGGGTTCCAGGGTTCCAGGGTTCCAAGTTCCGATTTGCGAATTGCGAATTGCAAATTGCGATTTATTAGCGGCGCGGGATTCAGCGCTTCCCAGCTCAGCAGCACCCGGTTGTCGGGGTCGGCGGCGAGCAGGCGGTGCAGTTTCGTGGTGCCGGTGCGCTGCAGTCCGAGGATCACCCACAAGGGCAACTGCGGCTGGTCGAGGATCTCCGGATGTTTGCGGAACATCTCCTCTGCCCGGAGCCGCACGCACAGCAGGTTGATCATGCGCTGCCGGGTGATGAAGGTACCGATCGGGTGCAGATCGGCTTCCTCCTTGATGGAACGGAGAAGCCGGTCGAGTGGCTCGTCCCAGAAATCCTTACCGAAATCATGCAGGCCCGTTGCCTTCCTGGCTGCTTTGATGAGGCTGTCTTTTTCTATGCAGGACCTTGTCCCCAGCGGATATGCAGCTTTCCAGGCCTTGTTCAGCACTTTGAACCACCAGGGCTTGTGCCCGTAATGGGAAGATTTAATAATAGTATCTCGTTTCACAGCTTTTTCCAGTCATTTAGTTTGACAACCGTGCAGGATGGCTCAACGGGCAGCGCCCCCTCCTTCATGCGGTACCAGCGCCAGCACATGGTGCCTTCATGGTGCCCGCACGTTTGTATCCAGTTCGGATGGCCCGGGTCTTCATGAGCTACGACCAGTTTTACCGTGCCGTCTTTTTCATATTTCGCACCGGCTTTGTTAATGCAAATATCATAATAGCGATAGTCCAGCGACTCCATCCAGTAATTGTTCAGTTGAAAGTTCCACGTGTCGCAGGCCGGTGGTTTTACTTCGATGACCAGTGCTTCGTCCGGTGCCAGTTTCCAGTGGCTGTGGTAATAAATGATGCTTTCGTCGCCGCCGGCAGCGTTGGAAACGGCGGGGTCAAACTGCGGCAGCCTGTTGGTGTGCTGCTGCATGCCTTTGGCCCAGCGGGCAAAGAGCAGCGAAGCGCCCGCCACGAACATCGAGGCGGTTTTCAGCCCTTCGTCGATCCGGCCGGCAGATATTAGATCTGGAGCTTTGCGCCCGTCAAGGTTCTCAATCGTAACCTCGGCAGCCCGTTCTTTCGAGCGGTCCAGAAAGGTCTGCCTGACCATGACCAGCGAGGTCTCATCGTCGATCTTCAGCCAGTTTTTGCCCTTCGGCGTTTTGCTCAGGATGATCTCGAAAGAACCATCGGGCTCACAAACGAGCTGACTGTTTTCAATTTTCCCGCAGGGAGCAAGACCGCCGGTGGTTCCGTAATTACCATTCCTGGTAAAGAAACCGATGTAATCGATCGAATTGCGCTTCCCGGTGATCCTGTATTCGTACTGCCCGCTGATCTGGGCATTCAGGTATATGTTATCCGGATTATCGGCGCCCATCTTCACCGTTTCATGGACCATGTGGCGCAAAACCGGGAATGCCGGGTCGCTGTATTCCACAAACGCTTCGAGCCCGGCCCGGGTGAGGCGTGTCAGGTAACGGATCCCTTCAGCCTGCTGAAAAGCATCTCCCGGCGTTCCCGGGTATTGCAGCGATGCGCCGGCAAGCTTCAGCTGGTCGCAGAAATCCTCCCAGGCTTTGCCTGAAATGATCCTCCGGGAGTAGATGTCTTCCTCGCTTTTACCCGACAGTTTTAGCCTGATCTTCCTGAATCCTTTTATTATCCTTAAAAATAAAAAAAGCAGTTTTCTCATTATGAAAAGAATTCGTTAACATTGCAGGGCGCCGAAAAGGCGGGTAAAGATAAAAAAAATTAAAATGGCTGACTTTCCGGAACAATATGGTCAGTGGGCGATGGTTGCCGGCGCTGCCGAAGGCCTTGGCGCTTCTTTTAGCAAAGAGCTTGCAAAGAAAGGCATGAACCTGATCATGGTGGATGTCAACGCAACAAAGCTGGTGGCTCTTGGCTCAGGATTAGAACAGCGTTATCCGGTCAAAACGAAGCGGATCAACCTGGATCTTGCCAAAGAAAATGCCCAATTAAAATGTATGGAAGCAATTAAAGAGACCGGTTGCCGCCTGCTGATCTATAACGCTGCCTACAGCCGGGTGAAACCGTTCCTTGCATCGTCCCCGGAAGAGCTCGACCTTTACATCAACGTCAACGCCAGGACCCCTTTGAAGCTTGTCCATTCTTTTGCCGGATACCTGAAAATGAACAAACTGCAGGGTGGCATCCTCCTGATGTCTTCACTTTCCGGTATCTGGGGCACAAAGCTTGTCGTACCGTACTCAGGAACGAAAGGATTCAACCTGCTTTTGGCCGAAGCGTTATCAAATGAACTGAAGCCTCATAGGATCGATGTCAGTGTTTGCTGCGCCGGCGCCACTGCAACGCCGGGTTACCTGGGAACAAATCCGGCAAAAGGGTTTTTCGGCCCCCCTGTGATGGATCCTGCTAAAGTCGCTGAAATAGCACTGAAAAACCTCGGCAAAAGAACCGTGATCATTCCGGGGTTGAATAACAGGATCTCCTGTTTTCTGCTTACCAGGATCCTCCCCCGAAGCTTTTCTGTTAAGATAGTCAACAAGGTTATGTCCTTAACATACAGTAACATAAATTCAGAGATCTAACCAATAGTTTTGATTAAGGATTTAGGATATAGGAAACTGGAAACTGGAAACTCGATACTGGAACCTGGAACCCGCATTATTTAAACCCGGTATAGATTACGGTGCTGGTCAATCTCATTTATTCTTTTTTATAATTTCGGCATTTCTTTTAAAAGCGATGGAAAACGTTTGCCCGAATTACGGCGGTTGCCGGCTGGTCAGGACCGAAGTGGTGGAACCCGATGAAAACAGGCGGAAAGCTTATATCGATGCATACTGCCTGCATGAGGAAACATTTAAAAACTGCAAACGCTACCTGACCCGGAAGGCGCTGTGGATCTGCCCTGATTTCGTCCTTCCCGACACCAACATGACTGAAGACGAGATTGCGGAAAGATATGAGAGTGAGGGATAAATTCCAAACACCAAGCACCAAATACCAAACAAATTCAAAATAAAAAATTCAAAATCTAAAATAAAAACTCAAAATTTCACTCAATAACTCAATAACTCAAACTCAAAACTAAAAACTCAAAACTCAAAACTATTTTTTATGCCTGTTATGGAGATTGAAGGACGGACCTTCGAAGTAGATGGCGACGGTTTCCTGGCTAACCCGGAGCTCTGGAACCAGGAAGTAGCCGAATTATTCGCCAGGTATGACGGGATATCCCCGATGAACGAGAAACACTGGGCCATCGTGAATATCATCCGGAAAAACTGGGAAGAGAAAGGCATGGCCCCGATGATCAGGACCATTTGCCAGGAAACCGGTCTCCGGCTCCGGGATGTTTATGAACTTTTCCCGCTGGGACCTGCCCGCGGCGCCTGTCGTGTAGCCGGCCTGCCCAAACCCGACGGCTGCGTTTAATATCATGTTATGAGCCTGTTGTGGTATCAGTGGATGGCTTTGATCGCCCTGGGGATCTGTCTTTTTATTCTGGCCCTGCATTTTATACGACTCATCCGGTCGGGTAAACCGAAGGATTTTGCAAAACCGGCCGGCAGCTCAGCCACCGGCATCCGGTATGCTTTCACCGGCGCCATGAGCCCCTCGAAAAAAGAATCAGCCTTCCTGCACCTGCCTACTTACACCGCTGGATTACTCTATCACCTGGGAACTTTCCTGTCGTTCTTCCTGTTCTTCTTTTTCCTTGGCGGAATCATGCCGAAAGGATGGATTGCGTTGATTATCATATTTTTATTGATCATTTCATCGGTAAGTGGAACAGCGATCTTCATTAAAAGAATAGTAAAAAAAGAACTGCGTTTCCTCTCCAACCCCGACGATTTCATCTCCAATCTCCTGGTAACGCTTTTTCAAATTTTTACAATCTTATTTCTATTAAATCATTCCATCTTTCAGTCCTCTGATCTTCCTGTCCAACTGTCCAACCGTCCAACTGTCCAACTGTCCAACCGTCCAATTGTCCAACTTTTATACTACTTCAGCTTTACCCTTCTCATACTATACGTACCTGTCGGTAAGCTCCGTCACCTGGTTTATTTTTTCGCTGCACGGTATCATTTAGGTTATTTTTTCGGAAGACGTGGGGTTTGGCCGCCAAATCAAAATCGAATTTCTTAAACAGAAAATTTTGAATAATGGCAGACAATTAATTTGAAGTATTTTTCTAATCGAGAATGATGGTTAACCTGAACGAAAAACGGATCTTTGATCAAATTCAATCAATAATAGTTGAAGCCCGAAACACGGCTTATCGTCAGGTAAATTTGCTGAAAGTTGTGACAAACTTTCTCATTGGTAAAATATTAGTTGAATCTGAACAGAAAGGATATTCTAGAGCCCGGTATAAAGATGCAACATTAAAGAAGTTAAGCGTTAAACTTATTAAGCAGTTCGGAAGGGGTTTCTCTGTTGATAATCTGCAGTTAATGAGATCATTTTATCTGTCTTATCAAAAAGAACTGGATTTTATAAATGATATAAAATACGAGACGGTGTCTCGTATTTTCACATCTGATTCTATTTCCCGAGGTCTTGAAATCTCAAATCAAAAAGCAGAAAGTCAAAATTCCGAGACACCGTCTCGTATTTTCGATAACAATTTTAAGTTGCTGCATTTAAGCTGGTCTCATTTTGTATTACTGATGAAAATGGATCAGGAGGAACGAAATTTTTATGAAATCGAGATCATTGCAAATAATTGGAGCATTCGTGAACTGGAGCGGCAATACAATTCATCATTGTATGAACGGTTATCATTAAGCAAGAACAAAGATAAAGTCAAACAACTGAGTCAGCAGGGCCAAATAGTGGATAATCCGTCAGATTTGATTAAACAACCCAATATACTTGAATTTTTAGGTTTAAAGGAAGAATTCGCTTATTCAGAATCAGATCTGGAAAGTTCAATAATAACCAGAATTGAGAACTTCCTACTTGAAATGGGCAAAGGCTTCTTATTCGAAGCCAGGCAAAAGAGGATTTCTTTTGAAGGAGATGATTTTTATGTTGATCTTGTATTATATAACCGATTATTAAGATGTTATGTTCTGATTGAACTTAAGATTGGTAAATTAGCGCATCAGGATATTGGACAACTTCAGATGTACGTGAATTATTATGATCGTATGATAAAGTTACCTGGTGAAAACCATACGATTGGTATTATACTTTGTAAACAAAGTAACAAGACAGTAATCGAATGTACATTGCCGGAAAAAGACAAACAAATATTTGCCCGGGAATATAAATTATATTTACCAGCAAAAGAGGAACTCAAAAAGCAACTGGAAAGCATTCATTTAGAAAAATATATAAAATAATCAACCCTTGGGACATCCATCAGAATATCAAAAGAAAAAAGGGCTGAAAGTTTTCAAAGAGAACAAGGATAGCCGCTTGATGACACACCTCAACAGTTGTGTACATTGCGGCCTGTGTGCCGAAAGCTGTGTTTACTACCAGGCTTTCAAGGAGGCAAAATATATTCCCGCGAAGAAAGTTGACCTGGTCGCTTCGATCTACCGGCGCTATCATACCGTGACCGGCAAAACGATGCCATGGCTCACCGGTGCCCGCGAATTAGATGAAGCGACCGTCAATGAAATGATCGATCTTTTGTACGGGGCCTGCACCATGTGCGGCCGCTGCAACCTGCACTGCTCCATCGGCGTGGATATCGCCTTCCTGGTCCAGACCGGGCGGGAAATGCTGGCCGAGATGGGCTGTGTCCCGGCAACCCTGCAGTCGACCGTCGATGCAGCCATCACGACCGGGAACAACATGGCCATTTCTGATACGGACTTTATAGAAACAATCAAATGGCTGGAAGACGACCTGCGTTTTGAAGTCAGTGACGACAATGCGGCCATTCCGTT
Source organism: uncultured Bacteroidales bacterium (assembly GCA_964447005.1). GTDB lineage: Bacteria > Bacteroidota > Bacteroidia > Bacteroidales > JAGOPY01 > JAGOPY01. Next base: position 17,334 of record CAYUQP010000038.1, read on the forward strand.
GAACGAGCCCGGGAAAAAGATCATGTATACCCTGAATCCCAGGGAGCCTAAGTTTTTCCCGCTGTCGATCTCGGCCATGGCCAAAATATTCCATGCAGCGGGGGAAAGCTGGACACTGTCTACCAGAATGTATGATGTGACCAACTATGCTTTTTTCTCCGGTAACATGGATGAAGCCAGGATCATTGCACACAGAATGGAAGAGGAGATGGAAGCATTGCAGGCCGAACGCTGCGTTCTGGCTGAATGTGGCCACGGTTCCCGCGCGTTTCGATGGGAAGCTCCGAATTATCTCGGCAGGTCGTTCCCCTTCGATGTGCTCACCTCTGTCGAACTGATCGCGGAATACCTCCGGCAAGGCAGGATCAAGGTCGATCCGGGCAAGATCAAAGGCAGGGTGACCCTTCATGATCCCTGTAACCTCGCCAGGGGTGGCGGTATTTTCGAAGAGCAACGTTATATCTTAAAGCAGGTGGTCAGCGATTTTGAGGAAATGAACCCCCACGGGATCGACAACCTCTGCTGCGGCGGTGGCGGCGGCCAGCTTGCCATGAGTGAATACAACGATCGAAGGATGAAAATAACCGGGCTGAAAGCCGAACAGATAAGGAAAACCGGCGCAAACATCGTCTGCACCCCATGCCATAACTGCGTCGACCAGCTCATACAGACCAACGCGAGCTACAAACTGGGCGTCAGGATCATGACCCTGGCAGAGGTGGTAGCTGATGCGCTGGTTTAAATTCCAAATTCCAAATTCCAAGCACCAAATTCCAAACAAAACCCAAATCTAAAATCCAAATCCTCAAATCCTCAAATCCTCAAATCCTCAAATCCTCAAATCCTCAAATCCTCATGATTTATCTCGACAACTCAGCCACAACCTTTCCCAAACCCGAAGAAGTATATCGTTACATGGATTCTTTTTACCGGAAGAATGGGGTCAATCCCGGGCGTTCGGGTTTTGATGCGGCCATTGAAACAGAAGAAATTGTGCAAAACACCCGGAAACTGCTGACCCGGCTTTTCAACGGGGATGACCCCAACCGGTTGACTTTCAGCTACAACGCCAGCGATTCCCTGAACATGATCCTGCAGGGGCTCGCCGAAAAAGGCGATCATGTGGTCACGACCATGCTGGAGCATAATTCGGTGCTGCGCCCCTTGCATCATCTCGTACTGGAAGGCATCATCGAAGTGACGCACGTCCCGTTTGATAATTACGGCTACGTTCATCCTGAAGAAATCCGCAAAGCGATCCGGAAAAACACGAAAATGGTGGTGGTAAACCACAGCTCCAACGTGATCGGCACAGTACAGCCGATAGCGGAAATCGGGAAGGTCTGCCGGGAAAAAGGCGTACTGCTGATCGTAGATGCCAGTCAGAGCGCCGGCATCATCCCAATCGACATGAAGGCGATGAACATTGATGCACTGGCTTTCACCGGGCACAAGTGCCTGATGGGGCCAACCGGGATTGGAGGATCGTACGTGATGGAACATGTCCCGGTAAGGTACACCCGCTTTGGCGGCACAGGGGTCAGGTCGGCGCAGAAAACACACCTGGAGGAATTTCCTTACCGCCTGGAATGCGGGACACTGAACATTGTGGGTGTGGCCGGGCTATTTGCAGGAGTGCAATGGGTGCTGGAGCAGGGCATTGAGAAACTGCATGCACACGAAATCGCGCTCTGGGATAAAATGAGAAAGGGTCTTCAGCAGATCCCCGGTGTTACCACCTATTGTGCTGAAAACCCTGAAAATCAAAATGCCGTACTGAGTTTTAACGTGAACGGCTTCGAGTCGGGTGATATTGGTACTATGCTCGACGTGGATTATAACATTGCCAGCCGCACCGGTTTACAGTGTGCCCCGATGGTCCACCAGCAAATCGGAACGGACCGGATCCACGGAACGGTAAGGCTGAGCATCGGGCCGTTCAATACCGAAGAACATATCGACGAAGCCATTCTCGCTGTTTCCGAGATCGCTTCCCTCAAGAATTGAACTTGAGGGAAGCAGGGGATACTTTTAATATCTTCTGTTAAAATCGCGGCGTTGCGGGCGTGACCCTCCGCCTTCACCAGCCGGTCTGGCCTTCTTCACCACGATCTGGCTGTGATCGTATTCGGCTTCGTTGAGCTCGTCAATAGCCCTGTTGGCTTCATCATCGTTTTTCATCTCAACGAATCCGAACCGTTTGGACCTTCCCGTCATCTTGTCAAAAATGACGTTAGCCGACGTAACTTCGCCATACTCAGAGAACAACGTTCTCAAATCCTCGCTCGTGGTGTTGGCACTGAGCTTTGCAATAAAAATGTTCATGTGAAAAAATAATAATTGATTAGTAAAAAAATTAAAAAACTGGAAGTATTAAAAATTTGGGGTTTCTGTAAGACTTCTTAATGTTTATAACGCATATTTTGGGCAAAGGTAATACATCTTTTATTCATTAACAGAAACAGTGAAAATAATTTTCATTCCACCCTCACCTTAATCAGCCTCCCGTTAATCCCCGGGGGAAGCCAGCCGTTCTTCAGAGAAACCCTGAGGTAATATACGCCTGGCTTATCCGGAGCCTGCAGCTTAAATGATGTACGGTATTCATCAACTAGCACCAGCGAAGAAATATCTTCAAACCTATGATAATCAACAGGCTTTCCGTACTGGATCAGTAAACTTGTCAGGAAGGTCCCAATCGTGTCACCTTCACTGAACTTCACCGGCGAATCTCCGGGATTACGCATCCGGACCGGGATATCAATACTGGTTCCGGCTTTTACAGTTAGATTATCTAATAGAATATCGACAGGAATAAAATTATAGGTGCGATAATTTTCTTTAAAAACATAATAGCGATACTTGCCATTAGGATATTGAATGCTGTCGCTTTGCCCGATCCCGTATTCGAGGAAATCGTCAAGCTCGATGCTTTTCTTAGGAAAAATCAACAGGGCTTCTTTACCCAGGATCTTTCTTTCGATATTTTCAAGATCAAATTGATTGCTTCGGTAAGAAACATCATTGAAAGCAAAAGCTACTTTCCCGGTGTGAAAAATATACCGTGAAGGATTCTGGTATGAACCGATGAAGACAACCGGCCTGTCAACCGCCAGGTCACTCACTTTATCCATGAAAGCATCCCATCCGTAGACATCCACTTTGATCATTTTATTATACGGAGCGGGAAGGAAATTCACCACCAGCAATACCCTGATCAATATCACCAAAACCAGGCTGATCGCGCCGGAGATATATATAAACCGGTGAAATTTCGGCCGTTCTTCCGACAGCCTGAAAGCGATCAGGAAAAGCGGTAGCAGGCCCGCCATGCTCCAGTTCGCTTCCACCCTTCCTTTGATCATCAGGAACAAGGGCAAAATCAGGCTCCCGGCCGCTGAATACTTCAATGCTTTCTCATACGGATCTTTTGCTTTAAAAATGATAAGAAAATAGATCACCGGGATAAAAAGTAACGGGTTGACCTGTAAAAACTGCCCGGCAATGAAATCGCCGAAATTGTTCCAGCGAAAAACCTCGTCATGGCTTCTTTCCAGCAGATGATAGTAAACGGAAGGAAAATCATGCCCGTATTGCCAAAACAGGTGCGGTACAAATAAAACAGAGGTGACAAGGACGGAAAGCCAGAACGACCGGCTTCTTAGTAATTTCAGGTCGGAAATGACTGTGAAAAAGATGATCATTACCCCGAGGTATTTACTGTAAAGCATACCCGCCATCACCAGTCCCAGCCACACAGCCCTGCGGTAATCCTGCTTTTCACGGTATTTTTTATAAACAAGGAAGAACAAAGCCGTAAAGAAGAGCAGCAACGAATCCGGGATAGCCAGGAAGCCAATAACCTGGAAGATCATGAATGAAAAGACCATCACCGCGAACAGGATCTCATTTTTTACTGCGGATAACCGATACACCACCAGGATCGTTCCCAGCGAAAGCAGAACATAAAAGAGCCTTATTCCGAGTTCATTATTGAATACTACGTATCCGGACCGGATCAGCAGTGCAATTAAAGGCGGATGGTCATAATAGCCCCAGGCCAGGTGGCGGGAGTAGAAGAAATAATAGGTTTCATCATGGAACAAGCCGGTAAACAGGGCCTGGGCCAGGTTAATGATCAGCCACAAGGCCAGGAATACCGGAAAATAATTCCTGCCCGTCAGCAACGATTTAAGTGAAAATAAATGGTTAAACCGCATTGTTGCGATGATAATCAGGGGATTTTTCCAAGAAACCCCCTAAATCCGTTAATGATCATGCAACAGGTATTTCATGGTGACCAGGTTTTTGCCATTCTCCGTGATCCTGATAAAATAGATCCCCAGGGGTTTTGATTTCAGGTCCAGGTTGAATGTTTTATTACCGGATGAAAAAGCCACCTCCTGTTCACGAATTACACTCCTCCCGTAAATATCGGAGACTGAAACCATGCAGGTGCGGTTTCCTGACAGGTTTTCTATGTGGATCAGGCCGGTTCCCGGGTTGGGATAAATATGGAACCCGTTATCCGCTGCGATTTCATCCATGCCCGTACAGGCTGCAAAATCGAAAATGATGTTGCGGCTGTCCGTTCCGACGCATCCTTCGGGAGAGGTAACCGTCACCGTAATGGTTTTAAAATCAAATCCGATGCCGGTTGTTGCCACTTTTATGATCCTTTCGGTGGAACCATTGGACCATACATACGATGAGCCGGGATTTCCGGCGTCAAGGGTCAGGGTATCGAAAACACAAACCGTCGCTTCAGGGCCAAGCTCTATGAACGGTGTCGGATTTACAACCACTGTGACGGTTCCGTTGACATAGGTATAGCCGTCAGTCAGTGAAACATTGTAGACTGTGGTGACCAGGGGATTCACTATTGGGTTGGCTTCTGTGGAGGAAAAACCGGCCGGGTTTGAAGTCCAGTAGTATTCATAATTTCCGGCTCCGCCTCCGGCGAGGGAATATAATTGGACACTCTCACCGGAGCAAACCGTATCGGGAGAAGCCATTGGGTTCACATTTAAGGCATTACCGGTGACGGTAACCAGCACTTCATCCGGTGTTTCGCATACACAGTCGGATTGGTTGTCGGTAACGGTGAGTGAAAACAAGGTTGTTTCCTGAAGATTATCGGTAACCGGTTGGGGAATGTTCGGATTTTGCACTTTATCGGCAGGCTCCCAGTGATAGATGAACGCGCCGGAACCGCCGTAGGCACTTCCCTGTAATACGGTTGTAGTCCCGTAAGGGATAGATTGGTCACTACCTGCATTTGGGACGGGCCGTTCATGAACCGTTACGGTAACATTTCCTGAAGCGATGCTATAACCATCATCGACCGTGAGATGATAAACCGTTGTGACAGTGGGAGTGATGACCGGATCGGGCAGGTCGGAATTAAATCCTGTCGGTGTTGAAGTCCAGGAGAACTCATAATCGCCTGAACCGCCGGTGGCGTAAGCATGAAGCTGGCTGGATTCCCCGAAGCAGATGTTTGCTGGAGCTGCGAAAGGGGTGCAGGCCAGCGCGCCGCCCAGCACGTTGATCAGCACATCATCGGTGGCAATGCATCCTCCGTCATTATCGGTCACTGAAAGGGTGAAGAGCGTAGTTCCGGTAAGGTTGATCGTGGTTGGCTGCAACACATTGGGATTCACCAGCTTGCTGTCAGGTTCCCATTGAATGGTAAAATCGCCGGAACCGCCGTTGAGCGTTCCTTCGAGCACGGTGCTTGTCCCGTTTGCTATGGTCTGGTCATCACCGGCATAGATATCCGGCACGGGGTGCAGCACGAGGTAAAGCGAGTCTGTATCGGTGCAACCGCCCTCCCCTGTGACCTGGCACCACTGCCATCCTGTTTCAGTAGCCTGGATCACCTGGGTGGTTTCGCCATTCTGCCAGAGGTATCCTTCGAAGCCGGGACCGGCGTCAATATAAAAAGGTTCGTAAGCGCAGAGTGTGGTATCATTCCCGATATGAACCTCGGGCTGAGGGTGGACCAGCACGATATGAAAATTATTTTTTGTCACCCCGTAGAGATAAACTGCAAGCGTTACCCAGTAGGTGCCCGGGCCCGGATAAAGATGGGTCGGATTTAACAACTTGGAGATATTTTCAGGTCCCGAGCCCGGATCGCCGAAATTCCAGAGAACCGAGTCGGGTGTGTCGGAAGCGCTGGTATAGAACTTGACCGGTGTCCCGTCACAAGCCGGGTCATCCCAGTAAAAGTCTGCCGTAAGGTAGAAGAATGACTGGATAAAGGGTGGAAGGCCATATCGGCAACTTCGTCCGGCCAGGTTCACGGCATTATCCTCAAATCCGCACGCGATGCCCTGGGTGTTTGGGGAATTGATCCTGGAAATATACCCGCTGTTATTTCGTGCGATGTACATCCTGTTATCCGGTCCCAGCTGCATCGCCCCGATGGGATCGGCATTCTGGGAGACGGAAGCAACCATGACCCTTGAGTTCAGGACGGTTTGCGGATCGGCAACCGAGACATTATACTGCCAGATCCTCCGGTTGTCTTTCCATTCGCCGATATAAAGGAAGTTACTATTGGGAGAGAACTCCACCCCGTAAGGGCCGCCCGGATCGTTCCCGCCCGGATTCACATAATTTTCATCGGTCACCAGGTGGGTTACAACGCCTGTAGTGTTATTAAAATTGCAGATGATGACATTATATGCTGTATTGTTGGCTGCTGCGATTACAGTACCATCCGGGGAGACTTTAAGATACCCCTTGGAGGCCTGCAAATCGCCTGTAAGTGGCGGTCCCGCGTTGCTGATCACCGGGGTGGTGTTTACGCCCGTGGTAGTCACTTCATAGGCATAAAACGCGTTCGTTCCCCACTGGTGAGTGATGACCCATACTGAAATACCATTGGAATGACCTACTGCTGTGACTTTTTCGCAGGCATACGGAAGAAGGGAAATGTTCTTTTCAGTGGTTACCACGTCGCCCATACCCCCGTCGAGTGTCATATCAACCCTCGAATAGCACAAACCGGCGGCGAGGTTATTGTCCCATGCATCTACGGTGAAGATGTAATATTGCGTAGTGCTGGCTGGTTTCGGGACAATGATCCCGGACTGGGTGCTGGAAGAATGACCCAGCAAACCGCTGCCGTGAGGCATCTGGTCATGTTCACGGTTATACACGAAGCGTCCGTCGGTATAAAACTCAAGGTTACCGGCAGGGGTGGAAATGGAAGAACAACCTTCGCCGGTGCTCAGGGCTCCGTCAGTGACCGCCTGAGGGATACCCATGCCGAAATTCACACCGGCGTAATTGCCAAAATACCAGTTATTGGCCTGTTTCTGGGCAAAGCCCGCGCTGCAGGACAGGATTATAAACAGCAGCATTATAGTTCTTTTCAAAGCAGTCGGATTTAAAATAATTTTCAGATGAATGGTAAAATTAATAAAATTTTATTTTTTACGTTATTGAAATTTGTCATTTTTTAAGAGTTGAAGCAATTAGGAGATTCATAATAAGTTTTGCCAAAAATCAAAATCAGGTTCTTTGAACACAAATTTTATTAGAAAAAATAATTATCTTTACTAGCAAATTCTAAAAAATCAATGCGTATTGATCATTCCGCTATAGATTCTTGAACCATTTAACCTGCTGAGATTATTTGCATAAAATTGAATATCAACCTAACATTTAAAATTATGAAAAAACTGTTACTTTTCATCTTCGCCCTGTTTCTCATGCAATTGGGTTTTGGGCAGTTGACCGGGACTAAAACGATTCCCGGTGATTATGCTACCATCGAGGCGGCAATAGCAGCCTTAAATTCACAGGGTGTTGGCGCCGGCGGGGTTACTTTCAATGTCGCTGCCAATCATACGGAAACATTGTCTGCACCCACTGCCGGAACCATTACAACAGCCACCAGTTCTGTCACGGCGCCGGTTGTATTCCAGAAATCAGGCGCCGGCAGTAATCCTTTGATCACCGCGGCCGCGTTATCAGCAGCCACTACTACCGATGGCGTGATCAAGATCGAAGGAGCGGATTATATCACCTTTGACGGGATCGACATCCAGGAGAACGGCGCCAACACCACGTATCTAACTGACTGGGCTTACGCGATCCTTAAATCCTCCGGAACTAACGGAGCCCAGCACATTACGATAAAGAATTGTAACATTTCGCTCGACAAATCCAATACCTCATCTAAAGGGATTTATTCCCATAATCACAACGCCACATCCACCACAACCTTTACGGTTACCGATGCAGCAGGAACCAACGCCTATAATAAAATTGACAATGTGAATTTCTCTAATGTATATGGCGGGATTTATATGTATGGCTTTGCTGATGCCACACCTTATGCTTTTTACGATCAGAATAATGAGATTGGGGTTACGATGGGTAACAACTGGACGAATTTCGGAGGAGGAACAACCACGGCTTATGGGCTTTATAGTGCTTACCAGAACAACCTGATAATAGCAAACAATAATTTCACCGGCACGATCGGTACCAGCGCATCATCCGGGGCATTATACTGTATTTACCTGAGCACCGGGGTCAACTCCAGTCTTGACATTTACAACAATACCATCTCGGTTACATTTAACGGAACCGGTACATTTTACGGCATGTATTCCCTTATGGGTGCCAGCGGCACGAGCAATGTGACCAATATATACAACAATACGGTCACTGGCTGCTCAGTCCCCAATGCCACTTCGGGAGCGTTCTACGGGATGTACACTTATGGCGGTATGACCGCCAGCTGGTATAACAACAGCATTACCAACAATAACCTGGGTTCCGGTACCACTACGGCCACCGGCAGTTTCTATGGTTTGTACACCTATACCAGTCCGACTTCTGCCGGAACAGCCTCTGTTTACAATAACACCATAAGCAATAATGCAAGGCTTCAATCCACCCTTGGCAGCGGTTTTGGTTATTGGTTCTACCAGTCCGGCGGTAATGGAACAATGTATATTTATGATAACCTTGTGGATAATAACATCGCCGGATCCAGCTCCACGCAATATGTCGGGTATTGTTTATACTCCGGTACAAAGTATTTTTATGACAATGTCATTTCCAACTTTTACAATGCCAATGCCACCGTTTATGGATTATATAACGGGAATGGTGTGGCCGGATATTTTTACAGGAACAAGATCTTCAATATCAACTCGGATGCTGCAGCAAGTATAATTTATGGCATATACCAGTCTTCAGGGACATCCATCTACTATTACAACAATTTTATTTCAGATTTGAAAGCTCCGGCAGCGACAGGTGCCATTGCAATATCTGGTTTCTACCTTACCGGAGGAACCACTCTGGGTTGTTACAATAATACCGTATACCTGAATGCCAGTTCTTCCGGCAGCACATTTGGAACGACTGGCATCTATGCCAGTACCACTCCTTCGGTCGACCTCCGCAATAACATTGTAGTTAATACGTCCACTCCCGGAGCTACCGGATATACCGTCGGGCTGCGTTATTCAGGTACAAGCCTGGCAAACTTTGCATCGACCTCCAATTATAACGATTATTACGCGGGCATTCCGGGGGCAAACAACCTGATTTTCTATGATGGCACCAATGCCGACCAGACACTGGCTACCTTTAAAGCAAGGGTATCACCAAGGGAAAGCTCTTCGGTGAGTGAGAACCCGCCATTTGTCAATGTTTCGGTTGCTCCTTATGACCTGCACCTGCAAACTTCAATAGCCACACAATTGGAAAGCGGCGGTGTTATTGTATCATCACCGTTAGCTATAGTGGAAGACTTTGACATGGATCCGCGTTATCCGAATGCCGGCTATCCGGATAACATGTCGTCACCGGCGTCTGCACCGGATATCGGTGCCGACGAGTTCGGCGGTCTTGCTCTGGATGCCACTCCACCCAATATTGCCTTTACTCCGCTGCCTAACACATCCTCAACCTCTGCACGGATCCTGAATACTAACATCACTGATGCGACCGGAGTTCCGACATCAGGTATTGGCCTGCCTGTTCTGTACTGGCAAATCAACGGCGGAACATGGAGTGCTGCAACAGCAAGTTATATTTCTGGCAATCAGTATAATTTCACTTTCGGTGCCGGAACGGTGCTCGGAGATGTGGTTTCGTATTACATCGTCGCGCAGGACCTTGTCACACCGACACCCAATATTGGAGCCAATCCTTCCGGAGGTGCCGGCGGTTACACCATCAATCCGCCTGCATGCAGCACACCCCCGACAACACCTTATAATTATACTATTGTTGGCACCCTGTCAGGAGTCTATCCGGTCGGAGCAGGCCAGGTATACCCAACCTTGACTGCCGCTGTTGCTGACCTGAACCTGAAAGAAGTCATCGCTCCGGTGACCTTCGAATTATGGGATGCCACATATCCTTCGGAGACTTTCCCGTTGATCATTTATCCATATGCCGGCGCAGATCCGGCACGCCCGGTCACTTTCAAACCGAAAGACGGGGTTGCTCCGGTTATTACAGGTGCACCCACAACAGGCATCATCGTACTTTTTGGTTGCCAGTATGTCACCCTGGATGGTTCAAACACCGTGAATGGTACAGACAAGAGCCTTACCTGGGAAAATACCAATACGGCATCCAATGCTTATGTCATCGGAGTGTTCAATTATAATGGCACTGGCGCAAGCAACTGTACCATTAAAAATAATATGATCAAAGCCAGCAGCCAGGTTTCCAACAGCACCTATGGAATAATCCTGAATGCAGCCGGTGGTGGATATGATAATATCGTGATTGAAAACAATACCATTTACAGCGCCCGTTACGGAATGCAGTTTGCCGGCGTTACAGGAAACCCCGTGACCAACGGAAAAGTAATTAACAACATTATTGGCTCAGCTATTGACGCGGAAGCTGTCCAATACCGCGGTATCGTTCTCAGCCAGGCTGACAACACCCTTATTCAGGGCAATGAGATCATGGGTGCGCCGCTTGGAAATACTAACACCTACCAGTCCGGGATTTACATCATTGCCGGTTCAACAAACAGCAAGATCATCGGAAACAAGATCCATGACTTCTATTATACCGGCACCAGCGGATATGGAAATTACGGGATATACTACAATGGAGATGCGACCACGCCTACCCTGATCAGCAATAATGTGATTTATGCTATTAAGTCAGACGGCGACCCCGGATCGCAAAACTACGTTCCTACTGGCATTTATGTATATACAGGAGGTAACCTACAGATCTACCACAACACGATCAATCTCTACGGTGCGACCCTCTCAGCTTCATATACTACCAGTTACAGCACATGTATCAATATCTTCAGTGGCATTACCAACCTGGATATAAGAGATAATATCCTGAAGAATTCAATGACTACAGCTTCCGGCACCGGTGGCAACCTGACCTATGGGATATACTCTGCTTCAGCTAATAGTGTCTTTACCAATATCGACTATAATGATTACTTTATCAATGGTATCAATCCCAATATAGGTTACCTGGGCGGAGCCCAAAGCACGCTTCCCCTCTGGCAGACAGCTACCGGACAAGACCTTAATTCACAGAATATCGACCCGATGTTTATGTCTGATACCGATATGCATCCGACGAACACGGCAATCAATAACCTGGGATATTACCTGGCTGCGGTTCCGAAAGATTTTGACGGTGTCAGCCGTACTAATCCCCCGGATATGGGTGCATATGAAATCGGTACAAACCCGGTTGTCACCACTGCAGCGGCAGGCGGCGTTGATTGCGGGGGAGCCACCCTTAACGGCTTGGTCAATGCTAATGGATTGACTGTCAATACGTTCTTTGATTATGGGCTAACCAATGCCTACGGGAGTTCTGTCGCAGCAGTGCCTCCAACTGTAACCGGCACAACCCCGACAGCCATTACTGCCGTTCTTACCGGCCTCGCTCCTTCGACAACATATTACTTCCGTGCAAGAGGCGTCGTAGGCGGAACCGTGCATTCATATGGCGATGAAATGATGTTCACAACATCCGCAACCGGAGCTCCACTTGCGACCACCATGCCGGCAACCGGTATCGGAGCTGATTTCGCTACCATTAATGGGGTCGTTAATGCCTTGTGTGCCACTACTACCGTAACTTTCGAATATGGCACTACGCCTGCCTACGGAATGACCGCCAATGCCGTTCCAGGCACAGTCGATGGCGGTGTTGATACTCCTGTAAGTGCAAACCTTACCGGGTTAATTTTAAACCAGGAATATCATTACAGGGTGAAAGCGGTCAGTGTCAATGGGACAACTTACGGCATGGATATGACCTTCAGTACCGGTGCAAATCCACCTGCTGTGACCACCCTTGCCGCGTCTAACATTGGAAACTTCACTGCCCGACTGAATGGCAGTGTCAATGCGAACGGCCAGAATGCTACCGTTACATTCCAGTATGGCCTGGATAATACCTACGGAAGCACAGTGCCGGGTGTTCCCGGAACAGTGACCGGCAGTTCACCAACTGCGGTTTATGCTGACATTTCAGGGTTAAACTACAATACCACTTACCATTTCCGCTGTGTTGCCCAGAATATCGGAGGTACAACCTATGGAGGCGATCTGGTCTTCACTACCTTATGCCCGGTTCCTGCAGCGCCTGGCGCCATTACAGGGCCCGTCTCGGTATGCCAGACCAGCACCGGCAACACGTATTCCATTGCTCCCATCACTTATGCTGAAGGATACATGTGGACCGTTCCATCAGGAGCTACCATAGTAAGCGGACAGAACACCACCAGCATTACGGTCAATTATGGCAGCAGCGCTGTTTCAGGAGATATTGCAGTCTATGCTACCAGTATTTGTGGCAATGGACCGGCAGGGACACTGGCAGTTACCGTCAACCCGTTGGCTGTACCGACAATTAGCGGACCTGACGAAGCTTGCATTACCTCCACTTATACCTACAGCACCCAGGCTGGCATGTCAGGCTATCAGTGGTCTGTATCCGCCGGTGGCCAGATCATGTCCGGAGCGGGAACCAACACGGTTACCATTAAATGGAACAACGCCGGGGCACAGTGGGTAAGCACCACCTATACCAGCGCCGCCGGATGTCCGGCAGTGGCTCCTGCCATGATGAATGTGTCCGTTGGAACATTGCCGACGCCAACCATTTCCGGCAGCAATAAAGTATGTGTCAACTCCGGTTTGCATGTGTACACCACCCAGTCAGGTTACTTCGACTATACCTGGACTGTGACTGCCGGTGGCACCATTGTCAGCGGCCAGGGTACTTACCAGATCGAAGTGAACTGGACTGCTCCCGGTAACAAAACAGTTTCCGTTAACTATGAAACCAATTACGGTTGTCCTGCACCTGCACCTGCAACCTTTGCAGTAGAAGTATTGCCCGCACCGGTTGCTGCCGGGCCGATTACCGGTACGGATGAAGTGTGTGCCGGTGAAACAGGCGTAAGCTACTCCTCAGCTCCTGTCCCGGGCGCTAACAACTATATCTGGGAACTCCTGGCCGGGGCCACTATTGTTGCAGGAGAAGGTACAAACAACATCACGGTTGATTTTGCTGCCGGAGCTGTATCGGGCGCTTTGAGAGTGAGGGCTGAGAACCTCTGCGGAATCGGTCCGTGGTCCAGTCCGTTCAATGTTACCGTTAACCCGATCCCGCCAACGCCTGTCGTTACGGTTGATGATGATTTCATTCTCCATAGCAGCGCCCCGGAAGGCAACCAGTGGTACTTCAACGGCGAAATGATCGACGGCGCCACAGGCATGACCCACCAGGCAGAAGAAGAAGGGATGTACTACACCATCGTGACCCTGAACGGTTGCGCTTCAGCGCCTTCCAACGAAGTGGAAGTGATCTTTACCGGTGTCGGAGAACTTGATGGTTCCAGCTTCAGCATCTTCCCGGTCCCGAATGATGGAAAGTTCACCGCAACCATCATCATCCCGGGCAAAGATGTCTTCACGATCAGGATCTTCAGCGATCTTGGAGTGCAGGTCTATGAAAGACAGGATATCCGCGTGGATGGCAAGGTCCAGCAATCCATCGACCTGAACAACCCCGGAAAGGGTGTTTACACTGTTGTATTCAAGGGTAACGAACAAACCGTGATCAGGAAAGTGCTGGTAACAAAATAATCAAAATAACCTCACCCCCTGACCTCCTCTCCAATATGGAGAGGGGGAATAGGGGGCAGGGGGTAAAGGGGGTGAGGTTATCGGAACCGACGGGTAAATCCGTCGGTTTTTTTTATTGTTTTGCTGAAAGCATTAACTGTTTGATCCAAAGCCTGGTCGGTGATGCCAGCTTATTTATATCGGGACGCTCCTGCTGCTGGTCACCGGCTCCGCCCATTGAGCCCGGGGGCATGCCTCCCGGAGGCCCTCCGCCGTACATGCCCGGTCCGCCCATGCCGCCACCGCCGGAAGACTGCCCGCCACCCGAAGGCATTCCTGATCCGGTGACATCCATGTAACCGGTTTCAAAACCAAGGCTGAGAGGACTCGAAAGTGAAGCAAGATCACTACGGTGAACCTGGTCAAGGGGAAGTTCCAGGTGAATGTAAAGCCTGCCGCCTTCCAGCATTTCGATCTTGCCTTGAAACGAAGGATCATTCCCCGGGTCGATCGATCTTCGTTCCCCTTTGGCCCCAAAGCCAATCAGGGTCATGTCCTGGTTTTTGGAGGCCATCATTGCCATGCGCATCTCTTTGCGGTCAGCATTCTTATCCCTGGTAAAATTCGGCTCCCCCTTTCCTTCCGCACTGACAGGAAATTCTACGCCCAACACCTTCTTTGTCTTGCCATCAGGATTGATCCAGGTGGTCATCCCGTAGCGCATGATCTTCTGAACTGCAGCCCGGTCGGCTGTCACTACGTCGATGTACAATTTCTTTGCATCATTTGAAATGAAAAACAGAAACTGGCTCTTTTCCTCAAGCATCATGCGGTTAATCAGCTCTTCCTCGTGCTCTTCCTTTTGATCCTCATGCCATTTGCTCTGGTAAGCTGACACCTTCTGAGCATTTCCAACAGGTGCGACCAGTATAAATGTTATGATGAACAGATTGGTCAGGCTAAATTTTTTCATAATCACAAATTCTTATATTAGAAATAGTTCATGTTAATAACGTCGAAGTCACCGTCAAAACTCTCGGCGCCGCTTCTTTTGCGGGTATAGTTATTCCATTTATAACTCAGGGTCAGGCTGAAAATCGGGGCTTTACGCCAGTTTTCGCTGGTGAGGTAGTAATTGACGTCTTCACTGGTATCTTTCATATGCCTGGAATCAAGCACATCGCGGATATTGAGCGTAAGCGACAGATTTTTATCAAGGAAATCCTGCCTCGCGGAAAAACCCATATAATAGGTTCCCTTTCGCTCCCCGTCAGTAGTCACGGTCGGACTGTCATAATTGCCATTCAGCCGGATTTTGGTGCCTGTTTTAAGATTGGCAGCCAGTTCGATGCTCCCCATCCAGTTGGTACTGCTCCTGGTCTCATCCTCACCATCATCATTTTTCTGGTTCAGGCGGTAATCATACACCGTGGCCACGGGATTGATCGTGAACCAATCGTTGACCTTGATGTTGGCATTCAATTCAACTCCAAGGGAACGGTCATTGTTGATATTTGCCATCGTCATTTCCATCACGCCTTCGTCATTGAGTTCCTGAACCCGTGTCATCTTGTTCTCGGTCAACCGGTAATATGATTCGATGGTGATAAACGAGTATCCGAAATATTTCTGGTAGTTGAGCTCCATATTGTGCGAAAACTCCGGTTCCAGTTCCGGGTTTCCTGAAAATGAACTAAATGCATCGGAGAAGAATGTGTAAGGATTGAGCATATGCCCTCTCGGCCGGTTGACCCGTTTGCTGTATGAAAGCTGCATCTGCTGGTTATAGGGCATCTTGTAAGTAAGATATAAACTTGGATAAAGATCAAAGCTCTCGTAGGGATAATTTTCATTCCCGGTGATCTGGTAAAGGTTGCGGTCGGTATACTCGGCACGCAGCCCTGCCTTCAGTCCCAGCTTTTTTATCTCGGTCGAATAAGTCCCATATAAAGCATAAATGTTGTTGTGAAACTCGTACCGGTTGCTCTGCGTGAGGTCCTCTATCCAGTCATCCGACACAGAATCATGGTTGTAGTAAAGGTAATCTTCGTCGGAGTCATCCAGCCTGAGCTGAAATCCGGCTTCCAGTCTGCTTTTGTCACGGAACGAATGTTCGAAATCAATGTCACCGCGCCAATCCTGATCGGTCTCCGTAGTATTCCTGCGGTAATTATAAAGATAAGCGCCTCTTTCCGTCCATGTTTGATCAGTGTAGTACTGTTGCGTTAACTGCTCGCTTTCATCATCCCCAAGGGCATATGTCAATTGCATGGTGAGTTCTGTCCCGTCTTTATTGAATTTGTGAACATCCCTCAGGGTAAACCGCAGCGAAGGATGGTCCGATTCGTTCAGGTCCTCGGTCAGATAATACAACGAATTGAGGTCCAGATTGCTCCAGTTCTCATTCTTCGTGGTCCCTCCCCTGGTCATGTTGAACGCCCGGTAGCTGCCTTCGACACTCACGGTATTTTTCTCGGTCAGACTGTAATCAACGCCAGCTTTCAGGCTAAAACTCTGCCGGGTCATTTTATTATCAGCGTTGGTATGAAGATAAGACACCGAATCGCCAATGTAGGACTCACGATAGCTGCTGCGGTAACCCGGCATTTCACGGTCGCCGAGATCAACACCGAAGGAGACGCTGGTTTTTTTGGTCCGGTAATTCAGCAAAAGGCTTCCGCTGTAATCCGGGGAGGTGCCGGCACTCAGGTTGACAATCCCGGACAATCCTTTCAGGCTGTTCTTTTTTGTAATGATATTGATGATCCCGGCGGTGCCGTCAGGATCATACTTTGCAGAAGGATTGGTAATGATCTCGATCTTGTCGATGGTTGAGGCCGGGATCTGGTTCAGTGCATCGCTGCCCGTAATGATGCTGGGCTTACCATCGATCAGCACGGTGAAATCAGTACTGCCCCTGAGTGCCACGTTGCCATCCAGGTCGGTACGGATGGATGGGATACGCTCCAGTACGTCTACCGCCGTTCCCCCCTGGGCATTGAGCTGCTGGTCCACATTCACCACCTTCCGGTCAACTTTGTATTCCACCAGGGGTTTATCTCCTACGATCTCAACCTCCTGAAGATTAGTCACATCTGCCTTTAATGTCACCGTTCCTACATCGGAATAATGATTCTTCTCATCAAGTCTGATCCCTTTAATAAAAACTTTCCTGAATCCCATGAACCGGACTATAATATTGTATTCACCATAGTCAAGCTTTTTAAATTCAAAAAATCCTTCCGGATTGGTTATCACTCCATCGACCATTACAGAATCTTTTGCAGTGTAAAGAGTCACTGTTGCATATTCCACCGGCACATTATTGGTGCCTTCCACCACCTTTCCCTTGATAATCCCGTGTGCGAGTTCTGAAGCTGCCGGGTTATCCGGCAAACTACCAGCCTGTATAATGTTGATCGTCAATAGTGTATAAAAAAGAAGAATGATCTTTTTCATTTAATAAATTTTTATGCAAAGTAAAGTACAGTTCTCCATTGAAAAAAATAAAATCGGGGAACGGTTGGTTTTTTGAGGAGTATAACAAAAAATAATAAAGGATGTTTCAAAAATCTGATATCTTTCACAATTCGGGACTCCGACGACTAAAGCCGTCGGTTCCTGATGCCTCACCCCCTTTACCCCCTGCCCCCTATTCCCCCTCTCCAAAATGGAGAGGGGGACAGGGGGTGAGGTTAAAAAAAAACCGACGACTAAAGCCATCGGTTTTTATAATTCAGACAGGTTGGCCTGTCGATATACTAATTATTAAAAAACTCTTCTGAAGCGGATCACGGCGAAGACCAGGATCAGGCCGATGCCGATAAAAAGCGCCCAGTTGGAAACAGGCACATCCACCGGTCCGGGTGTGATGCTGCCGAAAGTGACATCATCGAACCCGGTTTGATCCTCACTACCTGTAAATGAAATAGATTTTGCTGTCCCTGCGAAGGCAACGCCCACTGCATCCCAATGACAAAATGCACCAGTTGGGTCTCCGGTGCAATTGAGGTTATAGTTAGGTGGGAATGAGGTAGATCCAAGAAGGTTCCCTGTTCCGTCAAGACCATCATAAACATACACTGTTGTGGTTCCAACAGAAGTGTAATAGAATGAAAAACCGGTCGTGAATCCGGCAGGGACATTCATGACTGCGCCACCGCCTGAAAGAAAGAACATGATTGTATTTGGCGACGGCTCATTGGCAAAATTGCCGGTGCCACCAGCATCAGTATCTATAAGAGCCAAGGTAGTCCCTCCAAAATAAACTCCATGATTTGGACCAGGTCCAAATCCAAGACCACTTAATCCTCCATTGTAAAATTGGGATACTGCATCTGAATTCCCCAAGCCCTCAAAATCAAGAACAATAACATTGCGGTTGGCATTTTGCTGGTTGGCTTCTCCCCATGCTTTAATCTGTTCGTTGGTAACCGTTTGCTGTCCGTCGTGAATAGAAATGGTCTGGGCAAAAACCATGGTTGTGGCGAACATTAAAAATAATAAGAATGTATACTTTTTCATAGTTTAATTTTTATAAGGTTAATAAATTCCGATAAAAGAGCAAAGATAAATAGGTGAAATGCGGAAAACAAGTTTTTGTTATACGAATGAAGTTCACTCGTACATCTTTTTTCTCTTGTAATCTTAAAAAAGGATAAATTTGGATGGAAATGAACACATTGTCGGATAAATCGCCATGGTTTTAAACTACATCTGGATCGCCTTCTTCATCATTGCCTTCATTATCGGGGTCATCCGCTTGTTTTTTTACGGTGATACAGAGATCTTCCCAGCGATGATGAACAACACCTTTGACATGGCCAAGACCGGTTTCGAGATTTCACTTTACCTTACCGGGGCTATGACGCTATGGATGGGATTGATGCGCGTCGGCGAAAAAGGAGGCATTGTAAAGGCTATGTCAAGAGCGGTGGGGCCCCTGTTCAGGAAATTGTTCCCCGAAATCCCGAAAGATCATCCTGCCACCGGATCCATCATGATGAACCTGGCAGCCAACATGCTGGGACTGGATAACGCGGCCACCCCGCTCGGGCTGAAAGCCATGACAGAACTACAGGAGATCAACAAGGACAAGGAAACGGCCTCCAACGCCATGATCATGTTCCTGGTGCTCAACGCTTCCGGGCTGACCATCATCCCGGTCAGCATCATGGTGTACCGGGCCCAGATGGGAGCCGCCAATCCTTCCGACGTATTTCTCCCGATCCTGCTGGCCACTTTTTTCTCTACGCTCATGGGGATCATCACCGTGTCGTTGTTTCAGCGCATAAACCTGCTGAACAGGGTGGTCCTGGCTTATCTCGGGGGATTTACCCTGCTGGTTTCCGGCATCATCTGGTATTTTTCAACGATATCCCAGGAGCAGATCAACACGATCTCTTCGGTAGCCGGGAACTTCATCCTGTTCTTTATCATCGTTTCCTTTATATTCCTTGCTTTTTTTAAAAAAATAAATGTCTACGACGCTTTTATCGATGGGGCCAAAGACGGGTTTACCGTGGCGGTGAAGATCATACCCTACCTGGTGGCGATCCTTGTCGCGGTAGGCGTGTTCCGGACCTCCGGCGCGATGGATTACCTGGTGAACGGGATCAAGGACTTTGTAGCTTACCTGGGCGCTGACACCAGCTTCGTGGACGCGCTGCCGACCGCTTTCATGAAGCCGCTGAGCGGCTCCGGCGCCCGCGGCATGATGGTGGAGACGATGAAGCAGTTCGGCGCTGATTCCTTTGCCGGCCGCCTCGCCTGTATCTTCCAGGGGGCTGCCGACACGACTTTCTACATCGTCGCAGTCTATTTCGGCTCAGTCAGCATCCGGAAGACACGCTACGCGATCACCGCGGGATTGATCGCGGACCTTGCCGGGGTGATCGCCGCGATCTTCGTAGCTTACCTCTTCTTCGCATAGGACGGGAAGACGGGAGGACGGGAAGACTATAAGACTGGAAGACTTTAAGACGGGAAGACTTTAAGACGGGAAGACTATAAGACGGGAAGACTATAAGACGGGAAGACTGTAGGACGGGAAGACTGTAGGACGGGAAAACTGTAGGACGGGAAAACTGTAAGACGGGAAGACTATAAGACGGGAGGACGGGAAGACGGGTGGACACCATCTCCAAACCCGAAGGGTTTAAATATGAATAGGTCGGGTCCCATCCTTGAATCCGGCGAACCCGAAGGGTTCGAACATGAAAAGATGATTGCCGGTGACATGATATTCGACCCCGTCCGGGGTCGTATTTTGTCGGGTGTGGTTCGCGTGCTAATCGCATTTGATGCCTTCAGCATCAGGGAGACGGGAGGACGGGAGGTCGGGAGGACGGGAAGACGGGAGGACGGGAGGATAAGTCCTAAAGTCTTACAGTCCTCACCAGGCTTCCCGTCGAGTGAGCTTTCCCGGCATTTATCCGGTACAGGTAGATGCCGGAAGGACAGGCATTGCCCATAGCATCGCAGCCATCCCAGGTTACCTGGTGCTCGCCTGAAGCTAGTCTGGATTCAAAGATCTTCGCAACCGGTTTCCCACCGGCGGAATAGATTTCCACCATGACTTGCTGGTCATTTGGCAGGTAAAAGCTGATATTTACCGGTCCTGATGAAGGATTCGGCCAGGCGGAAGAGTGGAACGATGCCTTACCGGCCGGGCGGTCAGGCACTGCCGCGAAACTGTGGATGCCGCCGGAATAACAATGCACCAGCCCTTCCCTTCCGCCGGCAACCATTTCAAAGGAGCCGTCACCGACAATGTCCGGGATGGAGTTGATGGCGTCGACCGCCTCTGGGAAGCTCATCCATTCAAGCTCTTCGCCGTTGATCCCGTCAAGGAAGTAAAGATAATTGTTTGAGTACAGTGTCCCAACGAGCACATCGCTGATCGCGTCCCCGTTCAGGTCGTTGGAGCCGGCCAGGTTCCAGGGCTTGTCCGGCAGGGCGTGGGTCCACAAGGTGGAAGCATCGGCCCCGCTGAGGGTGTGGGTAATGCTGCTGCTGTTGGCCACCATGATATCCTTGTGCCAGTCGCCGTTGACATCATCGATCAGTTCAAAGCGGGTGATCAGGTAAGTTCCGATAGATTTCGACTGCAGCACCGCCCCGTTGATCCCGCTCAGGTAATAAATGTGGCCGCCGAAGTCCCCGGCTGCAACGTCCTGTATCCCGTCGCTGTTGATATCCAGCAATTGTTCGACAGCCCAGACAGAAGAACCGGCTGTCGTGTAAGTCCATTTGATCGATCCGTCCGACCCGTCGATGCCGAAAACTTTTCCCTGGCTTTCTGCATCATTTGAAGCACCTGCCAGCACATCCGGGATGCCGTCGCTTGTAAAATCCTCAATGCCGATCACAGCGAAGTTCGGACCACCAGTGGGACAATCCCATATCTTGGCTCCGTTCAGCGCATCCAGGCAGAAAATGCGCTTCGGGCCGGTACCATTAGCGTCATCGCCGGTAGCGGCCAGGACATCCTTCACCCCGTCTCCGTTGTAATCGAAGCGGGCATCCACCTGGTACACCCAGCCGCCGTCACCGTACTCATGCGTATCGTATTTCCATAGCTGCTCACCGGTTTTACCTGAAAACGCCGTAACCGAACGATCACCCCAGGCAGTACCTACAATCACTTCCTGCATCTGGTCGCCGCTGATGTCATCGATAATGGTAAGTCCATTCTGGCCGTAGGTTGTCCCGGCATAGATCGGCCGCTCCCACATCACATCGGCGAGGTTGTGCGAGTTGCCGTTAAAGCAGCGGACGATATCGTCTTCAGAGCAAACGATCACATCATCCACTTTATCCCCGGTCACATCCTTGATCGGGGCAATGGCCTTGGGGCTGTTGTCATAGTCCACATCGATGGTGTAATACCAGAGCAACCCCCCCAATGGCCAGTCCTGCTCCAGGCCTGCGCCGCTGAGATATACCTGGTAAGGGTTGGTGTTGGTCCCGTTGTGGGAAATATTCATGAATTCACCGTAAGGGATATCATCCAGCGGATTGAACCAGACTCCGATCTTTGCCGTATCCAGGCTGGGAATATTGACCGGGAAAACGGTCCCCGCATCCACCACGAAATGATTACTATTGATTTCAATCCCGCTGATTGTCAGCGTTCCGCTCCCATTGTTCGATACTTCAAGGAACCAGCGGGTCCAGGCTTTAGTTCTCACGATGCCGTAATCATGGGCAGTTTCTGATACCAAAAGATGAGGCCCGTTCAGGACAGCGTTTCCGGTAAGGGTAACAGGCACCTCCGGGGTAACAGGATCAGAAGAAACAATGGTTATTTCCGTGTTGAGCGGACCAGGTTCGGTGGGCTGGTAGGTAAGCGGGATCGTGATGGTGTTTCCCGGAGTTATTGTCTGGGGTGGTGAGAAGTTGGTGAAAATGGGCACTGCGTTCGGGATCAGCAGGTTGGTGATGACCAGGTCGCCGCTTCCGGTATTTCCCACCGTCATGTTCCATGTTGAAGATTCCCCGACCGTGACAATCCCGTAATCGTGCTCATCGACGGGCACATCAATTTCCGGCGTCCCGGAGCCGCCCATATCGATCTTGTAGAGCGTGCTCATGGCTTGCAGCTCTCCGTCGCAATACCAGAGGTACTGCCCGTCCCAGACCACGCCTGCCGGTTTGTTACCGACAGAAGGGTGGCTCTCGAAAGTAACACCGAACTTGTCGGTTTTATAAAGCATATTGGCATTGTAATCGGCTATCCAGAGAAAATCGCCCTGCACGCAAATATCCCAGGGCTGCAGGTTCGGAGAAGGGAATGAAGTGATAACGCTGCCCGTATTGGTAAGCTTGTAAACCATCCCGTCGGGATTGTAGTAGGCACAGGCCCAGAAATCGCCGTTATCGTAGGCGATTCCTGACATATAGGTTGAAGGGAGCACAAAAGTCGAGCCCGGGCTGCCCGACATGCTGAACCGGATGGCATTGGCCGGGGCCGAAGTGGGGTGGTCCGTGGTCCAGAAATGGGAGCCGTCGTAAGTGAGACCGTACGCCTGGACAAACGGCCCGGCACACTGCAACGTGTAGCTTCCATTGGCCGGATCAATGCGGTAGATAAGGTTATCATCTCCGGGAGCGGAATAAAGGCCACTGTAAAGGTAGGTACCATCCCAGGCCAGCCCGGAAGCTTTACCGGGGATCTGGTAAGAGGCCACGATAGTCCATTCACGGGTGTTCTGAGCTATTACATCATAAAGCAAGGAGCTGAGAATGAGCAAGAGAGATAGGTTTCTCAAGATTTTCATAATGAAAGGATTTAGATTCAGAATATAAAGATATGGCGTTTTTAAAAATACTCAGCGGAACTCTGTGTTACCTCTGTGTAACTCTGTGTAACTTTTTTAAAAATTATCACGCAAAGATTCGCAAAGAAGACGCAAAGAGCGCGAAGATGTATTATATTTACGATGAAATTAACCTCCGCAAAAATTCCCTGCCATGAAAAATCCCTCCAATCGTTTTTCATTATTCACTATTCACTATTCCTTATTCCTTTTTATCTTCCTCCAGTCCAACAATCCTCCCGTCCTCTCCCAGCCCGCCGACTACCAGCTCTTCCGCCAGGATGCCCAATACTTCTATCATCAGTCCGATGACTGGTACGGGGAAGTTGTGGGCATCCGGCTCGATGCATCCGTGGAAACAGCGGATGGGACGGAATGGTACAATCATTACGCTATCCAGGATATCAATACAGATCCATTTGCAGGATGGTGCTACAGTCCAGCCGGGCCTTCCTGGATGGGCTATAAGCTGCTCGTCAAACCAAATGGCGATAACTTGCTTTATGGGATCAATAAGGACGACCTGGACAATATTTTCTACGACACCATCCTGATAAAAACCCGGGCGGCAACGGGAGACTCGTGGAAATATTTATTTGCCGGACCCAACACCGGTCCCTCAACGACTGCAACCCTGACTCGATGCGATACCATGACTTTCCTGGGAATAACGGATAGCGTGAAAGTCATCAGCCTGGGTGAAGATTCCATTATCCTCAGCAAGGACCACGGATTGGTCAGGACGTTGAATTTCAGGGACTATTTACCGGATTCTTATTATGCTGCATATGAACTGGCGGGCATCACTTCAACGGATACGGTTATTGGCCGCGGGCTTCTGACTTTTGGTGAAATCTATAATTACGAAATCGGGGATGTCTTTCACCAGAGAATTTATATCGAAGGAGCTTCTGCTCCGGATATTTATAATGTTTTTGAAGTGCTGGACAAATACTTCTCATCCGGTTTGGACACGGTTTACTACCAGATGGGCAGGATCGAATGGTGGTACTATATCGGAGGGCTTTCGGAAATTAATTTTGATACACTCACTGAATCGTATTATAACCTGGATGAAATTCTTTACGATGGCCGGCTCCCGGCTGAAACGATGTGGTTCCCCGATTCATCAGCTGTTTATGCTTATGAGCTCTATTATGATAATGATTATTATAACGGGAGAAGGATGTATCACGGACCCTTTGAAATCTTCCCGTCGCCGGTATACCCGGATACCTGTTTCGATCGGATGGGGGCCGATTACACGACTTACATCGAAGGGTGTGGAGATTTTACTCATTTCTATGGCGATTATCACAATTGCATGCCCTGCCAGCGGCTCGATTATTTTAAAAAAGGCGAGGAAGAATGGGGAACGCCGTATGAAATCCCTGTCGGGATAAGGGAAACGAATCAATTGCCTGTGAAAATCTATCCCGTGCCGGCAGGTGATTATGTCATGATCGATCTGGAACCAGCAGATAACAATGATGTAACGATCACGCTGTCAGATATATCAGGAAGAATACTCTTAGAAAAGACCGTACTTCCGGATCTATTTCCATGCAGGTTGGAACTTAGCACGATGGAAAGTAGTTTTTTACTGTTAAAGGTTTCTTGTGGTGATAAGGTAACCATCAAAAAAATAATACATTAACTATGCCTTTGCGCCCTTTGCGCCTCCTTTGCGCTCTTTGCGTGAAAAAATAAAAAAAAGTTACGCAGAGTTCCGCAGAGGTATCACAGAGTTACACAGAGAAATAAATGGCGGAACCGAAAAGCCTTACGAGTAGGAAAACCAAAAACCAAAAAATTTATGGAAAATCAGTATCAAACACCAAACCAGGATCCCTTCCAGTACCAGAACAAGCCGGTGCTTTCCGTCGGCGACTGGGTCATCACCATTCTGATCACCGCGATCCCGCTGGTCGGGCTGATCATGCTGTTCGTCTGGGCTTTCGGTGACGGTACCAACCCGAACAAGGCCAACTGGGCCAAAGCACAGCTTATCTGGATGTTGATTGCTATTGTGCTCGCGATCTTCATTTTCGGAGTGATCGGCGTCGGGATGTTCAGTGCTTTTGCTGGATAATTAAACGATTTAACTCGAAACCAAACCTTTTCCTTCGTGGCCCTTCGTGTCTTCTTATATGTTTGTTTTTTTATTCAAAAAAATATTGTTATGCTTGCAACAAAGGG
>CAYUQP010000039.1:0-26745 GCA_964447005.1 uncultured Bacteroidales bacterium
TGGTTTTCAGATCGGCAGACATGACAGCGTCGCCGCAGGCGTACCTGTCATCGTCGAAAAAACGAGGGACTTGCTATCGTCAAAAAAAAGTGAATTTAATCCCTGACGCACCTTACAGGTAGTCCGGTTGCTTTACCTACTTGTTGGACAACATAACAGAAACTATTTCCGAAAAATAAGGCACGGCCATATAAAGGATCGTTCTGGTTACCAGTCCAGTAGTCACCGTAAGAGCCCCTGGCAGCGAGATTCCCTTCAAGGGTCCCGAGCCATCCTGCGGCATGAATCTTCAACGCTGAATCCCAGATATCGTTCCAATCTTCCCACGAACCTGCAGCATCCACATTGGTCCATTCGGTGAGGGTGGGCACCCGCCAACCGGAACCTAAAAGGAGATTACAGGGATCATTGGACGTCAGCCAGTCTGAATTTTCATTGATATAGTCAATCCATGTTGTGTTTGGAGTCCGGGTCATTCCATCATGCTTGTAACCCTGAGGTTTGTTGAACTGCCAGTACCAACCGGCTGAAGGTTCCGTTGCATCGTTGACCGCCGCAGCCTGGTTGTCAGACCCGAGATTCTGTGTGATCCAGCATTTGGATGGTTCACCGGGGACGTTGCTGACCGTTCCGTACGATACCGATTTGTCTACCGGGGCAACCGCTCCTGCCACATGATCGACCGTCAGCGTTGTGCCACACTGAAATATTGGCCCGGTTGCACAAAAGTCTTTCCAGGTATTGTAGAAATAATAATTAAAACAACCGGTTGTCAGGTTGAAAATCAGCAACCCGTCCACCGGGTTATCAATCGCATCTCTTTGCTCCGTAGTCATTCTCGGCAGCAGAAAACCCTTGTTCGATGACGACATATCCACAAGCGCCGAACCGGCAGGGGTATCCGTTCCAACCCCAATGTTATCAGAGCTTTTAATATACAGGGCATTGGCGAAACTGCCCGCTTCAATCGTGATCACATCCAGCGAGTTTGCATGATCCCTGATCTTAAACCCGCCAAGTGTAGTAGCCTTAAACTTCCAATCAGCACCGCTGAGATCGTCCATCATAGAATAAGTAGCGCCTCCGCCTCCTCCGAGGTTGCGGACGGTAATGGTCGGCTCTCCCATGTTTTTAGCCACATAAAGCAAGGACAATGGCGCGTTATTACCGATACCGACAAATCCGGTGTTGGAATTATAGATGTGTGAACCGCTAAAATTCCACTGGCCAAACGAATGATCAGTTGTTAAAAAAATGATCAGCACCGCAAAAAAGTACAGCTTTTTCATAAATTATGTTTCTGGATTAATGATTCCAAAAATATAAGTTTATGATTATCTTGTACTTATAAAGGAAAGCTTTAACAAATATTTAACAGAACTGAATATCCTCAAACCGTCATGATGTCTTTCTCCTTCTGCGCCACGATCCGGTCCACCATCTCGATGAACTTTGTGGTAAGTTTCTGGATCTCTTCCTGGAGCTTTTTCACTTCGTCTTCGGCCACGCCTTCTTTTTCAAGGTCTTTGGCCATATCGTTGGAGGAGCGGCGGATGTTGCGTATACTGATGCGGGCGTTCTCGGCTTCGTTCTTGGCTTTCTTTACAAGGTCGCGGCGGCGTTCTTCAGTTAAGGGTGGCACGTTTATGCGCAGCACTTCGCCTTCGTTTTTCGGGTTCAGACCCAGATTGGCCGCCATGATCGCCTTGTCGATATCGTGGATAATGCTCTTGTCCCAGGGCTGGACGATGATCTGCCTCGCGTCGGGCGTGGTGATGTTCGCGGTTTGTTCGATCGGCGTGGAGACGCCGTAATAATTCACCCTGATCCCTTCCAGCATCTGCGGAGTGGCCTTGCCGGTGCGCAGCTTGTGCAACTCCTTCTCCAGGAACTGGACGGACTTATTCATCTGTTCTTCTGTTTCCTGCAATAATATTTCGGATTCCTCGGTCATAGCTTTTTCGTTAAGGTTTTTGCAAAAATATTTATTTCTGCTGAAATTTTGCAATGATGGTCTCGCAGGCCCTGACATTATCCCCGATCTTCACCTGCACCTCCGCTTCCGGCGGAAGGATCAGGTCGACGCGGGATCCGAAGCGGATGATGCCCGCTTCTTCACCCTGGAATACATACGCGCCTTTTTTGGCGTTGGTGAAAACCCTGCGCGCCACCATCCCGGCGATCTGGGTCATCATCACGGATTTGCCGTGTTCATTTTCAATCACGATCGACAGGCGCTCATTTTCAAGGCTTGCCTTCGGCCTCCACGCCGGGATGTGGGAACCGCGGTGGTAACGCGTGTACAGGATCTCTCCGCTTACCGGGTACCAGTTCACATGCACGTTGAGTGGCGACATGAAAACGCTCACCTGGATGCGCTTGTCATGGAAAAAGGTGTCTTCAAAGATCTCTTCAATCACCACCACATGCCCGTCGGCGCCGCTGAAGACCAGCTCCGGGTCGGTTTGGACCGTGCGGACCGGGCGCCGGAAAAAGTGGATGCAGAGAAAATAAAAGATGGCGCCGATCCCGTAAAGGATATAATGCACGATGGTCTGCTCCGGGAAAACCAGGTTGATCAGCCAGACCAGGGCCAGCAGGATGGCCAGGGTGATCAGCAGGGGCAGGAATCCTTTGGGGTGCAGCCTCATAAGTTCAGCAAAATTAAATAACAAAAGAATGCCGGTGCCGCGAAAAAGACAGAATCGAAGCGGTCGAGGATGCCGCCGTGACCCGGGAAAAATCCCCCGGAATCCTTCAGATCGAATTTTCTTTTCAGCATCGATTCGGCCAGGTCGCCAAACGTGCCGGTAATTACGATGATCAGCGCCCCGAGCATCCATTGCACCAGGCTCAGTTCTTTGAAAAAGACAGAAAGAACAAATGCCGCTGCCAGCGAGAATACTGTTCCCCCGACGGCTCCTTCCCAGGTCTTCTTTGGGGAAATCCGCTCAATCAGTTTGTGTTTACCGAAAAGCATCCCGGTGAGATAGGCAAACGTATCGTAACTCCAGAGAATAGCGAACAAGCCGAGGGCCATTTTCCACAAGGGCGGGTCACCGGCCGCCAGCGGGCTGAGCAGTAGAGCCAGCGCGGCCATCGGGATGGAGATCCAGGCCACCGGGAGCAGTCCGAAGGCGATATTATGGGCGGGGTTCGAGGTGTTGCGAAATATTTCGGCGAAGAAAAAAACAAAGATCAGGGCGGGCAGGATGGCCAGGTACTTGGGCGAGATCAGTCCCTGGGCGGCAACGACCGGCACCAGGTAAACCACCGAGCCGGCAATCAGTCCCAGCGCTTTCTGCGGATGGATATGCCCGGTATTGACCATGCGGTAATATTCGATCATCCCTCCCAGCATCAGGATATAGATGACACTGGCAAAAGACACAGGATGCAGGAGCATGGAGCCGATGATGATGGCTACGAAGAAAATGCCGGTGATCGTCCTGGTGTAGAAGTTTTTCACGGAAATTCGGTTAAATGCGGTCTTCCAGCAGGAAAACATAAAGTTCTTTCGGTCCGTGCACTCCCACCACGAGGGTTTTTTCGATGTCTGCTGTCCGGCTCGGCCCGGTGATCAGGGTGACCATCGACGGCATCTTAGGTTCATATTTCTTGCGCAGCCTGACCAGCGCGTCTTTGATATCCGGCACCAGTTGCGAAGCACGCGCGAGGACGATATGGATTTCCGGGTAGGCGAAGATCTGCCGTCCGGCCATCTGGCCCGTGGAGACCATCACGCTGCCCAGCCGCGCCACCAGCGCCTCGCAGCCAGTCATGCCTACATGGGCGTCTTTGAGCTGGATATGATCGTAAGTGCATTTGATCCCGGCCTGGTGAAGTAGGTTGATGATCGCAGGCTCTAGGGAGAAGATGTTTTCCCATTTGCGGTCGTTCACCAGGAATTTGATCCCGTTGATCACTTCCTCCTCGTTTTCGCAGTAAACAAAAAAGCCGCCGACAGCGGTCAGTTCCTGGGCGAAGTTAATATCCAGCGGTTCTTCCATTTCGCGGAACACCGGCTTATCGTATTCCACCTGCGGAAACGGCTGGTCGGTCCTTGAAATCAACGCCTCGCGGACATGCTTCAACACCTTTTCTTTCGACGTGCTCTCTTCCATTGAGTACAAAGATATAATAATTGAAACAGAGTAAACATGAGACCAGAAAATAGGAACCCGAAGGGTTCCAATTTGAATAGCGAGGTGTGGTGCGTTATTCAAATTCGACCCCATTCGGGGTCGAACATCGTAATGACGGCAATCCAACTATTCATGTTCGATGCCTTCAGCATCATGTTGAAAATTGTCTGAGCATTAAATCGAAAGTCCAAAATCAATTTGCCCACCTAGCCACCTGCCCACCTGCCCACCTACTTCTCCTCCGCTTCCCCGTTCCCGTTATTGATGTCGGTTACCACCAGCTCGTGCCCGATCTGCTTGATCTTCTTGCCGAAAATGGTTTCCAGGTCCTCGCTGAAGATTACTTCCCGCTCCAGCAGAATGCTTGCCAGCTTTTCCAGCTTGTCTTTGCTCTTTTTCAGGATATCGACTGCTCTCCTGTAAGCTTTTTCAACCAGCTTGGACACTTCCGCGTCAATGACCTCCGCGGTCTTTTCGCTGTAAGGCTTCTGGAACGAGTATTCCGCCTGGCCGGTGCTGTCGTAATAACTGATGTTGCCGATCTTGTCATTCAGGCCGAAGAACACGACCATGTTGTAGGCTTGCTTGGTTACGCGCTCCAGGTCGTTCAGCGCACCGGTGGAGACCTTGCCGAAAATGATCTCTTCGGCGGCTCTTCCGCCCAGGGTGGCGGTCATTTCGTCGAACATCTGGTCGAAGGTCGTGATCTGGCGTTCTTCGGGGAGGTACCAGGCAGCGCCCAGCGCTTTGCCGCGCGGCACGATGGTCACCTTCACCAGCGGATGGGCGTGGGGCAGCAGCCAGCTTACCGCGGCGTGGCCTGACTCGTGGAAGGCGATCACCTTCTTTTCTTCCTGGGAGATGATCTTGCTCCGGCGCTCCAGCCCGCCGATAATGCGGTCAACGGCATCGATGAAATCCTGCTTCTCTATGATCTTCTTGCCGTTGCGGGCAGCGATCAGTGCCGACTCGTTGGCCACGTTGGCAATATCGGCGCCGGAGAACCCGGGCGTCTGCTTTGCAAGCCATTCCAGATCTACATTGTCCTTATCGTATTTAAGATTTTTGGTGTGAACGGCAAAAATAGCCCTGCGCTCATCCAGGTCGGGAAGTTCCACGTTGATCTGGCGGTCGAAACGGCCGGCGCGCAGCAGGGCGCGGTCGAGGATGTCGGCCCGGTTGGTGGCGGCCATAATGATCACCCCGGAATTGGTACTGAAGCCGTCCATTTCGGTAAGCAACTGGTTCAGCGTGCTTTCCCGTTCGTCATTCGCCCCGGTGATCTGGTTCTTGCCCCTGGCGCGGCCAATGGCGTCGATCTCGTCGATGAAAACGATGCAGGGCGCTTTTTCCTTGGCCTGTTTAAACAGGTCGCGCACCCTGGAAGCGCCCACGCCCACGAACATCTCCACGAAGTCCGATCCGGAGAGCGAGAAGAACGGAACCTGGGCCTCGCCGGCCACCGCTTTGGCGAGCAGGGTCTTACCTGTTCCCGGAGGACCAACGAGCAACACGCCCTTGGGGATCTTTCCTCCCAGTTCGGTGTATTTTGAAGGATTCTTGAGAAAATCCACGACTTCCTTGACTTCCTGCTTGGCTTCCTCCAGTCCGGCTACTTCATTGAAATTGATGGACACGCTGGAGGTCTTGTCAAATAACTGGGCTTTGGACTTGCCGATATTGAAGATCTGCCCGCCGGCCCCACCCGCGTTACGGCTCATCATCCGCATGATCACCAGCCATACGATGACCAGGATCGCGATCGATACCACCCATCCCAATACCTCACCTCCCCAGTTCCTTCGGATCTCATTTTCCAGGTAAACGGGTTCAGCAACATCTTTCTGTGCTTCCTCCACCAGGCGCTCAAAGCTCTCGGGTGAGGTGATCGTGTAGGTAAAATGGGGCCCCTTTGCCGGAACGGTCTCCTTGATCTCCTTGTATTTTGCATCATCCATTCTCTCCGGGTTCAGGTAAAATTCCGCTGTCTCCTTGTTGACCAGAACAATCCGTTTGATATCGCCACTGGCAAGCATGTCTTTTATCTCCCCCGGGGATATCTTTTTAGCAGCCCCGGTATCCCAATTTACAAGGTAAGTCATGATCAAAATAAACAATAAACCGGCCCAAATCCAGTAAATACTGAATTTCGGATTATTCTTCCTGCCTTTCGGCGTAACATTCCCTCCTTTGTCCTGTTGATTTAAATTCTCCTCTGACATTCTGTCTGTTTTTGTCGTTACTTTTCTGTTGCTTCAAGCTTCAAGCTTCAAGCCTCAAGCCTCAAGCTTTATTTTTTCATTTAACATCTTTCATATTGCAGCTTGCAGCTTGCGGCTTGCGGCTTGCAGCTTGCAGCTTGCAGCTTACTCTTTGTAGCTGTGCTCCCTCGCCTTCGCATCGGCCCATAATTTCTCGAGCTGGTAAAACTTTCTCCGGTCATCCCGGAAGATATGCACCACCACGTCGACGTAGTCCAGCAAAATCCATTCCGCGTTTTCAAATCCTTCCTTGTGCCAGGGTTTCGCCTTCACTCCCTTCAGGGTTTTTTCGATCACCCGGTCGGCGATCGCTTCGAGCTGAGGTTTCGAATACCCGTGACAGATCACGAAATAATTGGTGATGGCGTGTTCAATGTCCTGAAGGTCAAGTATTAAGATGTCTTTAGCTTTTGTATCTTCCATTCCCTGGATGATGAGGCTTACCAGCTCTTCGGATTCGTAAGGTTCTGCTGCCATTAAAATTATGTTTTCCCCGCAAAATTACGCTTTTTGTTTGTTACTGCCATATAACGTATTTTTGCGGTAAATGTTTAAATAATGGAAACAATCGGAAAGCGTGTTGTGCGGATCCCGGTGCTTGATTCGACAAACCGTTATTTTATGGACTGGCTAACCCGAGAGAAGCCGGAAGAAAGCACGATCGTAATCACCGACCGGCAGACATCAGGCAAGGGCATGGACGGAAATGCCTGGGAAAGCGAACCCGGGAAGAACCTGACATTCAGTTTTGTGCTTTACCCGCATTTTCTGGCCCCCGATGCCCAGTTCTACCTGAATAAATTCGTTGCCCTGGGCCTGTCCGACCTGGTTTCTTCCTTCCTGCCCGGCCAGGAAAACATCCGCATCAAATGGCCCAACGATATTTACATCAACGATCTGAAGGTGGCGGGGACACTGATCCAGAACGGGATCAAAGGGTCGGTGATCGATTACGCCGTTGTGGGTATCGGGTTGAATGTCAACCAGGTAGCATTCTCCGGAGCCGCTGCCAACCCGGTTTCGATGAAAATAATTTCCGGGAAAGAATTTGACCTGGAACAAATGCTCGAAAAAGCGGTGGAAAAAATTGAGCACTGGTATGATTTGTTAAAGAAGGGAATCAAGAAAGATATCGATGAAGCCTACCTTGGGCGACTGTACCGTTTTCAGCAACTGGCCGATTACGTGTATAAAGGTTCAAACATCCGTGCGAAGATCACCGGTGTGAACCGCTACGGGCAGTTGGTGCTGGAGATACCGGGGGAGAAGATCATCGAATGTGATCTCAAAGAGATAGCCTACCTCACCCCCCAACCCCCTCTCCAAATTGGAGAGGGAGCGAAGGGGGTGAGGTGAGACTTAAGACTAGTTTCTCTGCCATAATATTCACCAGGTTCTGCAACGGCCCGGACACCATCATTTTAAGCATGGGGTTCAGCTCCGCGGTCAGTTCAATCCGGGCAGTGGATTTGTTCACTCCCGCATCCTCGAAATGCCCCCTCAACTCCAGTTCCAGCGCGTTCTCCGGCCCGCTGCCGATCCGGATCAGCTTGCCCGGGATCACTTCCGTCCGCTTCAGGTCAATGTGGGCCATGCCTTTAATGTCAAAGGAACAGTAATCCTCTGCCGACTGCCAGTTGACGATCTGTTCCGGCACCAGTTTCTGAAAATTATTCAAATCTGAGAATTGGTCGCATGCCAGTTCGGCAGCGACCGGTAATTCGACGGTTTGGCTCAGAAAATCTACTTTCCCCATTTTTCAGGGTTTTCACGCCATTTGACAAGAGACCGGAGTTCATCATCCGTAATGTAATTGCTTTCCAGCGCTTCGCGGAGGAGCGAATTATAGTCCGATAACGTGATCAGCCGGCATTTGGAATCGTTGAAATTCGTTTTGGCTGAATCCAGGTTGTAACTGAAAATCGCGACCATACCCTTGACGATGAAACCTGCGTCGGTCAGCGCGTGGACAGCAGTGAGACTGCTGCTGCCGGTGGAAACAAGGTCTTCGATCACCACGACGGATTTTCCGGTTTCAACCCGGCCTTCGATCTTATTCTCAAGTCCGTGCGCTTTCTTTTCCGACCTGACATACACCATCGGGATACCAAATTCCTGGGCAACCAGCGCAGCCTGTGCAATGCCACCGGTCGCAACCCCGGCAATGTATTCCACCACGCCGAACTCTTCCCGGATGATCTGGACGAACTGCTGGCGGATGTAAGTGCGGATGGCGTGAAATGACAGGGTTATGCGGTTATCGCAATAAATGGGCGATTTGATCCCCGATGTCCATGTGAAAGGATCGTTCGGACTCAATTTGACTGCCTTGATCTGAAGAAGTGACTTGGCGGTCGTTCTGGCGATTTCTTCATTGTATATCATGGGGCAAAAATAATAAGATTAGACCATCGGTTTTTAATTGTTCATAACTTCAGGAATGATCCGTTTATTACGCTTGATGCCAAAAAAACTATCTTTGTTTAAAAATGCACTGAAATGGAACGAATTGCAGTTTTTCCGGGTTCCTTCGATCCGATCACGAAAGGCCATGAATCGATCATTCTCCGGGCAATCCCGATTTTCGATAAAATTGTCGTGGCGATCGGTGAAAATTCGGAAAAGAAAACGTTTTTTCCCCTGGAAATGAGAATCAACTGGATTAAAGCTGTTTTTAACGCTTATCCTTCGATCAGCGTTCAATCATATCATGGCCTGACGGTCGACTTTTGCAAACAGATGAATGCCCGCTTTATACTCAGGGGCCTCAGGACTTCCGCCGATTTTGAGTTTGAGCGAAGCATAGGACAGATCAACAAAAATCTTGATCCGGACATCGAAACCGTTTTTCTTCTGACAACACCCGAATATACCGCCCTGAATTCCTCGATCGTCAGGGATATCCTGCGAAATGGAGGTAATCCGTCGAGATTCGTGCCCGATGCGGTGAAATTCTGAATTCCGGTTAATCTGAGTTTTCTTTCTTTCTTTTTGGAATAAATGAAGCCTTCAGGCGTTTTATTGATAAAAAAGCACGTTATGAGAAAAAGCTTCCTGACCTGTTTGCTGATCCTTATAGCCGCAATGACCCTTAAATCGGAGCCGGCTGTTATCTATGGCAGGGTGATCAATGGAAAGGGATTTACCGTCAGGCTGATGACGTTCACCGACCAGGTCTCCTATCTCAGGAAAACACTGGAAAGCCAGGTCATCGGGGAAGATGAAAAATTCAGTTTCAGCGTAGCAATTGATAAAGTAAGCTATTGCTGGCTGGATATTGAGTTCCAGCAGGCTGATCTTTTTATCCAGCCCGGACAAACCTACGAAATGGAGATCAACCTTGAACAGGGTGTGGCGTCCGCTTCATATTTTAACAGGACCGGCCTGGTCTATACTGTCGTCCGGGATGATGCCGACCGGTTGAACAGCTCCATCCAGGATTTTAACCAGCTTTACAATGATTTCCTGCTGACTTATGCTCAAAAACCGGGGACGTCCGCTTCCAAAAGCGCCTTTAACAACTTCAGGACGGCCATCGATCTGCGTTTTCAGAATGCCACCCATCCCTTTTTCCTGGATTATCTGAAATATAAAACCGCTTCCATGGAACTCTTCCTCAGAACCAGGGGACAGGAAACGGTCGGAATGGAATATATTTCCGGTCAGCCTGTACTTTACGACCACCCTGAGTACATGGACTTCTTTCATTTATATTTTGAAAAATACTTTCTTACAGGCAGCAAATATTTCAATTATAATAAAACCTATGACCTTGTCAACGGGGTTGCTTCTGTTTATGACATTCTCGATTCGCTGAAAATCGACCCGGTGCTTAATGATCCGGATGTCAGGGAACTGTTGCTGCTGGACGGATTGAAGGAGCTTTACCAGGTTTCCGGTTTTAAGAAAAACAGGATCATAGCCATGCTGACTGAACTCTCGAAGAACGGGAACTCACCTCAAAGCCAATCCATTGCATCCAATCTGCTGACAAGACTGAGCCGGCTGCAACCAGGTACGCCCGCGCCACCGTTCACCCTGCCGGATGTGGCCACAGGCAAAGAATACAGCCTGGCGGACTTCACAGGTAAGCCGGTTTACCTTGCTTTTTTCGATTCGGGAAACCCGGCATGTAAAACCGAACTGGCCCTGATCAGGGACATTTATGAGACTTACAGGGATAAAGTGGAATTTGTCGCCATTTCTGTTGACAAAGACCTGCAGGCTTTGTCAGATTATCTTGCAGGCGCAGGATTACCCTGGATTGTGCTTCATTATGCAGGAAAGATCGACCTGCTGGAGCAGTATGACGCGACAACCTATCCTTACTTTATGCTGATCGATGAAAAAGGCGGGATTGCAAGGTGTCCGGCACCCAATCCGAGTGAGAACCTTGAAAGACTGTTTCACTCATTTTAGTACGGGCTTGCTTATCAATCACGAAATTGGCTTAAATTTGCAGATTGGTTTATGGTGCTTTTCCTGCCAATGTGTCATCCAATATTAGGAATATAATAAGGAATAATTATTGCACCCAGGTAGCAAAATAATTTGATTATGAATTTTTTACAAAAACTTTTCGGAGATAAATCCACCCGCGATATTAAAGAGATCAATCCGGTCCTGGGCAAAATCAAATCGGCCTATGAAGAGATCACCCGGCTCAGCAACGATGAGCTGAGGGGTAAAACCGTTGAGTTCCGGAAACGGATCACCGAGGCGATTGCCGACGATCTGAAACAGATCGAAGAACTGAAATTGAAAATTGAAGCAGAGGAAGATATCCTGGAGCGTGAGAAACTGTGGGAGCATATTGACAAACTTGAAAAGGACAGTTATAAGACCACTCAGGATATATTGAACGAAATCCTTCCTGAAGCTTTTTCCGTTATGAAAGAAACCGCAAAGCGTTTCAAGGAGAATAAAGAAGTGATCGTGACCGCCACGGATACGGACCGAGAGCTTGCAGAAAAGAAAGACAGCATCACCATCGTGGGTGATAAAGCCCATTATAAAAATCAATGGCTGGCTGGAGGAAATATCATCACCTGGGATATGGTGCATTACGATGTCCAGTTGATCGGGGGTATGGTCCTGCACCAGGGTAAGATCTCTGAAATGGCCACCGGTGAAGGAAAAACCCTCGTGGCCACCCTGCCGGTCTATCTCAATGCACTGCCGGGAAAAGGGGTGCATATCGTCACCGTCAACGATTACCTGGCCAAGCGTGACTCGGAATGGATGGGAACGCTTTACGAATTCCACGGGCTTAAAGTGGACTGCATCGACCGGCACCAGCCCAATTCCACGGCACGCCGGAATGCTTACCTGGCTGACATTACATTCGGGACCAACAACGAATTTGGTTTTGACTACCTGAGGGACAACATGACCGGCAATCCCGACGAATTGGTGCAGCGCGGCCATAATTACGCGATCGTGGATGAAGTTGACTCTGTGCTGATCGATGATGCCCGAACTCCCTTGATCATTTCCGGGCCGACGCCTAAAGGTGAAAACCAGGAATTCGAGAACTACAAGCCCCAGATCGAAAAGCTTTACTCCACGCAGCGGGCGCTGGTTACCAAACTCCTGGCCGAAGCAAAAAAACTGCTGGTTGATAATGCATCGCCTGAAGACGAGAAAAAAGGAGGGGAGCTGATCTTCAGGGCCCACCGGGGACTTCCTAAGAACAATGCCCTGATCAAATTCCTCAGCGAGCCGGGAATGAAAGCCCTGATGCTGAAAACGGAAAATTTCTATCTCCAGGAACAGGCAAAAAATATGCATGTCATCGATGATGAATTGTATTTTGTCATCGATGAAAAACATAATTCCATCGATATTACTGAAAAAGGTATCGATTTGCTGACCGAATATACCGGTGATCCGAGTTTTTATATCCTTCCGGACATTGGCTCGGAGCTTGCAGAAATAGAAAAAGCGACACTAAAGGACAGTGAAAAGCTGGAGAAGAAGGAGACGCTGATGCAGGACTTCTCCGTGAAATCGGACCGCGTGCATACGGTGAACCAGTTGCTGAAAGCCTATTCGCTGTTTGAGAAGGACGTCGATTATGTGATCATGGATAACAAGATCAAGATCGTCGACGAGCAGACCGGGCGTATCATGGAAGGCAGGCGCTGGTCCGACGGTTTGCACCAGGCCGTGGAAGCCAAGGAGAACGTGAAAGTGGAAGCAGCCACCCAGACCTATGCCACCATCACCCTGCAGAACTATTTCAGAATGTACAACAAGCTGGCCGGGATGACCGGTAC
Organism: uncultured Bacteroidales bacterium; assembly: GCA_964447005.1. Taxonomy (GTDB): domain Bacteria; phylum Bacteroidota; class Bacteroidia; order Bacteroidales; family JAGOPY01; genus JAGOPY01. The sequence goes on from CAYUQP010000039.1 coordinate 12,685, forward strand.
GGCGGAGACGGAAGCTGGTGAGCTCTGGGATATCTATAAGCTGGATGTCGTTGTGATCCCTACCAACAGGCCCATTATCCGGGATGACCGTGAAGACCTGGTGTATAAGACCAAGCGGGAAAAATTCAACGCCGTCATTAAAGAAATCGAAGACCTTGTTGCCAAAGGCCGGCCGGTGCTGGTCGGGACCACCTCCGTGGAAACATCTGAGTTGCTCAGCCGAATGCTGACCAGGATCAAGATCCGTCATAATGTGCTGAATGCCAAGCTACATCAGAAAGAAGCCGATGTGGTCGCTGAAGCCGGTAAGTCCGGAACGGTTACGATAGCCACTAACATGGCAGGCCGTGGAACGGATATCAAACTCGGAGCGGGGGTCAAGGAAGCCGGCGGACTGGCCATCATAGGAACCGAGCGCCACGAGTCACGGCGCGTTGACCGGCAGTTGCGTGGCCGTGCAGGCCGCCAGGGCGACCCAGGTTCCTCGCAGTTCTTCGTTGCACTCGAAGATGACCTTATGCGTATGTTCGGCTCCGACCGGATCGCCAAGATCATGGACCGGCTGGGTATCAAGGAAGGAGAGGTGATCCAGCATTCCATGATCACCAAATCCATTGAAAGGGCCCAGAAAAAGGTCGAAGAGAACAACTTCGGGATCAGGAAAAGATTGCTCCAGTACGACGATGTGATGAACTCACAGCGCGAGGTAATTTACAAGAAACGCCGTCACGCTTTATTTGGAGACCGGCTCGCTGTGGATATCTCGAACATGATGTATGACGTCGGCGAGCAGATGATCAACCAGTATCTCGAAGAAAAAGACTATGACGGTTTCCGGCTGGCTTTGCTCAAAAATTTGGGCATTGAATCGCCATTCACCCAGGATGAATTTTATTCGATGCGGACCGAAGCAATGGCCGACAGATTATACGACGTAGCCTACGAACACTACCGCGAAAAATCCAAGCGCATCGCTGAACTGGCTTATCCTGTGATACAGGATGTGTATGTCAACCAGCCGCAGTATGAGAACATCGCCATCCCGATCACAGACGGCGTGAAAACCATGAACGTTATCGCCAACCTGAAAAAATCCTATGAGAATGGAGGAAAAGAGATCATACTCTCCATCGAAAAAGGCATTACGCTGGCGATGATCGATGATGCCTGGAAAGAACATTTGCGGGAAATGGACGACCTTAAACAATCCGTTCAGAATGCCGCCTATGAACAGAAAGATCCGTTATTGATCTATAAATTTGAAGCGTTTGAGTTATTCAAGAAGATGATCGGTAAGATCAATGAAGAGATCACGTCTTTCCTTGTGAGAGGAAAGTTGCCGCTGCAGGATGCTTCATCCGTGCGTGAAGCCAGGGCTCCCCGGGGGATCGACCGGACCCGCATGCGGGAAGAACGACGCGACCTGCTCGCCCAATCCCACAGCGATACACAGGCTAACCGCCCGAATGCCCCGCAACGCAGGGAGATCCCTAAAATCGGCAGGAATGACAAAGTGAAGGTGCAGTATTCCGACGGCAGGATCCTGGAAGCCAAATTCAAAGCGGTCGAACATGATCTTAACCGCGGCAACTGCCAGATTATTAACTAAAAAAATATCATTATTCATTATTCACTAACCACCCGCTGTCCACACTTTACTATGAGAAAACTTTTACTTTTTACGTTCATTGCAAGTTTTACTCCGTTTGTTTTATTTGCCCAGATAAACCGCGAGCCCGCCCGGCATCATGCCAAAGCCACACCGAAAGGAACTGGTAAAATCGACACCAGGGTCGATAACATGAGGTATTGGCGCAGAATGGCCGATTCGGGTTTTGTTTATACCACCCAGGTGAGCACTATCCCCCCGGCCATTTACAAAGGAAGCCGCATCGAAAGCCCGATGGTGATGACGGAGAATTCGCCCGATGTGCCCACGACAACGACCAACTCAACCCAGAGCGAAAACTCGGTGTTTGTTCATCCCACAAATAGCCAGTTGCTGCTGAACTCAAACAATTCAACCCAGAATCCCGTAGGAAGCCTCTATGGGGCCGATTACCTGCTTTCCAGTGATGGTGGAACGACCTGGGGAGGATCTGTCAACGGAGCAGGTGGTTCCAATTCGGGAGACCCGGCTGCAGGGATCAATCTTAACGGGCGAATGTATATAGGATTTATCGATAATAACGATGGGCAGTCTGTTGCTTACTCAACGAATAATGGTGCAACATGGACCTCTGTGGCTGCTGCCCTGCAAAATGGTGATCTTCTGGATAAGAACCATATGTGGGTCGACAATTCAGCAACCAGCCCTCATGAAGGGAATGTTTATGTTTCCTATACGGATTTTGGCGCCTCAGGCTATCCTATAGAAATTGTGCGTTCCACGGACGACGGGCTTTCTTACCAAACCCCTATACCTATAAGCGGAGCGGTCAATGCGGGCAGCCACAACCAGGGTGTGAACATCCAGACCGGCCCGGATGGAGAAGTTTATGTGTTATGGGCTATTTATGATAGCTGGCCATCTGATGAAACTTCCATGGGACTTGCGAAATCCACCGACGGCGGCGCAACATTTGCCCCGGCAACCCGCATCATTTCGAATATTCGTGGTATCAGGACCACTGAAACCTCCAAAAATCACCGGGTGAATTCCTTCCCTTCCATGGCGGTGGATATCAGTGGCGGGCCAAACAATGGTAATATTTATATCGTATGGGCCAATGTGGGCGTTCCGGGTGTGAATACCGGTTCTGACATTGATGTTTACATGATCCGCTCCACCGATGAAGGAGCCACCTGGTCCACACCGGTTAAGGTAAACCAGGACCCTTCAGGCTTGGGCAAAGAGCATTATTTCCCCTGGATCACCTGCGACAGGCTGACCGGTGAACTTTCTGTCGTGTTTTACGACGACCGGAATGTTACGTCCACTCAATGTGAAGTCTGGGCGGCAGCGTCATCCGATGGCGGTCAGACCTGGGAAGATTTCAAGGTCAGCGATGTGGCCTTTACCCCGGCACCAATACCCGGACTTGCCAGCAGCTATATGGGTGATTACCTGGGAATCTCCGCCGTGGGGAGCCGTGTTTACCCTACCTGGACGGATAACCGCAGCGGGGTTACGCTTACTTATACCTCTCCTTATGACCTTTCTCCCCTGCCAACGGCTAATTTTACTTCAAACACAATTTCACCGTGTATTAATGACACAGTGTTGTTCCAGGATCTGACCACCAAGAATCCGGTTTCCTGGAACTGGACCTTCACTCCGTCCACATATATCTTTGTCAACAACACCGGCCCGGGATCACAAAACCCCCAGGTCAAATTCACGGCATTTGATGATTATTCAGTTCAATTGATTGTTGCTAACAGCGAAGGGGCTGACACGCTTGAAAAACCAGATTACATCCATGTGAATGAGGTCAATGTCGATTTCACGGCGAATCCCGCTGAGGTAGTCGTCAATAACAGTGTCCTTTTTACAGATCAGTCAAGTTGCAATATTTCAAGCTATAGCTGGGACTTTGGGGCAGATGCTTCGCCAGCCACGGCAAATACACAGGGGCCGCATACGGTTACCTATTCCGCTACCGGTCAGAAAACCGTTACACTTACAGTCAATGGAACTGAAACAAAGACGGAGTATATCAATGTAATCCCGGCATTTTTCAACATGTCCAATACAACTATCACTACCTGCGAGGGAATATTTTATGATCCGCAGGGAACTTCAAATTATCTGGATAACCTGGATTATACGATGACGTTTTTACCGGCCGATACATCTAAAGGTGTACAGGCAGTGTTTTCACTTTTTGATCTGGAAGCCAATTCCACTTGTGCATGGGATTGGTTGAAAATTTATGATGGTATCAACACTTCCGCATCACTTCTTGGGACCTGGTGCGGTACGAATTCCCCCGGAACGGTTGTAGCTACTAATTCTGCCGGAGCGCTGACTTTTGAGTTTCATTCTGATATTAGTGTTACTGGGCAGGGATGGATTGCAAGTCTGGGTTGTGCTGAAAAACCTGAGGCGCCCCCAATCTCTTATTGCAGCGCGGGGAGCTCATACACCAATTGCGATGAATACATCAGCCGGGTACAAATCGGTTCCATAGATAATTCCACAACATGCAGCTCACCGGGCGGATATGGCAATTATACAAGTCTGTCTACCAGGGTGTCTCCGACTTATAGTTATCCGATCACTGTAACAAACGGGAAACCATACTCGAGTGATCAATGTGGTATCTGGGTCGACTGGAACTATGACGGAGATTTTACTGATGCGGGAGAAACAATGACCGTCACCGGAAATCCTGGAGTTGGTCCATATACTGCGAATATTACCCCTTCTGTTAACGCACATAACGGAAATACCCGGATGAGAGTCAGGATAACGTACACCGGAACCGTCAGTTCTTGCGGAACAACGACTTACGGGGAAGTGGAGGATTATACGATTTATGTCGGCACGCCCGGTTTATGGGTAGGAGGGACCGCAGGCTCTGAAACCAATTGGAACACAGCCAATAACTGGGATGATGGTCTCGTTCCTTCCGCTGGTTCCGATGTGATCATCCCGGCCGGATCAGAACATTACCCTGTTGTTGCCGGTAATCATTCCGTATCGGATATGGAAATAAAAGATGGCGCCCAGTTAACGGTACAGCCCGGAGCTATTATGAACGTGACCGGTAACCTTACCATTGGCCAGGGGAATGGAGGAATACTGACCGTGAATGGAGGGATATGCAATGTAAACGGAGCAATCAACGCGCTGCCGGGAAGTACGGTGGATGTTATTAACGGCGGTTTGCTGAATGACAATAATTAGTTAGATATCGAATGACTATGAAATATCAAAGAGTGCTCCTGAAACTCAGCGGTGAATCGCTGATGGGCAATGAACCGGGTGGAATTGACCCGGTGCGTCTGCAAGAATATGCCAATGAAATTGCCGATGTACATAAAAAAGGTATTCAACTGGCCATCGTGATCGGCGGTGGAAATATCTTCAGGGGCCTCAGCGGAAGCCGCAGGGGTTTCGACCGGCAAACCGGAGACTACATGGGCATGCTTGCCACTGTGATCAACAGCCTGGCCCTCCAATCAGCCCTTGTGGAAGCCGGGGCAAAGGTCAAACTCATGTCGGGACTGGTCATCGAAGCCCTCGCAGAGAAAGCTAATGGCCTCAAGGCTAAACAGTACCTTGAGGAGGGTTATATCGTCATATTCAGCGGCGGGACCGGCAATCCTTATTTCACGACCGATACGGCCTCGGCACTGAGAGCGGTTGAAATCTCGGCCGACGCCATGCTGAAGGGGACACGGGTAGATGGCGTCTATACCGATGATCCGGAGAAAAATCCTGCTGCAATTAAATATGATAACCTGACTTTCAGGGAAGCCTATGAGAAAGGGTTGAAAATAATGGACCTGACAGCTTTCACGCTTTGCGAGGAAAATAATATCCCCATCGTGGTCTTCGATATGAATAAAAAAGGAAACCTGGAAAAGATCCTGGATGGGGAAAAGATAGGGACAGTGGTTTCGAAAAATAGTCTTTAGTCTTAAGTCCTGAGTCGTTAGTCGTTGGTCGGAATATCAAGCATTCAACATTCAACATTTCTAGAGTATTTTCATCACTTCAGCCCATGAATGAACCTCATGGTCAGGATTCTCATTATGGTCATCACGATCCGGATTGAAAAAAAGCGTATCCATCCCGGTACCCTTTGCCCCGGCAACATCCACCTCCAGATCGTCGCCGATCATCAGGCTTTCTTCAACTTTTGCATTTGCTTTTCTCAGGGCAAGCTCGAAAATGGCCGTCTCAGGCTTTTTGACGCCGGCTTCCTCTGAGGTGGTGATCGTTTTAAAATATTTCCTCAGGTTACAGTTGTCAAGCTTTTGTTGCTGTAATTCCTCGAAACCGTTGGTGATGATGTGAAGCGAATATTTCTTATGCAGATAGCCCAGTGCTTCATGCGAATGCGGAAACAAGATGGTCTTTTGAGGGCTCAAGGTCACGTAATCCTCGGCAATATGCGTTGCGAGTATCAGGTCGTCTATCCCGAATTCCTGCAGGGTGAGCTCAAAGCGCCTGATGTTCAGCACTTCCTTTTTTATCTTGTTCTCGCGGTACAGCGCCCATAGCATGTTGTTTATCCGGGTGTAAACTTTGAAAAAATGATCAATGGGACTGATCCCGTTCAATACCGGCTTATGTTTTTCGAAAATCTCCAGGAATGTTGCCCTTGAATTGCTTTCAAAGTCCCAGATGGTTTTGTCCAGGTCAATGAAAATGTGTTTGTATTTCGTGTTCATTTCGTGGCAAAATTATTAATAATTGGTCTTCCGGGAATTTCATTTTTCCCTTTTAATAGAACACGGATGACACGAATAATTCGTGAAAATTCGTATAATTCGTGTCATCCGTGTTCTATTGGAGCAACACAAGTAATCTGGGTTCCGAAAAAAAACAAGAAAAAACTTGACTTTGTATTAATAATTGTTGTATTATTGCAATATTAAAATGATATTAAAATAAATTGCAATGGAAAAAGAAAATTATTTCGTACCGAAAAATGGCTACATCTTCCTGGCCTTATTGTTTTTGATCCTTGGAGCAGTGATCTCACTGGCTTTTATCGCTGATCAGGGATGGGTCTTTGCCTTCCTGGCCGTTCCCTTCTTCCTGCTTCCCGGATTCATGGTGGTCAATCCGAATGAATCCATGGTGCTGGTCCTGTTTGGCGATTACATCGGCACCGTAAAAGACAACGGTTTTTTCTGGGCCAATCCTTTTTACGTGAAAAAGAAGATCTCGCTTCGCGCCAGGAACCTCGACAGCGAGCCGATCAAAGTGAACGACAAGGTGGGAAACCCGATCATGATCGGCATCGTCCTTGTCTGGAAAGTTGAAGATACTTTCAAAGCGGCTTTTGAGGTGGACGATTACGTTCATTTCGTGGAAATCCAGAGTGAATCGGCTATCAGGAAATTAGCCGGACATTATCCGTATGATAATTTTGACGATGCCCAGGCCGAAATCAGCCTTCGTTCGGGCGGGGAAGAAGTGAACCATGTCCTTGAAAATGAACTTCGGGAACGACTGGCTATTGCCGGGATTCATATCATCGAAGCTCGCATCAGTTACCTTGCATATTCAGCGGAAATAGCGGGTGCGATGTTGAGGCGACAGCAGGCAACAGCGATCGTAGCGGCCAGGATCAAGATTGTGGAAGGCGCGGTCAGCATGGTGGAAATGGCTTTGGAGCAACTGTCCAGAAAGCAGATCATCGAACTGGATGAAGACAAAAAAGCAGCCATGGTCAGCAACCTGATGGTGGTGCTGTGTTCCGACAAAGATGCTGCCCCGGTCATCAACGCAGGTACTTTACACCAATAGCATCAAAACAATTTAGTAATGGCAGTGAAAAAAACATTTGTATTGCGCTTGCATCCGGATACTTATGAGGCCATCGAGAAATGGGCTGCCGATGATTTCCGAAGCGTTAACGGGCAACTGGAATGGATCATCGACCAGGCGCTGATTTCTTCGGGGCGAAAGAAAAAACCAAAAAGCGATCAATAAAAAAAGAGGGTGTACTCAGCGAGTCACCCTCTTTTTTGCAGAACCAACGACTAAAGCCGTTGGTTCCAATTTTTTCAAATTATCTAATTATCTAATTTCCAAATTACCTGATCATCACCTTCTCCGTTGCAATTCCATTTTCAGTGGTGATCCTGATATAATACACCCCGGAATTGAATTCGGTTGTATTCAGGCTGAAGAAGTTATTCTTCACCACCTGGCTGAACACTTGCTGTCCGAGCTGGTTAAAGATGTCAACCTGCGTCATTTCCTTCTCTGTGGTAATGTTGACCTTATCCGTCACAGGGTTCGGGTAGATGGAATATACGACTTCCTGGTCTGTTTCCGGCGTGCCGACTATAAAGTCGATGGAAAGATCATCCACCATGAACACCCATGCATCTTCCGAAACGCACTGGATAGCCACGTAAACTGCCTGTCCGGTGTACGCGGAAAGGTCAAATTCCATGAAGGTCCAGGCAGCCGGGGCCAGCAAAGGTGTTGAGCCGGAGATGCTGGTAAAGCTGGCAGGATTATTATCGGTGGTGGAAACGAGCACGTTATATTTTTCGAGGCCATATTGATCGGTATAGGATCTCACCCAGAAACTGAAGGTCGGGTTCATGCCCAGGGTAGTCTGCGGGGAGATCAGCCAGTCGTTGTTGAACGGTGGCGGAACGGATGCCAGGCAGGCGCCGAAACGCACACCGCCATGCGGCTGAAGTTCCGGATCATCCAGCGGGGGGGTGGTTGTTGCAGGATTGAACGCGATGAAAGCCATTGGCTCATAGTTGTGCGGGAATTCGATATCGGTAAAGCCGTAGGTTTCAGCTCCATCCTGGTCATTCACCGTCCAGGGATCAAATGTCAGGGACCAATCGGGAACGGACTCAAAATCAAGTACGACAGATTGGGTAACTCCTCCGGGAAGGACTTCAAAAGTCACCGGCAGGTCTACTGTAGGATTGGACGGATCATTGCTTACAAAGCGCAGCGCTGCGTTGTAGGTTCCCGGTTCCAGGTCGCCCGCGTCGCAGGTCACGACAAGGTTTGTGTTTCCACCGGGAGCAATGCTGCCGGAGGCCGGTGCTACCGAAAGCCACTGAGTGACCGGCATTCCGGAAAGGTTAGCACGGATGTTCCAGTTGTAGTTCAACTCCGGGTTGTCGGAAAGATGTCCCCAGCTAACGCCGGTCGACACCCAGTCACCGTTAGGATTCGAGGGCCCACCGTCGGTGCCGGGAATGAACAGTTCGGTGGCAGGCTGAGTGAATTGGTAACCCACCCAAATGTCTGCCCCGGTAATATAAACCGGTTCAACGAGTGTGATGTTGTTCCAGCTCAGGCTCTGACCGGCAAATGCCTGTGAAACCAGTACCTGACCAGGATTGGAGCTGTTGCCCATATCCCAAACCTTCAGGATGTAATCCGTACCCGGATCATTGATGTAAAGATCCACTGAGGTGAGCATCATTCCAGCGTGGGGCAGGGTCAGGTTCATCGGGAACATGGCTGCAACCATCGGGCTGACCGGGGCATTGTTCCACCCGATAGCCGAGAAGTTATCGCCATCATAATGCAGCACAAAATCATCCGTTGGCGGAGGGTTGTAAGCAGCCGGACGGGCATCCGGATCTGCGCCGGTTTCGTTATAGCCGAGTGATCTTACTTCGCTGGCGTTTCCTTCCAGGACAACAGGGACTGATTTGTTTGCCGGAGCTGGATAGATGACACTTACGGTGAAATCCAGCGTAGCTTCCCCGAGATTGCTGACCGTAAGGTCGTGCACATCCATAGTGCCTGTCTCTGCCTGGGCGTCAATCTGAGCAGGGTTGAGGGAAATGGTCGGAACTGCAAATGGAACCAACGGAGGTCCGTCATAAATGTAGATTCCACCAACGGTCCTGCTGGTCCTTGCAAATGATCCGGCCCAACCGGTTTCATTGTCAATCCAGGCCGTCGCGAGAAAGTCGTAGCCTTCGGTGATGGCCGACCAGGTGTAACCTCCGTCGGTGCTGTAGGAAATTCCATTGGCGCCTACTTCGCCGGACGACCCGACAAAAGTCTTTTCGGTTCCGGGAACATATGCAAAGTAACGGGCATACATCGGGCCGGTGACATTCACCGTCGTCCATGTTGCGCCTCCGTCGGTGGTCACCCCGATAGCAGTCTCAAGACCGATGTTAAGATAGGATCTGAAACAAATGCCATATGTTTCGCTTGCGAACTCGGGTTGAACCACTTCAGCGGCGCCAAAGTTTGTTAAAGCTACGGTCCAGTGTAAACCTTTGTCAACAGAATGGAAGATCCTCCCTTTGTTGGTCCCGAACCAGATATGGTCGCCAACGGCGCTGTAGTTACCCGTAATGCCGTACTCACCGCTGGTAGGTGCAGGGATATTGGCTGAAGGTACTCGTGTCCAGGTTTCTCCGCCGTCAGTAGTTGTATAGAGTTCATAATAACCGCCAAGCGGATCTCCCTGGGCAAAGCCGTCATTTTCATTGAAGAAATGAATGACATTCGCGAAAGAGGAAGCTCCGTAAGCTGTGCCTTTCTTTACCCATGTGGTGCCGCCGTTCTCGGTTTTGTACAAGCCCTGTGTGGCGCCTGTGTTGAACACAGCCCAGCAGGTTGTAGCATCAATGGCGAATAACTGGCTGAGGCCATCTCCCGCATTAAAAGTTCCTGGAAACCAGTTCTGGCCTCCATCTACGGATTTGATGAAGGCATCATTTATGCTGCCGTCGGCATTGACTGCCAGGCCCCAAAGCGCATTTTGGTCCAGCAGCCCTACGGATATCTGTCCAACGCCTGTCGTGGCTGTAAGATTGGAAGCCTTTTCAATCCAGCCTTCCTGGGCTTGAAGCATACCGATTGCCATTAGCCCGATAAATAGTAAGAGTAGTTTTTTCATCATGATAATGTTTTTTAATTGAAATATTGCCGTCAAATATATGGATAAAAATCTCATGGGAGCCATATATCTTGCTTGTTTATAAAAAAACCGACGGCTTTAACCGTCGGTTTTCTTTACTTGATCCCTATTCCCCTCTCTTTTCTCACCTCACCCCCTGGCCCCCTCTCCAATATGGAGAGGGGGAATAGGGGGCAGGGGGTAAAGGGGGTGAGGCTGTATCAACCGACGGCTTTAGTCGTCGGTTTTTTTCCAAATTACCTGACCATCACCTTTTCGGTTGCGATCCCATTTTCAGTAGTGATCCTGACATAGTACACTCCTGGATTGTATCCGGTTGTGTTCAGGTTGAAGAAGTTGTTCTTTACCGTCTGGCTGAATACTTTCTGGCCAAGCTGGTTAAAGATATCAACCTGGATCATTTCGTTTTCAGATGTGATATTAAGCTGGTCTGTTACCGGGTTCGGGTAGATCGAGTATTCAACCTCTTCAGCGATTTCCGGTGTGCCAACGACAAAGTCGATGGAAATATCATCCACCATGAAGACCCATGCGTCTTCCGATACACACTGGATGGCAACGTAAATCGTCTGGCCGTCGTACATGGAAAGGTCAAATTCCATATGGGTCCATTCAGCTGGCGCCAGTAACGGGGTTGAACCGGAGATGCTGGTAAAGCTTCCCGGGTTATTGTCTGTCGTTGAAACGAGGACATTGTATTTTTCCAGGCCGTACTGGTCAGTATACGATCTAACCCAGAAGTGGAAGAGCGAATTCGTACCCAGTGTGGTCTGCGGGGAGATCAGCCAGTCGTTGTTGAATGGTGGCGGAACGGATGCCATGCAGGCGCCGAACCGTACACCGCCATGAGGTTGTAGCTCCGGATCATCCAGCGGGGGAGTTGTTGTGGCCGGATTGAATGCAATGAACGCCATCGGTTCGTAATTGTGGGGGAATTCCACATCGGTGAACCCATAGGTTTCAGCACCATCCTGGTCGTTTACCGTCCAGGGGTCAAAAGTAATGTCAAAGTCTTCCTGTGCTTCAAAATCAAGGATTACCGACTGCATGGTACCGCCTGCAGTGACTTCAAAAGTAACCGGTACATCAACCTGCAGGTTTTCCGGGTCGTTGCTCACAACCCTCAGCATGGCGCTGTAGGTTCCCGGGTCAAGGTATGCAGCATTAAACGAAACAGTTACAGTTTGTGCATTTCCAGGAGCAATGGTGCCGGTTGCCGGGGCTGCGCTGAGCCACTGGGTAATCGGTATACCGGTCAGGTTTGCACGGATATTCCAGTTATAGTTCAGTTCAGGATTATCGGAAAGATGCGACCAGCCTACACCGGTGGAGATGAAATCACCATTCGGGTTGGCGGGGCCACCGTCAGTTCCGGGGACATATGTTTCGGTCGCGGTCTGTGTGAACTGGTAGCCCACCCAGATATCAGCACCGGTTATGTAAACCGGCTCATCGAGAATGATGTTGTTCCAGCTCAGGCTCACCCCGCTGAAAGGCTGAGAAACCAAAAGTTCGCCTGGCTGATAAGAATTTCCCATATCATAGACTTTAAGGATATAATCTGTCCCGGGATCATTGATGTAAAGATCCACCGATTCGAGCATCATGCCGGCATGAGGCAGTGTGAGGTTACCCGGAAACATGGCTGCCACAGTCGGTGAGATCGGCGCGGAATTCCAGCCGATGGCCGAGAAATTATCGCCATCATAATGCAGCACAAAATCATCAGTTGGCGGAGGATTGTAGGAAGAAGGGCGTGCGTTGGGGTCCGTGGAGACTTCGCTGCGGTATCCAAGTGTTTTCACCGGTGCGGTTTCTCCCTGCATGCTGACGGAAGCGGATTTCTGTTCCGGTACCGGGTAGATCACGCTGATCTGGTAGTTCAGGTCGGCAGAACCCTCGTTGGAGATTTCCAATGGAAGGGTGGTGGTTAAGCCGGATGGTCCCATCGCGTCAAGTTGGGTGGGAGTGATCACCATTGCCGGATCCTGGGCTGTGGCCAGTTCAACATATGACAGGTCATCAATATAATACCGGTAGGTGTTGTCGTCAGTCCAGAAGTCCACGCCGCCGAGCTGGTTTGTACCTCCGATTCCGCCACCTTCGTAGGAGAATGGCCAGGAATGGACCTCGGTCCCGTTAACGGTGAACGATGCAAGGTCGTCATCAATATTGATGGAATGCTCAACAGGGAACCAGGTTCCTGCATCATAGGTAAAAGTATATTCAGTACCTCCCACCAGTAATTTTCCTGTTTCATTGCTATAGAACCATATCTCAAATGCCCATTCTATACCGGGCGATTGAAAATGCTGAAAATTATAATAAGCCTGGAATCCTGGTTCAACATACATGTGCCAGTTAACGTGATAGGCGCCGCTGGTCTTGTTTCCGAGTTTCAGGATCAGGTCGGTCAGGCCGTCGTCCGGGTCAATGAACAATGACTGGGTCGGGCTGTGAGCAAAGTTTCCTGAAATATAGCCGTCTTCGCCGGTGCCGGGAGCATTGCCCCAGGTAGTCCACCAGTCGGGGTTGCTTTCAGCAATATAATCACCCAGGCTGTAGGATTCAAAGTCGTCTGCATACAATTCATTTGGCAACGGTGCGTAGTCCAGGTCGTCCACATAAAACCGGAAGGTGTTATCATCGGTCCAGAAATCCACGCCTCCGAGCTGGTTGGTGCCCCCGGTACCGCCACTCTCATAGGAAAATGGCCATGAATGTACTTCAGTACCATTGCAGATAAAAGTGGCGAGGTCTTCGTTGATATTGATTTCATGTTCGACCAGGAACCAGGTGCCAACCGGGTAATTGAACGTGTAATCCACGTTGCCGACAGTGAGTGTGCCCGTTCCGTTGCTGTAATAGAAAATATCGAATGCCCATTCGATACCCGGCGATTCAAAATGCTGAAAATTGTAATAACCCTGATAACCTGACTCAACGTACATGTACCATTTAACCAGGTATGCGCCGCTGGTCTTGTTGCCAAGTTTCAGGATCAGGTCGGTCAGCCCGTCGGCCGGATCAATGAATAATGCTTTTGTCGGGCTGTTGGCGAAATTATCCGAAATGTATCCATCTTCCCCGGTACCCGGTGCATTGCCCCAGGTGGTCCACCAGTCAGGGTTGGATTCAGCCATATAGCTGCCTACCGCATATGACTCGAAATCATCCGAATAAAGCGATGAACCCTGGGAATAAACCGTCCAGGAGAAAATCATCGCGATTAGAAATAGTAATAATTTTTTCATAGTTATGTTTTTTTAGTTAAGTAAGTGATTGCTTAAGGCAAAAATAACAAGATAATTACATATTTTGTTTAGATTCAGTTTAAATTAGGTTTCGGGTTTCAGGTTCCAGGTTCCAGGTTTCAGGTTCCAGGTTCCAGGTTTCAGGTTTCAGGTTTTGTGTAATATTCATTATTCATTTTTAATTATTCATTATTCATTGTTTAGTTTTCCCTGCCACGTTTCCCTCTCTTCCATCCTTTTCTCGATACGGTGTAGAA
>CAYUQP010000039.1:26845-41635 GCA_964447005.1 uncultured Bacteroidales bacterium
AGTTTTCCCTGCCACGTTTCCCTCTCTTCCATCCTTTTCTCGATACGGTGTAGAATCTGATCGTTTCTTATTAGCCCCCATCCCGGTCCTTCGAGGAACCGCGGTGGCACTTCACCGGCAAACCGCTCGATGACAAATGACGGATTCAGCCGTTCTGTAAAGTCAATGATGAATTCAATGTATTCCTCAAGGGAGAATTGAACAAATTCGTCCGGTCTCTCCCTGAATTCCATGGCCATCCTGGTGTTCCTGACGATTTGCAACTGGTGAAACTTGATCGTATCGATCGGTAATGCTGAAAGGATTCCCGCTTCCTGTATCATCTCCTCCCTGGACTCTCCCGGGAGTCCGAAAATCATATGGACCCCGCTTTTGACTTTGTATTGGGAGGTCAGTTCCAGGGCCCTGACAGAATCTTCAAAGGTATGGCCGCGGTTGATCCGTTGCAATGTTCTATTATAACAGGACTCCAGGCCGTATTCAAGCATAATGTAATATTTTTCAGACAGTTCGGCGAAATATTCCAGCTTTTCTTCATCGATGCAATCAGGCCTGGTGCCAATTACAAGGCCAAGAATTTCGGGAAATGCCAGTGCTTGCTGATAGAGCGTTTTGAGTTCTGCCAGTGTCGCGTAAGTATTTGAGTACGGCTGAAAATACGCAAGATACTGTGATGCGCGGCGGTAACGGTTGGCGTGAAATTCAATCCCTTCCTCGATTTGTTTCTTTATTGATTTTTCCGGATGGCAATATGATGGATTGAAGGCATCATTATCACAATATATGCAACCACCAAAGCCTTTCGACCCGTCCCGGTTCGGGCAGGTAAAGCCGGCGTCGATGGCAAGTTTCTGTACCCTTCCGCCGAATTCTTTTTTAAAATATTCGGCATAGGAATTAAAGCGCCGGTGATGATTCCATGGGTACATAAATTTTTTTTTTGAAACTCCGACGGGTAAATCCGTCGGTTTCTCAAAAAGAAAAATACTTTAAACTATTGTCCCAACGTGTTCAGGAATGATTTTAATTCTTCAGATGAGCCACCCTTTCAAGCCATCTGACCATGAAGAGCATGGTGAGCATGGATATCATGCAGGCTACAACAAAGACCGACCATGTAAGCCACAGAGGTACATTTTCGTATAGAATGGCCCCGATAAAGAGCAACTGGTTCCCGATCGCCGTGGCACCGAGCCAGCCTCCCTGCATAACGCCCTGGTACTGTGGTGGCGCTACTTTGGAGACAAAGGATATGCCCAGCGGGCTGATGAACAGCTCTGCCACGGTAAGAATGAAATAGGTGCCAATCAGCAGGAACGGTGTCACACGCTGTGCATCGGCGAGCCCGCCCATTGCATCCACTTCTGATTTCAGCGGCAGCCCCATCGATCCCATGGTCATGACAAAATAGGCCAGTGCGGCAATGAACATACCAATGGCAATTTTCCTCGGAGTGGACGGCTCTTTGCCCCTTGCCCTCAGCCAGCCGAATATTCCCATGATGATCGGCGTAAGTAATACGATGAATAAAGGATTGATCGACTGGAAAATCTCCGCTCCCTTGATCTCAACAATTCCTAAATTGATCCTGATCCCGCTGAGATCGGTATAATCCCTGGCGAAAAGTGTGAGGGAGAGCCCGTTTTGATGGAAGGAGAACCAGAAGAAAATGACAATCCCGAACACGGCAAACAACGCGTAAAGACGCTGTTTGATCTCTTTGGCTTCCATATGGATCTCCTCGGTCCCGGACGCTGATTTCTTGGCCTTGAGTGAAGGATCCGGGAAAATTTTCTTGTTGATAATATAGATTGCAATTGAAATCAGCATGGCAATAATAGCGATGCCGAATGCGTAATGGAATCCTGTGGCAAAGACATTCAGGTAGCTGTTGGCAAAAGCCGTCAGGTCGGTGACCGGACCGGCCATACTGACTTCATTGGCTAACTGCGAAAGCCTGGTGGTAGCTTCGGGTGTTATTGTTCCATCAAGATAGGAATGACATAATTCCGGCAGGCTTGACTTATATTGAAAACCGTTATGTTCAAGCCACCCGTTGCGCATGCCTACCGCGGCGAGCGGGGAAAACAAAGCGCCGACATTGATGAACATATAAAACAGGGAGAACCCTGAATCCCTCATTTTTTCATATTTCGGATTGTCATACATTTGCCCGACCAGTGCCTGGAGATTGCCTTTAAATAATCCGTTTCCAAAGGCAATAGTAAAGAGACCAATGCAACTGATGATCAGAAAAAGTGTCTGGTTGGGGACCGGTGTCCTGGTCGGAATGGCGATCATCAGGTAGCCTGCTGCCATAACAAATAAGCCGGTAAGAATGGTCCCCTTGTAGTTCCTGGTCTTGTCAGCGATCAATCCCCCGACAAAAGCCAGGATGTAGATCGAAAAGTAGAAAATCGAATAAATGATCCCTGCATGTGTGCCGGAAAGACCGAATTTTGCCTGCAAAAACAATACGAGGATCGCCATCATGGTATAAAACCCGAAGCGTTCCCCCATGTTGGCCAGAGCCGCAGCTAGTAACCCCCTTGGGTGCTGTTTCATCATAAGTTTTAAATTTTATTAGTTTATTGTCTATTAATAATCAGGAAAGTTTAAGGTTAGCAAAAATAATCAAAAATCGATCTTTTCAAAGTTTTGATCAGAATACGGTGTTTTTTTATAAAATTTGAAATGGCGATGTAATGAAAATTTCTTTCCGTCGTCTTACTATCGAATGAACCCTGAAGAGTTTAAAATACAGGTGCTCCCACTGAAACAAAAGCTGTTCAGGCTTTCCCTGAGGATACTTGGAAGCAGGGAAGAAGCGGAGGATTCAGTCCAGGATGCCCTATTTAAGCTCTGGACAAAGCGTGATGAATTAAAAAATTATTCGAGTATTGAAGCCTTCGCCATGACCATGACAAAAAACATCAGCCTTGACAGGGTCCGGTCAAAATCGTTCAGGACCGAAAGGCTGACAGAGAGACAGGCAGCAGGGCTACGGCATGATCCCGGCGACCAGGTGGAAAAATCAGATTTCACCGGATTTGTCAGGAAGATCATCGATGAATTACCGGATCAGCAAAAGATGATCATGCATATGAGGGATATTGAAGGAATGGAATTTGAACAGATATCTGAAATTCTTGAACTGAACATCAACGCAATCAGGGTGAACTTGTCGAGGGCACGAAAAAAAGTAAGGGATACAATACTAAAGATACAAGGTTATGAACTTGCACGAAATTGAGCAACTATTGGAGAAGTACTTTGAAGGCGACACTTCGCTGGCAGAGGAAGAAAAGCTCCGCGAGTTTTTTGCCTCGGGAAATGTCCCGGAAAGGTGGAAAAACCTTGAAGGTTATTTCAGCTATCTCATCCAGGAAAAGGACGGGCAGATCAGCGACCCGGATTTTGATACCAGGATCATGCGGCAGGTCGGTGAAGGCCGGCTTTCCCGCCTGGCTGACCTTCGCCGCCCCTGGTTCTACTGGATCTCAGGCGTCGCCGCAACCATCCTTATCCTGATCGCCATTTTTGTCAAATTTGACCCAATCAGCAGGAATGCCGAGGATACGTTTACTGATCCCGAGGTCGCTTTCAATGAGGCTAAGAAGATCTTATTCTTTGTTTCATCGAAATTAAACGAAGGCACCCGGAACCTCGAACCGATCAATACTTATAACGCCGCTCTCACAGAACTGAAACCCGTTGGTGCCTACAGCAAGGTGATCGACGAGGTGAAAAGACTGAGCGAGGTGGAAAAAGTGGAGAAAATGATCACGAACAATTGAAACTGGAAATTAGAAATTAGAAATTAGAAATTGGAACCTGGAACCTGGAACCTGGAACCTGGAACCTGAAACAACAGAACAAATAAAAACAACAACACCATGAAACGTACAATTATCACAGCCCTGACCATTTTACTCCTGGCAAGCGCCCAGGTTATGCAGGCTCAAAACAGCTCCGCTCTCGCTTTGTATGACAAATACGGCGGTAAAGACGGCTACACTACAGTCAGCATTTCAAAAGAACTCTTTGGGATGTTTGCCGAGATTGATTCAGACGACCCTGATATGCAGGAAGTCAAAGCCATGATGGAACAGCTTGACGGCATCAAGATCCTGATGTATGAATCTAAAACGGATGGTGACGCCCAACTGAATAGCTTCAGGGGAGAAGTGAGCAAGCTCCAGGTGGAAGGCTACACCGAACTGATGGAAGTTAAACAAACCGGGGAAGAAGTTAAATTCTTATCGAAGAAAAAAGGAGACAAGATCGGTGAACTCCTGCTGGTGATCAACGGGGAAAAAGAAGCCGGTTTTATCAGCATCAGCGGCCTGATTGACATGAATACCATCGGCAAGCTTTCAAAAGCCATGAATTTTGAAGGCATGGACAAGCTCGAGCAGTTGAATGACGAACAGAAGTAATGCATCTTTAATCCATCTGACATGAAAAGGATTGCATTATTTATAATGGTGGCCTGTTTCCCGGTAATTCTGGCAGCACAGGACAGCCCGTTCTCAGCGCTAATCGACCGCTACTCCGGTAATCCCGGTTTTGAATCCTCAGTGATCCTGCCAAACAGCACGAGCTTTGAATGGGAAAAAGAGGTGGATAACAGTTCGGTGAAGGAAATGATGAAAGGCATAGAAGAGATCAGTGTCCTGAAATATCAGGCAGAAGGAAACCGGGACGTGAGCGAAAAGTTTTGGAAAAACATTCAGAAAGCCGCTTCTGATCAGACTTACACCGAGCTGATGAATGTCAATGCAGAAGATGTCCAGGTACGTATATGCATGATCAAAGGAAATGAAGGCACTACGAAAGAAGTTGCGCTTGCCGTTAATGACAGGGATCAGATCATTCTTATCACGATGAACGGAACGATGGATTTCTCTTCCATGTTCAACCCGGAGAACCTGAAGGGTTTATCGGAGATGGGGGCATATTTCATGGAGCATAAGGGGGAATGTGACAATCACTGACTTTTTGCGGAACCAACGACTAAAGCCGTTGGTTACTAGTTAGTTGCAAAATATCAACCGACGGCTTTAGTCGTCTCTAGCCTCACCCCCTGTCCCCCGGTTCCCCGCTTTCGCGGGGACCTGGGAGAGGGGGAATAGGGTGCAGGGGGTAAAGGGGGTGAGGTCAAGAAAGCCGATGGCTTAAGTCGTCGGTTTTTTTTGTTAATTTTGCCGCTTTATTTAAAACTATCTGAAAAACAAAGCAATATGGATATTCCCAGCAAATACAACCCCAGGGAAGTGGAAAACAAATGGTACCGTCACTGGATGGAGAAACGTTATTTCCATTCGGAACCGGATGAGCGTGAACCTTATACGATCGTCATTCCGCCTCCTAACGTAACCGGGGTCCTGCACATGGGACATATCCTGAATAATACCATCCAGGATATCCTCGTCCGGCGGGCCCGGATGCAGGGGAAAAATGCCGAGTGGCTCCCCGGTACCGACCACGCTTCCATTGCCACCGAAGCAAGGGTCGTCGCCAGCCTCAGGGAGAAAGGGATCAATAAATTTGACCTGTCCCGTGATAAATTCCTTGAATATGCCTGGGAGTGGAAAGAAAAGCATGGCGGGATCATCCTGGAGCAGCTCAAAAAACTAGGGGCATCCTGTGACTGGGAGCGAACGCGCTTTACAATGGATCCTGATATGTATGAATCGGTGATCGATGTTTTTATCGATCTTTATAATAAAGGATTGATATACAGGGGTGTAAGGATGGTTAACTGGGACCCGAAAGCCCTCACCGCCCTCTCCGATGAAGAAGTGATCTACAAGGAAGTCAGTTCGAAACTTTATTATCTCCGGTATTTCGTTGAAGGAAACCCGGATGAATATATCACCATTGCCACCACCCGCCCCGAGACGATCCTGGGTGATACGGCAGTCTGCGTCAATCCGAATGATCCGAGGTACAGGAGCCTTGCCGGGAAAAAAGTGCTGGTACCCCTCATCAACCGGGCAGTTCCGGTAATCGAGGATGAATACGTTGACATGGAATTCGGAACGGGTTGCCTGAAAATTACCCCGGCCCATGATATTAACGACTATGAGATCGGAAGGAAGTTCAGGCTTGAATCGATCGATATTTTTAATGATAACGGGACGCTGAGTGAAAAAGCGATCCTGTATGTGGGAGAGGACCGGTTCGTGGTCAGGGGGAAAATCACTGCTGAATTGCAGGAGAAAGGTCACCTGGTGAAAGTGGAGGATTACAACAACAAGGTCGGTTATTCGGAGCGCACGGATGAAGTTATTGAGCCGAAGCTTTCGCTGCAGTGGTTCCTCAGGATGGATGTGCTGGCAAAACCGGCGCTGGAAGCGGTCATGAATGACGAGGTGATGTTCTATCCGGCCAAGATCAAGAATTCGTACCGGCACTGGATGGAGAACGTGAGGGACTGGTGCATCTCGAGGCAACTCTGGTGGGGACAGCGAATCCCGGCTTATTATCTTTCAAATGGCGACTGTGTTGTCGCAAAATCCATTGATGAGGCCTGCCGGAAAGCAAAAGCTGAATTCAACCTGCCCGATCTGAAAAAGGAAGACCTCAGGCAGGACGACGATGTGCTGGATACCTGGTTTTCATCCTGGCTCTGGCCCATTTCAACCTTTGACGGGATCAGGAACCCCGACAACAAAGACATTAAGTACTATTATCCGACCAATGACCTGGTCACGGCTCCCGAGATATTGTTTTTCTGGGTTGCCCGGATGATCATGGCAGGACTGGAATACCGGAAGGGAGTACCGTTCAAGAATGTTTATTTCACGGGAATTGTGCGCGACAAGCTCGGACGTAAAATGTCTAAATCGCTGGGCAATTCCCCTGATCCGCTCGACCTGATGGAAAATTACGGGGCCGACGGGGTAAGGATCGGCATGCTGTTCATGTCGCCGGCCGGCAACGACCTGCTGTTCGATGAGATTTTATGCGAACAGGGACGGAACTTCAGCAACAAGATCTGGAATGCCTTGCGACTTGTCAAAAACTGGCAGGTTGATCCAAACCTGGAGCCAACCGAGAATAACCGGGCATCTGTCAAATGGTTCGAAAACAGGCTCAACCAGGCCCTGGCGCAGATCGAGGATCATTTCTCGAAGTTCCGCATTTCAGATTGCCTCATGGCAGCTTACAAACTTACCTGGGATGAATTCTGCTCATGGTACCTTGAGATGATCAAACCCGCGTACCAGCATCCCATCGACCGTGAAACCTACGATAAGACGATCGGGTTCTTCGAAAGCCTGATGAAAATGTTGCATCCGTTCATGCCTTTTATTACCGAGGAGGTCTGGCATCAGCTCAACGACCGGAAAACCGGTGATGATCTTATCATTGCTCCTTATCCTGTTCCCGGTGAATACAAAGAATCCCTGCTGGATCATTTTGACAGGGAGCGGGATGTGATCATTGCAATCCGGAACGAGCGTAACAGCAAAGGCATCCCGGTTAAGGAAAAGATCCATCTGAGAGTAAAGAAAAACCATGGCCAGGTGCCTGACACCTATTTTGATCCGGTGGTTATCAAAATGGCCAACCTGTCGGAAATAACCTATGTTGAAGAAAAAGTGCCTGGCGCAATATCCTTCATTGTCGGCTCCACTGAATTTTATATCCCGCTTGAAGAGGAGCAGATCGACGTGGAAGCGGAAATCGCAAAACTCGAAAAGGAACTGGAGTATGCGCGGGGCTTCCTGGCCACCGTGATGGTCAGGCTGAACAACGAAAAATTCGTCAGCAGCGCACCGGAAAAGGTTGTGGAGATCGAACGTAAAAAACAGGCCGACGCCGAATCGAAGATCCGCGTGATCGAAACGCAAATTGAAAATTTACGGACGCGGTAATATTACCGCGTAAAAACGTATCCCACGATGTTCGCCCCCATTTGCAACGCCTTCAGCCGTGTTGCCTGTGAATCGTGATGTACATCGGGATCTTCCCAGCCATCCCCGAGGTCACATTCGTACGTGTAAAAACAGACCAGCCGGCCTTCGTAGATAAGGCCAAATCCCTGCGGGGGCTTGTTGTCATGCTCATGGATCTTGGGCAGTCCGTTCGGGAAATCATATTTCTGATGATAAATTGGATGCTCAAAAGGCATTTCCACGAAGTCCAGTTCCGGGAATACTTTTTTCATTTGCGGCCTGACAAACGGGTCCATGCCGTAATTGTCGTCGATATGCAGAAAACCGCCTGCCAGCAGGTAGGTCCGCAGGTTCTGTGCTTCCTGCTCGCTGAAGAAAACATTTCCATGCCCGGTCATGTGGATGAAGGGATAATTGAAGATCTCGGGACTGCCCGCTTCCACCGTCGCGTAATCCTTCACCAGGCTGGTGCCCAGGTTTTCGTTGCAGAACTTAGTCAGGTTGGTCAGCGAGGTGGGGTTGGCATACCAGTCACCGCCGCCATTATATTTCAGAAGGGCGATCTGCACTCCTTTCTGCGCACTGGAGGAATGAGAGAAGAGAAGAATTACTGCTGATATGATTACGAGCAATTTTTTCATAACCGGTTTTTTAGCCACAAGCTGCAAGCCACAAGCCTCAAGCCTCAAGCTGCAAGCCTCAAGCCATAAGCTCAAATATTAAATGCTTTTTTGATGAGTTCAACAGCATCGAGATTTTCCCAGGCAAAAAATTCCACATTCTTGAAGATCTTTTCAACCTCTTTTCCGTCTTCAATGACGATTTTTTTGAAAGTCTCTGCGTCTTCATAGTACACCTCCACATCTTCACGACGATTACTTCTTCCGAAATGGCCATAGACGCTGGTTGCGCTGAAGATCGGGTTTTGCAGGCCGAATTTCTTAATGATCGCGTAGGGACGAAGGTCGAACAGCTTAAAGGCGATCGTTGAAATCTCCTTGTCACTCATGATCTTCCCGCCGGCGTCCTTAACTTTCGCGGAGCCATTCGTGTTCACCAGGAATCCGACGGGTTCCGCGACGCCAATGGCATAAGCCACCTGCACGAGCGCTTCTTCGGCCACCCCGGCTGCCACCAGGTTCTTGGCAATGTAACGGGTCGCGTAGGCTGCCGAACGGTCTACTTTCGATGCGTCCTTTCCGGAAAAAGCTCCTCCTCCGTGCGCACAGCGGCCACCGTAAGTATCCACGATGATCTTGCGGCCGGTGAGCCCGGAATCGCCGTGGGGCCCGCCGATCACGAAATTACCGGTAGGATTAACATGCAACGTGTAATGATCGTTGAAAAGCGGGCGGATCCTTTCAGGTACTTTTGCAATCACGATCGGCAGGAGAATATTTTGGATATCTGATTTGATCTTTGCCTGCATTAATTCCGGATCGGGATCAAACTCGTCATGCTGGGTTGAGACAACAATGGTGTCGATCCTGACCGGCTGGTTGAATTCATCGTATTCGATCGTCACCTGCGATTTGGCGTCTGGGCGAAGGTAAGGCATCTGTTTACCTTCTTTCCTGATCTTAGCCAGTTCCTGCAGTAAAATGTGCGCCACTTCGATTGGCATGGGCATGTAATTGTTCATCTCCGTGCTGGCAAATCCGAACATCATCCCCTGGTCGCCGGCGCCCTGCCTGTATTTTTCCTCCTCGGTCTTCGATCCCCGTTCAACTCCGCGATAAATATCATCCGACTGCCCGTGGATCGTTGAGATCACCCCGCAGGAATCCGCATCGAACTTGTAATCTGCCTTTGTATAACCGATTTTCCTGATCGCTTCCCGTGCTGTTTTGTCAATATCCACGTATCCCCGGGTCCTGACCTCGCCCGCGGCAACCACCAGTCCGGTGGTCACCAGCGTTTCACACGCTACTTTGGATTCCGGGTCATTTCTTAGAAACTCGTCGAGCAATGCATCGGAGATCTGGTCGGCTACCTTGTCGGGATGGCCTTCCGATACCGATTCTGAAGTAAATAAATAACTCATTTTAAATTTTATCTTAAGTATAAATTATGACTTTATTCTTAACCACAAAGGCGCACAAAGTACATCACAAAGGCGCACAAAGGCATAACGTGTTTTTTTAATCCTTAGTGCGCCTTAGTGATCATCCTTAGTGAGCCTTTGTGGTAAAAAATAAAAGAGCAAAAGTAGCAATAAAAATGAAACGGATCAGCCTTGCGTCAGGATCTGGAACACCTCTTCCAGCCGCAGTTCTTCCTTGTTCATCGAAAGAATGGCTATGCCCTTGCTTACGGCGAAGCTGAAAAGCGCCTCGCGAATATCTTTGTCGCTGGCAGTTTCGAGCACCCACTGATTCCCATGCCCTTTTTCCATTCCCGAAATTCCGGGAATTAGTTTCAGCTCTTCCGCCAATACCGGGGCGCTGAATTCGACCGTGATCCGGTTGCGGTTCCGGACGTTCCCGGCCAGGTTTTTGGTAGCATCGTCCGCCACGATCTTTCCCTTATTGATGATGATGGCCCGGTCGCAGATGGCCTCGACCTCCTGCATGATATGCGTGGAAAGCATAACGGTTTTGGAAGCGCCGATGGCACGGATCAACTGCCTGATCTCGCTGATCTGGTTCGGATCGAGGCCGCTGGTCGGCTCATCCAGGATCAGCACCTCGGGATCATGGATCAGCGCCTGGGCCAGGCCGACACGCTGACGGTAACCTTTCGACAACGCCCCGATCTTCTTCTTCTGCTCGATGGTCAGCCCGGTCAGTTCCACCATTTCCGCCACTTTTTCCCTGATGTTCCCTTTGATTTGATGGATGCCGGCGATAAATTCGAGGTATTCCCGGACATACATCTCGAGGTAAAGCGGGTTGTGTTCCGGCAGGTAACCGACTTTTTCCCTGACTTTTATCGATTCCTCGAAAATATCATGGCCGCAGACCGTCACTTCTCCCTCGGTGGGAGGGATGAAGCAGGTGATGATCTTCATCAGCGTGGATTTCCCGGCTCCGTTGGGACCGAGCAGGCCGACGATCTCACCGGGATGAATGCTCAGTGAAACCTGGTCCAGCGCTTTTTGTTCACCATATATCTTCGATACCTGCCTGACTTCAATTGACATAATGCAATTAATTTATGGTTGCGAAATTAAATAAATACGAGCAAAAAGTCTGATATCTTACAATTTTCAGGACTATGCGCGCTCATAAAGTCCAGAGTCTTCTTTTTTTCGAAACTGTGGCAGTCTCAAAAGTCACAATTTCTTCTTAATAACCATTCTGTATATTCGAACTCCAACGACTAAAGCCGTTGGTCTTGACAGCCTCACCCCCTTTACCCCCCGGCCCCCTATTCCCCCTCTCCAACTTGGAGAGGGGGACAGGGGGTGAGGTTAAGAAACCGACGGCTTTAGTCGTCGGCGATGCGAAAAAAAGAATTTGTTATATTTACTGATCTTATAGATTATTAAAGTAACCATGAAAAAGACCGGCTTACTTTATTTATTCGTTCTGGCATTCATCTGTAATTATGTTTACGGCCAGGATGAGCCGATATTTGATTCCACGCTAAATTCCGCAGAATTCACAGAGGATCTGATCCGGGAACTTCCCGTCACGAATGTCCGGGATATTTTTCAACTAAATCCTGAAATCTACCGGCTGGATGTGAATGGAGACTTCCTGGTCAATGGTTTCGGCAGTTCATCGGATTATACCTGGTTCGACGGGATGCCGGTCATTTTAACAGAAGAAATGCCCCTCCGGCTGATCGGAAAAGCCGGATTTGACCGGTTCGGCGATTATTACAGGTTTTCAAACAGCCTGACCGGGTTTGCGAACCTGGAACCTGCCCAGCCCTCCGATTCTATTTCGTTCCTGGCCGAAGCTTCTACCCGCCTGATCCACAGGCAGTTTAACGATGCCGACCTGCAGTTGCTCCTCTCCGGCCCCCTTTTTAGGAGATCAGGGCAAACCAGTAAGTCTTTGCTCAGTTTTACGCTTGCCGGCAGGGTGTTTTCCTCTTCCGACGCCGATCCTTCCTATGTTTTACGAAACCAGGCCGCTCCGGGTTATTTACATTCTATTGAAAATGAACCGCTTCGTCCTTCATATTTTGGCAGTACATACGAAAATGCACTTTTCACGCATGAAACTGATGCAGTCGCCTCTTATTTCAATTCAAATGCTGCAAAAAGCGGGTTCTCAATTTATGGAAACCTCAGAGCGGATATCCGGCAGGACATGAATATTCAATTTGGCACCTATACTGTTTCAAAAAATGTGATCATCCCCGTTTATGAGAATTACTTCTTCAACCAGGAGAACAACCCGGAACAAATAACCCGGTATTCGGCCAATTACCTCAAGTTTGAGCATGAGTTCAATCTCAGTGGAGATGCAACGTTCAGCTATGATATCCAGGGCCAGTATATTTATTACAACAATATCCTGCAAAGTATACAACACGGTGATCATCTTCTTGATTACGGCCATATCGGCCGCTTTGACACGTACAAGTCCCCGACCTTCGAGATCGGTTCGGATACTGTTGACGGCCAGTTTTATGAGCAGGCCTGGATCCTGAACTCATGGGATTATGATACGCTGGTTGAGTTTACACCAGGCAGCCTGAATCCCGGCCTGGCCGCGTATACTTCGTCCTATTATTCCATATTCCAGGGTGATCCTCAGGGTCATTACCAGAATTATGACCAGATCCTGTTGAGGGGAGGGCTTGTTAACGGTCTTCTTCCAAATCCCGTTTACGGTCTGTATAACAATACCGGCACTGTTTATAACGGTTATTCCCGCGACGACAACAGGGAACTGAACATCATGGCCAATGGCAGGATCAGCATCGGAAAGCATGAAGTTCAGCTTGGATTCAGGTACGACAGAAAATCGTATGCCTCATACCAGCTTAATCCGGCTGGTTTATGGTGGCTGATGGATCACTACACCAATTTTCAATTATTGGAACTGGATACAGACCACCCTTACCTTCATGAAGGAGAAGGGCTTGATACCGTATTTTATTATAGGGAATTCAACGGTGAGCATCAATATAGCTTTGACCGGCGGCTCCGCGAGGTCCTGGGACTGGATCCGGATGGCCTGGATTTTATCGATATCAATTCTTATGATCCTGACCATAATACCATCGCTTATTTCGATAAGGATGGAACCAGGAAATTAATTCAGCTTGACGGGAATCCAGTTACAATGGAATTGTTCAGTCCTGAGGAGCTCTATTTTTACGGTTCAAACCTGTATTGTATGGGTTTCAATCACCTTGGTGAAAAAACGGGAGAAAAAGCCTCTTTAAATGACTTTTTTAATGCTACTGATGAGAATGGAAACTTTACCCGACCTGTAAACGGATATACTCCACTTAATTATTCAGCTTATGCTGCATATCATGCTATTTTCAAAGGCTGGTCTGTGGATGCGGGACTAAAGATGGAAGCTTTCAATTCGAACCAGATGGTCCTGAAAGATCCGTACTTGTGGGTTGAGGCATATACTGTCGGGGAACTGGATCAAATACCTGGATTTGAATATTCAGCTCCGAAAGGTATTGGCGATGATTTCGTGGTTTATGTCGACAATGCTTTTGATCCGTCAAAGATGACAGGATTTCGTAATGGTTACCAGTGGTATGATGCGGCCGGCAATCCGACCGATGATCCGAATAACCTGAATGCAGGGTCAGGTATCAATCCTTATTTAAAAGATGATGAACAACAGATGATCAATCCGGCGGCCTATAAAAGCAGCAGGGCAATGATCAGTCTTCTTCCCCAGGTGCAGATTCAGAAAGGATTTAAC
Source organism: uncultured Bacteroidales bacterium (assembly GCA_964447005.1). Taxonomy (GTDB): domain Bacteria; phylum Bacteroidota; class Bacteroidia; order Bacteroidales; family JAGOPY01; genus JAGOPY01. The sequence goes on from CAYUQP010000039.1 coordinate 40,602, forward strand.
CGCTGGTTCGGAATCTCTTTAAGGTATAATTCATCCGTTAAGCAACCCTACAAGTTTTACAGCTATTCAGATCCGTCCCGGTATATGTATTTCTATACCATGCCCTTTAATTATTTACCGAATGGGTCGCTTGAACCGGAGCGGGTCGACCACTTCGTGGCTGGTGTTGTTGTTCAGCCTTTCAGAAGAACCAGCGTTGCGGTTAACGGAAAAGCGGATCATTACACCAGCCTGATCTTCCCGTATTATATGGATGGGGCTTACCCGGTCAGTTATCTCACCTTTAAGAATTCTGACAAGCCTTGTAATCAATATGGGATGGAAGTGACCGTGAACCATAATTCAGGCAAGTCATCCGGATTTGATTACGGGATCAGTTACCGGTATTTACACAATGATGAAAAAGATGACTACCTCCTGTATTTTGATCAGAAAGCTCCTGCCAGCCTGCTGAAAGGTTACCTGACCTTTAACACCGGATTCGGCAGTGACTATTCCGGTCCGTCGGGCAAGACGAATTACTGGATTTTTGAAAGCCTTGGCGTAGGGGCATTTTCCCAGATGAGTTCAGGCGTGTCTTATGCCTATGGAAACCTGTATTATGGTTATGAAAATGAGAAGCTTCCCGTTGCCGCTTTTCTTGATTTAAAGGTTGAAAAGGGTTTTCATTTTAAGAATGATCAGTACCTGCTCAATATCTATTGCGTACTCCAGAATGTGTTCAACACGAAGCTCGTATTTGGTGTTTACAACAATACCGGCAAACCGGATGATGACGGCTACCTGGATGCGCCGGAAAACCAGAAAGAGATTTCCGAAGCCGTGGATGAAGAATCCTACCGTTTTCTATATGCAAGCTATATCAACGATCCTTCACATTACGGCCAGCCAAGAAGAACAACGTTTGGGATCCGTTTCGGTTTCTGATCATTAAAGGTCAGTCAGCCACTATTTTTTTTTGATTTTGATTTTGATATTGATCCCTAACCCCGATCAAAAATACGTATTATATTACTCATAACGAAGCCCAATCT
>CAYUQP010000040.1:0-40589 GCA_964447005.1 uncultured Bacteroidales bacterium
GGGGCGCAGAGGCGCTGGATTCGTTGCTCTCTGCGTCACTGCGTCACTGCGGTGCTCCCGTTAACCGCCGGGGCGCAGAGGCGCTGGATTCGTTGCTCTCTGCGTCTCCGCGTCACTGCGGTGCCTCGGGTAACCGCCGGGGCGCAGAGGCGCTGGATTCGTTGCTCTCTGCGTCACTGCGTCACTGCGGTGTTCCTGGTAACCGCCGGGGCGCTGGATTCTGTGGATCCACGCCTCCAAGCTTCCATGCCTCCATGCCTCCACGCCTCCATGCCTCCCCGCTTTAACAATCTGTACAATGAAAACAAATTTGGGAATTATCGTTCGATTAGGTTAATTTTGGCCAGGATTATCGGTCGGTTTGAAAAAGATCTTATTCATATTCCTCGGCACCCTCTCCCTGGCCATCGGCATCATCGGCATTTTCGTCCCCGGACTGCCGACCACCGCCTTTCTCCTGCTCACGGCCGCGTTGTACATGCGAAGCTCCGAAAGGCTGTACAATATGCTGCTTTCAAATAAGATCCTGGGGCCGTACATCATGGAATTCCGGAAAAACAAAGGCATGACGAAACGAATGAAGATCCATGCCATCGGCACGATGTGGTTCATGATCACCATCTCCTGCGTATTTTTCATTAAGTCCACAACCGTGATCCTCGTAGTGATTGGAGTGGGCATGATCGGTACGGTGGTGATGGGATGGATCGTCCCGACGGCGAGGAAGGGATGAGAGTCTTTGGCAGATATAATGCTTTATTTTGAATAGTAGATACCGGCTTCGGGGCCAAGGGGAAGGCCGATGAGGATCCAGGCGATCATCAGCAGGGTCCAGACAATGAAAAACGTGATCGTATAGGACAGCATCGTGGCCATCAGTGATCCAAGACCGGCTTTGGCGTCATATTTCTGAAAATAAACGATGATCAGGGCAAAGAAGCTCATCATGGGCGAAATGATGTTGGTCACACTGTCGCCAATCCTGAAAACGGCCTGGGAAAGCTCGGGCGAATAGCCCAGCAGCATGAACATCGGGATGAATACCGGCCCCATGATGGCCCACTTGGCAGATGCGCTGCCCATGAACATATTGATGAAACCGGACAGGATGATGAATAATACCACCAGCGGGACCAGGCCCAGGTTGGCGCTTTGCAGCCAGGCGGCGCCCTGCACGGCGACAAGTAAGCCCAGGTTGCTCCACTTGAACCACGCCACGAACTGGGAGGCGAAAAATACCAGCACCAGGAAGGAGACCAGTCCCTTGAAACTGTTGTTCATCCCGGCAATAACATCATTATGGTTTTTAAATGTCCCGGCGACATAGCCGTAAACTACTCCGCAGGTGGCCGCCATAATGAACAAGACGGCGATGAATCCTTTCAGCAGCGGCGAGTGCAGAACAGTCTGATCCGGGCCGCGCAGAAAACCATTTTGTGGGATCAGGCCTATTGCAAAAATGATCAGAAACAATAAAAACGCGATTCCTGCCCAGACTAATCCCCTGATCTCTTTCGGAGTGATTGTTGAGATATCTTCCTGTTCGACATCCCCCGTGTAGCTACCCAGCCGGGGCTCAACGATAGCTTTCGTCACCCAGGTTCCCGCAAAGGCAATGAACAGTGTCGACACGACCATGAAATAATAATTCGCGGTCGGCATAACATAATAGTCCGGATCAATGATCCTGGCTGCTTCGGTCGACAAGCCTGCCAGCAGCGGGTCGATCGACCCGATGAGCAGGTTGGCGCTGAACCCTCCGCTTACGCCGGCGAAAGCGGCGGCCATTCCTGCCACAGGATGCCGTCCCAGCGAATGAAAGATAACTCCCGCGAGCGGTATGATCAGCAGGTAACCCACATCGGACGCGGCATTGGAAAGGATCCCGGTCAGCACGACCATAAACGTCAGCGAACTCCTGGGCGCCTTTACCAGCAGGGCCTTGATGACCGCTTTCACCAGCCCGCTGCTCTCCGCCACACCGATCCCAAGCAAGGCAACCATGACGATGCCCAATGGGGCAAAACTTGTATAATTATTCACCATTTCCAGCAGGATCCGGTGAAGCCCTTCTTTTGACAGCAGGTTCACCACCCCGATCGGGTCCCCGGTGGCCGGATGAAGGCCACTCCACTGAAAATAAGAACCGATACCTGACAGCACGAGGACAACCAGGGCAAACAATCCGAACAGCGCGGCAGGGTTGGGAAGCGCGTTACCCACCTTCTCTACGCTTAAAAGTATTGCATTTTGAATTTTTTTCAAAGAGGTCTGAGTTAATACGTTCCAAAAAGTAATATAATGAATAAAAGCTGCAATTGTTCACCGGCATGAATAATTTTCATTTCAGCCTCCAGATGTATATTGTATTTTAGTCTTAAATTTTCTTATTTTTCCTGATTAATTACACCAGCCTATGTCAACACTCTTTTCACCGCTCAAAATCAAAAGTATCCTTATTAAAAATCGCATCGCCATGTCACCAATGTGCATGTACAGCGCGATTGACGGCTTCGCGAACGATTATCACCTGGTTCATTATGGCGCCCGTGCGCTTGGCGGCGCCGGCCTGATCATCCAGGAAGCCACGGCGGTTTTGCCGGAAGGGCGCATCACCCCCGGCGATCTTGGGATTTGGGAAGACGGGCACATCGAAAAATTATCATCCATCGTAAATTTTATTGAGGCCTATGGGGCGGTTCCCGGCATCCAGATTGCTCATGCCGGGCGGAAAGCCTCGTGCGACAAGTCCTGGCTTGGAGGTAAACAGCTTGACCTTGACCATCGCGGGTGGCAAACCGTTGCCCCCTCGGCAATTGCATTTAATCCCGACGAACGGCCTCCCGTAGCGATCGACCAGACGGGTATTGAGAAGGTCGTGGAAGCATTCGGCCAGGCAGCCCGAAAGGCCCTGGCGGCAGGCTTTAAAGTGGTCGAGATCCACGCCGCCCACGGCTACCTGGTCCACCAGTTCCTCTCCCCGCTTGCCAATCAGAGGACAGACCGGTATGGCGGCAGCTTTGAAAACCGAACGCGCCTCCTGCTGGAAATCATCAGCGCAGTCCGGTCCGGGTGGCGCGATGACTTGCCGCTGTTCGTCAGGCTTTCCACCACGGATTATGTCGAAGGCGGCTGGAACGTTGATGAAACGGTGAAGCTCGCCGGTGTACTGAAAGATCAGGGAGTTGACCTGATCGACACCTCCTCCGGAGGCATGGTGCCGTATGCAAAGATCCCGTTCAGGCCGGGGTACCAGGTGGCTTTCGCGGAACGGGTCAGGAACGAAGCGGGCATTATGACGAGCGCAGTCGGATTGATCACAACCGGGCAGCAGGCGGAGGAGATTCTTGCCCAAGACCAGGCCGACCTGGTCCTGATCGGCCGTCCGATGCTGCGCGATCCCCATTTCGCGCTGCACGCGGCAAAGGAGCTTGGTGATGATGTTTCCTGGCCGGACCCGTATCACAGGGCTAAATAATTATCGACAAAATAGTATGAAGACAAATCGCTTCCTGCTAACCTTCAGCATTGGGATCATCCTTGCCGTGACGGCCCTGCTGTTCAATCCGTTCTCATTGGAACCCGACGCCAGCAAAGCCGTGGCGGTGGCCCTCCTGATGATCACCTGGTGGGTCACCGAAGCACTGCCCTTGCCGGCAGTCGCCCTGGTGCCGCTGGTGCTCCTGCCTCTGCTCGGGCTGGAAACCATCGATGAAACCACGAAAGCCTACAGTAACCCGGTGATCTTCCTGTTCATGGGCGGGTTCATGATCGGGCTGGCCATCGAGAAATGGAAACTGCATAAACGGATCGCCCTGCAGATCATCCGTCGCACCGGCTCCAGCGGCAACCGGATCATCCTCGGGTTCATCATTGCCACCGGGGTCTTGAGCATGTGGCTGAGCAACACGGCCACCACCATGATGATGTTCCCCATCGCGCTGAGCGTTATCATGGTCATGAAAGAACAGAAACAATCCGAAAAGGGAATGGCCAACTTTTCGCTGGTGCTGATGCTGGTAATCGCGTATGCCAGCAATATCGGAGGCATCGCCACGGTGATCGGCACCCCGCCGAATGTGGCTTTTGTTGCTTATATCGAAAAAAAATATGACTACGCTATCCCGTTCCTCGACTGGATGATCCTGTGCACGCCGCTTGCTATCGTTTTGCTGGCCTGTTTGTACTTCATCCTGACCAAATGGCTCTACCCGAACCGGATAAAAAGCAGCATCGAGACCAACCTGATGATCCGGAATGAGGTTGAATCGCTTGGGAAACTGACCACGGCGGAAAAAAGGGTCCTTGTCATTTTCATTTGCACTGCCCTGCTCTGGATCACGAAAGACCTGATTAACAAAGCCGGATTCATTAAGCTTGACGACAATATGATCGCGGTCATGGGTGCGCTGGCCCTGTTTGCAATGCCCAGCGGCACAAAGCAGGACAAAAAGATGAAAATGATCCTGGAGTGGGAAGACACATCCAAAATGGCCTGGGGGATCCTGTTGTTGTTTGGCGGCGGGATCGCTTTGGCGAGCGCGCTGGAAAAAGCCGGTGTCATGGAGCTGATCGGCAACTGGCTGGCCGGTTTCAGCCAGTCCGGCGGATTCATCCTGGTGCTGCTGATCGTGTTCATCTCCATCTTCCTGAGCGAGATGATGAGCAACGTAGCCCAGGTGATCGTGCTGGCTCCCGTGATGGCCGCCCTGGCTGACGCGCTGCATCTCGATCCGCTGTTGCTGGGCATCCCGATGACCCTGGCTGCCAGCGCGGCTTCCATGATGCCCATGGGAACGCCGCCCAACGCCATCGTTTTCGGTAGCGGCTATATCCAGTTGAAAGATATGATGAAAGCGGGCTTCGTGATAAACATCGTGAGTATTATCGTGATCACGTTGTTTAGCTGGTTCGTCCTGCCGTTGATAATGAATGTAGTGCGTTGAGAAACCGACGACCTCACCCCCTTTACCCCCTGCCCCCTATTGAGTGTGTAACAGAAGTCTCTTTGCGTAACTTTGAGTCTGCTTTGTGTAGCTTTGCGTAATAGCTAAAGGGCTGTTACACAAAGATTCGCAAAGATACCGCGAAGTTTCGCAAAGAAATTCTACCCTTAATTTAAGAGTTCTGTTACACCCTCACGGGGGGTGAGGTTAGACCGACTACTTTATACGTCCGTTATAACAAACTTAACCGTCAGCGGTCCCGCGTCAGTTATCAAACAGAAAAGATACAAGCCGGGATTCAGGTTATGCCGGATGGTATTTTCCGAGTTCTTCTGCAATTGAACGGTCATCACGTGTTGCCCTGAAAGGTTAATGACTTCAGCTTTTTCCGGAAGAAATTCTGGTTGGTCACAGCGAATGTGAAGCTGGCTGTTTTCAGAGTAAATGCGGATAACAGGCACTGCTGGGCCCGTATCTGCAATTCCTGAAGCCGACAACGGGCTGCTGGTGATATCCAGCCAGTAATTCACCGCCGCTTCTTTGACCGTTACCGTCATGTCGGGAGCTGTGATGATATCTTCCGAGAGGTAAAGTGTGCATTCCGACCGTTTGTTATAATCGACACTCCTGATAGTTACTCCGGCAGGAGCATTATTTAACTGGAAATCGACGGGTTTCAGCAGGTGCGTGCTGAAAAAATCACCATAAAGCACAAAACGGATCTCATCGTCTTCGGATGAAATTCCTGCTGTGGGCTGGACAACCTGACCCGGAACGTTCTGGTCCATCCAGGTAAGACGGGGGAAAAGGAAATTTTCGAAATAATCGACTTCATCTTCATAATCATTACCTGCCCAGTCATAATTCGGCCAAACATAAGTCCCCAGGATGGGCCAGCGTTCAAAGTTCCGTTCCCTGGCCGGTGCGATCCAGGTGGTGATCGAATCGATCATTCCATGGATCGTTTCATCACTCAGGCGGTTTTCCCGCAGCCAGATCCACCTCGACTTAGCCATATTTTTAAAGTAAGAATCTTCCATCAGCCTCTTCCACCAGAAGATGATGCTCCAGTCGTTGGGCTCAACCATGGCGTAGAGCCAGCCCGTATGATCGAGCCCTTCAGCCCAGTAGTCCACATTACCGTAACCCAGGTCAAAATCCCAGAGCGGGCCGGCAAACAACTTCCCGCCGTCACTGTCGCGCTCTTTGTACATGTAGTTGCTGTACCGGTATTTGTCAACTTCCTTTGTGATCTCGTTCAACAGCATGAAATCTATGAAAGAAGGGACATCAAAATAGGACTGGTAGCCGTTGTCAGGATTCTGGAAATAGGTAGAGGTAAGGGTATTTTCCGCGTTGGTGATATAATTCCGGATGCAGGCCCGCTGCTGGCTCACAATCTCTTCCGGCTCCGGGTAGTAATACTGGAAGATGATCTTCATGGCGTTGGGGTATGGAGGATTGGGATATGACTTCCAACCGTCGACATTATACTGGAAATCCAGGTCCAGCTTGTCAACTTTTATGATATATCCGCCGGTTAGCTCGTCCCCGCTGATATCTCCCGGTTCGATCTCGGCGATATTGACCCGGTTCTTGTCGCGCTTGATCTTTTCCATGAGGGTGTATACCCCTTTGTATTCGCCATTGATCACCATTTCAAAAAATACGGATCGCGAAGCATAATGGCCCATCCTGCGACCCATTTCGAAGCTCATGACGTTGCGCAGCATTGATTTGTCGGTATAAGGAGCATAAAACACCCAGTCGTTTTCTTTCGGCAGCCCGAGCAGGGAAACATTGAGGTTCTCACCATTGGCATCCCTGGTTTCGACGCCATAGGATTTTTTCGGGAACATCTGCGACGACTGGCCCCGTATTTCGATGCCGATGAAACCGTCGTAGTCATTAAACGGGTCTTCCAGGCTGTTTATCTCCCCTGGGCCGTTATCGATAATTCCCATGTGGGCCGTGATCTTCGGATCGTCGACGATGGGCTGGCCGTAGGTGTCGATCACAACAATAGGCAGGTTCGTTTCGAGTTGCAGCGGGCCGGGATCCTCGCAGGCTTCCCTGAGGACGTCGTCGATGTACCATATTTTACCGGATGCTGTTCCCTGGAAATCGGGGAAGATGACCATCCGGAAAAAGTCGTTGTAGATCAGTCCGGAGAAATCGTATTCGATATCGGTCCACTGCCCCGGAACGGGGGTCATGACGATCTCCTGGAAGAAGCTGTTGTTATAATTCTCAAATTTCAGGGTGATATTACCGCCTGACGCCGGGGCCAGCACCTTGAGCCGGTAGCGCGGGCAGTTATCGAAGTTGGCCGGCTCGTCCATGTCGTAATACATGTAATCGTATTCCGCCGCAGAAGTAATGAACTTAAAGCAATGAGCCGATGAATTAACCCCATCCGGGGCCGGATTGCTCACCACGGCAGAGCCCTGGGTCGAAACGTGCCAGTCCTGGACGATGCCGTCCCAGTTGGAAATAGTGTCGTATTCCTGTGCGCTAAGGGAAAAAGCTGCAAGCCACAAACTGCAAGCCACAAGCAGTCGGAACGGAGTCGAAAGAGATTGTTTAGTCAATGTCAGTAAATTATGGTGCTAAATTACGAGATTGTCAGTTGTCGGGTGTCGAAATTCGTTTGAAATTTGAAAATTTTCAAGTAATTCTATAAGTCACGGAGTGACGATATATTGGTGGCCTGGTAATGATGATAAAGGCATCAAATTCTATTTTCTCCCATCCTGATGCCGAAGGCATCGAATTCGAATAGGTCCGGATCCCACGGGTCCTGTTCGACCCCGAACGGGGTCGAATTTCCTTGACATCACCCCCTTCTATTCATATTGGAATCCTGCGGATTCCTTTGATAAGGTTAATTAATTGACCACTACCTTTCTGGAAAGTATACCTCCTGAGGTTGAAAGGCAAACGATATATACTCCCGCCTCAAGTTCTCGGTCATCGATCTGCTGTGCCAGGAAAGAAGTACTGTCAACATTGTAACTCACCATTCTTTTTCCGAGCAGATCGTAAAGTGATAACTCCACGGAAGTCTTTTTGCTGAACTCGGCTTCTACGAAAAAGCAGCCTTCCGACGGGTTCGGGTAAACATTGAACCGTTTCAGGCCGGGGACCTCGTTGACGTCGGCCGGCAGGCTCAGCTCGAACCAGTTGATGTTGTATTCACCTGCCGCCGAGTAAAAGCGCAGCGTGTAACTTCCTTTGGGAAGCGGCAGGCTGAAGGTTCTCGTGATCCATGTTTGCCAGCCGCCGGTCCCCCCGAAGCTGATGTTTTTAATGGCTGTAAAGGAATTGCCATTGCCCAGCCTGAGCGACACGACGCCATTCCCGTAGAGTGACGCCACTCTCACGGACAACGTGTAATCAGCCGAGTCGGGGACGTAAATGTTGTAATCCAGGTAATCTCCGTTGTTGGCGCAGCACATGTTCGTCCCGCCTCCGGTATCCGTGCAATTCTCGAAGCCGAAGCCCGAATTGACATTGAAATCCTCCGCCTGGATCTTGGCCGGGAGCGTGTACCGCACCGGCAGGTTGTTCTTCACCGGCTGGTCGGTGAAGGACTCCAGCACCTGGCTGTCGCTGAAGATCGCGTTCCCGGCATAGGAAACCGTGATCTCCTGCCCGAAAGCGATCGTCTCAGCCAGTTGAAGGATCAGTTGCCGGTTGTTGCCCGGCTGTGTGTTGACCGTTATGATCCCGATTTCGCTTCCATCCTTCTTAACCGTGAAATCCGAAGATGGCGCCGAGAGGGATGTGATCGGTTTATTAAGCGTAATAATGATGACATTGCCGGCCAGGTTGGTCGCCCCGGAAATGAAGCCGAAGGTAACGGTCGAAACCGGGACGGGATCGAGGAAACGGAAGAAATTGACATTGGAGCCCGCTTTATCGAAGTACAACCTGACCTTGCTGGTGCCGCCCGGGATGATCACCTGCCCGACCGTTGAAGAAAGCCAGGTCTGCCAGCCGCCGGTCACGGGCAACTGGTGCGGCTGACAAACATCCGTGCCGTTGACCTGCAGGTGTACAATTCCTGCGTCCGATTCGGAAGCAGAGCGGAACATCACGGTGTAAGCCGCGGCGCTGTCGCTTTCCATGGTGAACTGCAGCCATTCCCCGGCCTGCGCCCAGCCCACGTTGTAACCGTTGTTGGCGGGATGGGTGTCGGTGCATTTCTGGATATCCACCCCGTCATTCCGGTACGACCAGCCTTCGTTCCAGTTGGTAAAAACGTTGGTGTTCAGCCGGTAATTCGCCGTGTCGGCATCCCAATAGGCGTAGGAACATTTGCCCAGGTCATAGTTGACCAGGTTCACCGGGTTGCTGACATGATGACTGACAAATGGCAGGGTGGCGTTGCTGTGAGGCTGCCTGATGAGCGCGTCGATCACATCGCGCTGCACCGTACAGTTTTCATTCTTATGATTATTGGCCCAGTCGAGCACCGCCGCGAAGGCCTGCTCCGGGGTCATGACCGGCGTGCCATACTGCCAGTAGGAAAGCAGGTTGTTGTACGGCTGGCTCTCGGGTACCATCAGCACGTTGTTAATGCCGGCTTTCTTCACCGGCCACCACGACCAGCCAATCTTGTTTGCTTCTGCCAGTTTCACCAGGTCGGTGAACCAGGAATTGGAGTTCTCCCCGGTCTCACCCAGCCAGATCGGCACATCGTGCTGCTGCCGCAGGTTGATCATCCACTGGATCGATTCCTGGGTGTTGTAATTCCAGTATTTATGAAAGCTGTACACGATGTTGTCGTCCCACGGTGGCGTCAGGCCGGTGTAATCGTTGGCAAACCAGTTGCCTTCGATGATGATCATATGGTTCTGGTCGACCTCACGGATGGCATTGGTGATATTTACATACGTCTGCTTCAATAAGGTGCCGTTCGGCAACTCCCAGTTCGGTTCATTGATCAGGTCGTAGCCACCCATCCAGGGCTCACTGGCGTAGCGCTGGGCCAGCTTTTTCCATAACGCCGTCAGCTTGCGCCGGTTTTCCGCGCTTTCCCACAAAGAAGGTTTTGTCGGGTCATAATCGGAAATGGGCTGGTCATATCCTTGTCCTCCCGGGGCGCCGTGCATATCCAGGATCAGGTACATCTGGTTGTCGCCGCACCAGTCGAGCAGGCTGTCGAGCCGCACAAAACCGTCTTCAAGCCACGTGTCCTGCCCGGTCACCGGCTCGGATTCTATGGGAAGGGTGAGCCACTTGTAATGCATCGCCACCCTCACGCTGTTGAATCCCCAGGCTTTCATGGAATCCGCGTCGCGGCGGGTGAAGTGGTTATCAAGCCAGTGCTGGTAATAGGTTTCCGTGTTCTCCTCCCCGATCGTCTCGGTCAGTAGTTCCCTGAATTTGGTGTGCGTGCCGGCAAAATCGGCGGTTTTCATCATGTATCCTTCGTTCAGCATCCAGTTACCAGTGCCGATTCCGCGCAGGATCACCTCCTGGTTGTTTCCGTCGTAAATGTATTTGCCCTGGGTGTGGAGGAAACCCTGGGCAACTAAATCTGAGAATGAAATAATAAAAGAGAACAGTATCAGGAAAAAGAGATTTTTTATAGTCATTAGAAATGAAAATTTTAAACGATTAAGTACAGGATTATTCCGACCGGTAAAAGTAGTGATTTTAGACCATTTTTGGGGTGTTGTAAATTATCAACCGACGGCTTTAGTCGTCGGTTTCTATACCTCACCTCCTGGGAGGGTTTAACAGAAGTCTCTTTGCGTAACTTTGTGTCTGCTTTGTGTAGCTTTGCGTAATAGCTAAAGGGCTGTTACACAAAGATTCGCAAAGATACCGCAAAGTTTCGCAAAGAGATTTTTCCTTAATTTAGGAGTCTGTTACACACTTAATAGGGAGCAGGAGGTAAAGGGGGTGAGGTAAGGAAACCGCGTCGAAAACAAATTCCATTTAGGCATCATTATAATTGGCATGATTTTTTCTCAATACCTGATTAACTGAAATTAAATTTCGGAAAAGATATTTGCTTACTTTGCTGAAAAAACCTGAATGATGCGGTCATTAATCATTTCAATCGTTGCCGGTCTCCTTCTGCTCTCCTGCGCAACCGGCAAAAAAGCCTACGAGCGGGGCGATTATTTCAATGCAACGATCCAGGCGGTGAACCGCCTGCGCAGCAATCCCGATTCAGAAAAAGCAAGGGAAGCACTGCAACGCAGTTACCCTTCCGCGCTGAACTATTTCAAAGAAAAAATAAACAATGCGCTGCAATCCAACCGTCAGTTCAGGTACTCGGAAATCGTCGATTATTACGAGCTGATGAACCATATGGCCGATGAGATCAGGCGCTGCCCGGCCGCTCTGCAACTGTTTCCCCGCCCCGAGTCGTTTGACAGCGAATTGGCCAATGCCAAATACAAGGCGGCGGAAGAGCATTACCAGGCGGGGCTCGACAATGAAAAACTGAACACCCGTAATTCCTGGAAAAATGCGTACCTGAACTTTGAAGAAGCTGATTGCTTCGTCCCGGGCTTTAAAGACGCCAAAGAACGTATGCGAATCGCCTACCTGAATGCGACCTGGAAAGTGATCGTCGAGCCGATCCCTGTCCCCAATGCCTATCAGCTCACCTCAGATTTCTTCCGCAACCAGGTCATTGAATTCTTAAGAAATGAACGGCCGAATGAATTTGTCGAATATTACACGCCTGAATCGGCGGAAAAGGCAGGGATAAAGCGGCCGGACCAGGTCCTTCGCATGAGCTTCGACCAGTTCGTGATCGGCCAGGTTTACGATAAAGAAACGATGATGGACTTGTCGCGTGACAGCGTGGAAACCGGCACGGTGAAAATGCCGGATGGAACCGTGCATAAGGTTTACGGCACCGTGAAAGCAAAACTCAGGATTTTCCGCAGGGAACTGATCTCGAACGGCGTGCTCGACGTATCCGTGATCGACTGGCCCCTGAACCAGCTGGCTACCGAACGCAAGTTCCCCGGCCAGTTCGTCTGGTACACCGAGTGGGCCACCTTCAACGGCGATGAAAGAGCATTAAGCAAGGAACAGCTTGCGCTGTGCAGCAGGGTCCCCGTGCCGCCTCCTGCTCCGCAAAACCTGTTCATCGAGTTCACCAAACCGATTTTCGGCCAGGTTTCTCCTTATCTGCAGGGGTATTTCCGGAGGTTCTGAGGGATTACGAGGGTTTACCAATCCCACATTAACCATGGAAAATAAATCCGAAAATGTATAAACCTAGGGTAATTGAATGCCTACCGTTTCACAAACCTCTCAACCAGGATTCCATCCTCATTTTTTATTCTGATCAAATAGATACCCGGTTCAAGGATGGATACGTTTATAGTGTTAGTTGAATTCGATATTCTTGATTCAAAGATCAGCCTGCCGTCAATTGTAAATATCTCAGCTATTGATTCTTTGAAGAACTCCGGTTTAGTAATATTTATTGAGATGATATCTTTAGCCGGATTTGGAAAAACGATAAGACCTTTTGATCTATCGGATTCCCCGATCCAATCCGGGTTTCCCCTGCCCCACACTCCTCCGCCCGAAGTACCGGCAAACAAGCCATTACAATCCCAGCCAAAAGCCAGTGACCGGACATTGGTTGACAATAATCCGTCGCTGATATCCTGCCAGAACATGCCGTCGTAGTGAAAAACTCCACCCTCAGTTCCGGCTGCAAGCTTTACATACATATTATCCCCGAGGGTTAGGGATGTTACAAACAGGTTTGATAATCCCTGGTTTATTTCGACCCAGGTATCGCCGTTATCCTCCGATTTGAACACCCCTCCCCCCGGGCCAAAGACCGGTGTGGTACCGGCATAGATTATACCTTCTTCATCGACAACCAGAGCAGAGATTTCATAGGTAGTCAGGCCGTTATTCACTAATTGCCAGCTTTCCCCGTTGTCGGTCGAGCGAAACACTCCCTGCTGGCAACCGGCGCTCCCGGCAAAAATATCCCCTTCCCCGTTGATCGCCAGGCTCCAGAGATGTGGGCAGGTGAGACCGTTGTTCACGCGAGTCCAGGTATCCCCCAGGTCCTGGGAACGAAAAACACCGTCACCATATGTCGCGACAAAAATGTCATTTTCGGGGCTGGTTGCTATGGCACGGATATCATATTCTGTAATACCATTGAACACTTCAGTCCAGGTCTCTCCTGAATCCATCGAACGGAAAAGCCCGCCGGTGCCATTCACCCAGTCTGTTCCGGCAAAAACACCAAAGGGGAAAAATCCACCGAAGCATGTGATATATTTACCGGTTATTCCTTCATTAGCCGGTTCCCATGTCTCACCACAGTCAATCGTTTTAAAAATTCCGTTACCATAGGTACCGCATAAGAGACGACCGTTACCCGTATAATATAATGCTTTAGCCTCCATCCCTATCAAACCGGTGTTTTGCTGTGTCCAGTTGTTCTCGTCGTGGCTGGTTATGAAAATGCCGCCTCCGAAATAAGTGCCTGCGAATATCAGGTCATCGCTGCTCTGGGTAAAAGAAATGACAAACGGGGAACTGATCCCGTTATCATATTCTTCCCAATGATCACCACGGTCCGATGATCTGAAAATTCCATCACCATAAGTGCCGGCATAAACGATATTCTCAAGTGTATGATTGACCAGCAAAGCATTCACTCCATTGCTGCTATTGAATCCATCAGCCAGGTGAGTCCAGTTTTCACCCTGATCGGTGGAGCGGTAAACACCTCCGCCGAAATCTGTTCCGGCATATACACTCCCTGAACTGTCGCCCGCAAGTGAAAGAATATATGGAACTTCAATTCCCGCACTTTTTTGAACCCACGAATCTCCATTGTCTGTTGACATGAAAACACCGCCACCAAAGGTGCCTGCATAGATGGTCTGATCAGGCGCAACAAAAAGCGAAGTTACATAAGTGGTTGTTAAACCGTTATTTACCAACACCCAGGTGTTTCCATTATCCATTGAACGATAAATCCCGCCTCCTTCAAAGGTCCCGGCAAAAAAATCTCCCTGGTCATTGGAAGCAAGGCAATTGATCCAGGGCATTTCTATGCCATAATTCAATGGGATCCATGATTGTGAATTTACAGCCCAGCCATATACCCCGCCACCCATTGTTCCGGCACAAAAAAATCCTTCATCGGTCACCATCATTGCATAAACAAATTGATTCGTAAGCCCTTCATTCATGGAATCCCATGTATCTCCCTGGTCTTCAGAATAGAAAACTCCTCCGCCCCGCGTTCCGGCATAGATCACTCCACCCGGTCCGGTAGCCATAGCCATCACATCCGCCCCATAAGGCCCGTTGGTCTGCTGCCATTCCTGAGAATGAATCACTGAAATCGAAATGAATAAAGCGATTACTAAGGCTGGTGTTTTCATATTGAAACATTTTCGATATCAAAGGTAATGATAACTTTAATATTTCCAAATTTGCAATTACTTATGAAAACATTTTTTTTTGCATCGCCGACGACTAAAGCCGTCGGTTGATATGGCCTCACCCCTTTTACCCCCTGCCCCCTATTGGGGTGAGGTTAAGAGAACCAACGGCTTTAGTCGTTGGAGTTCCGATCAAAACTTAACAGGTCTATGAGAAATGAACTTTTGATCTGTAATTTAACAAACCATTAACACGCAGCTAAATTCCAATTCAATATTTTTGCCTTCTTAACCAGGTCAAATGATCATTTCATGAAACACTTTTCTCTGATTTCTGCATTCATCTTAATCACGCTTGCCGCTTTCAGCCAGTTTGATACGGTCTACTTTGATGATTACAAGGATTCCCGCCCGTCGTGGTTTATCGATACAGAAGAAAATACCGCGAAAGTGGAAACCGGCAGCTATGTCTGGCAGCGGAAGAAAGACGGGGAATGGAGCACCTGGTGGCCGGTCAATGGGCTGAACCCGGAGGAATTCGTCATCGAAACCCGCTTCAGGATCACTGGTAACGGCTCTTTTGGCCTGCTCTGGGGACTGAAAGACCTTGAAAACACCTGTGCTTTAGTGGTCAGCAGTTCGGGATTGGCCTCATCGTACATTGAAAGCAGGAATAACAGAACCGTGGTCAGGGAAAATATCCCTGTAAAGAATTATAAAACTGATTTCAATACACTGACCATCAGTAAGAAAGATATCAGGGTTACGTTTTCAGTCAACGGAGAAGCTGTCCACGAGGAATATTTCAGCGGATTCTTTGATGACAAAGTAGGTTATACTTTCCAGGGAATTTCAACGTATACGATGGATTACCTGCTTGTTAAACACAAGATCAACCTGGTGCCGGGGATCAAATACACCGGTAAACCGGAGAACCTCGGCTACAACGTCAATACAAGGTCGTCGGAAATTTGCCCGATCGTGACGCCCGACGGGCAGGGCTTGTTCTTCATCCGCGTTTATGATCCTGAAAATACCGGCGGCACCTCCGACTATTCGGACATTTATTACGCAAAATCCGGGGCAGACCAGAAATGGCAGCAGGCCGCCAACATGAAAAGACCGCTGAACAACAGTTCCACCAACTCGGCCATGTCGGTCACACCCGACGGAAATACGCTGTTTCTGCTGCACACGTACAACAGTGACGGCAGTTTCAAAGCGGGAGGGCTTTCTACCTCCAACCGTTCGGGCAGCAGTTGGGAGATCCCGCAGGACCTGACCATCATTGACCATTACAACCTCAACGAATACAACGAGTTCTGCATGTCGAACGACAAGAAGATCATCGTCATGGCCCTGGAGCGTGAGCAGACCTACGGCGTCAAGGATCTTTACGTTTCCTTCCTGCTTGAAAACGGGTTATGGTCCACCCCGTTGAATCTCGGGCCGGTGGTGAACACAAAAAAAGGTGAAATTTCCCCTTTCCTCGCGGCTGATAACACCACGCTTTATTTCTCGTCCGACGGTCATCCCGGCTATGGCAACAACGATATTTTCCTGACACGGCGGCTCGACGACACCTGGACCAACTGGAGCAAGCCCGAGAACCTGGGCAAACCGATCAACACCAACGACTGGGACGCCTACTACAGTGTCCCGGCCTCGGGTGAATTTGCCTATTTTGTCTCGGCGAAATCCGGCTATGGCAACAGTGACATTTTCCGGATCAAACTGCCGGAAATGGCAAAACCCAGGCCGGTAGTCCTTGTAAAAGGTAAGGTACTGAACCAGAAAACCAATACACCGTTGCAGGCCATTATCAATTATTTTGACCTCCAGGACGCCGATAATTATGGCACGGCGATGAGCAATCCCGAAACCGGTTACTACCAGATCACGCTGCCCGCCGGAAGGCTTTACGGTTTCCTTGCCTCCAGCGATCAGTATATTTCCGTGAATGAAAATGTCGACCTTAAAGACCTGGATGAATACCGGGAACTCGAACGTGACCTCTACCTGGTGCCGATCGTGATCGGCGAGAAAGTCAGGCTGAACAACATTTTCTTCGAAACCGGCAAATGGGACCTCTTACCCGAATCGTTCACCGAGCTTGACAAACTGGTGAAGATCCTGAACGATAATCAAACCATGGAAATCGAGATCAACGGGCACACCGACAATGTCGGCAACGACGAGTCCAATCTCACCTTATCGCAGAAACGCGCCGCATCCGTGGTCAATTACCTGCTCAGCAAAGGAATCGTGAGCACCCGCCTGGATTCGTCAGGCTTCGGCGAAACCCAGCCCGTAGCCACCAACGACACCGACAAAGGCAGGGCGCTGAACCGCAGGGTGGAATTTGTTATTGTAAAGATGTAGCCTCACCCCCTGACTTTTTGTACTTTTGCAAAGAATCATTTTACCGCCATCAATGATAAGACCTGCTATAATATTTTCATTATTATTCCCTTTTATTACCTATTCCCAGGTCATCCCGCCGGAGAGGCAGGTTAACTGGAGCGATGCGCTGAAGAGTTATGAGTACAATGTTCCTGTGAATGAAGTCAATGTGATGGATTTCGGCGCAACCGGCAATGGGGTGGACAATGACCGGCCGGCCGTGCTGAGCGCGATCGCTTCACTCAACGGCAACCTCGGGTATGTTTACTTCCCGCCAGGTAATTACTTATTGACGGGTACTTTATCACTGCCCGACAGTATTATTCTCAAAGGAAATTCGTCAGAAACTTCAGTACTGAAATTTAATTTCAGCGGATCAGCGAGCAATTGCATCACGATGTCCGGCAGCGCGACATCGGTCTTTATCCGGATCGACAACGGGTACATCAAGGGCAGTTCCTGGATTACCACTGACTCAGCCTTCCTTTTCAATGCCGGTGATTATGCTGAAATTGTTCAGGATAACGGGAGCTGGAATGATAAACCTGCCGACTGGGCGCTGAATTCAGTCGGTCAGATTGTTCGGATAGAAAACCGGCATGACGATACACTTTTTCTTCAAAGTCCGTTAAGGATCACCTATGATTCACAATTGATTCCCAGGATCAGGAAATTCAACCCGTGTTCCAACGCCGGTGTCGAGTGCCTGAAAATAATGAGGCTGGACTCGTCGTCAGCTGGTGGAAATATCGTGATCAACATGGCTGCCAATTGCCATATTAGAGGGATTGAGAGTAATAAAAGTGTTGCAGCTCACGTCGATATTTTCCAGAGCACCCGCATCCTGGTTGAAGGATGCTATTTTCATCATGCTTTTAAGTATGATGGGGGATCAAAACGGGGCTATGGCGTCATTCTGAATTCACATAGCGGTGAATGCCTGGTAACCAACAATATATTCCATTACTTGAGGCATGCGATGATGGTTAAGACAGGCGCCAACGGAAATGTGTTTTCTTATAATTATTCTAATGTAGTATATCGAAATGGACAATACGAATGGCCGACAAATTACGGAGGAGATATCTCTTTGCATGGTCATTATGCTTTTGCCAACCTGTTTGAAGGAAATATTGTAAAGACGATCCAGGTGGATCATGAATGGGGCCCCTCAGGGCCTTACAATACATTTTTCAGGAACCGCGCTGAAGGTTACGGTATAGTCTATTCAGCAGCGAACCCGTCGTCGACGTCGAATTTGCATCATATTGTAGGAAATGACATCGATTACAACGGGATTCTTCTGGGTCCATACACTATTACCGGTACCGGCCACATCCAGCACGGGAATAATGTCGACGGGGTTATCAGTCCGACCGGAACAGGGACCCTGACAGACACCAGCTATTATCTTACCGCGGAGCCTGTATTCTGGAGCGTTGCCGACGGATGGCCTTCGCTGGGGATACCAAATGCACTGGGCACAGGAACGAATCCGGCTAATTATCGCTGGGACAATCCATCTGCTGGTCTCACGATATGTCCGCTGGAGCGGAGCTGGACCGGCTCGGTAAGCACTGCCTGGGAAGAGCCCCATAACTGGGAACCATACGGTGTACCAGAAGAAGCCGCAGACATAACCATACCGCCATCGGTAACCAACGACCCGCAAGTCCCTGCCGGAACGATCACTAAAATTCGCTCGATTACAATTGGTCAGAATTCGGAATTAAAGTTGCTGAATGGTTCGGTAATGATAGTCATTCGTTAGTTATTACTTCACAGCCTCACCTCACCCCCTTTACCCCCTTGAGGGTGTAACAGAAGTCCATAACTTCCATTTTTTTCGAAACTCCGACGGGTAAATCCGTCGGTTTACAATTTGTAACGATCTTGGAACCAACGGATTTACCCGTTGGAGTTGAAATCTTCAGAATGGTTAACAGAAGGAATGCCGACACTTGTTACACCCTCTTAGGGGGTAAGGTGAAATTATTTATAGCCAAACAGCATCGAATAAATGATCAGTACCACCATCGTCAGGCCGATCGCCACCATAGTAAAGCCAAATACCTTTATGGCTGTGTCGAACGGATGCTTGCCCTCCTTTTTGACACGCAATTCTTCCAGGCGTCCTGAATCTTTCAGTTCTTCGTATTCCCTGGGGCGGTCATGCTTGTACTCTTCCTCGGGGACCGTTCCGGTAAAGATCACTTTATCCATCGGGAAAGCATCCGGGCGCAGGTGCGTGTTAAAGAAGTGGATCGTGAAGATGAATCCCACGGCCAGCAAGGCTTCGTCGCTGTGGATGATCATGGCTACATTGATAAGCCATCCGGGGAAGATCCGGGTGAAGAACTCGGGGAACCAGAGGATCAGGCCCGAAAATCCGATTACAGCAACGCCCCAGAAAACGGCAAAATAATCAAACTTCTCCCAGTAAGTCCAGCGGCCGTAACCAGGCTTGGGCCCCAGGCCGATAAACCATTTGAACGTGGCCCAGAAATCCTTCAGGTCCTGTTTGTTGAACATCAGGGAGTTTTTACCGAAGATAAAGCTGCCCCAGCCGGTCTTCTTCCGTATCTTGGTTTTGATCAGCGAATAAACATGGAAGATAAAATAGCCGAACGTAATGACTGCAGCGAACCGGTGGAGATTGCCTGCAGCCTCCACGCCGCCGAGCAGTTTGGCGAGGAAATTGGCCCAGGGCATGTTGGCGAACTTAAGGCTCATCCCGGTAAGGGCCAATAAAATAAAGCTGAAAATGACGAACAGGTGGGTGATCCGCTGGCTCTGGCTGAAACGCCGGATATGGTAAACTTCTCCGGCCGCAGCTTTGTGCTCTTTCTTTTTCCTCATCAGCTGGAATGAACGCGGCAGCCATAATAACAGGTGGATGCCGAAGAAACCGAATACAACCACCAGCAGTGAGGTCATTCCCCAGAAAGTATAATACAGCACCGGGTATTTGGCTTTGTTGTGATGGGTTGCATGAGTCAGGTAGCCTGTGAACCGCTGGTTGGCATCAGGATGGCACTGCTTGCAGGTTTCCACAATGTTCTGGCTGCTGATCATCGATTTCGGGTTGCTTGACCGGTAGATGTTGTGTGCACCATGGCAATCGGAACATTTGGCCGATTTCAGATAACCCAGCTGGTAAGCTTTCCCGTGATATGTTTCCAGGTAGGTCTCAGAAAGATCTTCGTGGCAGGTCCCGCACTGTTTGGTCACCTGGTTCATGAATACATCCTGGGTAATATCGGCTATCTCATGCGCGGAGTGACAATCAGCGCAGGTGGGGTATTTCTTTTTCTTATCCTGGACCGTGATTGCATGTTCGCTTTTGATGTATTCATCATAGATCCCCTTATGGCAGGTAGCACAGGTAGCTGGAATGTTATGGGGGTTAATGGACGATCTTTCGTCATCTTCTTTCAATACATAGTGCGTGGTATGACAGTCGGTACAAACCGCGCTGGGAAGAAGGCCTTTTTCCGTGAGGCCTTTGCCATGAACGCTCATGGAATAATCATTATAAGCGTCCTTCTCCTTAAGATCGGTGTTGATATTGGCTTTCCCGTCTTCCCGGTGGCAGTCGCCGCATAGTTTCGGTATAGCCGTCCGGTATGTAGGGGACGTATCGTCATACCTGGATTTCACAATATGGGAACCATGGCAGGTTGTGCAATACGGGGCATTCTCATGTTTCTGCTCAAAAGCCCTTCCATGTCCGCTGATGGCAAATACATTGCTGACTTCAGCATGGCAATTGGAACAATCCACTCGCCGGGCGGTTTCACATGGACGTGCAAGCGTGGTGGAAACATCGGAATGACATTTCACGCAATTAATGTTTTTGTGAACGGAATTGGAAATATCCGCCGGATCAACTTTCAATGAGACCATCTTGCCATCGACCACTTTGTGAACATCTTCCCTTTCGTGACATCCCAGGCAGGACCTGTCGGAGATCGTTGCGACAATGTTCTGCACATTGACTTTATGCGGCGGATGGCAGTCGGTACAGGCCGGAATGGCACCCGGTTCCTTTTCCCACAACTCTTCCTTAATGATCTTTGTATGGACTTTTTCGATCTCAACATGGCATTTCATACAGGTGCCGGCAATATTGTTGATCGAAATAGTGGAGTTCGGGCTTGTGTGTGGCAGCACGAGATGGTTGCCATGACAGTCGTTACAGGTTGCGGTTACAATAAGGCCCCTTTTGAACAAGCCTTCGCCGTGGATGCCCTGGGAATAATTTTCCAGGATATTGTGCTCACTTATATTATAAGTCCTGGCAACCGGAGCCCCTTCCCTGTGACATTTGCCGCACAGGTATGGAATATTCATTTTATAGGTCAGGGATTTGGGATTGGTCGGAGGAAGGATATCATGAGCGCCATGACATTCCTTGCAGTCCGGTGCATACAAAGCATTCAGCCGTTTGGCCTGGCCATGGATCCCTTTATCGAACTCGGCAAATTCACCGTCGTGGCAAGCCCCGCAATCGACCAGGGGAAGGATCTCCGGGTGCGGAAACTCCTCGACAGCAGCGTCGGGATGACAGGAAGAACATTCCATTCCTTCATGGACCGAATTGTCAAGGGCCTTGGCCGTAACATACATCGAAACCGTTTTTCCATGACGGATGGCTGTAAGCGCCGGATCGTCATGGCACATCAGGCAGTCTTCATCGCTCTGGGCATTTAGAACACCCGTTAACATTGGTACTAAAATGATAAAGATCAGCCATTTACCGATTATTTGAAGTGGTTTACTTTTCACCTTTCAGCAGATTAAGTGAATACGAAAATATTCAAATATGTGCGGATGTCCAACGTTTATATCTAATTTATAAAGATTCTAAGTTGTCGGAAATAATTTATACATTTGCACCGCTAAATCTTCAATCCAATATCGAAAATCGAAAATGAAAAAGATTCTCGTACCCATCGATTTTACCGACTTGTCAGAAAAAGTTACCGAAAAAGCGGCATTCCTTTGCGAAATGTCCGGGGCCTCAATGGTGCTGCTTCATGTTACTGATAAAGCATCAGAAAAGATCCCGACCCGGGCAAGACTGGATGAAATTGCAGGCAAGATCAGCTCAAAATATCATATCGAATGTGAGAAAAAGATCAGGGAAGGATCTATCTTCAAGGATATTGAAGCGGAAACCAGGGAAAATGAATACCTGCTGGTGGTCATCGGCACCCATGGTATCAGGGGATTGAAGCAGAAACTGCTGGGATCGGATATTTTGAAAGTGATCACAAAAGTACCGGCGCCGGTCCTTGTTCTTCAATCGACTTCATCTGACCGGCTGGGATTCAACAAGATCATCCTTCCTGTGGCTACGCACCTGGCATATGAAAATATACTCAGAGCGGTGGTTTTGATCGGGAAACTGTTTGGTTCGGAAGTTCATATCTATTCTATTGAAAGGCCGGGTTTTGAATGGCCTGACATGCTTAAAAAGAACCTGGAAAAAACCCGGGCGATTTTCGACAAAAACGGGATCAGGTATATCCGGGTCAATGAAAAACAGACCGTTCTTTCCATTGGATTTTCCAGTCAAACCTTGCAATATGCCCAAAAAACAGGTGCAGACCTGATCGCTATGATGTCGGTACCGTCTGAAGAATATCACTATTTTGCACAACAGGATAAGGAAAACCTGCTGACCAACGAGGCGGGAATACCGGTGCTTTGTGCCAGTGACGCGGCTAAAGAATAATTAAAGATCTCATTCGCAAGTTAGCGGATCTTCGCTGGCAAGGATATTTCCGCCATTATCCTCAGCAGTCCATTCACCCGTTATAGGCCCTGAAATATCCATTCCATTCCAGGTCAGATTGATAGCAATGGACTGGCCGCCGGAAGCAGGCCCTTCGACCGTGATAAAACGGTCAGTCCCAAATCCCGGGATGATCTGTTTTACCAGATAGCCGGTAACATTGTCCCCGGAATAAATAGTTTCATCAGTGTCCAGGATATACTCAACAATGTCAAATTCAACAGGTACATTGTTAAGTTCGACAATAGCAAGCGGGCCGGTAAAATTGGTCAGGCTTCCCTGGATTTTCACATATTCCGCATTACCCTGGAAAGTGAATAGGTAATTGGCCTCGCGGCTTGTACTGCAGGAAATGGCCTGTCCCACGAGCCCGGTCTGGGTGCCGGCCACGGTCAGGGTAACGGGTCCAGATTCGCTTTGTTTATATCCATTGCTGCCGAAGCCGTCATATCTTGCAATAAACGTATGAGTACCGTTCTCTTGTGGTGTAAATGCATAACTGACCATCTGATTGTCAGACGTTACGGGTGATGTAGCCAGATCCGTATATTCGATTCCGTTGAATTCCTGAATTTTAATGAAGCCTCCTGTAAATAAACCGGTGGAAGATACCGCTGCAGTCAGTGTCACCTCCGTGCCAGGGCTGACTGTATTTGAAGGACTGACATTCAGCGTGGTGGATGAACAGAAACCGATCAGGCCGTAAGTAATATCAGCAGGTTGATTCGGTGTACCCAACCAGACCTGCTGGCCGCCACCCAGGATCTTGACACTGTAAATCATCTCATTACAATTTGCCCAGCCAGCAGGCAGTGAATAGGCCTGGGTGTAGGTTTCCGCGGTTTCGATCACATCGGTCGACGAAGGATCATCCATGGAATAATTGATGACGCTGCCGTTTAACGTTATGACTACAGTTTCAAACGGATAATTATTATAAGTCGGGCCGGTCAGGGTCCAGACACCGTTTACTTTCTCCCTGTTGTACTGGTAACCGAACATATCGGTTTTTATGTAAAAATAATTCGCATCATTCCAGGCCGTAACGACAATGTACCTGTTGTTTTTGTAATAACCCGGGAAGCCGGGGACCGGCGCCCACTGGCGGATGAAAGAATTAGTTGTTTGTTCAAACGGTCCCGTTTGCAGGCATGCGAGATCACAATCCACATCGGTGTAATCGCTCTTTAGCAATAATACGTCCTGGTTAGAGATAGCCGGAGATGGGCTTTGTTCTTTCCGGCAGGAAATGAGTGCTATGCCAATAATAGCCAATAGAGCAGCGATTAAAAAGATTCTTGATTTTATCATCGGTTCAGGTTTTGGTTTCGTTTTTCCGTGCCTAAAATACAATCAAATTTCCAAATTTCCAAATCTGAATGACAATCATACAAGCATTCTCTTATCCACGGCGTCAAATTCTGTACTACTTTTATGGCCATGATAAAAAACCTACTCTTCGATTTCGGCGGTGTGATCATTCCCATTGAACCCATGGCTTTTGCCAGGGAAATGACTGCGATGGGCTGCAGCGACATCGCGGCATTACATGAACATTTTCTCCGGGAAGAAGTGTATACCCGTTTTGAAAAGGGACAAATGAGCCCGGAAGAGTTCAGGCAGATGCTGAGGACCGGCCTCGACAATCATGCTACCGACCAGCAGCTTGACCGGGCATGGAACCTCATTCTCGGTGAAATCCCTTCTCACCGGGTGAAATTCCTTGAAGGGCTCAGGTCAAAATACCGGATCTTTCTGTTAAGCAATACCAATAAGATCCATTACGACCATTACCAGGAGCATTTTTGCAAAAGTTACGGCTACAGCTCGCTGGATGATCTTTTTGAAAAAGCGTATTATTCCTTTAAGATCGGACTCTATAAACCCGATCCGGCTATTTTTGAATATGTATTGAAAGACAGCGCATTGATCCCGGAGGAAACGCTTTTTATCGATGATTATTCAACCAACATCGAAGCGGCAAAGAAGCTGGGATT
This sequence comes from uncultured Bacteroidales bacterium, assembly GCA_964447005.1. Taxonomy (GTDB): domain Bacteria; phylum Bacteroidota; class Bacteroidia; order Bacteroidales; family JAGOPY01; genus JAGOPY01. The sequence continues at coordinate 24,548 of CAYUQP010000040.1, forward strand.
CAACGTGATTCATCTTTCAGACGGGTCAGAAGTCGGGGAGGCGGTTATTTCCGTCTTGAATCCATCCGTGTAAATCCGTTATATCTGCGTCATCCGTGTGCCATTCCGGGAATAGAACACGAATGACACGAATTGATGCGAATCTTCACAGATAAATTATTAATTATCGAATTGATTTAGATATTACCTGAAAATCTTCATAACTTTGTTTGGTATACCCAAACCTCTTCCTGTCATGAAATCTATCAGGTTTCTCTCTTTCATTTTATTATTCGGCCCGTCAATACCGGCCTTCAGCAATCCAATCATCCCCGGTCCCATGATCTTTGAAATTTATTTCGGTCCGGACGGATGGCAGATCGAAATGAAAAAAAGCAATTCCTCGTATTGGGAAGTTAACCTGGATCATGTGTGGATGATATCGGATGCGGATGCCGCTCATTTTAAACCCGGCATCTCATTCGCGTATAATGAAACGATTGTAGTGACCCAGGATGATTTTATAACTGAGTTTTACATCAACCAGGCCGCCGACTGGCTTACGCTTATGCATATCGATGGGGAAATCAATGAAGTTATCGATTATTTTGGCCTTGCCTGGGGAGAAATTATCGATCCGACACCCTACAATTATGTCACTCCGCCGGCCGGTGAACAGTCTATAGCCTTACAAAAGGTTGTAGAAAATTATGGCAACGAATGGTACTGGGCGGTCAAGGAACAGCCCAATACCATGGGATATTCCACGGAAACCGTATATAAAAGGGCTCAATTCAGCGGGCATGTCAGGGATATGAATGATGATCCGATGGAAGGAATTGTACTGGATTATTGCGGCACGATTTATAGCCCTGGAGTACCTTTCATAATAACCGACTCAAATGGTTTTTTCTACACGGATAACATGTTTTGCCGGGAATATCCGGTCATTTTCAAATATAACGGTGTCACTATTGCTGATTCATCGTTCAATATCGAACCTGACTCTGCTAATTATTATGAATTTAAACTTGATACACTGCTTACAGCCATCCATGAAATCAAACAAGCAATCCCCGGATCTTCAGTCATCAATATTCCTAATCCGGCTTCTACCCTGACAACTTTTGTTATTGAATCAAATAATCAGAATCCGGGCCAGAAAGGAGTGATCAAGATTTACAGCGACAATGGATATATTGTAGATATTGTTCCAGTTGTCATCAATGCTGAAAAACAGGAGATCGTATACAATTTCAAAGACAAGGCGCTATCACCCGGTATGTATTTCTATAACCTGGAAATAAGAAATCATAAGGCAGCCTCCGGCAAAATGATCATATCATTATGAAGAATAAGCTATTACAAATTATTCTCCTTGTCTCCCTGTCTCCTTGTCTCCTTGTCTCCCTGTCTCCTTGTCTCCTTGTCTCCCTGTCTCCTTGTCTCCTTGTCTCCCAAGATCTCCAGTTCTACCGCGAAGACATTTTTTTTACGCTCCGAGAAAACCACATCAAGACCGATGCGGTTTATCACTTCGTCAATGTCGGTGAAAAAGAGATCAAAACGCCGCTTTTTTATCCTTTCCCGGAAAACACAATGGAATTGATCGATTCCATTGAAGTTAAGAATGAAAAATCGGGAGAAGTTATCCCACACCGGCCAGGCAAATCGGGCATATTTTTCAATATTGAAGTGAAAGCTTACGGCCAGGCCTCTTACAGGGTATTCTACCGGCAGAAACTGGTCGAAAAACAATTCACCTACATCCTCACCAGCACTGAAGCCTGGAACAGGCCGCTCGAGTTCGCCAATTTCGAATTGTGCATTCCTATGGAAATTCACTTCGATTCATTAAGTTACCCGCCTGACACTTCGTATCTTCAGAAAGACTTTCAGCATTATTTATGGAAAAAGAAGGAATTCATGCCAGAGAAGGATTTTGAGGTGTGGTTTCAGTGACATACCACCCGACCACCTGACCACCCGAACACCTAGTTAACTTGCGCATGATAAATAAATACTGATCCCTTTCTTGACTTTTCCTGATTAATTTCATACTTTTATGCACGAAAAAAATAATTATTTTCAAACCTCTTAATCCTCAACACTATGGCATATCAACCGCTGCTGGGTTTATCCTGGCATTACACCAACAGTACGGGAGCTTTAAAAATCATTGCTACCATCCGTATTGAACTTGACGCCAACGAAGCCATGTCTGTCGCCGTAAGTTCAATCGTCAGGGAAACAGCCCTGATCACGATCAACATCATTTCAGGCACAAACAATTCTCCCATGACCAGGGATATTCCTTACACGAATATCGGTGGGGGCCTGGGGAATGTAACCACGGTGAGAGCTGTGATAGCACAACTACCTTCCATTACGGTCCGGATGACGGTCAGCGAGGGCGGGACACTCAGGAACGAACATATCGGGACGACTTCGTCTAACTCGGATATCACGATCGTTTAATGGTGTAATTTTACGTAGTAAGGATGTGAAAAATGAGGGAGTTTCAAAAGTTAGTGCACCCTCTTAATTTTACATCGCTGACGACTAAAGCCGTCGGTTGATGATAAATAATTATGCTCATGATAACATCGCATAAAACAGCGAATTTAGTAATTGCTCTGGCAATGCTCGTCGCGTCGTTTCCACAAAATATCAGGGCTGCAACGGCAAAGACGGACAGCCTGAAACTGCTGATCAATGCCAATCCCGGCCAGAAAGAAACGGTTGCCAACCTACTGGCACTCACCGGTATTTATACTGACCGGTTTGAACTCGACACTGCCCTGCATTACGGAAAACAGGCTTTATCGCTTGCAACCAGCCTTAATGACAGGCAGGGAATAGCCGAGAGCAATTACATACTTCACCTGGCCGAGATGAGGAGAAGTAATAATGTAGAAGCGATCAATCATATTACAAGGTTCATTGCTGTCAGCGAAGCGCTTCATGATGAATCGTTGCTGGGAAAAGGCTATTACAGCTATGGCGCGCTCCTGGTTAAGCAGGGCCAAAACGATTCGGCAATATATTATAACCAGAAAAGCCTGGAAATCAATATGAGGCTTAAGGATACCTTGCGCCTGATCGCTTCCTATAATACAATCGGGAACCTGTTTTCCAACATTTCCGAGTATGACTCCGCGGCATATTACTACCTGTGGGCGGCAAAATTGGCCGAATCATCAGGAAACCTCAGGTACCTTGGCATTATGTACAATAACCTCGGCTCAACATTTCACAAGGTCAAAGATTTTGAGAAAGCTGATTTTTACCTTCAGCAGGCACTGGAGATCAATAAAAAAAACAACGATTTAAAAGCAACTGCGCAGTGTTATTCAAAGTTGGGTGACAATTATCTGAATCAGTTTATAATAGAGAAAGCGTTATGGCATTATGACCAGGCGATGAAGATATACAGTTCCCTGAAAGATCCGATTGGAACAGCCGATATCTTTAATAATCTCGGGGTGGCATACAAACTGCAGGAACAATATAATGCTGCACTTGAAAATTTCAAAAAGGCGCTTGAAATATACCAGGGCCAGCGGTATACAGAAGGCATCACGATATCGATGAAAAACATCGGCGAGGTTTATAACGCCATGGGAAAGTACGATCTGGCCAGAGTTTACCTGGATTCAAGCTTGAAAATATCAACAGCCTCGGGCTACCTTCAAAACCGAAGGATGGTCCTGGACCAGCTATCCAAAAATTATTACCTCTCTGGGAATTACAAAATGGCATATGATTACTATGATCTGTATTTTAACCTGTACGATTCGCTGCTTGGGGTAGAAAAAACAAAAACCCTGAACGACCTTGAAAAGAAATACCAGAAAGAAAAGGACCAGGCCAGGATACTGACCCTGGAGAAGGAAAACCTGTCGAAAACGATACAGCGCAATGCTTTCCTGGCCAGTGCAAGCGGCGTGATCATGCTGGCCATCTTCCTGGTCTTGTTTTTACGTCAGCGCGCCAGGAAGGACAGGATCATCGCGCAGCAGCAAATTCGCCAGCTTGAAGAGGAGAAAAAACTGATGACCGCCATGTCGCTGGTGGAAGGCCAGGAAGAGGAACGAAAACGGATTGCCCTTGAGCTGCACGACGGGCTGGGTGTGTTGTTATCGGCCACCAAAATGCAGTTCTCTGCCATCAAAAACCTTTCCCCGGAGAACCAGATCCTTCTCGAACGCGCTTCCCAGATGCTGGACCAGGCCTCAGGGGATGTAAGGCGGGTATCGCACAACATGATGCCCGGCCTGCTCACCCGGCTGGGATTCTTTGAAGCCGTGGGCGATCTGATCGATAATATCAATGACACAAAAGGTATTGAAGCCACCTGTACTATTACCGGCGACCAGGAATACCGGCTCCCTGAGAACAAGGAGATCATGCTCTACCGCGTGGTGCAGGAAATGGTGAACAATACGCTGAAACATGCGGGCGCCAAACATATTACCATGAACATGGACCGGACGGAACACAAACTGGAACTGCATTATGCGGACGACGGGAACGGATTCGATGTGGACCATGTCCTTGAATCAAACGGCACCTCGCTTGGCCTGAAAAGTATTCGCTCGCGAACCGACTTCATGGGTGGTAAAGTGAATATCATTTCTTCACCGGGCAAGGGGACCCGGTATGATATTGAAATACCACTTTAAATCTCAGTAAATTAAACAGGCAATTCACTACGGGTACTATTAAAACCAGAACCCCAGGTTCAAAAACAACATCGGCTTGCTGTTCATATTCGAGCCCATGAGTGTCAGTTCCAGCGGGCCGATGAAGCTGTCGTAGCTTACCGTGCCACCGTAGCCGATCATAAAATTCTTCGGCTGATAGACCTCATTAAAATCGATTTCCGCAGATCCCGCATCACATAAAGCGGTGAAATAAAGTTTTTTATAGAAATTATACTGGACCTTCATCCGGATTACCGCCGCATGATAGCCGAACTTCTGGATAAAGTGCAGGCCGGTGAACGGCAGAAAAGTACTGACATACTGGTTCGGGTTCATCCCGCCCAGGCCGAAATTATGCTGCAACGGGGGCCTGTTCTCTGACGACATGGTGCTTCCGAGAAACAAGCCCGGCCGCAGAGACACCCTGGTGGAAACAGGATAGCTCAAATCGTATTTCCAGTAAAGAATAAATGAGCTGGTAAACAGGTCTTTGCTCCAGTTTCTCGAAAGGGGCAGCACATATTCAAAACGGATCTCCGATTTGGACCCCCTGGTCGGAAAGTAGGCCCGGTCGCGTGAGTCGGCGCTGAACGTCGCGAAGAACGTGCCGTAACTACTGAATTCATTATAGTCATCCAGCAATGTGTCGGTCATCACATCCTGTTTGAACCGGAAATACTCATAATCAAACCCTCCCCGGAAGTTCAGCAGGTTCTTCAGGCTGTAGTTGATAAACGCAGATGCTTTATAATTCGAAAAAACGATTTTGTTCACCTTTTTCAAACCATCATAAAGGTCAAATTTAAAGTAATAATATTCACCCCTGGCGCCAATTCCCGGCTGGGCTCCGTTATCCACCATGTAAAAGGCCCTGAGGCGGGGATTTTCCCCGAGGACCAGGTCGGAGAACAACTTGGACCTTTTTCCGAGCACATTGCGGAATGTCCCGTTGATCAAAAGGCTTGCACTGTAATCATTATCATAATGCAATCCGGCTGAAAAATACCCCGGATCCGATTCCTTTACCGTTATTATCAGGTCGCTTCGCTTCCCGTTAGCATGGACTTCATAGTTCACTTTTTCAAAGAAACGGGTACCGTACATCTGCCGTATGCTTTTCTCAATTCCCTCTAAGGTAAAAACGGTGTCTTCCTTAACATCAAAATAATTCCTGAAATACGAACCGGCAAATTTTTCATAGCCTTTTATCCTGACAGAATTGATCGGGATCTTATTAACCGGACCGGCTTTATAAGATTTCAACGGCCTGTATTCTATTTCGTTCAATGAATCGGCGAGTGATTTCAGCCTGTTAAAAAAAGGCCTGGCAGCCCTTTCGCCGAAAGCAATGATGCTGTCGTAATCGACGAAGTCCATCATTCCGTATTCCATATCCATCGGGATATAAATATCCGTAAGCTCTTTACCGGACACGTTGGCTGCCCCGCGGTTAAAAGTGATAACCTGGTCGAGCACCGCCGTCACCGAGTTAAAAGCTTCCGGGCTGCTCCTGAGCGGGGACTGCACATCGCCGGAAATAATGATATCCGCTCCTTTGTTTTTCACTTCCTGAACAGGAAAATTATTGACCACTCCCCCGTCCACCAGGTAAAAGCCCCTGTAATCGGTTGGCGAAAAATAAGCCGGGATCGACATGCTCGCCCGGATGGCCATTGGCAGGTAGCCGGTATCGAGCAGGACCGCGTTTCCGGTAATCAGGTCGGTACCGATGCAAAGGAAAGGCGTCGGAAGGTCGTCAAAATCATGTATTTTAAAGGCCGGCGAAAAATAATGGTTGAGCAACAGGTTAATTTCCTGCCCCGGGTAAAGATAGGAGCTCATGCCCACGTTTTTGTTCCTGTAAGGAAGGGTTATGATGTAATTTTCGCCAAATTCCTTTTCCTCGTATGCGATGTATTTGCGTTCAATCCGGTCGGTAAGCAGGGCGTCCCAGTTGATTGACCGGACCATTTTCGTAATGGAGTCAGGGTGATAGCCGAGGGCGTACAGCCCGCCCATGATGCTGCCCATGCTGGTACCGCCGATGTAATCGATCGGCAGCCCGGCCTCCTGGATCACTTTTAAAAGCCCGATGTAGGCAATACCTTTGGCACCTCCGCCGGAGAGGACCAGGCCCACGGTGGGGCGGGGAGAGGGGGAAATGGTGTCTTTTGGCTGGGCTGTACTCAAATTTGAAATTAACAGTACAGGAAGAAGAAAATAGATAAGAAGAAGTATCTTCCTGGAGTTCATTATGAAACAAATTAATTGTGCCTGGAAATATAGTTCCGTAAAATTAATAAACGATTTCGTATTTCTTATTAAATATGCACGATTTCGTAAGTACTTAAGAAATAGTGCATAGAGAATAGAAAATAAGAAATTACAGGAACATCAGCACCACTCCCGCCACGCTGACGAACGCCCCGGCAATCTCGATCCATGTGAATTTCTCCTTAAACAGGATCACCGACGGCGGGATTATTAAAATAGGTACGATGGCCATGATGGTTGCCGCAATCCCGGTGTTGGTGTATTTTACCGCCAGGAGGGAGAAGGAAATACCCAGAAACGGTCCGAAGAAGGAGCCGAGCGTGATGAACTTCATTCCCCTGGCATCCCGGATGGCATTCCGGATCAACGCTCCTTTTCGCAAAACCAGGATGATGAGCGCGTAACCCAGCAATCCGGCGATCAGGCGGATGTGAGAAGCCGCGAACGAATTGTACTCCCCCATACCGTATTTGCTCAGCACAAGTCCTCCCGCCTGGCCGACGGACCCTATGAGCGCGAAAATGATTCCTTTAACGGGATAGGAAAGCTTTATTCTCTGCCCGTTTTCCGGTTTTGTAAAGATTGCCATGAAGATTCCTGCCATCGTCAGGAACATCCCGAGGATATGCAGTGGGAGCATTTTCTCCCCCAGTAGCAGCCACCCGATGATCGCGGTGAATGGCGGAACGGTGGTCATGATCAGCATGGAGATTCGGGATGAGATGACCATGTAGGATTTGAAGAGGAAATAATCACCCAGGACTAGCCCGACGATTCCTGACAAGCTCAGCCACAGCCACGCGTGGGGGCTGGCGTCGAGCGGCAGGAACATGCCGCGGGCCACCAGGTTGAAAATGCCCAGGAAAATAAAAGCAAAGGTAAGCCTGATCATGTTGACTGCCAGGGAACCGACGCGTTTGCTGGCAAATTCAAACGACAGGGCGGTGACCGTCCAGAAAACTGCCGTGGCTAATGCAGCCAGTTCACCATAGTGGTCTGAGAAGTTCATGGGTTATGATCGGGCAAAGCTCGTGAATTTATCCTATCGACAAATCCGTGTCCCACTTTAAGGCAGGTGGTTTGGCTCCGTTGTGGATGCCCTCGATGAAATTGTCGATGCATTCCTTGATGTCGTCATGGTATCCTCCTTCGAGGACGGCGAAGATTGCCGGGAAGGCCCTTCGGAGGCGGAAAGCACACTCGTAGAACGCCCGCTGGGTGACCTGCAGCCCGAGCAGCTTGTCTTTGAAGTAAGCGTCAAACCCGGCGGAAACAGCGACGATATCGGGAGCGAATTTCCTTCCCAGGCTGATGGCTTTATCCACTGCTACCAGGAAATCTTTGTCGCCACTACCGGAGATCAGCGGGAAATTAAAATTAAATCCCGCCCCGGCCCCGGTTCCCGTTTCGTCAGGGAAACCGGTGAACGGGTAAGCATAATGCTGGTGAATGGAAATATACAGGACACGGTCAGAATCGTAAAAAATCGACTGGGTGCCGTCGCCATGATGGCCATCGATGTCAAAGATAAATACCTTCTTTCCCTCATTGACCAGCTTCTGGGACGCAATAGCAATATTGTTGAAAAAACAGAACCCGGCAGCCCGTTCCCTTCCGGCGTGGTGCCCCGGGGGCCTGACCACCGCGAAATCAAGTTGTTCCGAAGCTGCAATCGTAAGTCCTGCTGCCAGGCAGGCCGCTTCATAACTCGCCGGGGTGAGCTGTACCTCCGCAACATAATCCCCGTGCTCGCAGGCCTCGCGGATATAATGGATATACCTTTCGGAATGGATCAGATCAAGATAAGGTTCACCTGAAACATAAGGGGACTCGTAAACATCCATATAGCTTAGCAACCGGTAGGCGCCTTCGCTGTCGCTGTCGATATTATGTTCAAGGAACTTTTTGTGAAATAGGGCTTTCATGAATCATGTTCATCATCCAACAAAGAGCAAATATATAAATTCATTCTGAAACCTGATCCTTTTAAAAATCTAAAAGATTGAAATGGTCATTGCAATTTTGATTACTTTTACAGGTAAATGAACTACTTTGCTGTATGCAGCATGATACAAATTGAGGCAATTTTGAGAGCTGCTGCTCTTAAAGAAATTTTATACATGAACTCCAACGACCAAAGCCGTCGGATTCAACAGCCTCACCCCCCTTTACCCCCTGCCCCCTATTCCCCCTCTCCAAATTGGAGAGGGGGACAGGGGGTGAGGTTAAGAAAAAATGAGGAATTTGGACTTTTAATTTATTCTTATGAAATAAACTGCCCCAGGCGGCGAAAATAACCATTAAACGATGATATCATGAAACCTGTTACCAAATCAATCTTATTCCTGACAATAGTGTCCGTATTATTCGCAAATCCTTCCTTCGCTCAGGAAACCATCGAAGTCAAATGTGAAAAGGCGGTCATGTCGCAAGGCATGCAAAATGCTTACAGTGTGAATATTCCGATGGGTATCCTGAAGGATGTACAAACAGGTTGGATCAAGAAACTCCAGGAGAATAACAAGGTCAAACCAGTGAAAGTCAACGACGAATTCGTCATGCCTGATATCCTGGTCAGCGCAATCACCGCGGACACAATCAGCGTCTACAGCCTGTTCGTTGAAAAAGAGACTTGTATAGTCCTGCATGTTTTTGTGCAAATCGATTCGGTCTTTTTCAGCCCTTCTGAAGATAAATCCCAACTGGCTGCAGTAAAGATCGACAACGGTATCAAAAAATATATCCGGGATTTTGCAGTTGAACAATACCGTTTGTTCGCGCAGGAAGATCTTGAGGCGGAAGAAAAACTTCTGAAGAACCTTGAAAATGAGCATAAAAAACTGGGAAAACAGATTGAAGGATATAAAAAAGACATTTCTTCCCTTGAAAATGAGATTGAAAAGACTGAAAGGGAGATTGTCACCCTGGATAAAGAAATCGAACTGAAGAACCAGCAGGTGCTCGACCATAAGACTTCCATGTTGTCGCTCAGTACTGATATTGAAAAAGATGCAGCAAAAGATAAGGAGAAAGATCTCGAGAAAGAAAAAAACAAGCTTGAAAAAGAACGGATGGGTAAAAAGAATGACATCTCTGACATGAAGTCGGATATCGGGAAAAATGAAAAGAACATCAGTGAAAACGAAAAGCTGATAGAAGAAAAGCTTGAGGAGATCAATAAGCAGAAGGAGGAGGTGAGCAAGGCGCAGGCGCTGCTGGAAGGAATAAAATAAATAATTTTGAATGTTGAATGTTGAATGTTGAATGTTGAATTATTAATTTATTGTTAATGAGGTATATAATTTATATTCTGGTTTTAATAATATTCTGGTCATGTAATTCGGGGACCAGGAACGGGCAGAAAAAAGAGAGTTATGACAAAGATGTCGACACCCTTCGTTACCCGCAGGAAAAGCACCTGGCCAGCCTTCGGCAACTGACTTTCGGCGGGGACAATGCCGAGGCTTATTTCAGTTTCGATGACACCCGGATCACGTTCCAGTCGAACAACCCGGCCTGGCAGCTCGAGTGCGACCAGATCTTCACCGTAGAACTGGCCACCAGCGATATGGCGAACCAGCTGCCCAAAATGATCAGCACCGGCATGGGCAGGACCACCTGCTCGTATTTTATGCCCGGCGACACGAGCATTTTATTTGCCTCCACCCACGCCGGAGACCATTCCTGCCCCCACGTGCCCCCTCCGCGGCCCGATCACAAGTACGTCTGGCCGATTTATGATGATTATGACATTTATGTATCCGACCTCAAGGGGAATATCATCGACACCCTGACCCATGAGCCGGGTTATGATGCCGAGGCGACGGTTTCACCGAAAGGCGATAAGATCGTCTTCACCTCCCTGCGCTCCGGCGACCTGGAACTCTACACCATGAACCTTGACGGCAGCGACGTCAGGCAGATCACCGATGAATTGGGTTACGATGGCGGCGCGTTCTTCTCACAGGACGGCAGCATGCTGGTATTCAGGGCTTCCAGGCCAAAGACCGAGGAAGATATAAAAGTTTACAAGGACCTGCTTGCTGAAGGACAGGTCATGCCCACCAACATGGAGATCTTTGTCTGCAACGCCGACGGTTCCGACCTCCGGCAGGTGACCAGCCTGGGAAAAGCCAACTGGGCTCCTTACTTCCATCCTTCCATGAAAAAGATCATCTTCAGTTCCAACCACGCCTCCGAAAGAGGGTACCAGTTCAACCTTTACATGATCAGCCTCGATGGCACCGGCCTGGAGCAGATCACCTACGACGGCGTGTTCGACGCTTTCCCGATGTTCTCGTTCGACGGCAAGAAGCTCATCTTTTCCTCCAACCGTAACAACGGCGGCACCAGGGCAACGAACCTGTTCATCGCCGACTGGGTTGATTGAAATGTTGAATTTTGAATGTTGAATTTTAAATTCGGGAATTCTATCATTACTGTTGAATGTTGAATGCGGGAGTTCTTGTTTAGTAGTATCTTTGCATTAAATTTTGCTGCCAAACTGTCTGTTCTGTTTTCTATGCAGATTTGGCAACAAATTTGATCATCTGTTGTTTCACATTAAATTTTTAAAACTATGATAGCACCAATCTGGATAATATTCGGAATATTCATGCTGCTGAGCTGGTTGATCGGCATGCAGCTCAAATCCAAATTCAAAAAATACTCAAGTGTTCCTGTCAATTACAATCTGACGGGCCGGGAAGTGGCGGAAAAAATGCTCAGGGACAATGGCATTATGGACGTGAAAGTCATTTCAACGCCCGGGCAGCTCACCGACCACTACAATCCGGTCAACAAAACCGTTAACCTCAGCGAGGGCGTTTATAACAGCAGCAACGTGGCGGCTGCCGCGGTATCAGCCCACGAATGCGGTCACGCCGTGCAGCATGCCACGGCCTACCAGTGGCTGACGATGCGCTCTAAACTGGTGCCGGTAGTAAGCTTTGCTTCCAAATGGGTACAATGGGTGCTCCTCGCCGGCGTCCTGCTGGTGCAGGCATTCCCGGCCCTGCTGTTCTTCGGCATAGTGCTGTTCGGTTTAACAACACTGTTCAGCTTTATCACGCTTCCCGTCGAGATCAATGCTTCCAAAAGAGCATTGGTATGGCTCAACACCAGTGGAATCACCAACGTGCAGAACCATGACAAAGCCGAGGACGCGCTGCGCTGGGCCGCTTATACCTACGTTGTGGCCGCGCTCGGTTCACTGGCAACGCTGCTGTATTACATCATGATCTTCATGGGCCGCAGAGATTGATGACCTCCGGTGCGGCAATCGAAATACGGGACCTTGTTAAAATCTACCGGGGAAATGATGAACCGGCGCTGAACAGCATCAGCCTGACCGTTCCGCACGGGGAGATCTTCGGGCTGCTGGGGCCGAACGGGGCGGGGAAAACAACCACCATCAACATCCTTTGCGGCATACTCGGGGCCACATCGGGAAGCGTCAAAATTGAAGGGATGGATTCGAGGCAGCACCGCGACCGGATCAAGCAGGTCATCGGCGTGGTGCCCCAGGATATCGCCCTCTACCCTACCCTGTCGGCACGTGAAAACCTGCATTACATCGGCAGCATGTACGGCCTCGGCGGTAAAGAGCTCCGGGAACGAGTAGGCGAATGCCTGGAATTCTTCGGGCTTGAAAAGTATGCCCGGCGCCAGATCAGAACGTATTCAGGGGGCATGAAACGCCGCGTCAACCTGATCGCAGGCATCCTCCACCGCCCGCGCATCCTTTTTCTCGACGAACCCACCGTGGGCATCGACGTGCAGTCCAGGAACGTCATCATCGATTACCTGAAGCAGCTTAATACAAAGGATACCACGATCATCTATACTTCGCATTACATGGAGGAAGCAGAGCTTTTGTGTTCTTCCATCGCGATCATCGACCATGGCAGGATCATCACGGAAGGGCGCCCTGCTGAAATGATCGGCAGCCAGCCGGGATACACCAACCTGGAAAGCATTTTCCTAAAATTAACAGGACGAAAACTCAGGGACCACTGATGAACAGGCTGCTGGCTTCCATAAAAAAAGAACTGCTGGTGCTGGTACGCGACTGGGCCGGCCTCGGCCTCATTTTCCTGATGCCCGTGGTGCTGGTGCTAGTCATGGCCCTGATCCAGGATGCCTCGTTCAAAAGCCTGGAAGAAACCAGGATCACCATGCTGTTCCTTGATGAAGACCAGGATACACTGGGGTACCGGGTAAGGCAGGGGCTAGAAAGGCAAAGCCATTTTGAGTTGATCACCGGCACCGGCAGCAGCCCGTTCGATGAACAGGCTATCCGCGACCAGGTGGCCAGTGGCAATTATCAACTGGGTATCGTAATTAAGGCAGGATCGACGGAATCGATCAGGGCGCGGGGAAAAAAGCTGGTGGAAGAAACATTGTTCGGTGAATATACCGGGGAGGATCCCGCTGAATCACCTGCCAGGATCATCATTTATTTTGATCCTGCCGTAAGGGCCTCTTTTAAAGTCACAGTCAGGAGCGCGCTCGAGAATTTCACGTCGAAAGTTGAGGCCGGGATCCTGTTCCAGGCCCTTTCGGATGAACTGGCGCAGTACCTTCCTGAACCGCCGGCGCCCTTATCGGATCAAGACGGAGGCATCGTTTATGAAGAGATCAACGCGGCGGGCAAAGACACGGAGATCATACCCAATTCGGTACAGCACAATGTCCCGGCCTGGACCATCTTCGCCATGTTTTTCATCATCATCCCGCTTACGGGAAACCTGATCCGCGAAAAAGAAAGCGGGCTGGCAACGCGCATGAAGATCATGCCGGGAAACCTGTTCCAGGTGCTCGGCGCCAAAATTGCCATTTACCTGGCGGTAGGCATGCTGCAGTTCCTGGTCATTGTCGCGTTTGCCAAACTGGCATTCCCCTTTTTCGAGCTTCCCCCGCTGGTCCTCGGACCGGAAAAGGTCGCGCTGATCCTGCTGGCCTTCTCTACCATCCTGGCTGCTACTGGTTACAGCGTGCTGGTGGGCACCGTGGCCCGCACCCATGACCAGGCTGCCGTTTTCGGAATGATCTCGCTGATCATCCTGGCTGCGATCGGAGGTTTGTGGGTACCTGTTTTCATGATGCCCGGCATTATGCAGACCGCCAGCGCCATCTCGCCGCTTAACTGGAGCCTGGAGGCATTCTATGACATCCTGCTGCGGGGCAGCGGCCTCCGGGGAATTGCAGGCAATATTTTCGCCTTGCTGTCTTTCTTCGTGGTGACTTTGTGCTGCGCGGTGTGGGTGAGATGGAGGATGGGAAGACTGTAGGACGGGAGGACGGGAAGACGGGAGGAATATTTAATTAATTTTACGGAAAAGTGTTGTTGAGATATGATAAGATTACTGTCACCGTTTTTTATTCTGGTATTTTTTGCAGTAATCATGCCTTCAGGTTCTTCCGGGCAGTCGAATACTTACTGGACAAGAAGCTTTAACGAAGAGTCATCGCTGCTCAGCGGGGCGGTGGTCGGGGGCGGTGCAGGGCCTACCGCTATTTATTACAATCCGGCAAGCATTTCGGAGGTCACCGCGTCGAAATTATCGGTCAATGCCAGTCTTTTCTCATTCGATTTCGTCAATATCAGGAATGCGCTGGGCGACGGTTTGCATGTTAAAAACTCAAGGGGATCGGTTGAGCCGAGGTTCGTGTCCTATATGATCAAATCGAAAGCCTTTAAAAAATGGAGCTTTGAAGTGGCTATCCTGAATAATGAGCTTAACAGGGCGGAAATGACCGAGTCGGTTGACAAAATGGAGGATGTTTTAACGGGAATACCCGGGGATGAAAGATATTTTGCCGTATATCATTTCAATAATCAATACCGGGACGACTGGATCGGCATCGGGGGATCGGTCAGGCTGAATGAAACACTGAGTGCCGGCGCCAGCATGTTTGTTACGGTGAAGAGCCTGAGGTATTCCGAATCGCTCTCAATCGAGGCCTATTCATTGAACGACACTGTTTTTTTGAACGGCCAGCAAGTGCCATTTTTTGTGGCTTTGTCACAATATTCGGAATACCTGAAATTCAACGATTACCGGCTGACCTGGAAGGCAGGGCTCGTGCACAGCACCGAGACGTTCAGTATCGGGATCAGCCTCACAACGCCCTCGCTGGGTGGTATATATTCCGATGGAAAGCGCAATTCCAGGAACGCAACCCAGACCAATATCACCGACCCGGCAACCGGTGAACCGGTACCAGATTATATAGTAGCTGATTACAAGGAAAAAGGAGACGTCCAGGTCGGTTATAAAACCCCTTTTTCCCTGGCGGTAGGATTCAACTACCATTACCCCGGAACGGGCAGGACATTTTACACTTCTGTTGAATATTTTGGCAGAGTTGATCCTTATCGCATGGTCGAAGCGGACGAAAGCCCTGAAATAGGGATCTTTAATGGAACGGAAAAGGTGTCGATCGATGAATGGCTGACCTATGTAAGCGGGAACCGGCCTCTGCTCAATGCCGCGTTCGGTTACAGCTGGACCCTGAAAAAGGATTTATTACTGATGGGAGGGGCCCGGACCGATTTCAGCTATAAAAAGAACTTTGATTACGGGGAATTTACTGAGTATAATATCTCACGGTCCATGGATGTAAACCTGTATCACTTAACCTGCGGCCTCTCGGCAAATGTATTCGGGCAGGACGTCATTACAGGGATCCAATACACGGTGGGGCATACACGGAACAAGCAGCAGATTGCTAACCTGTCGGAACCCGTTGAGTACCTGCCTGATCTGGGACTGGCTTTGCAGGGCGTCCCGCGAAATGATGCAACCTCGTGGTTCAATTCCATCAGCCTCTACTTCGGGGCTTCGTTTAACTGGGGAGGAGACAGCAAATAAATTTTAACTATTCTTTTCGAAACTCCGACGACTAAAGCCGTCGGTTGATATTTTGTAACTAACTTGGAACCAACGGCTTTAGTCGTTGGAGTTGTAAGCCAAAACAAGCTAGCCATAGAAGAATGGACTTTTGATACAACCTCCAGTGGTACCATCGAAAATCGAAAATCGACAATCGAAAATCGACAATGTTAAAAAGTTTCGTTG
>CAYUQP010000041.1:0-37901 GCA_964447005.1 uncultured Bacteroidales bacterium
CATCAACCTCTTGACTTATTCACAGATTTTGGTTAATATTGAAGGTTTTTAGACAAACTGACGCTCTGCGCAGCGCCCTGGGCCGGGTTTAATTTGGCCGGGCAGGTGGCGGCGCTTTTTTTTATTTTTCACTATTCGTTATTCACTAATCCGCCGCCCGCCTGACCGGGCAAAGTTTTTAGCGTCCGGCCTGGGCGATGCGTGCTCGTTATGCCCTGTATTTAATAATCCATGACCTACAATACAATAAATTTAGTTGTAAATACTTGGTTTGCTGAATATGAATTAAGTTGGATTATGTAAATTCCTGGACTAAAATCATTCTTAATGATTGAAATAGAAGGAAGAAATATACCAGATTCAGACTGAACTACAATACCATTTTCGTTAAAGATTCGATAATCAAATAATTCATGGACAGTTTCTGGATATTTCAATCTGGAGACAGATTTTACTGGATTCGGAATGACGGAAAATGAATTTTGGATTTCTTTCATATCAATTCCTATATATTCATTAGTCCCGGCACATCCTTCAAAAAATGGGTTCTCATACCAATAATATACTTGATTTCCTTTATAATAATAACATGACAAATCATATGCCCACTCAAACGATGACGCACAAAAATAATTAGTTTCTATCGGCATTCTTAAACTACCAATACCTCTTACCCAAACTGTATAGCATTCGGTTCCATTATCTAAATAAGAATATATTAATAATTCTTTATGAGCAATCCCATTTAATATCAAAGTTGATGTGTCTAAACATATTAATTCAAATGGAGGATAGCCGGATTGATATGTTGTAATAGTGTCACCAGGGCTCATTGCAAAATCATATAATAATGATTCAGTAGTTGAATACTCTTCAATATAGTAAACTTTATTGCTATCTATTTCTACTCGATATGCTCCCCTGTAATTTGGAAAAGAATCTTCAAATGCATCACATGAATATAACTTTGTGTATTCAACCCCATTTATTATTGTATCTCCTAGAGTTTCAAATTTGTAAGTTGTGTAATAAACATAAGGGGGATGTGGCCATGGGTATGAATATGCTGAATACCAAGTAGCACTATCTTGCGGGAAAGGTAAATATTCTTGTGCTTTTGCATAATGCGAGATTAAAAGAAGTGAAAAAGACAAGATGGTTATTATTCGGATTCTAGAGTTCATGAATTAAAAATTTTATTTCAAAATATAGGGCATAACGCTCCTGCGTAAACGCATTGATGTTATATTCGATTTATTGAAAGGTTTTATTGATGATAGCCGGCAAAAAAATGATGGATAAACACAGTGTTGATACAATGCCGAAATGGTGTTGTATCAACACTGGGTTTATCTGACAATTTTGTATCAGTATCAGCAATATAAATGGACTTCCTGCCATCTGCCTTTCTTATTATAACCCAATCGTTTGGTCTTGTAAATATACATCATTAAAGGCCGAATAGGATAACCAGGTTGAATTTTATTTTATCAATGCTTTCACCGGATAATTTCCCGGCCTTATCTTACCCGCTTCTGTGCCGATCCCCGGATCAGATGCCGTCCCTACGGGACTCTGCAGGGGAATGGCCTGTTCTTTCTACCAATATGGAGTCCCTGGCGGGACCTGGGTACCCCCCGTCTTCCCACCCATTTCAAAATGCAACTTACCTTCAAATAAGCGGTTCAGCTTCTCCACCGGGCCGGCCAGCACCGATACGTGCCAGCACCGCTCCCCCGGTTGCCACCGCTCCCCGGGTATGGTTTTGATCAGTTCGATGACTTCCTTGTCATAATCGAAATAGAGCTTCAAGCGTTCTTTGCCTTCGATGAGGCCTGGTTTGATCGTGATTTTCTTCATGGTTATTATTTTTTAGTGCGTCAGGGTAAGTTACACGGAGATCCACAGGGCAAGACACAGAGATTCACAGAGCCTTTCTCTGTAGACCTCAGTGCCTGTCTCAGTGGACCTCTGTGAAACTTAATGACCCCGTAATGCTTAATCCGGAAAATCGAAAAAAATACCCGGCCGGTAAAGAAGAAAATTTGGAAAGTACCATAGAACGACCTCTGCCAATGGTGAACAATGACTAAATTTGGAAAGTAGAAATTTGAAAATGGGATTATGAGCAGATTGTATTCAGTTTCGGGTTTGTTATTTATAGTTGCCTGCTTGATCAATGGACTGCTGCAAGCCCAGGTCAGCAGCATCGGGCCGGTTGAAACGTATTCCCGAACACCGCACGGGCTGGAAGGGAAAACCAGATCAGCTTTTTTCCGGATCATGGTGTACAATGAGAATATTATCCGCGTCAGGGTGTCGCTTGACGTCATGGCTGATGATTTCTCGTATGTGCTTGTCGATGAAATTGATGCTCCGGTTGATTTCATGTTAACCGAAGAAAGCAACCTGATCAAACTTTCTACCAGGGCCATCGATATGGTAATTGAGAAATCGCCTTCTTTCCGGGTCATCTTCAGAAATAAGCAGGGAAAGATCATCAACGAAGACGTTGCAGGTCAGGGCTTCGGCACGAGTTTCATCGGAAACCGTTCCACGCTTTACAAAAAGCTGTTCCCGGATGAACGCTTCGTGGGCCTGGGCGAGGTCCTCGGCAACCTCGACCACCGCGGCAGCGCTTACACCCTAAACAATACCGACACCTACAAATACGGCGACCCGCGCCTGCCGATGTACGTCAGCATCCCGTTCTATATCGGCATCCACGACAGCCTGGCGTATGGCCTGTTCTATCACAATACGCACAAAACGTTCTTCAATTTCGGCATCTCCACTCCGGATTTCTCATCCATCACCGCGGAGGGCGGCGATGTGGACTATTTCTTTATTTATGATGAAAACATCGAAAAGATCATCGGCCATTACACCCGGCTGACTGGCCGCATGAACCTGCCGCCGCAGTGGAGCCTGGGTTATCACCAGAGCCGCTGCAGCTATTTCCCGCAGCATAACGTGAAGATCCTGGCCGAGACTTTCCGTGCAAAGCAGATCCCGATCGACTGCATCGTGCTGGATGCGGACTACCTTTTTGAATACGAGCCGTTTCGCATCAATACGGAGCGCTTCCCGGAAATGCCCGGACTCACCAGCTATCTCAAATCACTGGATATCGAAGTGACGGCCTCTGTAAATCCCGGGATAAAAAGAGACAGCACTTATTTTGCACACCTGGATGGGCTGGAAAAAGATGTGTTCGTAAAATACTCCGACGGAAGCCTCTACACCGCTGACATCGCCCCGAGCACCAACAATTTCGTTGACTTCACCAATCCCAGAGCCCGCGAATGGTGGATCGACCACATGAAATTCCTGCCCGATAACGGCATCCACGGCTACTGGAACGACATGAACGAGCCGGCGGTCGGCGGCAGCTACCTGCCCGATAACCTGTTGTTCGATTTCGACGGACGCAAGGCTAATGCGCTCCAGGCGAAGAACCTTTACGGGATGCTGATGGCCCGGAGCAGCTTTGAATCGGCGGTGAAATACGGAGGAAGCCGAAGGCCCTTTATCTTAACCCGCTCCGGTTTTGCCGGCGTGCAGCGCTACGCCACTGTCTGGACCGGAGACAATACCGCCAAAGACGAATACATCCTCGGCGGGATGTTGCTGAACACCCAGCTCGGTCTTTCAGGGCTGCCCTTCGTCGGGGATGATATCGGCGGATACATCGGTACCACCACGAAGGAGCTGTTCACCCGCTGGATCGAGGTGGGCGCTTTCGAGCCGTTCATGCGCAACCACAAGGAAGCTTTTTCCAACGCTAACGAGCCCTGGAGCTATGGCGAAGAGGCCGAAGGGATTGCGAGGGAATACATCGGTTTCCGGTACCGGCTGATGCCTTATCTCTATTCGAAATTCTATGAAGCTTCTACAACCGGGATGCCCGTTGCCCGCAGCCTTTGCATCGGTCACCCTTTCGATCCGCTGGTGTACGATCACCTTTACCAGTACCAGTTCCTGTTCGGCGATGCCATCCTGGTCGTTCCCGTAACGCCGGCTGAAAAAACAAAGAAATTCTATCTTCCGGAAGGAAAATATTATGATCTGTATTCTGATGAAGTATTTGAAGGAAACCAGGAACTGACAAGGGAATGTAAGATCCATGAGATCCCTTTGTTTGTGAAAGCTTCTTCCGTCATTCCCATGCAAAGCCTGGTGCAGTCGACAAAAGAAAAGCCTTCTGACACCTTGTTTGTCCACATTTACAACGGGGATGAGCAGAATGTTTTTGAATATTATGAAGATGACGGAAGCACGATGGATTACAACGACGGCGTTTTTTATAAAAGAAAGATCATTTTTGAACCGGAAAAGAAGCAAATCGTATTTTCTGCTGCGGAAGGATCGTATGCATCGCATTTTAAGAAAATCAAATGTGTTTTTCATGGATTTAGCGATGAAATGAAAGAGGTGAAGGTCAATGGGAAGGTTGTATTGTTAAATGGTCAAATTGTTAAATTGCTGGATGGGTTGAGGTATCTGGAAGATATTTATGACCCGGGGTACTTTACAAACTTGAGGAAGGAAGAAATAAAAAGGGGACAGTTCTCCTTTGTAATATCGAATAGTAATAATGAAATCAGGATCAGCTGGAAGTAAATCTTTTTATTTCACGCAAAGGTCGCAAAAGAAGTCGCAAAGGTCGTAAAGAGGCGAATCAGCAAAATATGATTTTGCGTTCTTTGCGGTTTTACCTCTGCGTTCTTTGCGTGAAAAAGAGATAACTGAAAACCAGTTTGAAACATAATTCTATTAATGATGAATAAAATTAAACTGTGCATTATTTTTCCAATATTATTGTTAACCGGTTATAATGTCTTTTCCCAGCAGAAAACCTACTGCAACCCCGTTAACATCGATTACGGCTACACGCCCATTCCGAACTTCAGCGAGTGGGGCCGCCACCGTGCCACCGCCGACCCGGTGATCGTGAACTACAAGGGCGATCTGTTCCTGTTCTCCACCAACCAGTGGGGCTACTGGTGGAGCAGCGACATGCTGAACTGGAACTTTGTCCCGCGCCTGTTCCTGCGTCCCTGGAACGAAGTCTACGACGAACTCTGCGCCCCGGCCGTGGGCATCATCGGCGACACCATGTTGGTCTTCGGCTCTACCTACACCCCGGAGTTCACGATCTGGATGAGCACCAACCCGAAGGTGGACGACTGGAAACCGCTTGTGGAGAAATTCACGATCGGCGGCTGGGACCCGGCTTTCTTCACCGACGACGACGGCCGTTTCTATATGTACAACGGCAGCAGCAACGAGTACCCGCTGTACGGCGTGGAGCTTGACCGCAAGACGATGGAGCCCAAGTCGATGCGCCGCGAAATGTACCTCCTGGAGCCCTGGCGCTTCGGCTGGCAGCGTTTCGGCGAGCACATGGACAACACCTTCCTGGACCCGTTCATCGAAGGCGCGTGGATGACGAAGCACAACGGCAAGTACTATTTTCAGTACGGCGCACCGGGTACGGAGTTCAGCGGTTACGCCGACGGGGTAGTGGTGGGCAGCGACCCGCTTTTCAGGCAACCCAACAAGAACCAGTCGATGCCCCTGAGCTACAAGGCAGGCGGCTTTGCCAACGGGGCCGGTCACGGCGCTACCTTCCAGGACAGGTGGGACAACTACTGGCATGTCTCCACGATCGGGGTTTGCGTCAAGAACAACTTCGAGCGACGGATCGGTATCTGGCCCGCCGGCTTCGACAAGGACGATGTGATGTACTGCAACACAGCCTTCGGCGATTACCCGCACTACCTGCCCGAAGGCGAAACCGATCATTTGCAGTCGCGCTTCACCGGCTGGATGCTGCTGAATTACCAGAAACCGGTGCTGGTGTCTTCCACGCTGGGAAATTATCAGGCAAATTTCGCCGTAGATGAAAGTATCAAAACCTACTGGTGCGCTGAAACAGCCAATGAGAACGAATGGCTGCAGACCGACCTGGACGAGATCTCCACCGTTTATGCCATCCAGGTCAACTACGCCGACCAGGACGCGGAGTTTCTCGGAAAATCGACCGGCGTTTTTCATCAGTATAAAATCATGGAATCCTCCGACGGGAAAAAATGGAACCTGCTGGTGGATAAAAGCAAAAACAAAACGGATGTCCCGCACGATTACATCGAGCTGGAAAAGCCCGTAAAAACGCGGTACCTGAAGCTGGTCAACATCGCCATGCCCACCGGAAAGTTTGCCATCAGCGGATTTCGTATCTTTGGCCTCGGTGCGGGAGAGAAGCCGGAAGCGGTGAACGATTTCATGGTACTGCGGACCAAGAAAGACAAGCGCAGCGCCTGGATAAGATGGAGCCCGGTAGATAACGCCTACGCGTACAACATTTACATGGGCACCGAGCCGGACAAGCTTTACAACTGCCTTATGGTGCTGAGCGCCAACGAATACTGGCTGAAAACGATGGACGCCGAAGCAACGTATTATTTCGCGATCGAAGCGGTGAATGAGAACGGAGTGGGGGAGCGTTTATCGATATTCGAAGTAGAATAGTTATAGGTAGTATTTTGTTTAAGTCAATACTGTCTTCATTTTAATTTCTTCACACTTCTGTTGATCAGAAGTGATTTTATTTGTGTTATCGCAATTTGGTTCATTTGGTCCAGCCTATGGCTTTGGGACAATCCCTGGTGGATCAGGACTGCATTAATACTTTCCAGATTGCTGAGTACAACCAATTGTTCAATGGTTGCTGTGTCGCGGATATTGCCTTCCGTATCCGGGTTGGCATCGCGCCATTGCCTGGCGGTGGTCCCGAAAAGGGCCATGTTCAGGATATCCGCTTCACTGGCATAGATATGGTTTATCTCTTTCTTTGTCAACTCTTTAGGCACCAGGTTCTCCTTTATTGCATCGGTGTGGATGTGATAATTTACTTTCGCTAACATCCGTTGCAGGCTCCATTCCAGTTGCAACCGGTCGTTCTCTTCTTCTTTGAGCCGCTGGAATTCCTTAATAATATAGAGCTTAAACTCAATGGATATCCACGAGGCAAACTCAAAGGCGATGTCTTTATGGGCATAGGTGCCACCATAACGACCTGCCTTAGAAATAATCCCAATGGCACTCGTCTTTTCAATCCATTGTTTTGGGGTTAAAACGAAACTATTCAATCCCGCAGATTTTCTAAACCCCTCGAATTCGATGGGGTTAAAATTCGGATTGTTCAGTTGTTCCCAAAATCCTAGCAACTCTATGGTATTCCTGTTTCTCAACCAGTTCTGGATGATGTAATCGGTTCGTACGGAATCTTTATACCTTGCCAGATCTGTTAGTGAAATATAATCGGATTTCTGAGATTGGATAATGGCAATCTCAGTTCCTTTAACCTGTAACTTTCTACTCTTTGGCATAGGCTTAATTAATTATCACAAGGATTATAAACGTGAGTTCATTCGATCTGGAAATGATCTTTTGTTGATCGTAAAAGACCGCGTCATTCACCAGGTTTCTAAAATAATCAAAATTACGAATGGTTTAGTTTTAACAAATTTTCCTGCAGGAATTTGTTATCTTGATTAATTTCAGCAAATTAATATATGTGTTACATTCTTTTTTATAAGTTTAAATTTGAATTCTATTTATAAATTTGACTAGAAAACCAAGGTATGATAAGTACAAGATTATTTTTTATTACTCTTTTGATCCTGGCTTTAATGGATTCATTCTCTCAGGAAGCCGAATACCCCTTTTCTTCAGATATTCAAAAGTTCAAGGAGAATGACTTCCTCAACCCACCGCCTCAGCAGGCCATCCTCTTCGCCGGGAGCTCTTCCTTCACCATGTGGACCGATGTGCAGGATTATTTTCCCGGGTACACTATTATCAACCGGGGGTTTGGCGGCTCTACCCTACAGGACTGGATCCGGTACGCGGAAGATGTGATATTTCCTTATATGCCAAAGCAGATTGTGATCTACTGCGGGGAGAATGATGTGGCTTACAGCGATACTGTGACGGGAGAAGTCGTGCTAAGCAGGTTTAAAATTTTGTTTGAAATGATCAGGGAGAAATTGCCGGATGTTAAGATTACCTATATTTCGATGAAGCCCAGTCCGAGCCGCTGGAATATGGCTGACCGGATGAGATCGGGGAATTTGCTCATTGAAGGTTTCCTTGAAACGAAAAAAAATACGAGTTTTGTAAACGTCTGGGATGATATGTTGAATGAAAAAGGCGAACCTGATCCGGATATCTTTCTGGAGGATATGCTTCATATGAATTCGCAAGGGTATCAGATCTGGCAGGAAAAGATAAGTCCGGAGCTCATGGATTAATGGCCTGACCACAACACCTTATGTCGTCTTGTCTATTGCAGTGAATTATTCCTCGAACCTCAAAAATTCGTTGAAAAAAGGCAACATGTCATTAAGGAACCTTCCATCATCCGTATAAATTTTATTTACGTGATCACCAAGGTACTCTTCTGCATAATGTTTTATGCCGAGATTCTCCAGTCTGACACTAAAAATCCTGCACGTTACAGGAATATGATCATAATAATCATTTCTGCCCCAGTCTAATTTCAGTGCCTTCAGTTTTTTAAGATCTTCAACATGATCATCGATCATACCGATCACGGATTTATTATTCCAGGTGTTTAATACATCCTCTTCGATTATCAGGCTGTCATTCATATAGTGGAAAGGAAGATTACAATAATATGGAGGCTTGTTCAGATTTGGGGTGTAAGCACGCCCCATTGCGATTATGGCATTGGCTATTATATCCCAGTTAGCTATTAATTCTTCCCTTGTCTGAATTTCCTGTACGTGCCTGTATGCATAACCAGCAATGCCAAACTCATTGGTCAGCCCTAAAGTTCCGGGAGACAACGCATAAACACTTGAAAATACATCGGGAAAGAGCATTCCTAATTTAATTGCACCCTGACCGCCCATCGAATGACCGGAAATCCCCCGGCTTTCCCAATGAGGCAGGGTCCTGTAATTCTTATCTATGTGTGCGACCAGATCGATTGCTGTGAAATCTGCCCAGTTCCCGGTAAGGGACGAATTGGTATACCAACTGCCCCGATACAAAGTAATTTGATCGGCTATAACCAGTATGACCGGTTTAATTTTGCCTCTGTCGATTGCTTTGTCCATTAATTCACTAAGATGATCTGAAGCGAAAATTGAACTATCGCCCCAGGTAAAACCGTGCAAATAATATATAACCGGATAATGTCTGTTGTCGTCATCATATCCCGGTGGCAAATAGATGCTGATTCTTCGGGTAGGGTTTTCTCCACCCGGGTTTTCCAGGGCAGGAGAATAAAGTTTGTCTGTTACTACCTGCCCGCTTGACATCTGACCTGTTGCTATCCCGCCAAAGGATATTACAAGAATCAGGAGATATAAATTTTTCATTTATATGATATTTTACCCTCAGAAAACTTGCTTTTAAAAGTACAAATTTATGTTTGATTTAAAACCTATATGGTTAATTAACACTTGAATAACAAATAATTTAATGGGAAAGCCGATGCTAACCATCGTTTGATTAAATTTGACATAAAGAAAACAACGTTATGAGATTCAAACTTTATATTCTATTCTTATTGGCATTATCAGGCTGCACACTGGTCGTGAAGGACCAGGATGACAAAGTTAATGACCGTGAAATGAATCAATTCATTGAACAGTTAATGAAGAAGATGACTTTGCAGGAGAAGATAGGCCAGTTGAACCTGCCGGGCAGCGGCGACATTGTCACGGGCCAGACTTCCAATTCCGATATTGGCAGGAAGATAAAAGAAGGAAAAGTGGGTGGCCTTCTGAACATCAAATCGTTGGAGAAGATCCGTGACGTGCAGAAAGTGGCGGTGGAAGAAACCCGCCTTGGCATCCCGCTGATCTTCGGGATGGACGTGATCCACGGCTACGAGACCACCTTTCCGATTCCGCTGGCCCTGGCTGCCGGTTTCGATATGGAACTGATAGAACAGAGTGCGCGGGTGGCTGCGGTGGAGGCGAGCGCCGATGGCATCTGCTGGACTTACTCGCCGATGGTCGACATTGCGCGTGATCCCCGCTGGGGGCGCATCGCCGAAGGGGCAGGAGAGGATCCCTACCTGGGTTCCCTGGCCGCTAAAGCGTATGTGAAAGGTTACCAGGGGGATGACCTCACCAGCAACAACACGATCATGGCCTGTGTCAAGCATTATGCCCTCTATGGCGCTGCAGAAGCGGGACGGGATTACAACACGGTTGATATGAGCCGGATCAGGATGTACAATGAGTATTTTCCACCTTACAAGGCCGCTGTGGAAGCCGGCGTCGGCAGTGTCATGACTTCTTTCAACGAGGTTGACGGCGTCCCGGCGTCGGGCAACCGCTGGCTTATGACCGAAGTGCTCCGCGACCAGTGGGGCTTCGATGGCTTTGTGGTCACCGACTACACCGCCATCAACGAGATGGAAGCCCACGGGATGGGTGATCTGCAAACGGTCTCGGCCATGGCACTCAAGGCCGGCGTCGACTTTGACATGGTGGGGGAAGGGTTCCTGACGACCCTGGAGAAATCGCTGAATGAAGGCAAAGTGACGGAGGCGGAGATCAACCTGGCCTGCCGCCGCATGCTGGAAGCCAAATACAAGCTGGGGTTGTTCGATGACCCTTATCGTTACTGTGATTTCGAACGGGCGAAGACGGAAATATCCACCCCGGAGCATAAACGGATCGCCAGGGAAACAGCTACGCAGACCTTCGTGTTGCTGAAAAATGAAGCCCAGGCCTTGCCCCTGGAGAAGAAAGGAAAGATTGCGCTGATCGGTCCCCTGGCCGACAACCGGTTCAACATGGCCGGGATGTGGGCCGTAGCCTGCGACCATGAGCAGTCGGTCACGGTCCTGGAAGGGTTCAAAGCGGCCCTCGAGGGCAAGGCTGAGGTTCATTACGCTAAAGGCGCAAATATCGTGGATGACCCGGAATACGACAAGAGATTCAACTGGGGCCAGTCGGGCGTTGATGCCCGCACACCGGAACAGATGCGGCAGGAGGCCGTTGCACTGGCATCCCGTTGCGATGTGGTGGTGGCAGTGATGGGCGAAGGTGCTGAAATGAGCGGTGAAAGCTCGTGCAGGACAGAGATCGGGCTGCCGGGCAGCCAGCAGGAATTGCTCAAGGCTTTGCTGAAAACCGGCAAACCGGTGGTGATGGTCCTGTTCACCGGCCGCCCGCTGGAACTCAACTGGGAACAGGAGAACATCCCGGCGATCCTGAATGTCTGGTTCGGCGGCACCGAGTCGGGCAATGCCATTGCCGACGCGGTGTTCGGCAACGTCAATCCCTCCGGGAAACTCCCCATTACCTTCCCGCAAAATGTCGGGCAGGTGCCGCTTTACTACAACCATAAAAACACCGGCCGGCCGCTGGGCGACAGCAAATGGTACCAGAAATACCGCTCGAATTACATGGACGTGACCAACGACCCGCTGTACCCGTTCGGATTCGGACTGAGCTACACCACGTTCACTTACGGTGACCTGAAAGTGGACCGTTCGCAGCTTTCAGCAAATAAAACGCTGACAGTGAGCGTCGATGTGAGCAATACAGGGAACTATGATGGCAAGGAGGTGGTCCAGCTTTACCTCCGCGACATGGTCGGCAGCATCACCCGGCCCGTCAGTGAACTCAAAGGATTCCAGAAAGTCTTCCTCAAAGCCGGGGAAACGAAAACGGTCACTTTCACGGTCACACCGGAAGACCTGAAATTCTATAACTACGACCTGGTTTATGACTGGGAGCCGGGTGAGTTCAAGGTCATGATCGGAGGCAACTCGGCGGATGTCAAATCGGCGCTGTTTAACCTGGAAAAAAATTGATAGATCGATTCAGAAGAAAATATGGAAACCCATCACGATCCATTCTACCAGTCCGTTTCGGAGTATTATGACAAGGACGCCGACATGAATTTCGAGGCCAGGGCGGAGGTCAACCCGCTGCTTGGCCGGATACGTGAGGATTTCAGAGTTATAACCAGCAGGTACCCTTTTTCAAGGGTACTTGAAATCGGTTGCGGACCGGGATTCGATGTGGCCTGGCTAGCAGGACAGTTTCCTGATAGAGAAATTGTCGGCGTTGATATTTCGGAAAACATGGTCAGGCTGGCACAGCGGAGGATTGACAAAGAGTCGCTCCCCAATGCAACGGTCTACAGGGCTGATGAGCGTACTTTACCGGAGCTGTTCGGACCCGGGGCTTTCGACATGGTGGCGGTTTATTTCGGGGCGCTGAATACCGTGTCGGACCTGGGAATTGCTGCCCGCCAGATCCATAGCCTGCTGAAGCCCGGAGGCCTTGCTGTCCTGACTTTCGTGAACAAGTGGTACCTTCGGGAACTGCTCGTGCAGATGCTCAAGCTGAACTTCAGGCTGGCTTTTGCACGCCTGAAAAAGGAGTGGGGAGGGTACTCCACCGATCGTTACCTCCCTTCGAGGTGTTACAGTCCAGCTGAGATTAAACGGGCATTCAGCGATTTTTCGCTCCTTGAGAAAAAAGGATATTCTATTTTTTACCCGGCATGGTATAACTATAAGAAATGGGTGAAGAAACTGGATGTGATTGAAAAGAAATGGAACAGGGACCAGGCTGTTCAGAACACTTTCCTCTGGTCAAAAGGGGAATATACGTTGTTTGTTTTTAGAAAGGATTAGATTTACCGGTAATCCGTTTCAAGGATTCATGGAGAGGGGTGTATTGAAAACCGGCCGGGATTTCCGGGTATTTAGTAGCCAGAACAATAGTTGATGTGAAGGCCTCGATTGCTTCTTTTTCAATCTTTCCTGTGAATAACTCACGGTGATCTTTAACCGGATAACCGGTCAGCAAATTGAGTTTTGAGATAAAATCCAGCTGTGTAATGGCTCCGGAGGACAGGATATTGTAAACTCCTTTTCCCCCCTGGTCATCTGCATACCTGAGCATTAATTTAACCGCATCCTTTACATCGATGATCTCCATCCGATTATCACCCTGGCCGAACAAAGGAATGGCATGTTTTTCCCTCATTGTCTTCAGGTAAAACCAGTCGAACCAGGAGCCCAGCCCCAGCAGCCAGGGAAACCGTATGATCTTCACGGAAATTCTGCTTTTTTGAAGCGCATCAAGCACGGGCATTTCCCCGGGGAAGTACTGCCGGGCATAACTGATCGGCCGCAACGGCTGGTCTTCTGTTGCAGGCACCGGGGATTGACCGTACATCAGGCTGCCGGAGGCGAAAACCAGCGTCGGAGGATTTATCGAATATTCCAGTTCTTTTATCAGATTCCGGTTCAATCGTGCGGCATAGCGGGCAGCCAATATCCTGCCTGCTTTCATCAATCGTGGAAACGTAGGTCTGGCCAGGTGAAACACCACATCCGGCCTGATGGTGTCGATCAGCTTCCGGTCCACTGCTTTAATACCACCTTTGACGATCGTTATCTTTTCAGTTGCAGCCAGGGCAACGCGATGCTCGATCGCATAAACATCGATCCCTTTGCATTTCAGTTCCGCGACCAGGTGACGGCCTGCAAAACCCGATCCGCCGATGACCAGGACTTTTTCCATCTTTTATACAACAAGATTATTTTCCTTAAGTTTTGATAGAACTTTTTTCTCGTAATCCACGGGGTGGTTTTTGGAGATATGAAGCGTGGTCATAAAAGCCCGGTCATAATCCTCTGCGGGATAACCGGCACGCTTCCATTTCCGCCTCCATTTCCGGTCGGTGATGTTCATCAGCAACCGGTTCAGTTTCTCAGGAAATATCAAGTTGATCAGTTTTTCCATCGCAATCTTGCAAAAGAAAGTTTTTCCGGTCCACAAATAGTCATAATTGACCGGGCCCGGATGATTGGGCAGATAATCCCCGGCCCATTCATTTTTCCTGTAAAATTCTTCATGAAGCGGCGCATTGAAGACCGGCAGCAATGTCATGACCTCTATCGCCGAGTAGCGGTTCTGGTGAGTGATGGTCATGGCATTGGTATCGATAAAATAATTCATGCAGAAATAATGCTGATGACCGGTGATGAAGGTCAGCTTCTTGAACAAATGCAGGAAAGATCTGGCAATCCACAGCCTGCCGGTTTCGGTAATGATGAAATAGTCGATATCCGGATTTTCCGACGCGCTGAACTTTGAAAGAGAACCGCTGATGGCAATGCCTCTGACAAACGGGAAGGAAGCAATTACGGAAACATATTTCACCGATCGTTCAAGCAGCTGACAGGCCCTTTCGTTAGAGATCCGCCGCGAAACGAGGGCCTCAGAACAATCCTCAGCCAGGTAGAACCCTTCCGAAAACTGAACAACGCCTTCATCCACCATTTCTCCGAGGGTAAGATCGGTTTGTTCCCGGGTTGCCTTTACCGGGTTGAAACGGTGAATCTCCTCAGCGGTAAGAGGATGCCGGAAGATGCCGAAATAATGAAGGACGAGCATACAACCCTCTTTCAGTGACATTGCCGGTTGTTCCATTACTGAAAAAGGTTTTTGATGATCTTGTAGACGGTTTTGAAAAAGATACAAAAATCGCCGAAGAGCGACCATTTTTCAATATATTCAAAATCGGCCGAGCAACGGTCGTACAGGTCATGCCAGCTTGAGATCGTGCCGTGGTACCCGCGCATCTGGGCCAGTCCGGCAATGCCCGGCTTCACCCGGTGCCGGTCGTGATAATTTTCGACCAGGCTTGAATAAAGGATCGTATGACGCAGCATATGCGGCCGCGGGCCGACCAGGCTCATATCACCCTTCACTACATTCAGCAATTGGGGCAGTTCATCGATATGATACCTGCGGATAAAATTCCCCAGCCGTGTGATCCGTTGATCACCGGCCTGGACTTCCAGCCGGTTTGCATCCTGGTTGACCACCATTGACCTGAATTTAAGGCAATAAAAACTCTTTTTTCTCAACCCGGTCCTTTTCTGGATAAAAAATACCGGTCCTTTCGAATCCAGCTTGATCAGGATAGCCATGAGGGGCAGCAACCAGCTCAGGATCAGAAGCACCAGGAATGAGCCCAATCCAACATCCATGGTTCGCTTAATCATCCTGTTTATAAATTTATCCAGCCGGTGATTTTCAAGAGGCCGGTAAGGGATGGAAAGTTTTTCCGGTACTTCGGTCTCATGCCATGGATTCTTATCAAGGAGTATGGTCGGGGGATGTTCCATCCTTAAGCCTGGTTAATCTTGGAACGAATTATCTTCATTAAAATTCCACAACAAACAAAAAAACACCAGACCGGCCTGGCGTTCCAGCACCGATTCGGTCATAAAAAAGATAAATGTAACAATATAAAATAAGACGGGAAAGAAAAAGGCCTTTTTAGTGAACAAGAAGACGCCCGGTATGATTGCCAGAAGCAGAAGGAGTCCCGGGATACCTGATCCGACCATCGTTTCCAGGAACTGGTTATGAAAATTATATCCCAGGTAACCGGTATCGCCCAGGTCAGGGTTCCCCGTATAAATGCCGTACCGGGCATAATAATGGTCCAGGGTTTCCTGGCTGTTATCAATGCCTGTTCCGGTGAGCCAGGCGTTTTCACCAGCCATGATCTCCCCGGCCAGCCTCCATAGTAACATTCTGAATGTGAGCCCGTTCAGGGGTGTGTCGTAGCGGAACCTGTCCTGCGTTACCACGTTCAGGTCCGTGTTTTTCAGTTCCGAGACCCGGTTCAGAAACGGGATGGAACCGAACAGCAGTACGATCAGTAACAGCACCGGGAGCAGGTATTTCTTTATCCCGCTCATTTGTCTGATGATTTTCAGGAAGGGAAATATAATTGCCGGGAGGCTAAGCACGATAAAAAGTTTTGACGCGCTGAAGAGCAGCAAAGCCAGGAAGAAAATCCCCAGGAAAAGCCTGTACCGGGCGATAAACGGCTCGGTTTGCCGGAAAGCCAGGTAGTATAGGGCTGCCGACAGGTAAAAGGAATAATAAATGGCACCCAGGGCATACCGGCCGGTGAATGCATGGTAGGTGAATGCTTCTGCCGGCTGGCCCTGGATCATCTTTAAGCCGGCCACAGCAAGCATGTGTACCCCGGAAAGGACCAATCCTGCGAAAAGGCCCCTGATGGCCCATTTTGACAGATCATCCCTTGTTCCGGAGACCAGTAGAAGCAGCAGCGGTATCGCCACCAGCGATAGCTTGCGCTCTGTGAGTTTCCACGCGGGCAGCGATCCATCGGCGATCAGCGGGCCCAGTATCTGCCACGTGAAAAGGAAGAGAAACAAACCGGCAAGAATTACCTGGTGCCGTTTGAAATGAGGTTTATGGTAAAAAGCATGCCCCAGGGCGACCACGCCGAACGCGACCAGGCTGACACTGTTGGCCCTGATGGACAAAGGCAGGGTAAACCAAACCGAAGCCCAGAACCATGGAAAGATCCTTTCAAATACCCGTTGCATCGCAGAAAAGATTTTCGTATCCGTCCGTTACATGGTTCCAGTTATATTCCTCGTTGATCCTGTAAAGATTATTATCAATCAGATTTTTATAATCCATTTTATCATAATCAATAAAGTATTTTTCAAGATCGTGCTGATTTGAATAGTAAAAGGCATTGTTTCCAAGAACATACCTGTTAAACGGGTTATCATGCGAAACGATCCGGCATCCGCAGGCCATTGCCTCAAGCAAGGAAGGGTTCGTGCCACCCACCGAGTGCCCGTGGATGTAAATCCGGCTGAAATGACGGAGACTGTCCAGCTTTCCCCGGTCATAAACACCATCCCTGAAAATTATCAGTCCCTCACTGCCGAAAGTCTTTTGCAGGGACTGCCTGTACTTGCTGTCATTTCCAATGATCAGCAGCGGGACTGGATCGCCCGATTCCAATTTTGCCCTGATGGCCATGTCGATGTTGTTTTCCGGTTCCATACGGGCCACGACGATGTCGTAGGCATCCGGGGTAAGGTTCCAGGCCTGCAACGCTTCCCGTGAGTAATGTTCCGGGATCTCAGCACCATAAGCTATATACCGGACCGGAACATGATATTTGCCGGCCAGGTATTTTTCTATCGGGGGCGAGTCGGCGACCAGGAAACGGCTGCGCCGGACAGCGAGCCTTTCTGCAAGCCGAAGGAAACCTTTCACCGCACTGCTGTATTTGGATCGTGCCCATTCCTGTCCGTCCATATTGACCAGGTGGACACAATCTGTTTTCCACAGCCAGTGCCAGATTGAGTCGCTTGTATATCCAAGGTGCAGGATGATATCGAAATGCCTTTTGCGGCTATGAAGGTTACAGTTCAGGTCATAGATGAACTGCCCGAAGGACCCGAACTTTCGTTCAGGATTCGAGATCAGCACACGTTCCACACCGTTCCAGGTTTTATCCTTCAGTGGATGATCGTCCGGAGTATAGACCAGGACCTTGTGACCACGGGAAACCAGCCTTCCTGAAAGTTCTTCCGCGAGTGCTTCAAAACCACCGTAGCGGTTGGGGATACCGCGGGAACCAATTATTGCGACCGATAGTTTCTTCTTAGCCATTCAACGCATAAAGATAAGCTTGTTTGGTCTTTTCAGCCGCTTTCGGCCACGTATATTCAGCAAGGATCAGTTCACGGAGTTCATGACGTATTTCATGTTTCAACGCCTTGGATAGCGCTGTTTCCAGGCCGGCCAGGTCATCGGCGTCGCAGTACCAGGCATGTTTCCCGAAGTAATCAATAGTATCACCCCCTCTTCCTACCACCAGGTTACATCCCATGGCGCCGGCTTCCAGCGAAGCCAGCCCGGTGGTTTCAAACCAGCTTGGCAATGCATGGACCTTCGCACCGGCATAATGCCTGATCAGCTCGTCCTGCGGCATAAAGTCAAAGAATTTCACCTTCTCCCCGGCGATCTTCCTGCAATAATCATAGTACCCGGTGTGATTTGGAGGCGCTTTGCCTATAATTGCCAGGGGAACATCCAGTTTTTCACAGGCCCGTATCAGGAGGTGCTGGTTTTTCATCCCGTAAACCTGTCCCACGCATATAACACGGTCATGCCTCATTACTTCGGGTGGATTTTTGCCAAAGATTTCAGGATCGATTCCGTTTGGAACAATAAAGTATTTTCCCTGGAACCCGGTATCCGAGGCCAGTCTTTTGTATTCGGATTCAGAATTGGGCAAAATAAGGGCAGCCCCTTCCAGTATTTGCAGCATTGCTTTGCGATGGCCTTTCAGGTATTCCGGGCTCACCATCCGGTCCTGGCCCCTTGCATAACGATATAGGTTTTTAATGAATTCCGAATTGTGTTTACCAAGGGCACTGAAGAGCAACCGGTAAGGCAAACCGCGCCCGAGACGGTCGAACGATGAATAATCCAGGTATATGGTGCTGACCACATATGGCTTGCGGCTAAGCCTGATGTGTTTCAGGTGATCGGCAGGGCGGAGCAGGTTGAAGAAATGCAAAAGGTCAAAGCGGTTGTATTCAATCTTTTCGGAAGAAAGCAAGATTTCGGCCTTCACGCCCATTTTACTAAGCGACCCGGCAGTCTTCACCATCTGGATCGTGTCACCTCCTGTCACCATATGCAGCGACGACCGTCCGATCAGGGCAACCCTCATGATTCCGCTTGTTTGATGAAACTTATATTGAACGAGGGAAAACGGCCATAGAATGCAATGGCCCAGGTGCCGATCTCGGCCGCGTTGACTAAAAAGCTACCGGTGAACTGGTAAATGAAAATGAACAGGAACAGGCTGAAGTTGTAAAGATTCCTGTATATTTTCAACCGGATGAAAAAATAAATCTCTAAGAAGATTTTCAGGATAAAACCATAGAGGCCGTAAGTGGCCAGCATTTCGCCCATCGAATTGGGTATCCTGACAATCTCGGCATAATCTCCGGTGTACTTGTAGAAATTAACTATCAGGTCATGCGCCAGGATTTTGATCTGGCCGGGCCCGACGCCGGTCCAGGCATTGTGCTGAAGGACCAGGTCACGGGCGAACATGAAGGAATAAACCAGCCTTCCCTTCGAGGAACTGTCGGTACCTGAAATGATATTGCCCAGCCTGGTGAACAGCGGATTATCCGGCCATAAAATCCACAGCCCGGTTATACACAGGATCAGAACGATAAAGGAGTAAATGATCAGCCGCCTGTTCATCTTCTCAATATACCTGTAACAGACCGGGAAAACGATCAACAGGGTGATCAGCATTGCTCCCATGATCCCGAAGGAAAGGGTAAGCAAAAGCGGGATGATGACACCTGCAGCCAGGATCAGCGGGTGTTGTGAGCCGCCTGTAAAGATTCTCAGTATGAAATACAGGAATACAGGGGCCAGGAGCAGGCCATAATGCGATGGTTCATAGGCAAGCAGCTTCAGCCTTGGGATAGCTGCAAGGTTCTTTGACATCGGGATGGTGTCCCACATGAATTCGCGCAGCCCGGCAAATGGCAGCAGGATCAGTGCAATGAGCACCAGTATCGAATTGATTTTCAATATAGTGAAGAAGACGTCTTCCAGGCTTTCACCGGTTGAGCGGGCTGCTTCCACCGCGGTGAAAAGGAAGATCCAGGCCGAAGCGACCATCAGCGTGGAAATGATGTAGGACCGGGCATCAACGCCGGCTATGATTTGTAATGGCACGGGCAGAATCAGCAGCACGGCCCATTTTAAAACCTTCGGTACCTGTCCCCGTTTATAAAGCCAGTAAAGGAAAAGTGGCGACAGGATGGTTGTGTACAGCAGCCCCTCCGGCAATAAAAAGTTATTGAAGAAAAAATACAGGATAAACCAGGCGACAAAAAGATAATATGACGTCGACCTGTTCATTCCGTCAGCAGCTTTTTATCGAACCGTTCATCATCCGCGTAAACCTTCCGGAAAATCAGAATGGCCAGCACCAGGCAAGCGACCGAACCATACCAGGACCTGAACAGTATTGCACCCGTGATGAGAATGGAAGGCAGGGAGGTCAGGATAATTTCCCTGAATTTTCCGCTCTGCAGGACATGTTTATTCACAAAGTAGTATTCCACGGGCATAAAGATAAACAAAGCAAGTATTTGCCCGTAGATCAGGCTTTCAGCCGTTTTAAACATGATGAAAACAATGATCATGCCTGCAACGATGGCGGTTTTATACATCAGCTCGAGCCAGGTGATGAAGTGGAGTGATTTGATCGCGTTCAGGTAGTATTTCGGGACGATCGCAAGGATGAGAAAAGCTTCAAAGACGAGGAAAAGCCTGAAGAATCCGATCATCTTGCCGTATTTCTCCGGGCCAAGCCAGAGGGTGAACAGGGGCTCGCTGACATAGTAAAGTACAATGATGATCAGCAGCGAGAATCCAACCGAAAAAGCCCTGATCGTGATGAAGTGGCCGAGCGTTTCCTGTGTCGCGGCCCTGAGCCTGGAAACTTTCGGGAGCAGCCAGCTTACCACGGCTTCGAAAGCCATATGCAGGTGATTGACGATCGTGGAGGCCAGCACGTAATAGGTCACCGTGGCCGTGCCAAGGAAGTAGGCAACAATGAAGCGGTCGAGCTGGTAGGAAACGATGGCAATGATGGTCTGGAGCCAGGTCCAGAACCCGAAGTGGTAAAGTTCCTTTTTTTCTGGAAGGCTCCGAAACAGGTAAGTCCTGTAACCCGGCAGGTTCCGGTAGATGATCCATGCCTGTGGCAGCAGCACCAGGGTGCCGACAACCAGGTTCGCGGTGAAAATGGCCGCCAGCGAATAGCCTTTGACCACGAGCACCACCTGCAAAACCAGGGCGATGAAACGGTTCAGCATGTTGAAGAATGCCGCTTTTTCATATCGTTCCTGGCCTTTGAAGATACTCTGGTATAATATTTCGGGAAATTTTGAAGCGATGAAAAACGTGGCGATGATGAGCGCCTTCCAGATCTCATCATTAAAAAAGGTCCAGTCGACCAGCCACAATAAAATCAGGACCAGTCCGAAAAGAATTGTCAGGGCCGTCATCCTGCCCAGCAGGCGCGAAGATGCGTTGATGTAGGCGTACAATTTATGCCTGTTTTCTTGTCCTATTGCTTCGGCTACGTGGGCCGTAACCGAGACCGGCAGGCCAAATCCCACCAGG
This sequence comes from uncultured Bacteroidales bacterium, assembly GCA_964447005.1. Taxonomy (GTDB): domain Bacteria; phylum Bacteroidota; class Bacteroidia; order Bacteroidales; family JAGOPY01; genus JAGOPY01. The sequence goes on from CAYUQP010000041.1 coordinate 21,096, forward strand.
TGCACTGCTATGAATACGTAGGAGTTGATCAGCATCCATTCCCCGAAGATATTCTCGCCCAGCCGGTTAATGAAAAAGGGAGTGACCGCGAGAAAAGCAGCCGGATAAAAAAGGATATTGGCTAAGTTCCAGCCTGAATTTCTTACATTTGTGGAGTTGATGGCCATATTCATGCAAAAATCAGTAAAATTCAGGAATAGTCCGTGCCTTTAAATTAAAATCATCCGGTAATAAAATAATTATCCCGTTATGGATACTGATCAGCTTGACAAATCACGTGAAACAGGCAGGAAAGTCTGGGAATCGCTCATGCTTCAGATGGCTGAAGGCCACGGATTTCTGGCCGCCATGTTCAGGTCATTCCGTCTATATATCAGGAAGAACCTTCTCTGGTACCTGTTATTTGGACTGGTAGCCGCGGCTGTGGCAGCAGGAGCCTGGTTTATGAAACCGAAGGTTTACGAGGCAGAGATGACGGTTTCTTACGTTCATTATGAAAAGAAAATTTATGCCGATATGCTGGAAAAACTGAACAGGCTGATCCGGTCGGGCGACAGCAAAACGCTGTCCGACCGGCTGGGCCTGCCGGTTTCCACCGTTAAAGACCTGTATTCCGTGGCCGGGTTAAATATCCGCAACGAAGACCTGGTGAAAGACCTGAGCACCGAAAAGATCCCCTTTTATATCAAGGTTAAAGTTAAAAACCCGGATATTCTTGCAGCCCTGCAGCCTGCCCTTGTCGATTACCTGAACAACACGGATTATATCCGGGACAGGCTGGATTATATGTTGAAAAAATCGCAGCAGGACCTGATTTTTCTCGAACGGAGGCTGGCTGTTGTAGATTCGTTGAGCGGCATGCTGATCATCAGGAAAGAAGGGATCAACGATGAAAAGGCGATCACCAGGATGGAACTGCTTCAGGAGACCCTGGCCCTGCACGACCGTATCCAGCAGGTAAAAGGCTCGATGGAGTTCAACCTGAACATTGAGGTGCTCGATGGTTTTGTCCCATCCGGAGAACCCGCCGGAACAGGGCTGAAATCGTTCATACTTTATGGTTTCCTTGCCGGGATAGCCTTATGGTTTGTGATCCGGGGAATTTTTATCAATAAATAAATTGCTACCTGTCTTAGCTGAAAAATTTTAAAAGCTGTTGAGTGCCTGTTGATTGCATGTCCGCAGGCAAGTTTTTCTTCCCTGAACTTGTCATATAAAATAATATCCCACCTGAGTGCTTCTTTGACAGCATCAAGGATATTTCCCGGCACCGGCCCGATGCCCGGGTTATTCCTGTTGCGGTTTCCGGGCCGGTAAATCGGGATGTGATTCCATTCCAGTTTTCTGGCCAGTGCAAACACCCCGGCATCGAAATCAGCCAGGTCTATGACTGCATCATATTCCCGCATTGTATTCATTGCTTTGTCAAGTAACTTATTTCCTTCGTTTTGCATGTTCGGGATTGGCAGCGAAGGATCTGCAAGGAACTGCACCGAGTTTGACAGATAGCGGGTCAACAGGTTATCCTGCCCGTTTTCGATAGCAAAGTCAAGGTAATCCTCAAGGGAATCCAGTTCTTTAAGTTCTTCATAAAATCCTGAACCTGTGGTGTTCTTCAGGTAGTGATACTGTGAGATGAACTGTAAAACCGGTTCACGGAGGACCGTCAAACGGAAGGGATGATCGGTATAAGGCATAAAAAGTTCAGCGCCGTGCCCCGATATCACCGAATATTGTTGCTTCTCTGCTTCTGACAAGTTTTTGAACCGATTTAAGGACTCTCCGATATTTGTGCTTTTAATCTGGAATATTTGCTTTTCTCCATAAACCTTATTCAGAATGGCCCTCAGCGTTACGCCGCCAGTCTTTGGGATATGATTGAAAAGCAATAAACTGAAGGGTTGCATATTGAACTTTTATTCGTATAGTAAAGATATGATCATTTCCGGACAAATTTATTAGCTTTGCCGGCAAACCTGATGAGATGCTGTTATTCCTATCAATAACCGGAATAATTCTTTCCATCATCCTTTTATATTTCAATGCCAGGAAATATGCTTCCTCCATTTATCTCGGAAGTTTCTTTTTGCTGGTGAGCCTTTACGGCTTAATACTATATGCTTTAATTTATTCAGGGTCGTTAACCCTGATAGCGATAGCTTATGTCAATCCCACTTTCCTGACCTACCTGATCGGTCCGATGATTTACTGATACGTCAGAAGCGTGATAACAGACGATGCGCGTCTGAAGAAAAGGGACCTCTGGCATCTTGTCCCGGCATTGATCTTTCTATTGACTTCACTTCCTTACATGTTTTCACCCTGGCAGGAAAAGATCAGTAACGCCACAGAGATAGTCGATAATATCCGGTATGTTGCCTTGAACAAACCGACAGGTTTGTATATTATTATTCCGCATCTGATCATATTTTTAAGCCGCCCCGTGCTCGTCCTGTTTTATACAATCTGGTCGGCAATACTCATGATACGCTATGTTGTAAAAAAAATGAACTCATCGGTTTTTTTACACCAGCGATACATGATCAGTTGGCTGACTGTGCTTCTTGGATTTCTGTTCATCCTGTCGTTCAGCCAGTTGATCCTTTTAGGTGAGGCCTACCTGAACAGGGATTCATCCTGGTTCTTCACATATAACCTATTAACGTTGCTTTCCACTACCGGCCTGACCGGTTTGCTGGTTTCTCCTTTCTTTTTCCCGGGAATTTTATACGGGATGCCTCGGTATCCGGAAACAGACCTTCGGGATGCAGATACCAGGCGCATGGTTTTTTTATCTAAAGAAGTGGTCAATAAGCGCATTCCCGGTTTTGAGTCGGAATACCTGGATCAGGTCGGAAAGAAACTCGATTCCTGTATGAGTGAACAGCAACCCTTTCTTCAACCTGAATGTAACCTGGCTTCCGTGTCGAAGTGCATCGAAGTGCCGGTGCATCATCTTGCTTATTATTTTCGTGAAGCAAAGGGGCAATCTTTTAACGATTACCGCAACGCGTTAAGGGTTGACCACGCCAAGAAGCTGATCAGGGAAGGCAAGACAAAAGAAATGACCCTGGAAGGCATCGGTCTTTCATCCGGTTTCTCAACCCGGAATACTTTTTTTAATGCTTTCAAAAAAATCGAGGGAATCTCACCCGGCGCTTACTCTTCGAAGGTTACCGACGGTTAAAGCCGTCGGTTTCTCAACCTCAGAGGGTGTAACAGAAGTCCCTAACTTCCAGTTTTTTCGAAACTCCGACGGGTAAATCCGTCGGTTTATAATTTGTAACGATTTTGGAACCAACGGATTTACCCGTTGGAGTTGGAATCTAAAGAATGGTTACCAGAAGGAATGACGACACCTGTTACACCCTCCAGGGGGTATAGGGGGTGAGGTTGCGGGAATCGACCACCAAAGCTGCCGATTTTTAATCAAAATCTGTATCATTTTTTAAAAACGATACAATCTTCATCCAGCCATTGTATCGTTTTCTTCTGCGAACACAGATATTTGTTTCTCAACATAAAACAAATTCCAATTTATGAAGAAGTTTACATTTTTCACTTTACTGATCCTGCTGGCCATTGTAGCGAAGCCACAGGTAGCTGTTACCGATCCTGCCACCGCGGGAAAAAGATTTTTTATCGGGTTTTCTTATTCATACCTCTCGATGGATTTAAAACTGTCGGCCCTGTCGCTGCATTCGATCTGGTATGGAACGGATATGGGGACACATGAATTGACCAAAGGAGAACTTGATGATGTCAATACCATTGTGGATCGCATTACCCGCGTCAATTACCTCAGTTTTAATGCCGGGATGTCATTTATTGACAATCCGGATTCAAAATGGCATTTAAATGGAATTGTAAACCTGGGCATAGCGGGCACAAAGGCGGAGGTCCATAATAGCGGTACCGACAGCCTGGAGTACACATTCGATTCCGGCTTCTCCAAACCCTGCATTGGTCTTGGTTTTGATGTGGGATACCGGTTTGATGACCGTTGGGGACTTTCGGTGCTTCCCCGCGTGTTGGGATCCGTGAGCAAAGTCAACGAAATCACCGACATGGTCAATCCCGATCCCATTAATTTCACCAGCCAAAAAGAAGATGAGAGCTGGATCATCTACTTCAGGAGCGATGTGCTGGCAAGCTACACCACCGGTCCGGTCACAATGTACCTGGGCCCGGGATTTTATTACTGCTGGTCGAAGCACGAATACAGCCGGGAATACACGAATGTCGAAACCGGTGATGTATTGGTGGAAAAGGTAAACTCAACACTAGTGCCCAGGATCTTCATCGATGGCAGCATAGCGGTTGAATGGAAGATCATTGAAGCCCTTACGCTCAATGCCCATGCGGGCATCAGCCGTGATCTGACCCTGGATGCAGGCATTCACTTTAATTTTTAGTTCATTATCATAAAAGCATATCATCATGAAAAAGTATATTTTACTCATAGCGATCTTTATTATTCCCCTGTTAGGGATCAGCCAGTCGTTAGTGCCCGAGGCGGTATGGATTGACGGCAACCACCGGGACTGGTGCGACAAGGGCCTTGGAACAACTTTTCTGAGCTATAATGGCGTATTGTATGCATTCAATTACCAGGGCAACGGAATCCGAAATGGTGGTCATGCCTACATGTACACCATCAACGCCGGGAACAAGACCACACAGGATGAGCTGGACGATGTAAAGATGGAGGACTACAAAGTGGGGCCGGATACCGACCATAACAACAAACTGGTGTTTGGCTATCCGGGCGAGAGCAGCTCTTATGATGAGGGCGCAGTGCTCGGTCGTACATTTACATTTCAATTCGAAGGCCGGGCGTGGTATTACGAGCATATCCGGTCGGCAAATCAGTGTGATCACTGCTCATCCCCAGACAATGAAAGCTATAAATGTTATGCCCAGCTTCCGACCGATGACTCATATAAGTGCTATACTTACTACAGGACCGTATCGCCAGTATCGCAGCATCTGGAGCAGGGCGCCTTTCAGCTCGACAGCCTGATGTATTTCCTGGTGTGGAGGGATGACAGTAAACATTGGACAATCGATGAACATTATTATTCTTCCAGTGACAAACAGTTTCACAGCAACGGCAACGATTTTGTATTTGATCCCTATATCGCCTGCGTTAACCTTAATCTGAGTAATTTCAAATACTTTGGTGGACTGGTCAGGCGGCTCGACTCGTTGAACAATGAATACTTCGTGGCTACTTTTTATACCTCAGGCAACTTTTATGTGTTTGGAAAGATTGTTCCCGGAGTGACTAATGGGAAACGTTCTTTTACCTGGGAAGAGATCCTGGCAGAGCCTGACCCACCGGTTACTATTCCAAACGTTCCCGGCACACGTGCATTTCCATTTTATATCGGTGCCACCACCCTGGCAGAAGGCTCAATGAAGGGGAACCGGACCGAAAGCCAGATCACCAATAAAGAACAATCCGACCGTCTGGTCTTGTTCGGCGAATCCAATACGAAATCCAGTGATGGTTACTATCATGTGGCCTATTGTGAATATCATTTCGAGAACGATTTGCTTGTCAAGGACGCATCCGGAGAGCTTGTGATTCCCTCCTCCAGGGGGGCCAATACTGTCGGAGGCAATTATTTCCTTTATGGTTCCTACCAGCTCAAGCCGATGGATTATACGACCATGTTACCGGGTACGGATGGTTACCAGTCGTACATGTGGGTATTATATCCCGATCACGACCGGAATTTCAACGGAGCCATGTTCCTTTCCGATAGCTGGAAGCAAGACCCGGCATTATTTGAGGAGAGTACAGATCTTGATCAGGATACGGTGTATGAAGGAATCCGGGATCTCTGGTCATTGATGGGAATCATCGATGGCTCCCCGCCCGTGTCAATGAACTGGGAAACATGGGAGGAATATTGGGGATTTCCCGTGCCTGCCAGTTCACTCGAATTTGAGACTGATAGTTCGGGTACTTCAGAATTCAAAACGGACACGGAACATGAGTGGAGCGTTGGCGAAAGTATTGAGGTTTCAGCAAAGGGTAAGTTAAGGCAATTATCTGCTAGTGAAAAGTTCAAATATTCCCAGACCTATGGAAATACAGTGTCGAATTCCCAGACCAACGGCTTCACTTATTCCCTGCCTTTCGATCTGGAAGAGCAAAGCCAGGATTACGGCTTCTTTATTTATTCCGTGCCACAGATCAGGCGTTATAGTTATATGGCCTACCCCTGGTGGGATAACAATACACTCCAGTACCCTGTGGAAAGTTCCTTCCAATACCTCTTCGTAACCATTGCCAACACGCCTGTTCCCTATCCAGTAAAACTTGATGAATATCCGTTTCATGTCGAAGAGCCGAATGATCCGTCAATGGACGGATGGGATTTATATGACGGCAGATCGTTTCTTTACCAGCAGGTTCAGAATTATGGACTTGTCCCTGTCATGAGGCTCGACTGGACCAACCTGTCAGGTGGTTCTTTCATGAATATTAACACGAGCATAGAAGACAGGACATCCAACAGTCAGTCAAAAAGTTGGGATTTTGAAGTGGAAGCTGGCATTGGCTCCACGAAAACAATACCTCATGTTTGCAAAATTCAAAGTAACCTTACTATTGGAGCAGGTTATAGCGGGACGTTATCTTCAGAAACTACTACGACCACAGAATACGGTCATCGAATTTTCGCCTCACTGGAACACCTGCACTTCACCTCCTCAGGAATTAACCTGAGCAGCCTTCACTTATGGGCCTTTCTTTTCAGCCCGGAGAATAATCCGGATTGGTGGTATTTTGACAGCCTTGACGGACAAAAGCCCTTTTACCTGGCGTGGGTGGTGTCCTCTGCCACAAAGTCGCTCGAGCTTCAATCGCCTGCTAATGGCAGCCGGTTAAAACATGAAAGCTTGTTCTTTGCCTGGATGCCTGATCATGGTGAATTAAACGATTACGAATTGCTCATTTCGAAGTCTTCTAACATTTCTTATGTTAATGCTTTGTACCGGAAACAGTTGGGGAGGTCCACCGCACTGTCGGCACCGGATTTCCGGCCGGAGCCCGGTGAAACTTACTTCTGGGCAGTCAAAGCTTATGATGAGAACGGAGAGATGGTCTATTCGCCGGTTTGGAGCTTTACCATTGCCGATGGGACAGAAAAAATACCGGAAGAAGCATCGCTCAAGGCGGTTGTATTTCCCAACCCGGCCGGAGGCAGCGAGATCAATATAGCGATCAACCCGGTGAGCGAGGGAAAGATCCTGGTACAGCTTTCAGATGTAAGTGGAGCTTTGGTAGCATCTGAGCAGGTGAATGCCCCGAAAGGATCGACTTCCATTGTCAGTTTCCCGGGCCTGAACCTGACGGCAGGTATCTACTTTGCAGTGATCCGGTCGGAAAAAGAGCAGGTGGTAAAGAAGGTTGTGGTAAAATGAGTAAATTCAAACGCTAATAAGGAGGTACTATGAATATTCAAAAAGTGAATCGTTTCTGGCAAAGTGCGAATTTGTTCATTGCCCCGGTATTACTGGTCATCCTGATCTATTACAGGAATTCAATGACATTTTACCAGTTTCTTTTATGGTTGCATTTGCCTTTTTTAATGCTTCATGAAATTGAAGAGTATGTTTTAGCCCCTTTAAGCTTTAAAGAATTTTTCAATCTTAAAACGCCTTTTGGTTCTAAAACCGATCGAAACTACCCGCTGGATGAAGGTTATGTTTTCCAGGTAAACATCATGATTGCCTGGCCGGCGGTAATACTCGGCGCTATTCTTTTCGACATTGCACCCTGGGTTGGCTTTGCAATGATGCTTTTCGAGTTAACTATCAACAACTTAATGCATACTATCATTTTTCAACCCGACAAGCCCATCTATAATCCGGGTTTGATCACCAATTCTTTATTGCTACTGCCACTTGGTACCTTAACATTCCTGACGGCCCTCCCGTTCTTTACATGGTACGACTGGATTTTATCAGCAGTGACAGCAGCAGTGATCGTTGGTTTACTAGCTTATAAAACGACCAGCCGCCAGCGCAAATTAAAACACGAGTAGAATTATTCATCTGATGAAATCTCTGTATGACAGCTCTCCCCATTGTCATGATAGAGATATTCGGTTTTTTCGTATTACTTTTTGTAAAAAGTGTTGATTAATTCAACTACCATCCCTGAAGGCATGCCTGTTATTCACAAAAATCATAAAAAATGAAGCTAAAAGTTTACTTTTCAGTGCTTACTGTACTCTTGTTTTTGAGTACAGGTTTTTTACGGGCTCAGGGTGTTGTCCCGGAGAAGATCATTACTCCCATCGGATTCGATATTTCTGAAAGACTTATCGATGTGACTCCTATCGAACCAGGCTATGTTGATAGATCATGGAAAGAAAAAGTGATTCCCAACAAGGACGGTTTTCTTGAAGAATTCAATGTTGAGGCTGCCTGGAAGGGACCTGATCCTGTACTTCAGTCCGATCTGATCGGTAACCGTTCCACTGCCGAGATCGGCCAGAATTTCAGCGGCAACTACAACCAGAGTGGCGTCGCACCTCCGGATACCGACGGGGATGTGGGCTTGAGCCATTACATGCAGATGGTCAACCTGTCGTTCCGTATCTGGGACAAGAATGGAAATCCGCTTTACGGGCCGGCGGCCAACAGCACCTTGTGGGATGGTTTCGTTGGTCCCTGGACGGGGACGAACGATGGAGACCCGATCGTGCTGTATGACCAGTATGCCGATCGCTGGATTGCCACACAATTTTCACTGCCAACCCACCCCTATGGACCTTATTATGAGCTGATCGCAGTTTCCCAGACCAATGACCCGACCGGAGCCTGGTACCGTTATGCATATGAATTTGCCAATATGCCCGATTACCCGAAATTTGGTGTCTGGCCGGATGGTTATTATCTGACGGTGAACCAGTTCGCCTCAGGGAGCCTCTCATTTGCCGGCGCAGCAGTTTGTGTGCTGAACCGTGCTGCCATGATCAATGGCGATCCCACTGCACAAATGCTTTTCTTCAACCTGGGAACAGCTTATGGAAGCCTGCTCCCGGCCGATGCCGACGGTCCCCTTCCGCCCTCAGGAAGCCCCAACTACCTGGCAAACCTGGGAACCAACTCGCTGCGAATCTGGAAAGCGACCATCGACTGGGCCAACACGGGTAACTCAACTGTCACCCTGGTGCAAACCCTTACAACCCAGTCTTACTCCTATAGTGGTATTGTCATCAATCAACCCGGAACGGCGCAGACCCTTGACCCGCTTGCTTCGCGGCTGATGTACCGCCTGCAGTACAGGAATTTCGGCACTTACGAAGCCATGGTCACCAACCATACGGTGAATGCCGATGGTAACCACCAGGCTGGCGTCCGCTGGTATGAACTCAGAAAAACAGGCAACACCTGGAGCATCCACCAGCAGGGCACCTATGCTCCGGCCGATGGAAATGACCGCTGGATGGCCAGCGTCGCGATGAATGGCAACGGTGACATAGCCGTCGGTTACTCCGTTTCCAGTTCATCCACCTATCCTTCCATCCGTGTGGCAGGACAAACTGCAGCCAATTCAGGCTCCGGCCTGCTGGATGTGGCTGAGACCACAATCGTAGCGGGTACCGCTTCCCAGACCGGCGTGAACCGGTGGGGAGATTACTCCATGATGTCGGTCGATCCGACCAACGACGCCACGTTCTGGTATACCAACGAGTATTCCGCCGGAGGATGGAACTGGAAGACACAGGTGGCATCATTCAACTTCCAGGCACCCGTCGTAATCGCCCCGGTGGCTAACTTTTCCGCCAGCCCCACTACGGTCATGGCCACGCAACAGGTGAGCTTTACCGATCTGTCTTCCAATAATCCCACTTCGTGGTACTGGGAGTTTGAAGGCGGAACGCCTGCTACCAGCACGGAAAGAAACCCCGTGGTCACATATAACACACCAGGGACGTACAATGTAAGCCTTACTGCAACAAATAGCGCAGGAAGCAATACCAAAACCGAAACGGATTATATCACCGTTACCGAATATATGATCACGTATTGTTCTTCATCGGGCAGCAATACTTCCAAAGAATGGATTAATTCGGTGACCCTGGGAACTTATGTCAATAATTCCGGGAATAATGGCGGTTATGGCAATTTTACCTCGTCACCTGTTGCAGTAACAAGCGGAAATTCATACAACCTGGCATTAAGTCCGGGATTTTCAGGCAGATCGCGTGCCCAGTACTGGAGAGTCTGGATCGATTACAACATGGATGGAGATTTTCTCGACAGCGGGGAGCAGGTCTTCGCCTCCAATGCCCAGAAAGGAACGGTGTCAGGTACAATTAATATCCCTGCCGGACTGAGCGGTCAAACGCGCATGAGGGTTGCTATGAAGTATAATTCAGCCCCCGGTCCCTGTGAGTTGTTTACCTACGGCGAGGTGGAAGACTATACCTTATCGCTATCTGTGCCTGTTCCGCAACCACCCGTGGCTGATTTTTCAGGCAGTCCGGTTTCCCTGGTGATAGGCGGAAGTGTCCAGTTTACAGACCTTTCGACCAATGACCCGACTTCCTGGTCATGGACTTTTGAAGGGGGCACCCCGGCCACCAGTACAAGCCAGAATCCTTCTGTAACATATAACACGGCCGGGACTTATGCCGTGACACTTATTGCCACGAATAATGTCGGTTCCGATACAAAATTCGTGGATAATTATATCACGGTGACAGAAGCTGCCGCGTACTGTGAATCGCGAAGCACCAGCAATGCACTGAATTACATTAAAAAGGTGGTCGTCGGAGCGTTCTCAAATTCCTCCGGGGCATCGTATTACTCTGATTTCACCGGTTTGACCATCGGCATGGCACCGGGTTCCACCAGCAGTTTGTCGCTAACACCGAACAGCTCCATTCAACGCAATTACTGGAGAATATGGATTGATTTTAATAACGATGGAGATTTCACCGATTCCGGTGAGCAGGTGTTTGCAGTCAATAATTATAGAGGCACTGCCAACGGTTCTATCAGCGTACCAACCAACGTCTCAGGTCAAACCAGGATGAGGATATCACAAAAAATCGGAGGTGTGCCAACCTCGTGCGAGATTTTCACCAACGGTGAAGTAGAGGATTACACCGTCAACTTCGGAAATGCGCCAGCTGTGGCTGTAAAGCCGGCCGGACTGAGCCTCGAGTTGTATCCCAACCCGGCTTCAAGAGAGCTCAACATCAAGATCAACTCAGTTACAGAAAAAGTCAATATCAAGGTTTACAATGCTATTGGACAGATCCTGGATGATTTTGATGTGAAGAACGACCAGGTGAAGATCAACCTGGGCGCTTACCCGGATGGGATTTATTACATCGGCGCCGACGACGGGAAACAAACCACCCTGAAGAAGTTCTTCAAGGAATAGCGCAATCTGAACATATAGTATTTCATCTAAAAAACCGGCGGCTTTTGTCGTCGGTTTTTTTATTGATGAAGGTGTCTTTTAACCACAAAGGCGCACCAAGTACATCACAAAGGCGCACAAAGTAATTGAATGCTAGATTATTACCTTTGTGTGCCTTCGTGAAATCCTTTGTGTTCCTTTGTGGTAATATGAAAAAACGACCTTAAGTACAGCTTCTGTTCGGAGAAGAAAATTTACCTGACCAATGTCACCGTTCCCGCAAGTTGCTGTGAACCAATATTTCCGATTGAATAAGTGGCGATAAAAGTATAAACGTCTGCAGGACAAGGATTTTCGTTCAGGGTTCCGTTCCAGCCTTCGCCAATGTCTTTGGTGCTGAAGATTTGCTGTCCCCAGCGGTTGAAAATGAGCATTTCGAAGCCGGTAAGTGCCTCAGGGCTGCTGCAGACCAGGAAGAACCGGTCGTTTTTCCCGTCGGAATTCGGGGTAAAGGCGTTGGGGGCATATAGTTCGGGTAATGCTTCACACGGTTCCAGCGCGAGTGAATCAGCCCCTGTGCAGCCATTGGCGTCGGTGACCCGGACCCAGTAAATGCCCTCCTCGGAGACAGTGACGGTATTTCCGGTACTCCCGTCGCTCCAGAGGTAAGCGGTGAAGCTGCTACCCGCGTCAAGCAGGTTGGGCGAGCCGGCACAAAGCGGATCTTCATAAGCAATAAATACTTTCACCGAATCATATACTTCTATGTCAATTGTGTTGCTGGACACCAGGGGAGGACTGGCACAGATTGCGTTGGAAGTCACTTCACAGGTTAAAAGGTCATTGTCGAGCGGTGACTCCAGGGTGAATACCGGGGAATTGGTCCCGACCTCCGCCCCGTTCCTGATCCAGCGGTAAACCGGGGCGGTTCCTCCATCCGTGACGGAGGCTGTGATCTGAATGGGGGTTCCCGGGCAAGCCGGGTTGTTATCGGCGCTGATGACCACTGCAGGATAGGCTGCGGGCATAATACTGACGGTGATCAGCAAGGGGTCGCCAGTGCAGCCGGCAACGTTGGTTTCAGTGATCGTTAAATCATATGTACCACCGGAAGCAGTCCAATGGATGTTCATGTCGGTGTCCGCTCCTCCCAGGGGCATCAGCGTCCCGCCTCCTGACAAATTCCACGTGAATTCGGATCCGGGCGCCGGCGCCACGACGGAATAATGAGGTGTCGCACCGGAGCATACTTCCTGCATATTTCCGCTCAGGTTCGGAGAACTGACCACGGGGGCGGCAGGGATGCTTCCCACCACCACTGCAATGACGTCGGAGGTGGCCGGACAGCCCCCGGGGATATCGGTCACCGTGACCTGATAGTCCCCGCTGTTCGCCACCGTCGCGTTATTGATCACCGGATTCTGTATGGTGGAGGTAAAGCCTCCCGGTCCGGTCCAGTTATAAGTTGCGTCGGCAATACTGGAAAACAACGTAAGAATTTCTCCTTCGCATAATGGGGAATTGCTGCCGGCCACCACTGTGATCTGGTTGCCGAATTCAATCGTCATTTCATCAGAACTGGCCGGGCACACCCCGCTTGTGGTTGAAATGGTCCAGCGCAGCGTATAGACCCCGATATTGGAGGCCGTGATGAATGTGTTAGGGGATGCCTGGTTTGCATATAAAATGGTCCCCGGCCCGCTGACTGTGGTCCACTGCCCTGATCCGACCAGCGGCACATTGCCATCCAGCGTGGTGTTCAGGTTATTGCATATCGACTGGTCAGTACCCGCGCTCGCTGCTGTCGGGGGCTCCTCAACGGTTACCGTCACTGATTTACATGATGAATTGCCACACTCCGGTGTTGACCAGAGGGCATAATAGGTTGTGGTGACCAGCGGGGCAGGTATCGTCAGAATGGCGCCAGTACCGATCGGCGTTCCGCCGCAGCTTCCGGTGTACCATTCCAGGGTGACGCCTGAGCCGCCATTGGCTGTCAGCGTCAGGTCACCAGCAGTGCCGGCGCAGATTACGCTTAGACTTGCATTTACAGAGGCTGGCTCGACGGCCGACAGGTTAATGACGACTTCCGTATCATCCTGCGTGTCGGGGCATCCTCCCGGGATGCCGGTGACAAACACGGTGTATATCGCTGCATCGGCCATGCCGGCATTCGGGATGACCGGACTCGGTTCCGTCGAAGTCCAGGCATCAGTATTCCTGGTCCAAAAGTAGGTGGCATCGGAGATACTGGCCGTCAGGATGAGATCTTCGCCGGTGCATACCGGGGAGTTCGAACCGGCCGCCACCTGGATCGCATCGCCGAAATTACAGTTAACCTCATCGGAGCTGGCAGGGCAAACCGAGCCGTTGGCAATGGTCCAGCGGAAAATATAATCACCCTGGACCGATACCGTCACCTGGGAATTCCAGGCTGTGGGATCGGCAAATATTGCGGTTCCGGGACCCGATACGAGTGACCACGTCCCGGTCCCTTCATCGGGATCGTTAGCGGCCATTGTTGCAGTCAGCACACCGCAGAGCGACTGGTCGGAGCCTGCATCGGCGGTCGAGGGCGGCTCAGCAACGGTCACCGTGACCGATACGCATTCCGAATCACCGCAGAAATCACTGTTCCATGCCACGTAATAGGTTGTGGTCACAGCCGGCGCCGGTATTTCAATGTTGTTGCCGGTCCCGGTCAGCGTACCACCGCATGATCCTTCGTACCAGACCAGTCCGGTCCCACTTCCGCCGGTGGCCGTCAGTGTGATGGTTTCTGCAGATCCTTCACAGACTTCATCGGGGTCAGCCGCGGCCGATGCCGGTGCTACAGGGCTTTCTACGATATCAACCTCCGTATCGTCGCTGGTATCCGGGCATCCGCCGGGGATATTACTGACGGTAACTGTATAAGTTCCTTCATTGGCAAGGGTGGCATTGGGTATCGACGGGTTTTGTTCCGTGGAAGTCCAGCCGCCCGGGCCGGTCCAGAGGTAAGTGGCCCCGGAGATGCTGGATGTGAGGAATATCGTTGTGCCGGTACAAACCGGTGAGTTGCTGCCGGTCGTAACAATCGCGGCATCGCTGTAGCTGACGGTCACCTCATCCTGGCTGGGCGGGCAGGCTGCGCCGGTAGTGATCGTCCACCGGTAAACATAGGTTCCGTATAGCGTGACGGTCACCTGGGTGTTGTAAAGCGTATTGTCGGTAAAAGTCGACGCGGCCGGTCCGGAAACCTGTGTCCACAGTCCGGTGCCGGAAACGGGTTGGTTCCCTTCGAGGAACGTGGTATAGACTCCGCAAAGGGCCTGGTCAGGCCCGGCATTGGATACAGTCGGCGGGTCGGTGACATTTACCGTCACCGATGCACACAGTGAATTGCCGCAGACGGTGCTGGTCCAGTAGCAGAAATAGGTTGTGGTTACGGTGGGCGAGGGGATAGTTAGGGGGGTGCCTGAGCCGGCGGGCGTCCCGCCGCAGGAGCCGGTAAACCACTGCAGGCTTTCCCCGCTACCGCCAATGGCGGTCAGGATGATATTGCCGGCATCGTCACCGCAGATATCGTCGCGGTCGACAGTAGCAGAGGTGGGCGCGACAGCCGCCGGGATCATGTCGATGACCACCGGGTTTCCCGTAAATGTTTCCTCGCAATTGTTGGCATCTTTGATCTTTACGAAATAATTGCCGGGAGCCAGGTTAGAAAAGACGTTAGTTGGATACCAGTCGGTGCCGTCGTTGATGGAATATTGAAGCGGGGCTGTTCCTCCCGTGGCTGTAATGGTGATGATCCCGTTGTCGCTCCCGCAACTGGCGTCAGTGTCGTCAACCTGGGTAAGCGCAGGGCCGGTCAGGTCTTCGATGACAACCGGGTTACCGCTGTAAGGAGTCTGGCACTGGGTGAACCCGGCAATCTGGACGAACACGTTATAGCTGCCCGGTGGCAGGTCGGTGAATACATTGGTGGGGAACCAGTCGGTACCGTTGATGGAATACTCCAGTGTCACGCCCGTAACCCCTGTGGCGTTGATGGTGATCGTGCCGTTATCCACGCCGCACAGGGCATCCGTGTGGGTCACCGAGGTTATGGCCGGCGCATCAGGGATCCCGGTGAACGCCGCGGCAAAGTTCGTTTCATTGTAAGCCCTGCCCCGGGCTACGTTGAAATTGTTGCCGTTCATGTTATCGGTGCCGTAACGGTAAGCGTACACACGATAATAGACTGTATCGCCGCAGTTTAAGGTGTAGGTGTCAGTGTAGGTAAGCGTCTGGGAAGAAGGAATTATCGCGATCACTGTGGCAGGACCGATGGGATTGCCAACAACATAGGTCTGACCATCGTTTGGCGGAGTGGAAGTATTGACCGTACTGCGCAGGATCATGTAGCCCTGGGTGTTATCAGCGGGATTAGGATCAGTTGCCGCAGTCCAGTTCAGGTTGACCGTCGGCGCCGAATACGTGGCGGTAAGCGTCGGAGCGTTCCACGCAGGCTGTCGCAGGCTGCGCCAGTAATCGGAGTTGGCTGTAGAGCTGAATGTGCATTGGTTGGGGAGACCTTTGGTGACATTTGGACTGACGGCTTTTGCGGTCCAGGTCGTACCGCTCTGGGGTGTTAGTGTCCCGTATTCGCTGATGTTTGACCCCGGGCAGACAAATACGGCCTCCCCGGTGCCAAGTGCTTGAGCATGGTTTAATTTTGGCAATGGCAAAGGTGGGAAAGAAGAACCCGGAGTCGAAATATGACCCAGGGCATGGATGTGATTTCCGCCGGCATCTCGAAGTTGCAATAAATCGCCTGAACCGGCAACATTGAGGGTGCTTCCATCATAATTTGGCGGATTACCGAAATTAGTTCCCGTAAAATATGTTATATCATTAGCCCAAATCTCTAAATAACCGTCACTTTTAATTATGTCCTGAGGATGGTCATTACCACCCGCATCTTTTTGCCTGTGCCAGACTAAAATTACAGTACCAGCCCTGATATTATTCCAGAAAGAAGCATTGGCAAAATTTACCGCTGTCTGCCAGTTATTTTGTTGAGAATTATTATCACGAAAAGTATAATTATTCAGATTGAGGTTATCATTTATTACAAGTATCTCAGTCCATTCATCAACGGGAAATGTTCCATTATAATAACTGCTTACCACCACACTCTGACTATTAGCCGTATTGATATAAGAAAATACAGCTAATAAAATGAATATCAACAGGTTGAATTTGCGGGACAACACCGGTTTTTAAGGATGATTAGGTTAGCAAAAATACGATTTTTTACTTGAGAATAAGTTAAGAAATAGTTGTGGATTTGTGGATATGGGGGTTTGAGGGTTTGAGGGTTTAAAACAGGTTGTCTTGTCCTGAAATAGGTTTACAGGAAAAGTAAACTAAAAACAGGATTATGA
>CAYUQP010000042.1:0-37162 GCA_964447005.1 uncultured Bacteroidales bacterium
GATCCAAAAATGAAATCATGTTTGCAAGTTCAAAACATAATACTGTTACACCCTCACAGGGGGTGAGGTTAAACAAATTCCTTCCGGAGCATTTCCACCCACTTCTCCAACCGTTCATTCGTCTTTGCCGCCTGGTTCTCCTGGTCGATGATCAGTCCGACAAAGTGGTTGCCAATCAGGGCCTCTGAGGCGTTGAAGTGATACCCGGCTTTGGGCCATTGGCCTACCACCGTGGTTTTGTCCTTGATCCTTTTATAAAGCATCCCGACGCCGTCAGCGAAATGGTCAGGATAGGTATCCTGGTCGCCCAGTCCGAAAAGCGCGGTCTTCTTCCCCTGGAGGTTCGCGCTTTCTACGATTTCGGCAAAGTCTTCCCAGTCGTCCTGCATCTCCCCGATGCCCCAGGTCGGTGTGCCAAGTATCAGGTATGGATAATTCCCGAGATCATTTTCCGTGGCGATATCGACATTGATCAGGTCGGCATTTTCTTCGCCAAATAAGTGGTGCAGCTTTTCCGCCACCATTTCCGTCTGTCCGGTGCTGGAACCGTAAAAGATCCCTATTTTTTTTGAAGGCATTTTTAATCTGTTTGAAAACAGCCGCAAAATTAAACATATTTGTTTTTATGTGGAATGATTTTAAATAAAGTTACGGGGAGGCAGGGAGGCATAAGGGCAGGGAGGCATGGGAATGAGATTTTTAGCAGCGGTAAAGAACTCCGCAGGAGTTCAACAAATGAAAAATGAAAAATGAAAAACGAAAATTGAAAAATCAAATGTAAAATGTGCAATGCAGAAAGGGAAATGCGAAAATTACAGGCTTATCTGCAACAACTCGTTGGCGAGTCTATGAAGTCCTTTTTCAATCCTTTTTGCCTGTGCAGGACGAGGATGTTTTAATCCGGAGGCATACTGGCTTAGCAGGCTCTCATTGATCCCCGTGAGGCGCGAAAGTGCCCGTCTTGAAAAGATCTTATCATAATACTTAAGAAAAGTCTCTACGTCAAATGTAAATTGTAGTGAATATTTGCCGGTTAATGCCTGAGGGATTGGCAGGCCATCCTCCTGCATACCTTCAAGTTGAAAAGATATTGCTTCACCAATATATCGTTTAATTTCCTCAACATTCGAACCAGTGCTCACACATCCAGGCAATTCCGGAACATAAGCGGAATAACCGGTTTCAGATTTTTCTATAATTACCTGTATTTTGCTCATACATTCTTACCCTATTTAATTCCTGCCTGCTTAAACACTGAATTTGCTGTTCCCTTAGGCATTTCATCACTAAGTTTACCAGCTATTGTAACCCGGCCGGGTATCGACTCATGTTTGAACTGTCTGTGGCTGCCTTTCTGAGATACAAGATACCACCCCCTTTCCTCAATCAGCTTTATAATATCCTTCACCTTCATACCCACCTGATATTTCGCAAAGGTAATACAAATAATACCATTATCATTTCACATTTCTCATTGAACAGTATCATTTCTCAATGTAATTATTTAATTTTACAGGGTACGAGCAATCCCATAGTCCGGCCATGAGAACAATCAGTCTTATCCTGGTCCTTTTCTTAAATTTATTACTCCCTGGAACATCCCTTTCTCAGTGGCAGTGGCAAAATCCCCTTCCGCAGGGCAATACGCTTAATGACTTGTTTTTCATTGATCAAACAACCGGTTGGGCCGTCGGTGACGCGGGTACCATCATGAAATCCAATGATGGAGGTCAAACCTATGACCTTTTCAATTACCCGACCCACCTGAATTTCTCAGGAGTGGAATTTTTTGATTTAAATACAGGCCTTGTTACCGGTGATTCCGGCATCATTCTGAAAACAACTGATGGTGGACTGACCTGGAATCAAATAGACAGAGGATTTTACGGCAATATAACCGATATAAATATTAACAATGACATTTCCTGGCTAACATGCGATGATGGAACTGTTTTTAAATCAATTGATTATGGTGAATCATGGCAATTGGTTTACAGCGATCCCCTGATTCAATTCACCAGCGTTTCATTTGTGGATGCAAGTCATGGTTGGGCTGCAGGAGCATTCGAATCATACAGCCCAGCAATGATCCGAACCGGTGATGGCGGGGCTACCTGGTCAACGGTGGACCTGCCGTCAGAAAATCTGGTTTTTGATATCTGTTTTATAGATACATTGACCGGCTATGTATCATCTATGGAAATGTATGATAATTATGCTGTTATATTAAAAACTACCAATGGGGGCTCAACCTGGCAATCTCTTTTAGATGACAGCTATTACTTCGAATTTCATGATATAGATTTTACCGATTCGGATCATGGTTGGATCGCCGGTAACAGTGCGACTATACCGTTAAATATTGGTGTGATTTTTTTTACTTCTGACGGTGGTACTACATGGTATCCTGGTGAGATGAATGATGGATTCGTCCTGGGTGATTTCAATGCAGTAAATTTTATTAATGATAATACAGGATGGATCGTTGGAAGTTTGGGGAATTTTCTTGTTTCACAGGATGGTGGAGCACATTGGGCAAAGATGAATACAGGATCTAATAGCTATTGTGATCTTGAAGATGTTTTTTTTATTGATGATCAGAATGGTTGGGCAGTAGGCGCCACGTTTTACCCGTTTGAGTCAAGGATTTTTCACACTTCCGACGGCGGTAATTCATGGACCATTCAACCTTCACTGGATAACATGCTGAACAGCGTTTATTTTGCAGACCCAATTGAAGGATGGATTGTCGGAGGAAGATCACTTGATTCTTATACTGCCGCGATATATCATACCAGCAATGGCGGAGAGCAATGGGAAATACAATTCGCTGAAAATATCAACGACGGTGATTTTACGGATGTTTATTTTAAAGATACCGGGCATGGCTTTGCAATAGGACGCGGAAGTAATATTTACCCGCCACCGGATATATCCCTGTTCTTTGAAACAGATGATGGCGGAGAGACCTGGAAGGATTTGTCACTTACCATTCCTCATGCTTTATCTTCTATCTTCTTTATTGATAATAACACGGGATTTATTGCCGGACACAAGGCCATTTTACGCACAGATGACGGCGGGGCTAACTGGAATGAGATCTGGTCAGGGCCACATTACCTGAAGGATATCTTTTTTACTGATTCCAACCATGGCTGGGCTGTTGGAGACAGTGCAAGCCGTCATCCATACCGCGATGTCATCATGCGAACGACAGACGGCGGAGCCACATGGGAAGAACAGTTCCCTGGTTTCGGCTCATACCGCAAGCAATTGTTCTTTAACGATAATGACCGTGGGTGGATTGCCAGGGATGATGGCGATTTGCTTTATACAAAGGATGGAGGCCATTCCTGGCAGCACGTGATGGTCAATTTTAACGGAACCTTTGGCGGAATATTTTTCACTGATATAGATAACGGATGGGTTGTAGGAGCCGATGACGCCATATTTCACATAAGCAACGGAGGTATGCTGGGAGCGGCAGATAATGAAAATGGAGTTTTTAATTCCCCTATCCGAATTGATTGCTATCCGAACCCAACCTCAGGCATGGTCGATTTTCGATTTTGGATGGTCGATGGTCGATGGTCAATGGTCAATGGTCAATGGGTTAGTCTGAAGATTTACGATTTGCACGGGAGGGAAGTGGCGACGGTGGTGGATGGCAGGTGGCCAGGTGGTCAGGTGGTCAGGTGGGATGCGACGGGATTGTCGGCGGGGGTTTACGTTTATCAGCTTAGGGCGAAGGGCGAAGGGCAGGGAGCGGTTGGGAAAATTGTGAAATCCATTAAATAGAACTGAACAGGTCTTCTAATTGCAACTCATTCTGGACCAGACCTGTGGAATGAATATTCTTTTGTATTCCAAAGGTCGTTACCATTGTCAGGAATACGGATTTTCGTGTCCCTGTTTCTGTTTTGAAAGTCCCGATCTTATTTCTTAATTCGGACGCATATTTTTTAGTAATGAGGAAGGGGCTTACGGAGAATTTCATTTCACATAAATTGATGACCTGGTCACGACGGTCAATGATCAGGTCGATCTGTGCCCCTTGTCCCGGAATGCTACTCCTCCATGAGGAAACCATTGTATGAACTCCGCTTATTCCAAGGGATTGTTTGATCTGTGGAAGATGGTAAAGGCACACCTGTTCATAAGCATATCCGCTCCAGGCCCGGTATTCCGGTGTATCTATAAAATTAAGCCAATTGTTATTATTTGATTCCCGGTTGTTTTGAATGAATTTCAAATAAAAAAGTGTATTAAAGTCGATCAGTTGATACAAACTGTTCCTGGATTTTCTGCCGAAGGGTACATATTTTCTGATCAATCCACTCACTTCAAGTTCCTCCAGAATCCTTGTTGTGCTACCTGCATTAGGGAGACCGGAAATCTTTATAAGATCCTCCCTGGTTAAGCCTTTTGATCTTTTGGCAAGAGCCTTGACAATGCTTAGATGCCGCTCATGATTCGTAAAAAGTGAACGATACAAATTATCAAATTCATCTGTGAGCAGTCCGCTGCCTGTGAAACAGATCTTATCGATATTTTGCATTGCACTAAGGCCCGGGCCGACTTCATTCCAATAGTAAGGTATGCCGCCCAGCGACATGTATAATTGAACGATCTGGTACCGATCTAGTCTTATATTTTGAGATTGCAGGAAGTTTTCACATTCATATAATGTGAATGGTTCAAGCCTGATTCTTGTAGTAATCCGGTTATGCAGCCCTCCTTTGTTATTGATAAGTTTATTCATCATCCAGGATGTAGCTGAACCACATACAACAAGTATAACATCATTACGTGCAGAAGCCCAGCTATTCCAGAAATGTTCAATGCCCTGGATGAAGTTGGAGTTACGGGTGTCAAACCAGGGCAATTCATCGATAAAGATCACTTTCCTCCCCGCTGTGGCTTCGAGTAAGTGGCTTAATAATGCAAAGGCATTCAGCCAGTCACTTGGCGGTGTGAATTCTTGGCCTGGATAATGTTTGCTTAAAGCCAGGTTAAAATTGGATAGTTGCTGCTTCATAGAAGCATTGGCAAGTCCTGTTACCTGGAAGGTGAAAATATCCTTAAATGCATGTCGCACCAGAAACGTCTTTCCAACCCTTCTTCTTCCATATACAGCAATAAATTCTGATTTTTCTGATGATAAAGCTCCCTTTAATACAGAGATCTCCTTTTCTCTGCCGATAAATGTCCGCATATCGATTCAATTTGGCTGTAAATATATAAAAATGTGATGATAAAGCCAAATTAAAATTTCAAATTGGCTTTATGTATTTAAAAGAATCCAGTTAAAGCCATGTTGTATCATTCTTTCAAGATAAAATACAATAACATCAGGGGTAGACTTTTTAACCTTTTCAACAGAAGATCCAGTACATATTTCATTTCTCATTTCTCATTGAACAGTATCATTTCTCAATGTAATTAATTTAATTTTACAGTTACGAGCAATCCCACAGTCCGGCCATGAGAACAATCAGTCTTATCCTGGTTCTTTTCGTAAATTTATTACTTCCTGGAACTTCCCATTCTCAGTGGGAATGGAGCCATCCTTTACCGCAGGGAAATACCCTGAATGATGTTCATTATTCAAATCAAAATGCTGGGTGGGCCGTCGGGGATGCCGGTACGATTTTAAAATCCGAAAATGGAGGCAATTCGTATGAGCTGATGAATTATCCTTCGCATGCAAATTTTTCGACCGTTAAGTTTTTAAATGACGATGTTGGCATGATTGCAGGCGACTCCGGTATTATTCTCAAAACTGTTAATGGCGGGATGGACTGGGAACGCATTGAAACGGGGTATTCAGCCACAATCAACGATCTCTGTTTTACTGAAAATGGCAATGCCTGGTTTTGCGGCGAAGACGGGACAGTCATGGCATCGACGGATTTGGGGCAGAGCTGGCAGGTTAAGTTTAACGATCCGGATATGGAACTGAGGCATTTATCTTTTTCTGATAATATGCACGGCTGGTTCCTGGGCACATGTTGTAACGAGTTTATCCGGACAAATGACGGAGGTGATTCCTGGGATACCATTGAAATTCCAAATGTGTACCAGTTGTTTGATGTATTTTTTATTGATTCACTACGGGGGTGGGTATCGATGACGGATTGGGACAATGATGAACAGAAAATCGCCAGAACTACAGATGGAGGTAATAGCTGGGAATATGGCGGGGACGTTTACAAGTATTTTGAAATTTTATCCATACATTTTACAGATGAAGATCACGGCTGGATAGCCGGAAGCAGCCATACTGTGCCTCAATACTGGGGTATAGCCTATTATACTCAAGATGGAGGGACTACGTGGAATGAAATTGATTTTCAAGGTCAGGATTTATGGGGTGAAATAAGAAGTATTTATTTCACCGACCGATGGCATGGCTGGCTGGTGGGCAGCAGCGGTATGATTACGTGTACATCGGATGGGGGGCAGAACTGGGAGGTTCTTTGCTCTTCTGATTATCGTTCAGGAATTTTGAATGATGTTTTGTTTATGGATGATATGATCGGCTGGGCAGTGGGTGGCAACTACTATCCTTTTAAATCCCATATTTTCAAGACGCAGGATGGTGGAGTCACGTGGAACAGCCTGGGTGATATTGATTACGTCCCAAAACGCATCTTCTTTATTAACTTGTCAAAAGGGTGGATGATCGGTAATAACTATTTAGCTGATCCCGCAACTGCCATATTACGCACGACTGATGGCGGTAACACCTGGGTGACGCAATTTTCCCAGGATTATCATGATGGAATGTTTTCAGATATATATTTTAAAAACACTATGAAGGGCTGGGCTGTAGGAGAAGGGGGCAATTCTTACCCGCCTCCTGACATTGCCCTGTTTTATCTTACACTTGATGGCGGTGTCAATTGGGTCGATCAATCTTATTTGTTCAACAGGGCATTATCTTCCATTTGTTTTTCTGATGATAACCATGGATGGATAGCAGGCTATAAAACGATTATGAAGACTGTTGATGGTGGACAGACCTGGTCGGAAGCCTGGTCAGGGCCTCATTACCTGAAAGATATTTTTTTTACGGACAATGATCATGGATGGGCCATAGGTGACAGTTCAGCTTATTTAAATCACCGTGATGTGATCATGCGGACAACTGACGGAGGAACTACATGGGAACAACAATTCCCGGGATTTGGTTCATCCAATAAAAGAATCTTTTTCGTGGATAATAAAAACGGATGGATTTGCCGGGATGGTGACATACTTTATACTGTTGACGGAGGTGTGACCTGGGAACACATGTATATTAACTTCAACTGGGAGCTTGGGGGCATTTACTTTTCAGATATTGATCACGGCTGGGTAGTTGGCCAGAATAACGCGATATTGCATATCGATAACGGAAGCATAGTCGGCGTGAAAGACGATGCCCCCATTCAACCTTCAACATTCAACCTTCAACATTACCCGAACCCAACTCAAGGGATTGTCGATTTTCGATTTTCGATGGTCGATGGTCGATGGGTTTCGTTGAGGATTTATGATTTGCAGGGACGGGAAATGGCGACGGTGGTGGATGGAAAGTGGTCAGGTGGTCAGGTGGTCAGGTGGGATGCGACGGGGCTGCCGGCGGGGGTGTATTTTTATCGGTTGACGGTCGGCGGTCAGCGGTCAGCGGTCAACGGTAAAATCGTAAAATTCTAAATGATCACATTACAAATCAGTCCCATCAGGGACGACGTTATGATAGCGTGGAGGCAGGTAGACATGGGATCGGAAGCATCCTGAAGGGATGCAACATGAATAACCCCGGGTGCAACCCGGAGGCGTCAAATCGCCAAATCCCTCTCCCTACCCCTACCCCTCCCCTTGTAAACATACGTGTTCCATCGCAATCATCGCATCGGGGAGGGGATATCGAATTGGTCGCCGCGCTTTTCCTACAGACAGGGAACTCCGCAGGAGTTCAACAAATGGAAAATGAAAAAAGAAAAACGAAAATTGAAAAATCAAATGGAAAATGTGCAATGCAGAATGGGAAATGCACTAGACGAATAGCAGCAGGCTCACCGCCATCACAACCATTCCGGCGATGAGCCCGTATATGGAAAGATGGTGCTCTCCGTACTTTTCGGCTGACGGGAGCAGTTCGTCAAGGCTGATGAAAACCATGATGCCGGCAACACCTGCGAACAGGATGCCGAATATTGTCGGGCTGGGGAATGGCATGAGAATGAGATAACCGACCAGAGCCCCGACAGGCTCCGCCAGGCCGGAGGAGAATGACAGCCAGAAGGCTCTTCTTTTACTTCCGGTGGCGTAATAAACGGGCACCGAAACCGCGATGCCTTCCGGGACGTTGTGGATGGCTATGGCCACGGCGATGGCTATCCCCAACTCCGGGGAGGTCAATGCGGCGGTAAAGGTGGCGAGCCCTTCGGGGAAATTGTGGATGCCAATGGCAAGGGCGGTGAACAATCCCATGCGCATCAGTTTCTTCGACTTCAGATGGTCTTCGCCTTTGCCAATATCTTCAACACTTTTGAGCTCATGGGGGTTTTCCGCCGATGGGATCAGCTTGTCGATGATGCCGATCAGCGCGATCCCGGCAAAGAAAGCAATGACAGTGTACCAGTATCCTTCTCTGTAGCCGTAAACCCCGACCAGTTCGGTTTTTGCCTTAACAAAAATCTCCACCAGGGAGACATAGATCATCACCCCGGCTGAAAAACCCAGTGAGACTGATAAAAAACGCGTGTTGGTCTGTTTGGCAAAAAATGCGATGGCACTGCCCACGCCGGTTGCAAGACCGGCAAACATCGTAAGGCCAAAAGCAAAAAGGATGGTGCTCCATTCAACATGCTGCATGTCCATGATCAGAGCTCTCCCTTTTTGTACATGATCCTCGTCCTGACTTTCTGCATCTCCCGCTCAATGACCAGGTCGGCAATTGCAAACGGGATATCCTGCAGCTCATTTTCATTCATTGCTTTGTCGAAACGGGCTTCGGAAACATCTAGCCGGTACATGGCCTGGCAGAGCTTCTCAAAGTTGTTTTGCATCAGGTGGGCGATCAGGAAGGCCAGCTTATCGCGGATGATCTGCCGGTCAAGTTCTGAACCGGCCGGGATCATCATGTTTTCCTCCAGGCTGCCGAAATCTTTGTTGATCAGGCTGACAAGCTGCTCATTCTCGTTCATGAGATCAAACGTACGAATTTCCCGCTTTCCTTTCCTGAATTTTTTTATAAACTTCCAACTTCTGGAAATCCGTCATTTGGATCCAGTTAGTGATCTCCTGGTGGTTTCTCCGGCATCCGACACAGGTCCCGGAATCGTCGTAACGGCAGATCAGTTTACATGGGCTTGGCACTGACATAATCTTTTTACGGGGATAAACAGAAATTCATAGCAAATTGTTCAGGTTTTTACCAACAACCAGTAACTAATGACCAATGACCAATGACCATCACTTAACAATCTGGAAGGTCCTGTTGATATTGAAGCTGATAAAGATATCCCCTTCCGACCATTTGCCGTCGGTCATCGGGATGAACTGCTCTTCGATGAGCCCCTGGGTGTTGGTCAGGTACAACTGGAACACATGCCCGCCGGTTTCAAGGTCCACACCGATGGAGAACACATTGGAAAAATCGTCGGCCGTTTTACCGGGCAGGAGGTAGTAATATTCACCGGTGACGGCCACCCTGTTCGACACTTTGAACCGGCCCCCGGCGCCGATGGCCCAGACATCGTTCTGGTCTTCAATGGTTTCCACCAGGTTCCGGTGGATCAGCGTCGGCATGAGCTGCAGGGATAGTTTGGAGCCGAACTTCCTGGCGATGAGTACCTGGTACGCGTACTCCATTCGTGATGTGAAATAATTGGTCCGCTCAGGCTCGGACCATTTCAGGGAAGTAATGGCCGTGTTGGCGAAAAGGGTCAACGTTACCGGCATTTTTTTGGCGCCTGAACTTTGCCTCAGCAGTTTCGCCTTGATGGATCCGTCAAAGGTCTTGTTAACGGAACTTCTTCCAATCCCTATCGCCAGCCAGTCGTTGAACGCGTAATCGAATCCGAAGCGGATGTTTGCCTGGTCGAGGCCGAAGAACTCATAGGCACCTTCGTTGATCGCGCCAAAATGGTGTGAAATAACAAAATTCAGCGCACCTTTCGGCGGCAGCTCTACCGTTTGCCCGTTGATCAGCCTGATCCCTTTGAAGGTAGCATAAGTGTAATCCACCTTGTCCGATTCTTCATCCCCAAAAAGATCCATGAGGTCCTGCGCCTGAAGTGTGAAGCTGACGAAGATCAGCATCATGGTCAATATCTTTGAAACTGTTTTCATAGGTTTTGGTTTACCGTTGTATAGATTTGTTTACTTCTGTGTACCGACGATCGAGCCGTTTTCAAAAATGACATCCTGCCCGTTATAACCGGTACAAAATCCTTTAATCGTTACAGGCTTGAAAATATTTAAATTCCAGGCTGCTTTGGCAAATTCCGGCAGCATGGTCACACGGATGCCTTCATCGCCGAAATCCCCGGTCCTGAATGCAAATACGACGATAGCCGTTCCTTCCACCATTTCCACATTGATGATCTCCCCGGTGATCTCGATCACCTTCCCGGTATATTTCGGGTCCGCAATATCTTTATTCATGGAATAATCCACCCAGAGCCGCTTGGCATTGATCCGGACCTCCGTCTTAGCCTCCACGTAATCGGTATGGGGCTTGTTGTATACGTATTTGTAACCGATATAAGCCGCCGCTGCGCCGATAACGATTAATGCCGCGATAATGACGAGTGCTTTTTTCATAGTTATATAGTTAATTTGCGACCCCCTCCCCATTCCCCTCCCCCAAATTGGGGGAGGGGTTAGGGGTGGGGGCTGTGTCTAATTATTGGGAGCCCCAGCATCAATCCACGCCTTCACCTGTGCAATCTTACAATCCGACAATTTCGTCCCGTTCTTCGGCATGGGCGAGTTGTCCGGGTGGTGGCTGATAGCGCCGTACAGACTCCCCGGCTGACCAGCCTGGACCAGTGCAGCTGCTGAAATCGACGCATAATCATCCAGGTGCCTGTTTCCCTGTGGAGCCGAACCGCTGTGGCAACTTGTGCAATTACTGCTGATGATCGGCCAGATCGTTCCCGAGTAAGTGACATTTGTCGTGTCGCAATCGGGCACATTGGGATACAGTTCTTCTTCGTTATCGTAATAACAGCCGGCCAGGATTGCCAGAAGGGAGATTATCAGGAGCTTTTTCATTGTTACATTGTTAAACTGTTAAATTGTTATATTGTTAAATTGCGGCCCCCACCCCTGACCCCTCCCCCAATTTGGGGGAGGGGAATGGGGAGGGGGTGTGTCTAGTTGTTCGGCACCCCGTCGTCCATCCACTTCTTCACCTGCTTAATTTTGCAATCCGTCAGCTTCTGCTGGTTCTTCGGCATGGCCGAGTTACCGGCTGCATGTGTGATTGCGCCCCACAGGCTGCCTGACTGCCCGGCCGGGATCACAGCGGCAGCGGCTACCTGGCTGTGGTTCTCAAGGTGGATCCCGCCGGAAGCATTAGCTCCGCTATGACAGCCATAGCAATATGTTTGAATGATCTCCGGCCAGATAGTGCCTGAGAAGGTGACATTGACAGTGTCGCACATCTCGTCGCAATAGAGGTTTTGCGCCCCCTGCGCGATCCATTTCCGGATGATCTCGATCTGATCCGAATTCAGTGGAGGATCGGGTGGCGGAGGCATGATCTTATCCGGATCGTCTTCGGTAATCTTTTCAAAAAGCTCACTATCATTAGCATCGCCGGGTTCGATCACATCCGAGGCCATCACGGCGGCGTAGCTGTCGAGCCGTATGCCTTCCTGGGCCGTGGCATCGTGGCATCCGGATTTGGCGCAGGAGGAGTTCAGGATCGGCAGCACATCCATATCAAAGTAAATCGTGTCAGGATCACAGGGATGGGTTGGATCGGGTGGTGGTGAGAAGGTCGTATCCCGGATCCAGATCTCGATCTGCCTGATCCTGCAGCTGTCAAGCTGATTGGCATCCTTCGGCATGGGAGAATATCCCTGAAGGTGCTTGATCGCGCCCAGCAGCGCCCCGTTCTGCGCCAAAAACGCGACCTGGTCATAATCCGTGAAATTCAGCCCGCCGGTCGGCGCAGCACCGCTGTGACAAAATATACAGTACTGGTTGAGTATCGGGTAAATTGTACCCGCATAAGTAATGTTGGTTGTGTCGCAAATACTTGTATCAGGGTCCGGATCGGGATCAGGATCGGGAATGAATTCGTCGGGTTCGTGTTTGCATCCTGTGTAAGATAGTGCCAGGACGGCCAGAAGCCCAAGGATAATAATCGTTGTCTGTCTCATAGTCTAAGTTTGGGAATAGCAAAAATATACAAATCGTATTTAATGCATTCATGTTAAATGCCAAATAGGTATTTCAGGACGCTGAACGGGAAATTTCAGGGGATGAGCAAAAGGAAAAGGGTGTCACATCAGTCAGGATTTCTTTTGGTAACCATTCTGAAGATTCCAACTCCAACGGGTAAATCCGTTGGTTCCAAGATCGTTACAAATTATAAACCGACGGATTTACCCGTCGGAGTTTCGAAATAAATGGAAGTTATAGACTTTTGATACACCCTCTTCGATTTATTGGATAAGGTTAATTCCTTCCGTGGCGGACTCATCGCCGGGTTTGATCAGCAGGGCCTGCTGGAAAAGCAACTTCGCTTCGCGCAGGTTCCCCATCTTAAAATGTGTCCAGGCAAACATGATCGTGGAATCATAATCGAAAGGATAAAGGTTGGCTATTTTTTCGAAATATTTCAGGGCAACATCATATTGCTCACGGTTGTAAAAAATGATGCCCAGCCAGTAATTGGCCCGGGTATTCATCGGATCGACGGCAAGGATCCTGTTATACTGTTCTTCTACCTTGCTCCAGTTGCCCGTTGCCGAGGCAGGATAAATGTAACCAAACCGGGGTTCCAGCGCGTAGGGTTTCAGGTCGATGGCCTTCTGATAGTAATCAGCTGATTCTAAATACGATCCGCTGCTGTAGGTTAACCAGCCAAGTCTTAGATTAATCTCGTAAGAGCTGCCATCGTAAATTTTTTTAAGCTCTTCCACGGCATCATCATAATTTCCTTCCAGCTCAAACGAATAACTTCTTGTGAATGCTTCCCTGACAGGCATAAAGTCCTGGGCAAATAACTGTAACGACACATTTGCCAGCACTATTAACGAAATGATAAACCGCTTCATACTCAAAATTTCCATTTAAGTCCGATTAACACTATGTTGTTGCTGAAATCTTTCTTCATCTCAACAGGTATGATTTCCTGCCCTTCCTGCGCCTGGTAAGTCATATAATTTCCTTCCCGGAGAAGGTAAAAATACTCCAGCGTGATCATCCAGTGCGGATAGATCATGTAAATGAGCCTTGCTTCTCCTTTAAACCTGATCTCATCCGTGATGTTATATACAACGAAGGCATTTTTATCATGATAATTCTGCATACGGCCGAAAGCACCGCTCATTTCTCCCCATAAATTACGCGAAAGCCTGAACCCGGCCATCTGTTCGAAGATGATATGACTTTCACCATCATTCGTATGGCTCAGTAATTTTGTTAAAAGATACAGGTTCAGGTTTCCGTAAGGATATGTGACCAACTGGAATCCGCCCTGGTACTGATCTTTTTCATTCAGATTGGAAACCGCACCGAAGAGCGACACCTTCATGATATTGAAGTCTTTTGTTACGGAAAGGCAACCGATGTAAGAATTGACCCTGAACTCATCCACGGGGAAAAGGTATCCTGTGGAATCGCTGTTGAGCTGCGGCATCACGGTTTTGAACCGGTCCAGGACCACGTTGAAGGCCGGTACGAGCGTGATGCCCTTTCCAAGGGGCAGTGTGCCGCTGAAATAAACCTGGTGTTGCTTCAACGGGTACAGGTCGTCAACAGACAAGGTATCCCCTATTTTTGCCATCTTGTTTTTATCCAGTGTGACCAGGCTGTAAGAGCCATAGACATCATACCCGTTTTTAAAACCCCATGAAAGCCCGCCGCTGAAGTACCTTCCCTCCTGCATGATATCCGCTTCCCCGTATATATTATCCTCGCCGTCAAGGTCCAGCGTGTCGTATTTTTCCATTTCGTTGGACATAAGCATTCCAACTTCAAGGTTCACGAACCTCAGCCTGGGCAGGCTCTTCCTGAGTCTTTCCCGGCTTGATGGGGGTAACTTTTCATAGATCCTGTACGTTTCAGGGTTCCTGTTCAGTTCGAGATAGCAGGAATAAAGATATTCGGCCGCGACCGGATCGCCTTCGTTGAATTCCAGTGCTTTCTCGAAATGCAGGGCAGCCCTGGTGTATCTTCTGGTCTCGAAACAGGCCGTTGCGATGCGTAACCGGAGGTAATAGTAATCGAATCCCTCGTCCAGAGCTTCATCACAATACCTGATCAGCTCTTTCCAGTTGCCTTGCTGATATAGCTCGTAGCTGTGACGGTCAACTTCCTGGAACGTATTAGTGTTCTCCTGC
Source organism: uncultured Bacteroidales bacterium (assembly GCA_964447005.1). Classification (GTDB taxonomy): domain Bacteria; phylum Bacteroidota; class Bacteroidia; order Bacteroidales; family JAGOPY01; genus JAGOPY01. The sequence goes on from CAYUQP010000042.1 coordinate 14,574, forward strand.
CCCAGGCTGCTCAACGCCGGAGAGAGCAACAGGACCAGGATCAGGAATCTTTTTGCCTTACCCATTCGGATGGTGCTTTCTGATTATCAAAGATGGTGAATTTCTTCAGAATATCATGTTGAAATGCAAGATCGAAAGATAATTTCCTCGTTGATTTGAAAGGCAGGCGGATAGAGGCTTCCGTCCTCAGGTGAATTTCCGGCTCTGACAGGTAATCGGCTGATTTTACATAAACCAGCTTGTACACCGAACGGGTGAAGAGCCAGAAAGGCGCCAGCAGGTCCTGGGTGAATTTCAGCAATCCCCCGGCCATCGCACTGACAGGGAAACTGTCTTCAATTTCAAGGCCTTTGTAGTAACCGTAAATAACTTTATAGCTTCCCAGGTAGAAATAATAAAGCAGTGCGTTTTTATCCCCTTCAAAATGGGTAAAATAGAAAAGGTCGCCTTCGTTGACAAAATAGGCCCTGGAACCCGTTGCCATGCACGAAAGATACATGTTGTTCAGGTAATCCGCCATGACTGCCCAGCGCACTTCCCTGTCTGCAATGCGGACTGCATTTACATTCACAAAAATGATCTCCTGCCCCGGGATAAAATTATATGCTTTCCGCAGCAAATCATTGTTTTCGATATTGCTGACCGTTTCATCTTTCAATGGATAATCCGAGGACCTTAAAACATAGCTGTTTTGTTTTTCAAGAATATAATGTAAAAAAGGCAGGTTGAGCGTCTGTGAGCCGATCTGCGGGGATGACTGGAACTGGAAATGCAGGTGTGGCACGGGGCTACGCCCGGAACTGCCACAGGTGGCGATAATGGTGCCCTTTTTAACGAAGTCGCCGGTAGTGACCCTGAAAGAGTCCTTTTTAAGATGGCTGAGCGAACTGAATAAATGGTCTGTATGCCTGATCACGACCGTGTTTCCCCAATTCTGCTCAAGGTTGACTTCTCCTATCCTGTTATCATCAATACCGTCGAGGATTTCCTCGATCCATCCGTCGGCTGGTGCCAGCACCGGCTTGTCATAACAATAATAATCCAAAACATCCATCCCCGGGTTACGATAGCTTTTGCCTTTCTCATCACGGATCTCGAAATCCCAGGCATGGCGCCAGTGGTCCTTGTGCGTAATCTCCCCGTTATGCCCCTGGGTAACCGTCCAGTGCCCCCAGAATGGCAAGGCAACCCTGAACCACGGATTTCTGCCGAAGCGGTTTTTATTGTTCACCTGGGAGTACAGGTTGCTCTCCGGCGAAAACTGCTGGAAAAGTACCAGTTCCGGCTTGTTGAAATGACGTTCGCGGAATTTAAGCGCGTAAAGAAATAAGAGAACGATGATATTGAACGGCAGAGAATAAATTGATAACTGGCTGAAGGCGAACAGCATCTTGAACGCCGTCAGCAGGATGGATGTGATCGGCGTCAGCAGGATGATCCAGAGGAACGAATACCATGACGGGATGATAAAAAATCCTCCGATCGCTATGGCTGTGAGAATAAAGTTAAAACCGATGTACGTATAGCTGAGGGTCGTCATATCGGCCCCCACGACCTGGTAAAAACCATAGGCAGCATAAAAACCGGCCAGGGATAGAACGAAAGCAATCCGTGAATAGTAAATCAGGCCGATGGCAATCAGCAATCCGGGAAACAGGTGGTACTGGAACAGGATAGCCCCGAGCGACCGGAAATAGATCACGAGCGATTGCGGCAGGGCTAGCTGGTTGAACCATTCCCAAATTCTCACCATGGTCATTCCGCCCAGGACATACATTTCGTTCAGGTTGTATATCCCGCGGTCGCTGATCTGCAGCGAATAATAGTCACGTGAAGCCATGAACGCGAGCCAGATGGCAAAGAGAAACGGGAGGCTGAGGTAAGGAAGCTGGTATTTTCCCAAAACCCCTTCCAGGGAGATGGTGATCAGCAGGGTGAGCAGGGAGCTGAAAACAAGCACCAGCATGAACTCGGGGGTGGCGGCAAAAAAAAGGCCGAGGCCTAACCCGACCAGGAGCGCGTTGAACCCGTAATATCCTTTCCTGATCTTTTCGAGGTTCAGGCCGGCAAGCCATGCCACGGAGTTGGCGATAATGACGGAGATCAGCCCGGCCAGCCCGGAAATATAATCAAAGAAGGTAACGATGAGCAATATCCAGGCGAACACCTGGCTGTTGGAGAAAAAAACCAGGGCATAACTGTTCAGGATGCCCTGGTAGAAGGTGTAATATGATTTCTTTTCAGAGTTCAAATTTTTTCAGATGTTCGGGCACGGCCTCATGTTTATTGATGCTTTCCAGGGTTTCCCTTTCACGGATGACATGCGTCGTGCCCCCGGTATCGATCAGCACCACCCTGGGACGCAAAGTTATGAATTGCATCCATTGGGTCATGGTATAGGCCCCTACATGATGGATCACGAAATGATCGCCTTTGTTGAGCAGGGGGAGGACGGCATTTTCGCGCACCACATCTATGTTCATGCACAACGGGCCGTATAGCATGGTTTCTTCGGTATAATTCGAAAAAGGCTGCGCCGGGGAGATTTTATGGTCATACCAGAACGAAGTGAAAAGGATGTTCACCCCGACATCGATGATGGTGTTCCGTTTGCCGGTCGATGAACGTTTGTTGGAAATGACCGTGCCGAGCAGGTAACCGGCTTCGTCGACCAGCGCGCGGCCGGTTTCCAGGATCAGCAGAGGCATTTTCCCGGCCGGGAAACTGGCGTTGACCAGGGCGCTGGTGATTGCTTCAGCCATGACATCAAAGCCGGGATTGGTATCGGTCCCGGGCAGGTACGATCCTTTCAGCGTATTGCCGGAGGGGAAGCCTCCTCCAAGATCGATGTATTTGATCTCGTGGTTGTATTTCTTAAAGATCCCCACCGCCAGGTCGGCGAGCTTGGCCGCTGCAATGGCGTACGCCGGCGCACTCAGCATGAAAGTTCCGATGTGGCAGTGCAGTCCGGTCAGTTCCAGCTTGCCGGAACGCATGATCTTGTTCAGAGCATCCCAGGCCTGGCCGTTTTCATAATTGAAGCCGAACCGGTCCCAGATCGGGTAAACGCCGGTATCCATATTCACCCGGATGGCCACGCGCGGCTTTTTCTTCAGTTCATCGGCCAGCCTGATGATCGAATAAAGCTCCTCCAGGTGGTCGATATGCAGCAGCGAATCATTCGTGATCGCCTTGCGCAGGTCTTCCTCGTGCTTGTCAGGGCCGTTGAAAATGATGAACCTGCTATCGACGCCGTTGGCAACGGCCTTGTCATATTCAAAGCCCGATACCACTTCTGCCCATGAGCCTTCCTGGTGGAAGATGTTGCAGACGGCATTCAGGTAGTTGGTTTTATACGACCAGGCATACTGCACCTTCGGATATCGTGTCGTAAAGGCTTGTTTTGCTTCCCGGTATTTTTCCCTGATCTTCTGCTCGGAGATCACAAACAGCGGTGATCCGTGCTCGTTGAGCAGGTCTTTTACCGCGACCCCGTCGATGTGGGTCATGGGCACGTAGGCCGTGCGGAGCCCGAATTTATTGGGCATATGGGTTTCCAGGCGCTTGATGGCCGGACGTTCGTAGCGTTGCTTAGTTGTCATAGCTCACCGTATGTCGAAATTTGTTGATAATCTTTCAGATCCACGATCATATCCCAGGCATAGCGGATGAACATTTTGCCTATTTCGTAGGATTTGAACGGTTCGACGGTTTCACCCAGGGCCAGTTTTACGATGGCTTCGGGGATGTTCTGGCCCACGCCTATCGCGAGGTATACCCAGGCCGGGATGCGTGGGTTGATCTCCAGGAGCGAAAACCCGTTCTTTTCGTCCTTCATCAGTTCCAGCTCGAACGGGCCACGCCACCTGGTGGAACTGATGAACTGGTCGGTCAGCGCAAGCATCTTTTCATCACCGACGGAGATCCCTCCCCAGGCTTTGCCTTTGTCGGTAATGTATTGCTTCCGGATCGGTACGGCGGCAATTCGGTTCCCTTTGCCGTCGCCCAGTCCGATCACGTTGTATTCGATCCCTTTGACATACTTCTGCAGGATGATCGGCAGACCCCATTTGGAACTTATTTTATTAAAATATTCTTTGGCCTGCTCCAAGGTAAAAGCAATCTGTGCATCATAGAATTTGCCTTTCACGAGCAAGGGAAACTTGATTTTTTCGGTGGCTTTATAGATTTCATCGGCATAGCTGACCGGCACACTTTCCGGCACGCTGATCCCGTATTTTTTGCCGAAGTCGGGCAGGTTGATCTTTTGCCGTTCTTCAAACTGCTTTTCGGTGGGGAGCAGCATGTGAATCCCCATTGATTTCAGCCGGTTTTCCGATTTGATGAACGGGAAAAGCTCCGCGTCAAAATTCGGGATGATCACATCGAGGTTCTCCTTCGAGTGAATGTATTCTATCCGCGCCATGAGCGATTCCACCCCGGCCGAGGGATAAGGCACCTGGTACACCTTATCGACCAGGTCGCGCATATAGATCCCCGGCTCGAGCGATTCATAGGCCAGCCCGATGATCCTGGCATCAAAGTCCTCTGATTCTTTCAGTCCGCGGATAACAGAAACCCCGGGGCCGGGACTGTCGATCGCGTTCAGCGCGGTGACGGCAACGGTGACCTTATTCCTGCTCATCGGGTTCCATCATTTGATAACTGGTCATCATATGAATAAAATCCTCGAAATCTTTTTCAAAGATGGATTCCTCGGCATCGAAATTTTCCAGGAAATAATCCCTGATCTCCGAATATTCTTTTCCTTCCCTGATCAGGCCGAACATTGTCTGCCCAGTGGGGTTCAGTGTAAACGACTCGCCGGTGTTCGGATTAAAAATAAAGCCTGATTCGCTCAGGGCAATGTTGCTTTTAATTTTCATGATATGATGAATTCACGATTTGAAATAATACCGTCTAAATACGTGGATACCCTAATATTATTTCATTTTTTAAGCCACAAGCTGCAAGCCGCAAGCCACAGGCTTCACGCTTCACGCTTCACCTTTAAGCCGTTTCCTTTCGTCCAGCAGCCTGTCGATTTCTTCTTCCGATAATCCTGGTTTCCTGAGCATCTCATCGATGTCGTCAATGCTCCGTTTCCGCCCAGTGATCACAGGTTGCTCAACAGGCGGCTCTTCGGGGACGATCAGGCCTTCATCCAGTTCGTCCTGCAATTGATCCACCATATCGGCCACCATTTGTTTGATCGGTTCGCCGAATTGCTGCAGGAGCTGCTGGGAGATCTGATCTTTCATCCGCTCGTAATTCTGCAAAAAGAAATCGAAGTTGGTGACAAACATTTTAGGTACCCCGGGTATGCCTTCGAATTGCGACTTGTCTTTAAGTTTACGCAGCAACTTAATAAGCAGGTCGAGGTTTTCACCGAATGAGCGTTCACTCGCGGACATGGTTGGAATTTTAATGCAAAGGTATAGGATTTTCACTACATTTGTTTAAAATATTCCTGACATGTCCCTCCGAGCAGCATCAATCCGGCTTGTTTTCCTGTTCCTGATTCCTTCCATGGCGATGACACAGGAGCGAAACCAAACGATCACCGATCCCAAAAACGGCAATGAAATCCTGATCGGTTACTGCGACCGTAAAGCCATGGAAAAAGGCGAGAACGCGACTTGGTTTTCGGAGTACTATGATGCTTATGAACCGGACAGAAACATTATTAATGAGCTAAAGCAGAAACAGGCGGGGATCGAGATATTCATCATCCTGGGAACATGGTGCAGTGACAGCCGGGAACAGGTGCCACGCTTTTTCAAGATCCTCGATAAGATACGTTTTGATAAAAAAAGTGTGCAGATTGTCGCGGTAGACAGCCATAAAGAGGCCGGTAATATTGACCTTAAGATTTATGACATTACGAAAGTGCCGACTTTTATCATCTACCGCAAGGGCCGGGAGATCGGGAGGATCATCGAAAAGCCGTTCATGACGCTGGAAAAGGATCTGCTGATGTTTTTCAATGAAAATTAGGATACGTGTTGCGGGTTACGGGGTGCGAGTTGCGGGTTACGGGTTACGGGTTGCGGGGTGCGGGGTGCGGGCTCTTAGATTTGAATTTAGATGGTAGTAAAAGAAAGTATTATTGGAGTTCAAGATTACCTTTCGGATTTTCAAAACGCAGGTAAATCTATCGGTTTTGTGCCGACGATGGGGGCGTTGCACGAAGGCCATACCGGTCTTGTCAGGCGATCTGTCGCTGAGAACGATATCACGGGATGCAGCATTTTTGTGAATCCCATCCAGTTCAATAACCCGGATGACCTGCTCAAGTATCCCCGAACGCTTGAAAAAGACCTGGAAATGCTTGAAGAAGCAGGATGCAACCTGGTATTTGTCCCTTCCGTGGAAGAAATGTACCCGGAACAGGTCAGCAAAGTATATGATTTCGGGGAGCTTGACAAGGTGTTGGAAGGCGCTCACCGGCCCGGGCATTTTAACGGGGTGGCCGTTGTGGTGAAAAAGCTTTTCGATATTTTCCAGCCGCACCGGGCATATTTCGGTGAGAAAGACTTTCAGCAGCTCAGGATCATCCAGGCCCTGGTCAGGATGGAGCAAATCCCTGTTGAGATCATCCCCTGCCCCACCGTCCGCGAATCCGACGGGCTGGCCATGAGCTCCAGGAACCGCCGGCTGAGTGCTGAAGAAAGAAATCGCGCCCCGGAAATATACCGGACCTTGCTTAAAGCGAAAAAACTGGCCGGTAAGATGCCGGTGGCTGATCTTAAGGAGCTTTGCAGGAAAGACCTTGAAGAAAAAGGTTTCATCCCGGATTATTTTGAGATCGCCGACACTGAAACCCTGCAACCTTTAAACAATTGGAAAGAAGCCCCGATGGCTGTTGCCTGTGTCGCTGCATTTTTAGGGCCGGTCCGCTTGATCGACAATATGATTTTATTTCGTAACTTTGCAGGCTGAAAATTTTACCCAGTATTCAGGGCTAATCGCTTGAAAATGAACGTTAAATTACTAAAATCAAAAATACACCGTGCAACGGTCACACTTTCCGGGCTGCATTACGTCGGGAGCATCGGTATCGACGAAGACCTGATGGATGCAGCGAATCTCTTCAATTACGAGAAAGTGCATGTTTTCAATATCAATAACGGGGAACGGTTCGAGACTTATGTCATAAAGGAACCCAGGGGATCGGGCACCATCGGTGTTTACGGGGCTGCAGCCAGGAAAGTGGCCGTCGGCGACCTTGTGATTGTCGCTGCTTATGCATCCATGAGCCCCGAAGAAGCCCGCCATTTCCAGCCCGCCATCGCTATTCCGGATGAAAATAACCGCCTAAAAAAGTAACAGTCTTTGAAAAAGCGCCTCCTCTCAGTGATCCAGTATGTGTTCTTTCTGCTGATAGGATTGGTGTTGTTATGGCTGGTCTTCAGAAAAATAGACGTCAGTGAGGTAGTCGCCGAGATCAGGGCCGCAAAATACGTGTGGCTGCTGTTTTCGATCATCCTCGGCATCTTCAGCCACATTGCCCGGGCAATGCGCTGGAACATCCTGATCCGGTCGCTAGGTTACAAAACAGACACGCCAACGACATTTTACGCCGTGATGACGGGCTACCTGGCCAACATGGCCTTCCCGCGCCTTGGCGAAGTGACCCGCTGCGGTGTGCTGTCCAAAAAGAAATCAATCCCGTTCACCACACTGTTCGGCACCGTCATTTCAGAACGGCTATTCGATACGATCATCCTGGCCCTGATCATCCTGCTGGTGATCTTTTTTCAACTGAACCTTGTCAGCGGATTTGTAGACAAATACATCGTTTCTTATTTTTCAGGCATGGCCAACCGTGACAACCTGTACCTGGCCATACTGGTGCTTTTTGCTTTAATTGTTGTCCCGCTGATCTTATTCAGGATCTTTTTCAACAGGATCAGGAACATGCATATTTACAACAAAGTCAGGGATTTCCTGAAAGGCCTGCTCGACGGGATCAAGACCATTATGCACATGAAGCACAAATGGTCGTTCATGGGACTGACGGTTCTGATCTGGCTGCTTTACACCCTGATGACTTACACGGCATTTTTCGCACTGGAAGCAACATCCGGGCTGGATTTCATCGACGCGATCACGGTCATGGCGCTGGGAAGCCTCGGTATGGTGGCACCGGTACCGGGAGGGATCGGCGCATACCAGTTCGTAGTTAAGGCTATTCTGACCGAGATATACCTGGTCCAGTCCGAACCGGCTGTTTCATACAGCATCATCCTCTGGGCAGCACAATCGGCCATGATCATCGTGGTCGGGGCGATTTCGTATTATATTCTTGTATTTAAAAAATCAAAAAAATGAAGACAACCCTTGAAGTTACGCAAAATAAGATCTTTGATCTCAAAACCCTCGGCAATCGCCTTGCCATGTGGCGGTTCCTGAACAATAAGATCGTTTTCACCAACGGGTGTTTTGATATTCTTCACCGCGGGCATATAGAGTACCTGTCGCAGGCACACGACAAAGGCAACGTGCTTGTTATCGGTCTGAACAGCGATGCATCGGTGAAGCGGATAAAGGGAAAAGGCAGGCCCGTACAGGATGAAACCTCGCGCGCGCTGGTGCTGGCCTCGCTCCGCTTTGTCGACGCCGTGATCCTGTTCGACGAAGACACGCCGCTGGAACTTATTCAATCCGTCGAGCCCGATGTGCTGATCAAAGGCGGTGACTATACCGAAGATACCATCGTGGGCGCAGATTTTGTCAAAGCAAGAGGAGGAGAAGTGGTGACGATCCCGCTGGTGGAAGGGTACTCCACCTCCGGAATTTTAAATTCTAAATTTTAAGTTTTAAATTCTGATGTTATCTCTGCGGAACTCTGCGTGATCTCTGCGGAACTCTGCGTAACTTTAAAGAAAATGACAGCAAAATCCAAAACCGTCTTTTTCTGCTCGAACTGCGGTTCGCAGTCACCGAAATGGATCGGCAGATGCCCGGCCTGCGGGGAGTGGAACACGTATGTGGAGGAAGTGGTGAAGCTGGGAGGCGGGGGAGCAGGGAAGCATGGAGGCGGGGAGGCATGGAAAAGGAGACAAGGAGACAAGGAGACAAGAGGAGTAAAACCTTTGAGGATACAGGAGATTAAGGCGGAGGAGGGGAAGAGGAGGTCGACGCTGAGCGGGGAGCTGGACCGGGTGCTGGGCGGGGGATTGGTCCCCGGCTCACTCATACTGGTCGGCGGCGAACCCGGGATCGGCAAATCGACATTGTTGTTGCAGGTTGCCCTGCAAATGAAAGGGCACAAGATACTGTATGTCACCGGCGAAGAAAGCGCGCAGCAGATCAAAATGCGGGCTGAAAGGCTGAAGGTGAAAAATGAAGAGTGCTTCATCATGACCGAAACGGGCACCGATGAAATCTTCCACCACCTGGACGAGATCAGGCCCGAACTGGTGATCATCGACTCCATCCAGACGCTCCAGACCGATATGCTGGACTCCCCGGCCGGCAGCATCTCCCAGATCAGGGAATGCGCCGCCGAGATGCAGCGCTTCGCCAAGACCACCGCCACGCCAGTCATCCTGATCGGGCACATCATCAAGGACGGCTCACTGGCCGGCCCAAAGATACTTGAGCACATGGTCGACACTGTGCTTACTTTCGAAGGCGAACGGAACTATGGCTACCGCATCCTCCGCTCGGTGAAGAACCGTTTCGGCCCGACCTCGGAGATCGGTATTTACGAGATGCACGACAGCGGGCTCAGGGAAGTGACCAACCCGTCGGAGATCCTTATCTCACAGCGGGAAGAGGACGTCAGCGGGGTGGCCATCGCCGCTTCCATTGAAGGCCTGCGCCCGATGCTCATCGAGATCCAGGCGCTGGTCAGCTCGGCAGCCTACGGTACGCCGCAGCGCTCCACCACCGGCTTCGACGCCCGCCGTCTCAACATGCTGCTGGCCGTGCTGGAAAAACGAAGCGGGTTCCGGCTCGGCGCCAAAGACGTGTTCCTCAACATCGCCGGTGGCCTGCGCGTCGACGATCCCGCCATCGATCTTGCAGTGGTGGCCGCTATTCTGTCTTCGAATGCCGATATCTCCATCGACAGCAAGACCTGTTTCGCCGCGGAAGTAGGCCTTTCCGGCGAGATCCGCGCGGTGAACCGCATCGAACAGCGCGTGGCCGAAGCCGAAAAGCTGGGCTTCGAGCGCATTTTCCTTTCCAGGTACAACAAAAAAGCCCTGGACCAGAGGAAGTTCAAAATCAGCCTGGTGTTCGCGGGGAGTGTGGCGGATGTGGTGAGAGGGGTGTTTTAAGGTGATAAGGTGGTCAGGTGGACAGCTGGAAAATATTAAAATAATCTTTGCGAAACTTAGCGGGTCCTTTGCGATACTTTGCGTGAAAGCTCCCTTGGTATTACACGAAGATCCGCGAAGAAGACACGAAGTTACACGAAGATTTTTCAGTATTTATATACTACCTGATAATTTTCCCTTCCCAGAGATCTGACAGGAATTGCCTGTAAGGGGTAATGCGTATCTGGTCCACGATCCTTTCCGTTTGTTCGTTGCACACAACAAATGCCCTGGTGGATGGAAATTCATTTAGAAACGCGGTCAGCGGATAAAGATCCCTTTTGTCAACGCGGCTTGAACCTTTGACCTCAACGGCGATCTCACCATTTCCTAAAATAAAATCAACTTCCAGTCCCGACTTTGTTCTCCAGAAATTAATGTCAAAATCAAGCTCGTTATAAGAACTATAAGCTAATAATTCCATGAGTATGAAGTGTTCAAAGGCATTTCCGAACAGTTCCCCTTTTTCTTCCTGAATGGTTCTTTTTGTAATTGCTCCTGCAACCCCCACATCAAACAGGTAAAACTTCGGCGATTTGGTGATCACCTGCCGGTTCTGCCGTTTTTTAAAGGGTTCGATCATTTTCCCCATCAACGTATCCACCAGGATTTGATAGTACTCCCTGACTGTTTTAGAGTCGACACCGCAATCACGGGCGATGTTTGAATAGTTGACCAGCTCGCCGTGAGTGAATGCCATGGCGTCGTAAAATCTTGAAAACGAAGGGATGTTACGCACAATTCCTTCGGCAAATACTTCTTCCTTCAAATAATCCAGGGAATAAGCCTTCAATGACCTCGAATAATTTTCATCCAGGTAGTGGCTGGGAATAAGTCCGCGATTCAGGACAGTAAGAAGATCCCAGCCAGTTAATTCTGCTGATACCAGCGGCAGCATTTCAAAACGCCATGCCCTGCCACCGAGAAGGTTTGCGCCCCCTCTTTTCAGTTTCCTTTCACTTGAGCCGCATAGAATAAACCGGAAATCCCGGCTTTCGATCAACCAGTGGACTTCATCCATGATCCCAGGTATCTTCTGCACTTCATCCAGGATGATGGGATGCTTCAGGGATTCGGGATCCCTGGCCATTAATTGCTCCCGGAGAAGTGCCGGTCTCTTGGAAAAATCAAGGAACAGATCGGTTTTAAGAAAATCATATACTATGCTGTCCGGAAATTTCGACTTCAGATAAGTTGTTTTACCGGTCTTCCTTGGCCCCCATAAAAATGCAGACTGCTTTTCGGGAAGTTCAAGATTTAAAATTCTCTCTATATTTTGCATATTAATACGAATTAGTATGACTATTTCGGAGTTAAGTGCAAATATAGCAATTATAAGGAAATATTCTTTGCGAACTTTGCGATTCCTTTGCGATACTTTGCGTGAAAGCTTCCAGGCTATTACACGAAGTTACACGAAGAAGACACGAATGTTGGTCTTGAGTTGTTTTTAATTTGAATTTCTTATTTTGATTTTGTTTGGAATTTGGTGCTTGGAATTTGGTGCTTCCCGAAATATCCACCAAAATGCGTATTGCTTTCACGTTCAGGCTTGAACTTATTTCTGGTCCTTAACATAATCCAGCACTGCCTTTTCAATTCTTTTTTGAACGGTTTTCCATTTCAATTCCTTATTAGAAATCAAAACAGGCCAATCGGCCAGGTCAATATCCTCAAAATACAACAGGCTCTTTAGTACATGCCCGACATGTTCCTGGCCGTACTTCATCTGATAAAATCTCAACATTTCTCTCACACTATATTGATCAAGAAGAAAGAAGATATCGATGTAATCTTTTGACCGCTGACCGCTTGTCGAAATCGCATTGAGCTTCATTGCTATGATATCTGGCACAGATAATAGGAATATTCCATAAATTTCTTCAGGTTCAGCTAGAAGAGGGTAACGATGAGCCAGAATGTCGACATTAATCTTTTCTATCCTACCTTTCAGGGTATTGGGAGCAGTCAGGAACAACTGGTACGAAAAATCCTGGTGAATCTTTTCAAGTAATGCTGCGGCATCAAAATCAAAATTTGAAAACAAGTCGATATCGATTGATCTCCGGTGATCAAGGTGTAAAGCCAGCGCTGTCCCGCCGGCAAGATAAAGATCCTTCAGATAAGGCTTATTTTGCAACGACTTTATGAGTTCCAGCGTTGAGGCTTCGACTGCTTTAACCGATAGCATTTAAATGATTTTAGCGGTTTATTGAATAGCCTGGAAACAAAATTCAGGGTCTTCGGATCGAGATAACTCAGATTTGATAGCACATCAATAACTTTTTCCCTTCCGTAATAACTGATCAGCAAATTCATTTCATGAACCTCTCCCAATGAAAATACCCTTTCTACGATCAACCGGGCGGATGAATTCAAATCTAAAGTTAACAGGTCAATATCCCAGAAATAGTGCGGATTAATTTCAGAGAGAATTGATTTGTCCTGATTCATAGACCTTCTCAACTTTTAACAAAGATAATGAATATCCACCAAAACGCCAAATAGCGAGATTCTATTTGCGAACCTTTGCGTGCCTGGAACCCTGGAACCTTGGAACAAAAAATCCGTGCAAATCCGTTCAATCCGCGTAAATCCGGGTGCCATTGATAGCACACTGATGAAACGGATTAACACGGATAATCTGTTAAATTTATCTCACAAACAATTTTCTTGCTGCATTGTCTCCTGAAGTCCGGATATTGATCAGATACATCCCCGGGATCAGATCATCCACAGCGATCTTTTCTTCATAAACACCGGCATTCTTCATTCCAAGGTCAACCTTTTTCACAACCCTTCCGGAAATGTCGGTTATCAAAACAGAAACCACTTCTTTCGATCTCAATTCAAAAGATAGATTTACCTGCTCACCTGCCGGGTTTGGGTAAACTATCAGAGCAGAAGCCTCAATTGCCGGATCGTCAACCCCCGAGGTGTTCGTAAGCATCAGCGCAGTGCCGTCGGCTTTCACGGCAAGCAGGCCGAATTCCGGGCCGTTGCTGTTGACTGACGGGTCCAGGAAGCCGGACGCCAGCACGGTCAGCGACTCGCCGTAAAGGTTCAGATCGGCCAGTGGGGCTGTAAAGGTTGCCACGACCGTGCTACCTGATTCATCAGTGATATTCAGGGCATAGTTTGCGGTCAGCAGCGACAGGTAGCCGTCGAATTGCCCGTACGACAGGTTATCGACCAGGATACCGGCTGTGGCTTCGTTGATGTCCACCGTCGGGGCGTCGGTTGCGCCATGGAACACCAGGATATCGGTATTCGAAGGAATGGTGGCTTCCTGCAGCGCCCCGGCATAAGCGACCAGGCTGAACGGCTCGGCCGGATCATAGCCGCCGGGGCTGATGATGCCGCTGGCTACCAGGATATATTTTTCATCTTCCGTAAGGGTAAAACTCCCTGACCAGAGCGGATCCGACGGGTCCTGGCTGTCGGGCCCTTTTACGGCCAGAGTGATCTGCGTATTGGCAGGCAGAAATTCAAACGATGTGGCCGTTCGGAACGCAAGATCATCCACGAGCAGGATTTCGTTCATCCAGACATCGACCACTGCAGCACCCGCGTCGGCGGAATTATGAATGACCTGCACCATCGCGGAGGGAATGAACACAGGCAGTTCTACCAGCGGTCCACCAGCCGGGACAGCAGCCCACAAGCCAAACGGAGCGCCGTCACTGTTCGCGGAAGGATTGGTGAACCCTGAAGCAACCACGGTAATGGCCAGGTTTTCGATGCCAAGCGTCTGCAACGGCGCCCTGAAAGTACCCAGCAGGTTGTCATTGGACGCATCGCGGACTTCGAGCACGTAATCAATGGTTGGCAACTCGAGATAGCTGCTGAATTCGGCGTATTCCAGGTCGCTGATCAACGTGCCTGCACCAAGCCCGGTTTCGATCACGTCGACGGTCGGTGCATCTGTGGAGCCATGGTGGACCAGGATATCTGTTCTCCCGGCAATATTGGATTCCAGGCGGGCGCCGGTATACAATTCAATATTTAAAGGGACCGGCGGCTCGTAACCGGACATGCTCACGATGCCATTTGCCACCATGATATAGGTTTCTCCTTCTGTGAAGGTGTAAATCTTGCTAAATAGCGGATTATAAGGATCCTGGCTGTTTGGTCCTTTTATTGCCAGGGCAACCGGTTCTTTTGCGGGCACTTCAACAAACGGGCTGGCCGTCCGGAAAGCGAGATTATCAAGCACCAGGTCCTGGTTCAGCCAGATATCGACCAATTCAGCCAGGGTGTCCGCTGAATTATGGATCACTTGCAGGTAGGCCATGGGGGCGTATTCGGGCAGCCGGATCAGGGCGCCGCCGGAAGGCAGTGCCATGTAAAGGCCAAATTCAGGGCCACCACTGTTATTTTCGGGTGCTAAAAAGCCTGAAGCAATGATGGAAACAGCATCTCCCCCCAATCCCATGGATTCCAGCGGGACTTCATACGCCGCAATCTTGGTATTGCCGAACTGATCCCTCACCTGGATGATATAATTTACTGTTGCCAGTCCGAAATAGCCGGCAAATTGTCCGTAAGATAGGTTATCCACCATTAGTCCCAGTCCGACGCCAACTTCCACGATATCAATAATCGGGGCATCCGTTGAGCCATGGTGCATCAGCACGTCGGTCTGGCCGTTGTTGTTGGCTTCCTCGCGGGCATTGGGATACACCGCGATGCTGAACGGTGTTAGAGGTTCGTAACCGGATTCGCTGATAATGCCTTCGGCAACCAGGAGATAAGTTCCGTCCTCAGGGAGGGTATAATTGGCTGAAAATAGCGGATTTGAAGGGTTCTGGCTGTCAGGGCCCGTAACAGCAATGGTAAACTCCACGTTGGCCGGCGCATCCACGAAGGGCGAAGCGCTGCGGAACGCGAAATTATCCAGCAGTTTCTGGTCGTTCAGCCAGATATCGACGGTTTCCAGCGCTGCATCGGCCGAATTGTGTACAACCTGCACCCGGGCTTTCGGATCATACAGCGGGAGCTCGATCAGGTTTCCGCCGGGGGCGGCAGCCATCCACAGCCCGAAAGCGGGTCCTCCGCTGTTGTTATCCGGGTTAAGGAATCCCGAAGCAACCACGGTCACCGCGTAACCATCCAGCCCGATCGTTTCGAACGGAGCCAGGAAAGCGGCGATCTTGTTTCCGTCCTGGTCGCGCAGTTCAATGATGTAGTCCAGCGGATCCAGTTCCAGGTAATCTGAAAATTCCCCGTATGCCAGGTCCTCGATCAGCAAACCTGCGCCAATGCCCACTTCATAAATATCAACGACCGGTGCGTCAGTCGAGCCATGATGAACAAGCATATCGGTATTTTGAGGCTGGATGGGGATTTCCCTTGCCTGCGGGTAAACAGCGATATCGAACGGCGTTGGCGGTTCGTATCCTGATCCGCTGATGATCCCTTCGGCCACCAGAACATAGCTCTCGCCGTCGGTCAGCGTGTAATTCTCTGACCACAGCGGGTTGTCCGGGTTCTGGCTGTCAGGTCCCAGGATGGAAATGGTGAATTCCGCTCCGGCCACCACGTCGATAAACTCAGAAGCGGTGCGGAACTCAAAATTATCGAGGATGAGGGTTTGATCCAGCCATACGTCGACCACCGCGGCAGCGGCATCGGCTGAATTATGGATGATCTGCACCCGGGCCATGGGATCATAGGGCGGCAGTTCGATGAAAGAGCCGCCGGCGGCCGGCACGGCCCACAGGCCGAAAGCGGGCCCGTTATTGTTGTTCTCCGGATCAATAAATCCCGATGCGACCAGGGTGATTGCTGTTCCTTTCAGGTCGAAATCGAGAAATGAAGCCAGAAACGCGGCAATAAGGTTCGAACCGCTTTCATCACGGACTTCCAGGATGTAATTTCTTGTCTCCAGTTCATCATAACCGTCGAATCCGGAGTAAGCCAGATTATCGGTCAACAGTCCAAGCCCCACCCCGGTTTCATAGATATCTATGACCGGGGCATCGGTCGATCCGTGGTGGGAAAGCATGTCGGTCATGGTCGGTGCGCCGGATGTTTCCCTGGCGCCGGGATAAACCGCGATGTCAAACGGGATCAGCGGGTCGTATCCGGAGGTGCTGATGATCCCTTCCGCGACAAGGACATAGGCTTCGCCATCGGTGAGGGTGAACGTTCCGGACCACAGCGGGTCATCCGGGTTTTGACTATCGGCATCGGCGACAGCGATAGTGATCTGAACTCCGGCCGGGGCGTCCATAAAAGCCGAAGCATTGCGGAACCTGAAGTTATCGAGCAAGAGCGTCTGGTCGAGCCAGATATCGACCATTTCCACCGCCACATCGGGCGAATTATGCAGCACCTGGACCCGCGCCTGGGAGAAAGAAACAGTGGCGGTGAGGATGAGTACCGCGGTCACGAGGAAGTTTTTCAAAAAATTCATTATTTCAAGTATTTAGAATTAAACCTGTTAATCGTCAAGGGATAGCAAAGTAACAGATAAAATGCGGTGTTTGTTTATAATTTCCGGTGAAAAAATGAACAGGATGAAGAAGATACTTATTATAAGGGATTAATTGATCCTGCCTCAAAATAAGGGAATTGCATAGAAGAATGAAATATTTTATGATCATTTACCGTGCAATTTGAAATTTCATTCTTCAATTTGCATCGTATGTTTAAATTTTCTAAGTAATATCATTTAACATTTTTATCCCTTCTGGACACTGTTAGTTTTAGGTATCTTTGTAAAATTTAATGCTTCTTAAAAATGAAGACTCAATATGTTACCGATGAAAAGGGAAATATAATTTCAATTATTATCCCTGTGGATGAGTATAAGCGAATTCTCGAAGAACTTGATGAGTTGGAAGACATCAGGTTATTTGATGAGGTGAAAGCCAGGAATGAGAAGAGTACTCCTTTTGATAATTATTTAAAAGTTAGGGAGAAAAAGGGGAAATATGCCTGATTACCAAATTCTCATTTCAAAAACAGCTCAGAAACAGCTGGATGAGCTTCCTGATCAAATTACGGAAAAACTTATTACCTCCATATGGCAACTTTCAAAAAATCCTAGGCCTTCAGGATATATAAAACTAAAAGGCAGAGATGCTTACAGGATCAGAAAAGGAGATTACCGTATTATCTATGAGATAATTGATAAATTACTGCTTATTGACATTATTGCGATCGGACAACGTCAGCAAATATATAAGAAGAGATAGCTGATATATGCCCAGAGCCACCTACAAATACCCGGAACGTGAATTCACCAAAAAGAAGATCACCAGGGAAGGGCTGAAGCGCCTTTACCGGTTGTTTCGCTTTATCGGGCCCCAGAAATATACCTTCATCATCGGGATGGCTTTCCTCATCCTGTCGAGCCTCACCACACTGGTTTTCCCGATGCTCATCGGTGAATTGCTGGATGCCGCCACCAGCGCCACCCTGGATAAGATCAACCGGCTGGGGCTGATCCTGATCCTGGTGTTTCTTGTGAACGCGGTATTTTCCTACTTCAGGATCTACCTTTTCGCCGTGGTCACGCAGAAAACGCTTGCCCTGTTGCGGCAGACCACCTACAACCACCTGATCAAGCTGCCGATGGCCTTCTTTTCGAGCCGGCGCGTGGGCGAGCTGAACAGCAGGATCTCGGCGGATATCTCCCTGCTGCAGGAAACCTTCACCTCCACCCTGGCCCAGTTCGTGAGGCAGGTCATCACCATCGTGGGCGGCATTGCCTTGCTGGCGTTCATTTCGCCACGGCTGACCCTGTTCATGCTTGCTTTGATCCCGGTGGTGGCCATCGTGGCCCGAATCTTCGGCGCGTACATCCGGAAACTTTCCAAACAGGCCCAGACGGTCGTGGCGGAGTCCAACACCATTGTGGAAGAGACGCTGCAGGCCGTCGCCAGCGTGAAAGCCTTTGCCAACGAGGCTTTCGAAATCCTTAGATACAAGAAGAAAACCGATGAAGTGATCAATGTCTCCCTGAAAGGCGCCAAATGGCGGGGGCTTTTCATTTCGTTCACCATGTTCGCCCTGTTCGGGTCGATCATCGGGGTGATCTGGTACGGCGTTTCCCTGATCCACCAGGGCGCGGGGCTTTCCACCGGCGACCTGCTGAAGTTCGTGCTCTACTCGGTCTTCATCGGCGGCTCCATCAGCGGCGTTGCCGACCTTTATTCCGACATCCAGAAATCCATCGGCGCCACCGAAAACCTGCTGGATATCCTGGATGAAACATCTGAAGCCTTATCGCTTGAATCCCGGGAATCGACCGAACCGATAAAAGGAGACGTAAGCTTTCAGAATGTCTCCTTCTCCTACCCCTCCCGGAAAGACGTCATCGTGTTGAAAGACATCACCTTTTCAGCCAAACATGGAGAGCAGGTGGCGCTGGTCGGCCCTTCCGGCGCAGGAAAGAGCACCGTCAGCGCATTGCTGCTGCGTTTTTACGACCCCTCCGGCGGGCAGATCATCATCGACGGGAAAGACGCCCGCGAATACGACCTGACCTCGCTCCGGGGCAACATGGCCATTGTTCCCCAGGAGGTGCTGCTTTTCGGCGGCACGATCCGGGAGAACATCGAATACGGGAAGCCCGGCGCCACGGAGGAAGAGATCCTGCAAGCCGCTGAAAATGCCAACGCCACGGAGTTCATCGGCAAATTCCCGGAGGGGCTTGAAACCCTGGTCGGTGAGCGGGGCGTGCAACTCTCCGGGGGACAAAGACAACGGATCGCCATCGCGCGCGCCATCCTGAAAAACCCGGCCATCCTGATCCTTGACGAGGCCACCAGCTCCCTCGACGCCGAAAACGAGCGCCTCGTGCAGGAAGCCCTGGAGAAGCTCATGCAGGGCCGTACTTCGTTTGTCATCGCCCATCGCCTCTCCACCATCAGCCATGCCGACCGCATCATCGTCATCGACCAGGGCGAGGTGAAAGAGATGGGAACGCACGAGGAGTTGCTGGAAAGGGAGAACGGGATCTACGCGCAGCTGACAAGGCTGCAGATCAATGTGATCAATTAACCGCCCCTACCTCACCCCCTGGCCCCCTCTCCAAATGGAGAGGGGGAATAGGGGGCAGGGGGTAAAGGGGGTGAGGTCTGGCGATAATCGCTAAAATACCGGCGTTCATACATCCAACCGGCACGTTCATGGAAAATTTTCATAATGGCATTTCTCCTGTCGTACTTTTATAGCATTAGGATTTTTCCATGTTTTTCAATATATTTGTCCATAATAAAAAGCCGCCTGCCATGCGCTTACGAACGCTTGTGATCGACGATGAGGCCCACATCCGCAGGGTGCTCACTGCCATGCTGGAGGAGGAATGCCCGAATGTCAGCGTAGTCGGTACGGCCGACGGCGTGGAAAACGGGCTGAAAGCCATCGGGAAATACCATCCCGACCTGGTACTGCTGGATATCAAGATGGCTGACGGGACGGGCTTCGACCTGCTACGTAAAGCCAAACCGGTGAACTTCAGGGTGATCTTCGTCACGGCCTTCGAGGAATATGCCATCAAGGCCTTCCGCTTCAGCGCCATCGATTACTTACTCAAGCCGGTGAACGCCGACGACCTGCACGAAGCGGTGGAAAAAGCCGCCGGCAGCATCAGCCAGGACTTTGCAACCCAGCTCAGGGTGCTGGAAGAAAACCTCGCCAGCAAAGAGCCTTCGGAAAAAAAGATCGTGCTGAAGACCGGCGACGCGGTCTGGCTGGTGAAAACCGGCGAGATATCCTATTGCGAGGCCGATCTGGGCTACACGAAATTCTTCCTGGTAAACGGACGGAACATCCTGGTGTCGGGCAACCTGGCAGAATACGAGGAGACCCTCCGGGAGTGCGGCTTTTTCAGGGCGCACAAATCGTTCCTGGTCAACCTGTCGGAGGTGGTGCGTTTCGAAAAAGGCGACGGCGGCTTCCTGGTCATGTCGAACAACGACCGCATCCCCGTGGCTTCCCGCAAGCGTGATGAACTGCTCGAGATCTTCCAAAGGCTCGGCGCATGAGGAAAGCCGCCGTCATTATCGCTTTGCTTCTCCCGCTGATCCTCTCCGCCCAGGTCCACAGCTTTATCGAAAAGTACGATACCGACAGCCTGCTGGAGCTTATCCCGGCCCGGCAGGGGACCGAGCTGGCCGATGTTTACAACAAACTGGCCACCTCATTTTCTTACGACGATCCCCCTTTATGCGAGCATTACGCGGGCCTGGCCCTGGAACTGTCCCGGAAACTCGATTACAAAAAGGGCATCGGCGATGCGGAGCGTTTTACCGGGCTGATGAAGATGTATGCCGGAAGATACCCGGAGGCGATCACGCATTTCTACAATGCCCTGGAGCATTACGAGCAGGCGGGCAACCGGCACGACCTGGCCATATTGTACTTCGATTTTGCATACCTGTTTTTTTTCACCCGTAATTACCTGAAAGCGGAAGAATACGGGAATAAATCCATCGCGTTGCTGGAGGAAAAGCAACCCGGCGGCGCGACAACAGGGACCGTGCAGGATATTGCCCGGGTAAAATCGGCGATGGGATTACTTTATCGTACGACTGGCCGTTCGGACAAGGCGCTGGAGATTTACCGCTGGTACGCTACCGTCATGGTACAGCAGGGATTTGAGATCACGGACCGGTTAGTGCATACCCAGCTTGTCGGGCGATGCCATGACGAAACCGGCAATCCTGACAGCGCCCTGTACTATTTCCGCAAGACGCTGGATTTCCCCGAGGTGAACAGCAGCATTAAAGTGCTTAAGATGGATGCAGTGAGATCGATGGGACTGATCTATTTTGGCCTGAAAAACTACCGCGAGGCTGAACGTTGCTTTAAACAGGTCGCCCGTGAAATGGATCAAAAAGGATATTTATACAATGCTGCCCGTAGTTGCTCTATGCTGGGGCAGATATATGATGAAGAAGGCAAACCGGAACTGGCAGAAGAATATTTCGTTAAAGCGCTGAACATCATCCGCGAGATGCTCGAAAGGCAATCGGACTACCGCTACGATTCGCTGAAGTACACGGTTTCGGTCGGCGCCGAGTTGTATATCCCTTTTCCAAAAAATAATACCAAAGAAGGTCATTGGACATTTTATAAAAGGATACTGGAACAACTGGTCAGACTTTGCAGGGTAAAAGGAAACTGGCGGCAGGCTTTTGATTACCTGGAGGCTTCTTACCAGGTAAAAGATTCCCTGTTTGCACTGCAGCGGAACCGTGATTTGACCGAGATCCAGACAAAATTTGAAACCAGCCGGAAAGAGCAGCAGATCGAGCAATTGTCGAGGGATAACGAATACAAAGACGCCCGGCTGAGGCAGTCGCGCGTGTACCTTGCCGGCCTGGGCGCGATGATCATCATGCTGATCTTTATCGGGATCCTGCTGATCAGGCAGGACAAGATCAGGGCGCAGCAGCGGACCGTCATCCTCGAGCAGAAGCTTTTACGCAGCCAGATGAACCCGCATTTCATCTTCAACTCCATGGCCAGCATACAGGATTTCATCATGGCGAAGGACACCCGGAGCGCTACCAACTACCTGAGCCGTTTTGCCGGCCTGATCCGCAATATCCTCGACGCTTCGCTACAGGAAACCATTCCTGTTGAAAAAGAGATCGAGACCATCGGGCATTACCTTCAACTGCAGAAAGTCAGGCTTGAGGATAAATTTGAGTACACCATCATCAAAGATGAAGCCTTAGAAGATAAAGAGATCAGGATACCCGCCC
The DNA here is from genome assembly GCA_964447005.1 of uncultured Bacteroidales bacterium. GTDB lineage: Bacteria > Bacteroidota > Bacteroidia > Bacteroidales > JAGOPY01 > JAGOPY01. Next base: position 36,625 of record CAYUQP010000042.1, read on the forward strand.
TGTTGATCCAGCCTTTCGTGGAGAACGCCATCGAGCACGGCATCCGCCACAAGCCCGGGAAAGGGCATGTTACGGTAGAATTCATCATAAACAGCGGCTCGCTCTGCGTATCGATCGAAGACGACGGCGTCGGTCGGGCAAGGGCCAGGGAATTCGAAGAGCTCAGGCGGAAGAATCACACTTCTGTCTCCACCAGCCTGATCCGGGAGCGGCTGCGGATTTTAAACAAAAAGTCACGTCACAAGATCACCCTGGAGATCAAAGATTTGGTTGACGCCGCCGGGAATGCAGCGGGGACGAGGGTGGAGGTGGTGGTACCGGTGGGATAGCATGGGAGCATGGGGGCAGGGAGGCATGGAGGCATGGAGGCATGGGGGCGGGGACGTGGTTGGTTTCATTTAGCATTGAGCGTTGAGCAATTCGTTTTGAGTATTGCACCTTGCACATTTCCGGACTCCAGCGGAGTCCTCCGTCTGTAGGAAGGGCAGCCAGGGATCGGAAGCATCCAGAAGGGATGCAACATGAATAACCCCGGGTG
>CAYUQP010000043.1:0-14222 GCA_964447005.1 uncultured Bacteroidales bacterium
TCAGCGCCGTGCCCGGACCGGATGTGATCTGCATCTTCGATCCGCTGCAGGTGGGCATTCAGCAGATCAGGCCCGGGAAGACCAACGATATCAGCATCTTCCCAAATCCCTCCACCGAACAGATAGTGATCACGGCTCAGGAAGAGATCCTGCAGGCGAAGATCAGCGACATGAAAGGGAAAGAGGTTTTTTCGGGAGAATACAATGAGAGGAAAATAAGACTTTCCACGGCTGGTTTGATGCCCGGAATGTATATCGTTGATGTCAGAACGACAAAAGGGAACATTGCCGGGAAGATGGTGATAAGGTGAAAATGTGGCGGGGAGGCGGGGAGACTGGGAGACTGGGAGACTGGGAGACTGGGAGGCATGGTGGCGGGGAGGCATGGTGGCATGGTGGCGGGGAGGCGGGGAGACAGGGAGACCGGGAGACTGGGAGGCATGGTGGCATGGTGGCATGGTGGCGGGGAGGACATCTTCACCAAACCCGAAGGGTTTAAATATGAATAGGTCGGACACCATCCTTGAATCCGGCGAACCCGAAGGGTTCGAACGTGAAATGATGATTGCCGGTAAGATGATATTCGACCCCGTTCGGGGTCGTAAGTTTTCTGGGGGGGTCTCGTTGTATTCACATTAGATGCCTTCAGCATCAGGGAGACGGGAGGACGGGAAGACGGGATGACGGGAAGACGGGAGGACGGGAGGACGGGAGGACTGGAAGACTGTAAGATGAAAAGGATATATTCGGTGAATCAGATCCGTGTGAATCCGTCTCATCCGTGTCATCCGTGTGCTATTAATCGTTGATATTCTGCAATTTACATTACTTTTTTTTGCAAAATAATTTGCTTTTCCAACCGAACTTATCTAATTTTAATGCATCAATCCTAACTCCTTTACATCATGAAAACTTTCCTGACTAAAATCCCTCTCCTTATCTCCCTTTCTCCTTGTCTCCTTGTCTCTCCGTCTGTATACGGTCAGCAAACTGACATCTGCTATCCCGGTAAAGGTTATCCGGTCATGGTAAGGTATTTCGACGGGCAGGAAATGCATCGAATGGCCATCTATGACTGGGAGGAAAAACCGGTCGCGAGGCTCAATGGACGGGATGAAACCATTGATTTCGACCTCGGATTTATCAAAAAGGAAGGTCAGCCCGGAAATTCGGATATAAAAGACCAGGTCCTTGAGTTTTACGAGCCCGGACAGCCTGTCGAAGCCGATTTCCCGATCGATATAAAATTTTCAGAGGACGGGAACATGTTCGCAGTATTATACGAGCACAGCGATAATGTCATCTTCTACAGCACGGCTACTTACGAGATCCTGGCAGACGTGGAGGTGGTCAGGAAGCCCATCAGCCTGACAATGACCGAAGAATATGCCTATGTTTGCTGCCACCAGGCCAAAGCCTTAGTGGTCATCTCGCTGGAAGATTTTTCGATCTCCAACTATATCGAGATCGACGGCACCCCTTTCCAGGTCGGAGTCAGCCCGGGGGATGATACCGCGTACATTGCCTGCAACAGCTACCTGGACGGATGGATGACCGCGGTGGACCTGAACACGAACCAGGTGATCTATGAGACCCACGATCCCTATTTCCATCATTATGGCAGGGGCGGCGACCTGGGAAGGACAAAGTACTATATGACCAGTTTCAAGCTTTCGCCGAAAGGAGACCAGTTCGTCTGTGCAGATACCGCAACTTACAGACCCACCATATTCGATGCTGCTACCGGCCAGATGGAAACCCGATTCGCCTCTGGCGGTTACAGGGGCGCAGGTTATTCGCCGACGGGCGATACGCTTTACATTTATTCGCAACGCAACGATTCCGTGAAGATGTACCGTATTAATACATTGAATAATTCTGTTATCGACTCGATCACCGTCACAGCGGAAATATGGATCACCGTATCCTATACTGACCTGGCTATAAGTCATGACGGCTCCAAGGTGCTGCTCTCCGACTATAATGATAACAGGTTCTGCCTGTTCGATTTCAATACGCTGACCTGTCAATTCATTACGGAAGGTTTGCTATTATGGGATCCACCGATTTATCCATCATTTGATGGCCGATACGGTATATGTGCAACAATGACTAAGGTAAAATTCATTGATTTTGAAACCGGGCAGATCTATAACTCCGGTCAGGCAGGAGTAAGTACCGGAATCCCGATGGGGGTTTCGTCAAAGAATGAACTGCTGATTGCCGGGAACTCGGGCCTCAGTGTATTCAGCAGCACCAGCAATGAAGCGATCTATCCTATCAATTTCAAGTTCATTAATGCGATCACCGCCGATTCCACCATCATTTGCGGTGAGCCCCCGGAAGCCGATGTTTCATACTCTGCCGATCTTTCCAGCGACGGGACAACGATCTTTTCAGCCAATGTCATGACCAAGAACCTGAGCGTCATCAATCTCGATGAACCATACGCCGATACACTGGTGAACATTCCGTACATGACCGGGATCAAAACCGTTCCCGGAACCGATTATGCCATTGTTTACGGTGACGATTCGGGCATGTCGAGGATCATTTCACAGACCGATTGTTCGATTCTCAAGGAACTGATCACCGCCCAGGTCAATGACTTGTTTTTATCATCCAACGGTCACACGGGTTACCTGGTGGGATATCCCGGTCCGGGAACTGCCCGTGTTACCAAGATAAATATTGACGGCGCGGAAAGCTCGGTTATCGACTATGTTGAGGTCGGCGGCGGACTCGGAGTTATGGCAGGGCTCGAGTTCGATCTTTATACTACAACAGCCATGAGTCCCGATGAGCAATATATCCTGGTCGGTTATAACCACCCGCAGAATGGTGATGTGGTCAATATAGTTTCCACTGCAACCATGGAATTGCTTACCACGGTGAATACCCCCGATCATACTATTTACGATTTTGCTTTCACGGATGATTCAAAGCGGGCACTCGCGGTGACCGGAACATGGAGCTGCCTGGGATTCATCATATACCTGGATATGGAAAATTCTCATCTTGAGCATGTTTTTAACATTGGCTTCGGCAGTTTCTCGGCTGATTATAACCCGGTCGACGGCCTGTTTTATGTCCTTGAATACACCGGATACATTCACAAGATAGATCCGGAGACAGCCCAGTTTGTCGAGTCTTACCCGACTTACATGGATGAAGACCTGCGGATTGAAGTAGATAATCACGGCCTCACTATGGTCCTCACGACCACCTCGATGATCTACGACCGGGAATCGTATGCCATGCCGGGTGTTTCATCTCATCTTATATACAATGAAGAATACGACCTTTTCATCAGCGCCATCCCCGGCCCGGACATTATTTGCATCTTCGATCCGAAAGCGGTCGGCATTCAGCATATTAATCCCGGAAAGACCAGTGATATCATCATCTTTCCAAATCCGGCAACTGACCAGATCGTGATCACGGCTCAGCAAGAAATCCTTCACGTCAAGATCAGCGATATAAAGGGACAGGAGTTGTTCTCAGGGGATTTTAATGCGAGGAATATTAAACTTTCCACGGCTGGCCTGAAGCCCGGAATGTATATCATTGATGTGGCGACTAATTCGGGGAATTTTGCAGGGAAGATGGTGATAAGGTGATCAGGTGATAAGATGGTCAGGTGGTCGGGTGGTCAGGTGGTCAGGTGGTTGGGTGATAAGGTGGTCAGGTGGTCAGGTGGTCAGGTGGCCGGTTGGACACCATCTCCAAACCCGAAGGGTTTAAATATGAATAGGCCGGACACCATCCATGAATCCGCCGAACCCGAAGGGTTCGAATATGAAATGATGATTGCCGGTAAGATGATATTCGACCCCGTTCGGGGTCGTGCATTCTCGCATGGGGTTCGTGTACTATTCACATTTGATGCCTTCAGCATCAGGGAGACGGGAAGACTGTAAGACTGTAAGATGAAAAGGATATATTCGGTGAATCAGATCCGTGTGAATCCGTCTCATCTGTGTCATCCGTGTGCTATTTTTCATTGATATTCAACAATTTGCAACACTTTTTTTTTGCAAAATAATTTGCATTTCCAATAGAACTTATCTAATTTTATTACATCAATCCTAACTCCTTCACACCATGAAAACTATCCTGACTAAAATCACTCTCCTTATCTCCCTGTCTCCCTTTCTCCTGGTCTCCCTCTCCGCCCAAACCTACCAAATCACCCAGCCAGTCGCAGGCGGACCGGTCATGGTGAAATACTACGATGGAGCAACCGTTCACAAGCAGGTTATCACCGATCTTGACGCCACACCGGTTGCCAGGATAAAGACTGAAGACAAGACCATCGATTTTGACCTGAGGATGTTCAGTGAGAGATATGGCAACAAGGATAACTATCTGAAGAGCGAGATCATTTCCTGGCTGGAGCCAGGCCTGCCCGTGGAGGGCGACCTGCCTTCGGACGGCGCGTTCACAAAGGATGGCACATTGTTCGCTATTATTTATCAGAACAGCGATAATATTATCTTCTATGACGCCGCAACCTATGAAATGCTTGCAACGGTCCAGCTTGTGCGCCAGCCGGTGGATCTCTGCATGGGCGACGACTATGTCTACATCGCCTGCCACGACGGCAAGGGGGTCTGTGTCGTCTCACTGGAAGATTTCTCGATCAGCAACTACATCCCGGTCGACGGAACACCCTGCCAGGTCGAGGTAAGCCCGACGGAAGACACGGCATATATCGCCTGCGACAGCTGGCGTGACGGCTGGATGACCGCCGTCGATCTTTCGAACAATAACCAGGTCATTTATTCAACGCATGACCCCTATTTTCATCATTACGGCTATATAGGCGGAATGGGCAGAATATCTTATAATTTCACGACGTTCAAGCTTTCACCGAAAGGTGACCAGTTTATTTGCGGGGACACGGCACACACCATGCCGACCATATTCAATGCTCACTCCGGGCATCCCCTGAAGACCTTCACGATCGGCGGCTGGCGGGGTGCAGGGTACTCCCCCACAGGCGATTTGCTTTACATATACTCCAGCGATGATGATACGGTCAAAATGCTAAGGGTAAACACGGCGGATCTCTCGGTGATCGATTCTATTTACAGCACACAGGAATGCTGGCTTGGAATTACTTCGTACACAGATCTGGCAATCAGCAGCGATGGCGCGGAAGTATTGATCAATGACAATTTTAACGAAAGATATTGCATCTTTGACTTTGATACTTACACCTGCCAGGTCTTAAACTCCTGGATGCTTATCGAGGATTCGCCAACATTTACGGCTTCAGACGGGCATACAGCCGCAGTGGCCAACTGGTACAAGGTTGAATTTATCGATATGGAAACAGGGACACTTTATAATACCTGGCCCGGATGGACGCTGAGCAAATTTCCGTTGTGCCTCTCACCCTCTGAAAACCGGCTGATCGTCGGCAATGCCCCGGCCGGAGGAAGCGAGTTGCTCTTCGCTGTTAATTTTACTGACCTGAACAATATCATACTCGATTCAAACCTTCTTTGCGGTGAGGCGCCCGAAGCCGACGTGCCTTTCTCTGCCATGATCTCGGAAGACGGGCAAAAAGTCATATCCGCCAATGTGAGCACCAGTAATATCAGCGTTATTAATCTGGAAAATAACAGCTTAGATACTATTTTTACTTTTAGCGGCATCGGAAGTATCAAAGCCATTCCACGAACCGACTACGCGCTGCTCTATGGGAGATCACTCGGATCGTGTTTTATCATGTCAATGACAGATTATTCCGTAGTCGCGGAGATCCTGATGGGAGGCATTGAGGAGGCCTATATCTCTTCGGATGGCACGGCCGGTTACCTGTTTGAATACCAGGCCAGTGACATGGTCAGGATCACCAGGATCCATATCGATGGGCCTTCATCTGCAATTGAACAAATGGTTATAACGGACGGGTGTCATAGCCTGGTTCACTATATCAATGCCGAAGTTGATCTTTATACGACAGCCGCACTGAGCCCTGACGACCAGTATTTACTGATCGGTTATGATGATGATACCAGGGGACCTGTGGTGAACGTCATCAGTACCGAAACGCTCGACATACTGGTTTCAGTTCCGGTCGTGGAATATTGCATCTATGATTATGCCTTTACCGATGATTCGAAGAGGGCAGTCGCGGCCGGATACAACGCGATGGTGCCTGTCATTTACCTGGACGGTGCAAATTCCTTCGTTGAAAATTACATACCCATTACAAATCATAGCTACTCCGCAGCATATAATCCGTCAGACGGTTATTTCTATGTGCTGGACCAGATCAACACTGTTTTTAAAGCGGATCCCCTCACCGGGGAAGTGGTTGAAACCCTGAACACCTTTGACGAATATAACTGGAAAATCGAGACAGACCTGAGAGGGAACATGATGGTGCTTACCAATAGTTTTATAATTTATAACGGGGAGGCTTATGCAACCCCGGGTCACACCACCATGCTTCAATATGAACCGCAGCACGATCTTTTCCTTATTCCCATGCCCGGCCCGGATCTGATAGGCGTCTTCGATCCGGAGTTGGTCGGAATTCAGCAATTTAAACCCGGGAAGTCCAACGAGATCAGCATTTTCCCCAATCCCGCCACCGACCAGATCGTGATCACGGCTCAGGAAGAGATCCTTTGGGTGAAGATCAGCGACATGAAAGGGAAAGAGGTTTTTTCAGGAGATTACAAAGCGAAGAATATTAAACTTTCCACGGCTGGCATGAAGCCCGGAATGTTTATCGTTGATGTTAAGACCATGTCGGGGAATTTTGCCGGGAAGATGGTGATAAGGTGATCAGGTGGCATGGAGGCGGGGAGGCATGGAGGCGGGGAGGCATGGAGGCATGGTGGCATGGTGGTCGGGTGAACATCATCTCCAAACCCGAAGGGTTTAAATATGAATAGGTCGGACACCTTCCTTGAATCCTGCGAACCCGAAGGGTTCGAACATGAAATGATGATTGCCGGTAAGATGATATTCGACCCCATCCGGGGTCGTTTGTTAACGGGTGGGGTTCACTTCATAATCACATTTGATGCCTTCGGTATCGGGGAGATGGAAGGACTGTAGGACGGGAAGACTGTAGGACTGTAAGATGAAAAGGATATATTCGGTGAATCAGATCCGTGTGAATCCGTCTCATCCGTGTCATCCGTGTGCTATTGGCTGTTGATATTCGGAGTAACTTGGATTCGATGTTGGTTCCGTTACAAACCTAAAATTGACAACTTTTCAACAAAAAATCAACACAAAATTGCTGATAACTAAAGGCGGTATTGAGGATAATCCGGGCCTTCCTTTCGTACATTTGATGCCATGGAAAACATTAACCAGTACAACCAGTCAGATAAGTCCAAAGGCTTTACCAGGAAAGGATTTGAGCGCAGGGGCGCACCGCAGGAGAACGCGTTTGAACATGGAAAAGTGCAGCCCCAGGCGGTCGACCTGGAAGAAGCTGTGCTCGGCGCCATCATGCTCGAAAAAGATGCACTGACTTCAGTCATTGACATCCTTAAACCGGATGTTTTTTACAAAGACCAGCATAAGACCATTTACAAAGCCATCATCAGCCTGTTCACCAAATCCGAGCCGGTGGATATCCTTACGGTCACCAGCGAGCTCAAGAAATCCGGCGAGCTGGAATTGGCCGGGGGTGCTTACTATATCACCCAGCTCACCAACCGCGTGGCTTCTTCGGCCAACGTGGAATACCATGCCCATATCATTATCCAGAAATACATCCAGCGGGAGCTGATCCGCATCTCTTCGGAAATCATCAGGGACTCCTTCGAGGATACCATGGACGTGTTTGACATGCTGGACAAAGCTGAACAGCAGCTTTTTACGGTGAGCGACAGCAACCTGCGGCGTAACACGATGGATATGAACACGCTGGTGAGAGAAGCGCTGCACTATATTGAAGCGGCCAAGAACCAGCAGGCAGAGCTTCGCGGCGTTCCTTCGGGCTTCACTGAAATAGACAGGATCACTGCCGGCTGGCAGCGTTCCGACCTCATCATCCTGGCTTCCCGCCCAGGTATGGGTAAAACGGCCTTCGCACTATCCATGGCTCGAAACATGGCCGTCGATTTCCGCAAACCGGTGGCGATCTTTTCCCTTGAAATGTCATCCGTGCAGCTTGTAACCCGTCTGATCTCCGCCGAATCGATGCTGCCGGCAGAAAAGCTCCGTAAAGGCGACCTGGCCGATTACGAATGGGAACAGCTCAACTCCAAGATCAGCAAACTGATCGACGCCCCTATTTTTATCGACGACACTCCTGCCCTCTCCATCTTCGAACTGCGGGCCAAATGCCGCCGCCTGAAAGCCCAGCATAATATCGAGATGGTCTTTGTCGACTACCTGCAGTTGATGGTTGGAGGTTACGACCGCCAGGGAAACCGCGAACAGGAGATCAGCAATATTTCCCGGTCGCTCAAGAGCCTCGCCAAAGAGTTGGACATCCCGGTCCTGGCACTCTCCCAGCTCAGCCGCGCCGTTGAGACGCGTGGCGGCTCCAAGAAGCCGATCCTCTCCGACCTGCGTGAATCAGGCGCCATCGAACAGGACGCCGACCTGGTGCTGTTCATCTACCGCCCGGAATATTATCAAATTACCGAATTGGATGATGGAACTCCCACAAACGGACTGGCTGTGATCAGTATTGCCAAGCACCGTAACGGCGCACTGGGTGAACGGAACCTGAAATTTACCGCCCGCTACGCCCGCTTCTCCGATTATGATTCCGTCGAACCCGAGTTCGGACCTTCCGAAGGGCAGTTGCCGGAAAAATTAAGAACAGTTCCTTCGAAGATGAATGACATGAGGGATGCGGAAGAGGAAGATGTACCTTTCTAATGTTGAATGTTGAATGTTGAATGTTGAATTCGGGAATTTCTTGTTTAATACCTGTTCCCGTTTTCGTCGATCATTGGGACAAATCTTACCGGGAGGACGCTTTTCTTCCGGATTTTACCGTCTTTCTTTTCGAGCAGGACAAGTTCCTGGGTGTGGCTGCCACCGACGGGGATGATCATGCGGCCGCCTTCGGCGAGTTGCTCCTGGAGCTTTTCGGGAATATTCTCGGGTGCGCAGGTGACAATGATCCCGTCATAAGGCGCATGCTCTGGCCAGCCCTGGTAGCCATCACCTACTTTTACCACGACATTCTGATATCCCAATTCCTCTAGAACTCCCATCGCTGAGAGAGCCAGCGACCCGAAGATCTCAATGGTGTACACCGAATCGCAGATCTCCGCCAGGATCGCGGCCTGGTAACCTGATCCGGTCCCGATCTCCAGCACTTTATCGGTGGGTTTGAGCTCCAGCGCTTCGGTCATGTAAGCGACGATATACGGCTGGGAAATCGTCTGGCCTTCGCCGATGGGAAGCGGGTGGTCGTCGTACGATTCGTCCCGGTGAGACTTCGGCACAAAGCGGTGCCGTTCCACATTCTGCATCGCTTTAAGGACATTTTCGTCCGTTACGCCGCGCATGCGGATCTGGTCACGGACCATACGGGTGCGCTGCTCTTCGTATCCACCGGAGGTATTGGTTTGCGACATGCAGGATAAAAAAGTTAACTGCAGGAAAATCAATACAAAAATAAGCACTGATTTACAATCAGAATATGACATTATATCAGGATAACACTTTTGCTACAAGCCCGGCCGCATCTTCGAGCCGGATGGCGGATTGAACCTTCAATCCGGATTCATTAATGATCTGTGCCCCTTCTTCCGCGTTGGTCCCCTGCAGCCTGACAATGATCGGGACCGGGATATGGCCGATGTTATTGTATGCATCCACAATTCCCTGTGCCACGCGGTCACAGCGCACGATACCGCCGAAAATGTTGACCAGGATGGCTTTCACGTTGGGATCGCGCAGGATGATGCGAAAGGCTTCCTCCACCCTCTTGGCATCCGCCGTGCCGCCCACATCGAGGAAATTGGCCGGAGAAGCGCCTGATAGCTTGATAATGTCCATGGTAGCCATCGCAAGGCCTGCGCCGTTAACCATGCAACCCACATTTCCGTCAAGTTTCACATAACTCAGCCTGAACTTGCTGGCTTCCACCTCGATCGGGTCCTCTTCGTTGTAATCCCTCATCTCCTGTATATCCGGGTGGCGGTAAAGCGCATTGTCATCGATGACCACTTTGGCGTCACCGGCGAAGATACGATCGTCCGCAGCCTTAAAAACAGGGTTGATCTCAAACAATTTAGCGTCTGAATTCATATACGCTTCATACAGGGCATGGACAAATTTCACCATGTTCTTGAAAGCGTCTTCACGCAGCCCCAGGTTGGTTGCAATGCGCCTGGCCTGGAACGGCATCAGCCCGGTACGCGGGTCGATCTCTTCGGTAAAGATCTGGTCAGGAGTTTCCTCGGCTACTTTTTCAATGTCCATGCCACCCCTGGGAGAATACATGATCATGTTCCGCCCGATTCCACGGTTCAGGAGGACACTCATGTAGAATTCCTTCACTTCCGACGGGCCAGGGTAATAAATGTTCTGTTCGACAAGTACTTTACGCACCTCTTTTCCGTCGGCGCCGGTCTGCGGTGTGACCAGTTGCATGCCGATGATCTGTCGTGCAAAGCTTTCCACCTCCTCAAGCGATTTTGCCACTTTAACGCCGCCTCCCTTGCCCCGTCCGCCGGCATGGATCTGGGCTTTCACAGCCCATTTGTCGGATCCGGTTTCGTCCTGGATCTGCTCCGCCGCGCGGATAGCTTCCTGTGCTGTAAAGGCAACAATTCCCATCGGAACGGCCACTTTATACTTCTTCAGGATCGATTTACCCTGGTATTCGTGTAGATTCATGCGTTAGAATTTGTTAGAAAAGATATGCAAAATTAAGACTTTTAAGGTTATCCAAGGAATTACCCCCTTAAAATAAATACGAACTTCGAAAATCGACAATCGACAATCGACAATTTTTCCGACGTCTTTTCGTTTTATCTTTGCCGCCTAAATCAATGTAAATATGCTGGTTGCAGAAGGCATCCAAAAATCATTCGGGGATTTGAAGGTTCTGAAGGGGATTGACCTGTCGGTAAAAGAAAAGGAGATCGTTTCGATCGTCGGTTCTTCCGGTGCGGGGAAATCAACCCTGCTGCATATTTTAGGCACGCTCGACAAGCCGGATTCAGGAAAGGTACTTTACGATCAGAAGCCTGTCTCGGGCCTGACCGACGATGAATTAGCCGCTTTCAGAAATAAAACCGTTGGTTTCATCTTCCAATTTCACCATCTTTTGCCTGAATTCACCGCCCTGGAAAATGTCTGCATCCCGGCTTTTATTGGAGGAATCTCAAGGAAAGAAGCTGAAAACAAAGCCATGCATCTGCTCGATATGATGAACCTGTCGGAAAGGATCTCCCACAAGCCTTCTGCCCTGTCGGGCGGTGAACAGCAACGCGTGGCCGTGGCCCGCTCGCTGATCAATAATCCCAGGATCGTCCTGGCCGATGAGCCTTCGGGAAACCTGGATTCTACTGCAGCGAAAGAACTCCACGAATTATTCTTCAGGCTCCGCGAGCAGATTGGCCAGACATTTATTATCGTGACCCACAACCTGGAGCTGGCAGGAATGGCCGACCGGACCATTACCATGATAGACGGGAGGATCGAATAACACAAAATGATGCCAAATAATCTTATGACTCACGCATACAGGACGTTAATCATACTATTGATCTTTATATTTACAACAGGGCAAACTGTTTTTGCCCAGGAAACTTCCGACGAATACAGGAAGACTATTGAAATGGCCGACAGCTATTTTACCAAAGGTGATTACATCAATGCGAAAGCATCTTACCAGATCGCTGTTCGTCTCGCACCCAATGAACAATACCCCAAAGACCGCCTGCAGCAATCACTGGACATGATCAAGGTCCAGATGTACCAGAACAGCCTTTACACCCAGAAAATACAGGTGGCCGATAATTATTACAAGAGCCAGGACCTTGAAAATGCCCTGAAGTATTACCAGGAAGCCCTGACCATCCTGCCCGGCGACGTCTATGCGTCCGGAAAGATCCAGGAAATCAACCGGAATCGCGATGATTTCCAACAGGTTGAAGAGAACTACCAGAAAAGCATTGCCGGTGGCGACAAATTCTTAAAAGAAGGCAAACTGGAACAGGCGCTGGCTGAGTTTAAAAATGCATTATCTCTCAAACCGGCGGAAGCATATCCTAAAGAAAAAGCACTTCAGATCGAGGCCCAGATCGCAGAAAAGAAGCAGATCAGCGACGAGTTCCAAGCGGCCATGCGCGATGCTGAACTTGCAGTTTCCAGGAATAAATATGATGAAGCAATCAACTTGCTGGAGAAAGCAATAAACCTGGTACCCGCCGATCCTCTTCCGAAGCAAAAACTCGCGGAAACACAAAACCTGAAGTCTGCCTGGGAATCTTATTCTTCAATCATTTCCGCGGCGGATGAGTTGTACGTCAATAAAGATTTCCTGCAGGCAAAAGACAAGTACCTGCAAGCGCAATCGATCAAGCCTGATGACGAATATCCGAGAAGAATGCTGGAAAAAATTGACATTGCGCTGATGGATGTGGAACAGGCCAACCGTTCCAGTTATGAATTCGCCATCGAGAAGGCCGATGCCTTGTTCAACCAGCAGGATTATGAGAAAGCGATGGTTGAATACAATAATGCCTTACGTTTTAAACCCGATGCGGATTATGCAAAACAGCGGATCAACGACATCAACACCGCGCTGAGCCTGAGGAAATCGCAGGAAGAAGCTTACAGCCAGTCAATTGCGAAAGCTGACCTGTTGTACCAGGATGAAAAATATTCAGAGGCCCGGGATGAATATACCAGGGCGATCAGCATCAAGCCACTGGAGCAATATCCGAAAATCAAGGTGGAGGAGCTAAACACCAAGCTGGCGGACCTGGCGACCAAAAGAGAACTTTACAACAACCTGATCAAAGGAGCTGACCGTTTGTATTTCTCGGATGAATATGTCGAAGCCCGCGAGCAATACCGGGAGGCCAGTTATTTATTCCCGAAGGAAAGATATCCCCAGGACCAGATCACGATGATCAACGAGATCCTGGGTGTCCGCGACAAATATGTAAAAGCGGTCACCAGGGCCGACCGGTTCTTATATGAAAAGGACCTTGATTCAGCGTTGATAGAATTCAGAACTGCTGCGGCCCTCAGTCCTAAAGAAGCTTACCCGGCCGAAAAGATCAAAGAGCTTGAAGCGATCCAGGCGAGGTTCGTTAACCTGGTTGCAGAAGGTGATAAGGCTATAGAAGCGGCACAGTATGAGCAGGCACTTTCGGCGTACCGGCAGGCTGCAAGCCTCAAGCCGCAAGCTGCATATCCTGTGGAAAAGATTGCTGAGATCAACAACACATTAGCCGGAATCGCGTCAAAAGAGGCAGCAGAAGAAACTGCCCGGATAGCAGCAGAACAGGAAGCCGCAAGGATCGTAGCCGAGCAGGAAGCCGCCCGATTAGCAGCCGAAGCAGCAGCCAAAAAAGCAGCAGAGGAAGAAGCTGCAAGGATTGCCGCGGAACAGGAAGCGGCCCGATTAGCAGCAGAAAAAGCAGCGGCTGAAGAAGCCGCAAGGATCGCAGCCGAGCAGGAGGCCGCCCGATTAGCAGCCGAAGCAGCAGCCAAAAAAGCAGCAGAGGAAGAAGCTGCAAGGATTGCCGCGGAACAGGAAGCGGCCCGATTAGCAGCAGAAAAAGCAGCGGCTGAAGAAGCTGCAAGAATAGCTGCCGAGCAGGAAGCCGCAAGGATCGCAGCCGAGCAGGAAGCCGCCCGGATAGCAGCAGAAAAAGCGGCCGCAGAGGAAGCTGCCCAGATAGCAGCAGAACAGGAAGCCGCAAGGATTGCCGCCGAGCAGGAAGCAGCCAGAATTGCCGCCGAACAGGAAGCAGCCAGGATTGCCGCCGAACAGGAAGCAGCCCGGATAGCCGCCGAGGCAGCAGCGAAAAAAGCTGCCGAGGAAGAAGCCGCAAGGATCGCTGCTGAACAGGAAGCTGCCCGCATTGCTGCAGAAAAAGCTGCAGCAGAGGAAGCTGCCAGAATAGCCGCAGAACAGGAGGCTGCAAGAATCGCCGCTGAACAGGAAGCTGCAAGGATAGCTGCAGAAAAAGCAGCGGCCGAAGAAGCCGCCAGAATAGCCGCAGAACAAGAAGCAGCCAGGATAGCTGCCGAAAAGG
>CAYUQP010000043.1:14322-35493 GCA_964447005.1 uncultured Bacteroidales bacterium
AAGCTGCAAGGATAGCAGCAGAAAAAGCAGCAGCTGAGGAAGCCGCCAGAATAGCTGCGGAACAGGAAGCAGCCAGAATTGCCGCCGAGCAGGAAGCTGCCCGGATAGCAGCAGAAAAAGCAGCAGCTGAGGAAGCCGCCAGAATAGCTGCCGAACAGGAAGCTGCAAGGATAGCAGCAGAAAAAGCAGCAGCTGAGGAAGCCGCCAGAATAGCCGCAGAACAAGAAGCAGCCAGGATAGCTGCCGAACAGGAAGCAGCCAGAATTGCCGCCAAGCAGGAAGCTGCCCGGATAGCAGCAGAAAAAGCGGCAGCAGAGGAAGCCGCCAGAATAGCTGCCGAAGAGGAAGCCGCAAGGCAGGCTGCGGTAGCGGCTCTGAACAAACAATATAATGACGCAGTAGCAAAAGCAAATGGCTACTTCGACCAGGCGAAATATGAAGAAGCCAGGTCTGCCTACCTGGAAGCCGCAGCCTTGAAACCGGGTGAGGAATTGCCCGGAAAACAGATCATCGAAATAGACCGCAGGTTAAAAGAGCAGGAAGCCAGCAGGGAACAGGCTTACCAGTCAGCAATCAGCAAAGCGGATAATTATTTTGGGATCCAGGACTATGAAATGGCCAAATTACAATACGTCCGGGCACTCGAGCTCAAACCGGGAGAAGCTTATCCTACCCAAAAGCTGGAAGCGGTCAACATGGAAATAGCCAAGAAAAGACAGTTCATCCAGGCGGAATACGACAAAGTGATCAAAGTAGCCGACCAGGCTTATGCTGAGAAGACTTACGACAATGCGCTGGAATCTTACCGGGCTGCTTCGTTGATCAAACCCGAGGAGGAATATCCCCGGGAAATGGCCAACAGGATCCTCAAACTGTTCACTGAACGGTCTATCCTGCAAATCAACAAAGATCCGTTGCTGATCGCAAACAATACCCAGCACAAATTCAACTTCACCCCGGTACCGGCAAAAGACCGTAAAAGCAATTATATCTTCTTCAAGGCAAGAAATGTGTCAAAGCATGAATACAAGCTGATCATCAGTTTTGGAAAAGACCAGGCGAAAAATGGGGGCGTCGTGATTAAAGTGCCGGCGGGAGAACAGCCCTACGACTACATTGTCAGGATCAGCGCCCAGTATAAATGGTTCAGCGACGACAACAACTGGATCAGCTTTTACCCGGAAGGTGGTGACATTGAGGTATACCTGATGCAGGTATCGTACAGTGACTAAGCGTTTTAGTAACGAAAGCCAGCCTCTTCATTTTTTCTATCTTTGTCGTCCAAAAACGCCTTTATGGAGCACTATTTCAAACCATTCAGGGAAAAGATCATTGGCATTAACGATCATTTCATTTCACCCTACGGAAAAATGCCGATCGTTTATGCTGACTGGATTGCCAGCGGCAGGTTGTACCGCCCGATTGAAGACAGGATCACCAATACCATGGGCCCGTTTGTTGGCAATACGCATACGGAAACCAGTGAAACAGGCACCATGATGACCAATGCCTATCATCTTGCGCATAAGAAGATTAAACAGCATGTCAATGCCTCCCCCGACGATGTGATCATCACAGCAGGTTTCGGGATGACAGCCGTGGTGAACAAGTTGCAGCGAATGATGGGACTGAAAAACTGCGGGCAGGGATCCAAGCACGACTGCTGGCCGGAAAAACACCGCCCCGTCGTGTTCATCACCCATATGGAACACCACTCCAACCATACCTCATGGTTCGAGACCATGTCGGACGTAGTTCAGCTCCCTCCCACCCCTGACCTCCTGATCGACCTGGACCAGTTACGGAACCTGCTTGAAAAATACAAAGACAGGAAAATCAAAATTGGCTCATTTACAGCCTGTTCCAATGTCACTGGTATTGAAACCCCGTATCACCAGATGGCAAGGCTGATGCATGAATACGGAGGATTTTGCTTCATCGATTTTGCCGCTTCAGCACCTTATGTCGACATCGATATGCATCCGGCCGATCCGATGGAGAAATTGGATGCTATTTACTTTTCCCCGCACAAATTCCTGGGCGGTCCGGGCAGTTCCGGCGTACTGATCTTCGATAAAAAGATCTACAGCGGGCATCGTCCTCCCGACCAGCCGGGAGGCGGCACGGTCGACTGGACCAACCCCTGGGGCGAATACAAGTACATCGACGACATCGAAGCCAGGGAAGATGGCGGCACACCCGGGTTCCTGCAGGCCATCAGGGCAGCCCTGGCCATTGAGCTGAAAAACAAAATGGGGACCGGAAATATCAGAAGACGAGAACAAGAGCTTTTGTCCATGGCATTTTCCGAAATGGATAAGATTCCGGATCTTTACATGCTTGCTGATCAGAACCGTGAACGGTTGGGGATTATTTCATTTTATATCAAGGACTTACATTTCAACCTGCTGGTAAAGTTGCTAAACGACCGTTTCGGGGTACAGGTCCGCGGGGGCTGTGCCTGCGCCGGAACCTACGGCCATTACCTGCTGGACGTTTCGTACGACAAATCGCACCTGATCACCAGCCTGATCAGTTCCGGCGACCTGTCCCAGAAACCCGGATGGATCCGTTTGTCCCTGCATCCGACCATGACCAGTGACGAACTGATGTATATAATGGATGCTATCAGGCAGGTTCAGCTTCATTATAAAAAGTGGAGCGGCGATTACATTTATAATCGCCGCACCAATGAATTCAGACACAAAAACGAGCCTGAGGATAAGATGATACTGGTTAGTGACTGGTTTAATCTGGATGATTAGTTGACCACGATCTTTTCAACCCGCACGACCCCATTCTGTTCCAGTTTAATCACATAAAGACCGCGCGATAATCCGCTGATATTTATATCCTGATTCTCATTGATCACTTGCATTTCCTTGACAAGCTCACCGTTAGTCCGGTAAAAATACATAACCGAACCGGCAGCATTATCGATAAAGAACCGCTGGCTGGCCGGGTTGGGATAAATCCGCAACATATTTGGACAATTGTCGGCAAGACCTGTTGCAAGGTTTACTGTAAATGCACTGAACAACATTAAATCATCGACATTCAGATCCCACATGCCGGGTGTTGCATCCATGGGGATGTCAAAAGAGGCCTGCAGCGTGGTGTTGTTAACAACTGTCACACCGGACGCCTGGATTGTTTCTGCCGGATTATCATGCAAACTGAGTGAAACAACCGGCGCGGCTTCTTCAAAAGTCGTATTTTCTGCCGTAATGGTAGTCATGACCATCACACCCTGCTCTCCGTTATCAGGCGTAATTCCGGTCAATGCCGGCACCAGGGCCGGTATCACGGTAAAACCGTCCATGAGGACAAGGTTACTGGCATGGACATTCCAGAGCCCGGCACTGGTGCTGACCGGGATGGAGAACTGCGCCTGGATCACTGTAGGGCTGATCACCACTACATTGGTCCCGTTGATCACCTCGAGAGGATTTCCAGAGTAACGCAGCGATACCGTTGGGGTGCCGGCGAAGTTCGTGTTACTTCCGGTAATGGTTGCCTGGAAAGCATCACCCTGTTCAGCCTGATCAGGGGAAATACTAACAAGTACCGGTGGAGGAGTAAACTCGGAAATAAATGTGCTGGATTTGTAAATCACATCGCCTCCGGTATTGCCATTGCCGTTGGCCGCGTTGAAGGCCGCATAGATTCCCACGTTTCCGGAGACGCCGGCGGGTGCAACCCAATTGACAGTCCAGGTGTTCGTGTTGCCGGTTGGTACATTTCCTGCAGCGGTATGGGTAACAGCTTTGTTGTTGTTGATAAACTTAGTACGGGTTGGTTCAGCTAATTGTAATGTACCTGCTTTTACGCCCAAACTGTTTTCAACGGTCAGCTCGAAACCGAATTTCACCACTCCGGAATGGGTTCCGGTAGCTGTGATGGTATACGTCTGACCTGGTGTGTAACCCTGGGGGGGCACATTGGTGGTGATCCAGCCTGATATCGTCGAGGCCGTCCCGGTATGACAACCGGTACAGGTGTTGCCATTATCTCCGGGCGAACCGGTCCTTCCCCCGGGAGACCCTGTGCTGTTTGCCATAAGTAAAAGAATAACGGGAGTCGATAATACAAGAAAAATTGTGTAAAGTTTTTTCATAATTTGTTTTGTTTGCCCCTAAACAAGAACAAATGTAAAAAGTTCAATATGAAGCAAAATATCAGGAATTTAATTTCAGCAAAGTGATTTCAGGAAGGATCCCCACCCTTCCGGGGTAGCCTATCATGCCCAAGCCGCGGTTGACATACAGATACTGGGATTTTTCAGCTCTCTCCTTTTCATACAGCCCCGCCCAGTATTTATAAACATACTGCGCGATACTCCATCTGAAATGCTTGAGTTCAACACCGAACTGGAAACCATGGGTATGTCCTGAAAGGGTCAGGTCAATGCCGGGATATTTTTTGCTGACCTCATGTTCCCAGTGCGTGGGATCATGAGAAAGAAGTATTCTGACAGGACTGTCTTCGGTGCCGCCGGCAGCTTTCTCAAGGTTTCCCAGTTTCGGGAAACGATTGTTCGCGCTCCAGTTCTCAACTCCGATCACGGCAAGTTTATCCCCATCCTTTTCAATGATCGCATTTTCATTTCTTAAAAGTTTCCAGCCTATCTCATCGAAATAACGGTAAAGGGCATTCATGTTTTCCGACTTATCGGATTCAGAAGGCCAGTTGACATAATCACCGTAATCATGGTTGCCGAGAATGGCGTAGACACCATGCCGGGCCTGGATTTTCTCCAGTGCATCTCTAAACCGGTACGCTTCTTTGGTGCTGTAATTCACCAGGTCACCGGTGAAAACCACCAGGTCGGCGTCAAGATCATTGATGATCTCAACGGCTTCTTCTATCGGATCGGCCGATGCCCAGCTACCCAGGTGAAGATCTGATATCTGAACGATACGAAATCCTTCAAAAGGAAAAGGCAATTTAGGAAGATTAAGATTGACATGCCGGACCCTGAAATCGTGGGCCCATTTCACCATGCCGATCACCATCCCGCTGAAGAACAGCCCTCCGGTTGCCAGCCCCATTGTTCTTAAAAACCTGCCACGGGTCATGCGATCCCCCTGCTGCACCGGTTTACCGGTCTTTTTGGCACGGGCATGCCGGAAAGTGTAAATGATGATCCGGTAAAAATCGGCCAGCAGAAAGAAAATTACTGTCAGGAGTTTGCTGAAATAGATAATGACCGCGATGCCAAAAACATAAGATATGAATGACGGCCGTAAAAGATTGATATTCTGTACCGATGAAATTGAAATCAGCAATATGAAGGAAATGAAAGGAAGCCAGTAAATGAATCCTGTGATCACTTTCCATGGCACCGGCAACGATTTGATCTTACCTTTCAGTGAATACCAGAGATAAACATCAACAGCCAGTAAAAATAACATGAAAGGAAACCTGCCGGCATTCTTGGGATTGGTCTCAGCAAAAAGTAAATATGCAGGGATGACCAGGATCAGGATGATAATCAGAAGGAGATGTTTACGGATAAAAGTCGACAACCCTTGTTGGTTTTTAAATGCGGGCGCAAAATTATAAAAAGTTCATATACAGAAACCAAAATGTTTATTTAGTTATCAACAATAAACCCATTCTTGCCAATGGTAAACTAACCCGGGGATATTGACTAATCTGGTCGTATTTTCATCAAAACATTTAAAAAACATAGTCATGAAAAAAATGTTACTGTTTGTTTTGCTTTCAATCTCAATTCATGGTTTTGCCCAAATCAGCCATGAAAAATTTCTTCCTAATCCTGCGGGATTAACAAATCATTTTTCTAAAGAATTTGCTTCCACCAATGATTTTCCGGGTCCCGGCCCTCTCATATTGCCTGTTTTGAAGCCTGCCGGCCAGCAGCGGGATTTTAATTTCGTCAATCCCATTGCAATAGGCCAGTCGGGAAATGCCTTTGGCTTTGCATTCATGCGGACAACTTACCTGTGGGCTGACAATAACATCAATTCCGTGACCTTTATCCACAGGATGATCAACCCGCCGGGAACCGGTTACCTGGCCTACGATATCTCGAAAAATGGGGGACAGACATGGACCAACAATGTGCAAACCTATGATCCGACGATGGAAGATGCGTATGACGCAAGGTATCCACAGGGGGCGATTTACAATCCCGAGGGGAATACCAATCCCGACCAGGCCTATTTTCACTATTTTGCCCCCACGCTCGACGGAAGCAACACCGGCGCCGGAACGGAGTGGGGCGGTTATGCCTATGGAGTTAAACAGCTTGCCCCTGGGTCCGCACCCACCGAGCACAATCAGACCTCCGAACCGCCCTACTATCAGTATCTTCCCTCAGCTTTCACCATCACCCAAACCGGGACTGCCTGGATGGTGGACGAAAACACCCAGGGGGCTGCGGATGAGTTCAATTATCTCGGTGATCTGATCATCGGACGAGGAACCTGGGAAGAAGCAGCATCCGATTTCGAATATATTTTCGACCTGCTTCCGCTTGAGGTCAACTCTGAAGACGGAATCAATGATATCAAGATCGCTTTTGCTCCCGATGGTCTAACGGGCTATATCTGTGTGATGACCAACCTTCCAGTCACTCTGCCTTATACCAGCTATCACCCGGTTTTGTTCAAGACAACCGATGGTGGGGATTCCTGGAGCGATCCCATCGAGGTGCAGCTTGGAGGAGAGGATGGCCTGGCTGAAGTGAGGGAATTCATCTCTGACAGCACACTGGCATGGTTTTATGATCCTGATCCGGTTCCTCCCCGGAATGAAATTCCTTATTACATGGGCTATGAATGCGATCTTGCCGTGGATGCATGGGGAAATCCCCATATCAGCGGGATGGTTTGCATCGCCAACCTTGAGGAAGGACTGATCTACACTGCGGAAGGGCTCATTGCCATGTTCCATATCTGGTCTGACGACCAGGGAGAAACCTGGAGAGCGTTTAACCTGAGCGATCTGAAACGGTTCAGGGCCGATTTTGGGAGCAGCACCTCGGGGATCAGCCAGTTCAACCGGCCACAGGTCGCCACGACCATGGACGGCGCCATCGTTTTCTTCTCCTGGCTTGATACGGAAAGCCCTGAAATTGAAGACAACAGCCAGCCGGACATTTATTTCCGGGAATATCTTCCGACACTTGACGAGCACGGTGAAGAAGCACAGAATGTCACCTTCCTTTCGGCTGCCATGTGGTCATCTTATTTCGGATGCATGAGCCATTACGTATTCTCGGATATCACAGACAATACCTACACCTGCACTATTCCGTTTGTATATACACAAATGACCGGCAACGATCCCCTGCAGCCGGTCCAGTTCTATTATATCCCGGATTTTGTGCAGACCTATGTTATCACCGGGATTGATGAACAGGAGCCGGGGATGCAGCTTAATATCAGCCAGAACTACCCGAACCCGTTCAGCGGAAAAACCTTCATCGATCTCAACATATTGAAAGAAAGCGCAGTAAGTCTATGCATTTATGATCTGACGGGTAATCTTGTCAGGGAATATAACCTGGGTAAGCTGACAAAAGGCATTCACCAGGCAGAGATCAGAGCCGATGACCTGAGCAAGGGGGTATACTTCTATAGTGTAAATAACGGGCAGGGAAAAGTCACAAGGAAGATGATCGTGATGTAGGTATTCATTCCAGGTCTGCGATATATTGATCAAGAGGCTGCCTCAAATTTCTGAGCAGCCTCTTCGTGATTAATTATTGACCGTCAGCGTCCTTGGTGAAACTACCCTGATGGAAGCACCCGACGATAAGCTGAGGGTCTTGCAGGTGGCATTGCTGATTGATACCACCGGGTCGTTGATTACATTGGGAATGGTTACCCCTGTGTATACTTTCGGCACAATGAGGTACTTCCAGTTCTGGTAATTGTGCCAGTCGGTGCCGGAGGCCCCTGTCCAGATACAATTCATGACATTTTCAAACGCCCCCCTGGAAGGCATCGAAATGCTTCTTGTATCCCCGATGTAATCCCTGGTAATGCCAGCAACCGGTGTCCCGGAATTTAAAGCCGGGGATGTCGGCTGGAGCATCAGGCCATACATGCTGATACCGTTTGGATCGATGAATACCGGATCACCGACCAGGTTGCCGGTCCCTGACTGGTAAGGTGTTCCGGGCGCATTGCGGAAGAGGTTGTAGGTTACAAAGAACCGGCCGATAGTCCCGTTATGAGTGAAATTCGTCAATGTTGGGCTTATAATGTTGTCATGAATGCCGAAATTGATCGTATCGGCAATATTGTCCTTCAGGTAAAATCCGTTATCAATTTTATAGATGGTATTATGGCTGACCTTGCTGTCAAGATGTGCCCTGCCATTTATCCTGAACGCATATACTGCATTGGATACCGTATCGTCATTATAAATGATATTGTTATAAACATGGACTTTCCTGCTGGTGCTGTCCATCATCACAGCGGCATTGATTCCGGTATTGGCTGCACCTTTCCCGATATTCCTGAAGATATTATTGTAAATCAGCGTGCTGTCAGTCCGCGCTCCAAGGATTAAAGCCCCATTGTTCTGTGTCAATATCTTAATGTCATGAAAATTATTTCCTTCGATGACGTTGCTCTTGTTATAGCTCTCCACCCTGACTGCATTATTGAATTTGGCAAGGCCCCCGGTTGTCAGGTAGAAGTTATTATCAATGATATGATTGAAGTTTGCATAATTATAAGTTTGCGCTGCCCCCGAAGTATAGCCGATCAACACGCCAATGTTTGGCGTATTGTATATCTCATTGTTCTGAATGATGTTATATTTGGCATTTTTACCATTATTAGAAGAATTGTTGCCGGTGATGATAATCCCCGTTCCGCCGGTCCCCCCGGAGCAGTATATCTTACCATTAGCAAACGTATTGTACTGGGAGCTCTGTATATGCAATCCTTTTAAACCAGATACCGTGTTATTGATGTCGATCCCTTCGATGATATTCCAATTGCATGAATCGGCTAAAGTTTGCCCGTCACCTTGTGCAAGTCCGATATAGAACGCATCCTGGGTCGTTCCGACTGGTGCATTGACGATGACGCGCTGGCTTTCCAGTGAAGCAGGGTCTTTTTTATAGATCACCGGACGGCCCACGGCAGCCGTGACATAGTTCCTGTTATTTGTAACACCGGTTTCAGGAATAAAGGCGGCCCCTGCCACCCTCACATAGTTTTGCGCATCGTTAACCTCGATGATCTTATAATAACCGTTATTGGAATTCCAGCTCCGATAAACGTAGGCATAATATTGATCCGGATAAGAGGTAAGGTTCACGCAGGCCAGGTTCGCCCCGTTCGGGAATGTGATCTTGTTCGTGTCAGACAGGATAACACCCGTCGTCGGCCTCACCGCGTAACCGGCATTACTTTTGATGATCACTTTTTCCGGATACGTGTTCGGCTTGATGATAACCTGTTCACCGGCTTTTGGCGGAATGTTTGTTGCTCTTGAAATAGTTTTGAAGGCGCTACCCCAGCTCAGGCCGCTGTTTCCATCGTTTCCGCTTGTATAGTCCACGTAATACGTGTTGAACGTATAACTGCCAGGCGAAACTGTACCGTTCACCAGGGTCATTGGCAGAGGATTAACCAGGTCAGAGGCCAGGAACACCTGGCAATATGGATCGGCCCAGTCCAGCGTGGTTGTTCCTCCGTCATAATGCAAAACCAGCGTGATCATTGTTCCATTCATATTAATCCCGGTAAGGCTGTTCCAGGAAATAACGATCTGGTTGTTTTCCTGTCCGACCTGAAGGCCTGACGCCGGAACAGTTCCGATAATCCTTGAAACATATTGCACAACATTCACATCGATGTCCATTACGAGGTAGATAGAACCAATATTTGTCGGGAAGCCGGATGCCGTTATCACCACATTAACATAGTGACAGGGAAGACCGGTGTTATTGCTTTGTATGGTAATGGTTTGCGATTGTAAGGATAGTGTGGAAGATAAAATAAAGATAAAGGATATGACGAATTTTTTCATGATTATATGAATAGTATTTATAGTTATAAAGCCCCAAATTTATAACTATTCTAAATAATATCGGTCAGAAAATGCTTTAAAAAAGTGTTAAAGTGTTTTTACATCAAAATGACTTTGAATAAAACGGGTGGACTTGCCGGGAGGTAATTATTTAACATTGAGATCTTTAAGAGATACATACCCCGTGAAAAGGTGCCGGTTTCAATGATGATATTTTCGTTGAATGGTTGAACAAGATGTATAACAACATGTCCTGTATGATCGATCATAAATATCTCGATGGAATTATACCGGCCGGGATCATGGCATTGAACAGTTATCCGGTCATTTGCAGGATTCGGATATACTGTTACTTCAGGCAAATCGGAAAAATGACCGGAATTCACCCTGTTTACCGGTGACGGGCTGTTCTTCCCGCTATAGTTCAAGCCTCCGGAAAAATTACCTGCGATCAGCTCCGGGTAACCGTCCTGGTCAAGATCTCTCAATGCAGCAGAAGTCCGGTAACCAAAATCCTCGCGGATTTCCTGCAACCCGATAAGACCGGCCAGCGTATCGGAAAGCGTGAATTTGCCGGTCAGATTATCATCGATATCCGTGAAATAAAACACCCTTCCCTGCTCCGATCCAACCAGCAAATGAGTGTTCCCGGATCCACCCCGGTAAAAATGCGGCACACTGAACCCATCAAGGGAAACATTGTAATCAGTCACGTTGATTTTACTCAGGCTGTCGGTAATGAAGCTAAAAACAGGGTTCTGCAACGAGCCGGTATTCTGGTAATAATTCAGATTGCCTCCTTTTTCTCCAATGACCAGGTCGGGAAGGTTATCCTTATTAAGATCAAAGAGTTGCGGTGTGCTAAAGCTTCCCACATCGACCGACAGGTAATTCCACTCTTTCAGTGTAAAATCAGCCGTAGAACCTGTAGCGGCAATATTTTCGAAAAAGATCAGCTGCCCGTTCTCATAGCCAAGCAGCATATCAGCGTCCCCGTCCCCGTCAAGGTCACCGAAAGCGGGCATGACTCCAACAAGGTTTAGCAACGAAATATTGGCAAAGTCCCTGTCCACCAGTGTGAAAGCAGGCTGGGTAATTGTTCCGGAATTTCGCAGCCAGGCCAGATGACCCTTATGGATCGTATGCAGGATCAGGTTCTGGTCTAAATACGACGAATCGTAATAGCCATAGTTTCCCACCACCAGATCCTGAAGCCCGTCCTGATCGGCATCGAAAAAGACCGGATAGGCGCCGGCGCCGAAATCCAGCATGTCTTTCTGCAAAAATGAGGAGGTATGCAGCGAAAACTGCGGACCCTGGTTGCTTCCGTAATTGTGATAGAGCCAGTTGCTCCTGAAATTTTCAGGATTAAACGGACTGGGATCAAAAGGGGATACAAGCAGGTCCTTGATCCCGTCGAAATCAAAATCATCGTAAAAAGCAGCCGGCATTGAATAAAGGTTGACGGCTTGATCACCCGGGGGGTATTGCCAGTCGAAAGAAGTCATGTGCGCCGTATCAATATTCCCGCCATTGTAAAGCGCCACCAAGTTGGGATAATCAACATCCCCCAGCAATAAATCCGGCAATGCATCGGCATTCAAATCCATAATGCAAAATGTAGAACCGGTGTGACGTGTTTCTTTGTTCCAGGTTCCAGGTTCCAGGTTCCAGGTTATTTTACTCCCCGCCATGCCTCCATGCCTCCATGCCTCCCCGCACCTCAGACATGTGTCCAGCGTAAGGTCATTGCTCTCTTCACTTTCGGCAAAATACCCCCAGCAATACTCAGTCCGCTCAAAATCCAGCGAATCGGCATGGCCGTACTTCTCCATGGATTGATTCTTATGCTTTTCCACAAATGACCCCAGGCCGTAAAATGTAAGGATATCCAGGTCGCCGTCGTTGTCAAGGTCGGTAATGGCCGGGTAATCGGCATACGTGACCAGGATATTGACATATCCCCCGCCCTGGAAAGATTTCAGGTAGGGAAACACCTCCACACGGAATTCCAGTTCAGTGACCGAGGTATTTTTATATACGATCATCCCGGCATAACCCGGAGAATAGGTGAAGAGATCCACTTTGCCGTCAAGGTTATAATCAACAAAGATGACCCAATGCGACAGCGAAGGGAATTTTCCGGCATATTCCGGCGCATATCGGTAATCATAACTTCCGGCTGAATTGACAACCAGGAAAGGCATGATGCGGTCCCCGATCCGGTCGAAAACCACCAGGTCTTTCACCCCATCCAGGTCCAGGTCTGTCTTCCCGAACTGGCAGGAGTTCATCCCGCCTGCCCAGGGGTATTTGAATTCAAAACGGGAATCGGAAAAGACCTTAACTGGATGGTTCTGACTGTTACTGCTCAAGCAGAAGCATATAAAAATCGAAGTTATTATTTTCCGAAGCATAGACAAAGATAAGAAGAATGATTGAGGTGGTAAGATGGTAAGGCGGTATGGTGGTATGGTAGGGTTTTTCTTTAACTTTGCGAAAAATCACCAGTTATGTCAAAAATCCTCGTCATTGACGACGAACGCAGTATCCGGAACACCCTGAGGGATATCCTCACCTATGAAAAATACGAGGTCAGTGACGCGGACTCGGGCATCACCGCGCTGGAAATGATCAAACAGGCAGAATTCGACGTGATCCTGCTCGATATCAAGATGCCGCAGATGGACGGGATCGAGGTCCTCGACCACATCCTGGCGGAATATGACACCCCGGTGATCATGATCTCGGGTCACGGGACCATCGAAACGGCCGTGGAAGCCATTAAAAAGGGGGCTTTCGATTACATCGCCAAGCCCCTCGACCTGAACCGCCTCCTGGTGACCATCCGCAACGCCCTGGACAAGTCGAACCTGCTGACCGAAACGAAAACCCTCAGGAGAAAGGTCAGCAAAAAATACGAGATCATCGGTGAGACACAAGTCATGAAAGAGATCATGGAAATGATCGACCGGGTGGCTCCGACGCATGCACGGGTTTTGATCACCGGCGACAACGGGACGGGAAAAGAGCTGGTGGCGAGGCAACTGCACGAGAAAAGCCAGCGGTCGAAGGGACCGTTCATCGAAGTGAACTGCGCGGCCATCCCTTCCGAGCTGATTGAAAGCAACTTGTTTGGCCATGAAAAAGGATCCTTCACCTCGGCGATCAAGCAGCGCAAAGGCGACTTCGAACTGGCCAGCGGCGGCACGCTCTTTCTCGACGAGATCGGCGACATGAGCCTCTCCGCCCAGGCCAAAGTACTGCGGGCCCTGCAGGAGAACAAGATCATGCGCGTCGGCGGGGAAAAGGACATCCCGGTGGATGTGCGGGTCATTGCCGCTACCAATAAAAACCTGAAGGACGAAATTGCCGCAGGGCGTTTCAGGGAAGACCTGTACCACCGCCTGAGCGTGATCCTGATCCATGTCCCGCCGCTCCACGAGCGCAAAGAAGACATCCCGCTGCTTGCGGATTATTTTATGGAAGACATCTGCACCGAACAGGGCAAGCCATTGATATTCTTCGACGAAGAAGCGTTTGAAGAGTTGAAGAAACTCCAATGGACCGGCAATATCCGGGAACTGAGAAACGTGGTGGAACGCCTGGCCATTTTATGCGACGGCCGGATCACCGCTGCCGACGTCATCCGGTTCGCACAACCGCTTTCGAAGTGAAACCTCACTCCATGACCACATTTCGGAGGGCGCCGCTGTGAAGGTCCAGCTCAATCCTTTTGAATGTAGCAGGCAATGACATCCGGCTGCCAAACTGCAGTACTTCGAAACGCCCCGCGGCAAGTTCCTTATCCTGGTAAGATAATTCGGCCCTGCAATACCCCGGCACCTGGTAAACCACACCGGAAACGGGATTAATGCCGGTGTTACCGGTTTTGATCATATTTTCCTCCAGTGTCAACCTGAGCATGATCCTGTTTTGGCTTTCGATCTCAGTAATGCCTGTTGTTTTTGAAAAGCCGACAAGTTCATACTCCTGCCCTTCTTTTTCAGCATCAGGGATGATCGGAAAAGAAACCACCTGTGATTCTTTAATCGTTATGCCAGTGAATAACTGAAGGTATTCGAGACGCTGTTTCTCAAGCCTGTTCAGCATGAACTCAAGGGCCTCCTTCGAGTAAGCGGTTTCCGGATAACCGATCAGCAGGTTATACTGGTCATGCTCGATTTGTCTGATCTTATCCGCCGCATCCTGGGCTTTCTCGACATCCGAGTACTCCTCGCGGGAGTGCATCACGATCCGTTCTTCGATCACCAGCGTATCAACGCTCACCTTCCGGATGATTGTGTCAGCCACTTCACGGGTAGGGGAATCCGTGTACTTGCGGAAAAGCCCGCTGCGATCCGTAGCCATAAAAAGACCTTCGTTCCAATCCGCAATTCCTTTCGGGCCCATCGCTTTCGGGAACTTTTCCATGATCATCATGGGCGGTTCTTTACCAAAAGAAACCCATATCTCTTCTTGCGATTTATCCTCACGTTCGATCAAATAGACCTGGTCAGGGTCCGGTTCGGAAATGGTCCTGATTGCTGCGTGCCTGATGGCATAGCTTTCCGCATCTTTCATGATTGCATCATCGATGCCCATGTATTCACTGGCATAAGCGGCAAGGGGACCCGCGAATTGCCGGGTTTTCACCATTTCAACATCGGCAATGAGGACGGTCCGGGGCAATTGATAAAGAATCCCTGATTTACCTGCAAGCTGATCCTCTCCGGTGATCCGGCTGACTTTTACCTGGGCTGAGATGAAGGTCGAGCTGAGCATTAGCAAGCACCAAATCAATGCCTGCTTAACGGACAATCCAATTCTGTAACTTTTCATAGGTCCGGATCTTTTATTTCAGGAACATGATCTCCCGGTATTTTGGCAATGGCCACAACTCATCATCGACCATCAGTTCCAGTTTATCAATGTGATAACGGATCTCGTCGAAATAAGGCTTCACTTTTTCATCGTAGGCAATGGCCATTTCTTCCATCGTATTAAGCTTGTTAGCCTTTTTTCTTTCTTCAAGCATTAAATCAACATTGATTTTAACCTGGGTGATATGTTCCGATATCTCTTTTATCGTGTCAATCTGGTTCTTGGAAAGTTTCACATAAGTTTTCGCATCCAGCACTTCCTTCAGTCCCATTGCATTCTCGATAAGTGTGTTCTGATACCGGATTGCTGTCGGGATCATATGGTTCTTGGCCAGGTCGCCCATCATGCGGGATTCGATCTGAAGCTTGCGCGCAAAGTTCTCCAGCTTGATCTCGTAGCGTGCCTGTAATTCTCTTTCAGAGAAAACATTATGCTCTTTGAACAAGCGGATTGTTTTGGGGGCAATATAAGCCTTAACGGCCCTGGGGGTTGATTTTTCGATGCACAACCCTCTCCTTTCAGCTTCCTTATGCCATTCCTCACTGTAGCTGTTCCCCTCAAACCGTATGTTCTTTGACTCGGAAATATAACGCTTTAAAATCTGGAAGATCGCCTCATCCTTTTTCACGTGATTATTCATCAGGCTATCCACGTCGTGCTTGAATTTCTTCAACTGGTCGGCCATGATAGTATTCAGAATGATCATGGCCCGGGCGCAGGTGTCGGAGGAACCAACGGCCCTGAATTCAAATTTATTTCCGGTGAATGCAAATGGTGAAGTACGATTCCGGTCGGTATTGTCCCGGAGGATCTCCGGAATTTTGGAAATGTTGATGTTCAGCTCTTCCTGCAAACCGTTGGTAAGCTGTCCTTTTTTTACCTTTTTCTCGATCTCGTCAAGGATTTTAGTCAGGTGTGACCCGATAAAGGCAGAAATGATCGCAGGCGGCGCTTCGTGACCTCCGAGGCGGTTATCGTTCTCCGCGGAAGAGATCCCTGCCCGGAGCAGGTCATTGTGGTCATGGACTGCTTTGAGCACATTCACCACAAATACAAGGAATTGCAGGTTGCTTTTAGCATTTTTGCCCGGGGAAAGAAGGTTTACGCCCGTATTGGTGGCCATCGACCAGTTGTTGTGCTTGCCTGAACCGTTCACGCTGGAGAAGGGTTTTTCATGCAGCAGCACGGTGAAATGGTGATGATTGGCTACTTTTTTCAGAAGGTGCATCAGCAACTGGTTATGATCCACGGCGAGGTTGACCTCTTCGTAGATCGGAGCGCATTCGTACTGGTTCGGTGCCACTTCATTATGCCTGGTTTTCAGAGGAATACCCAGCCGGTGCGATTCAAATTCCACATCGCGCATGAAGTTAGCCACCCGTTCATGGATGCTTCCGAAATAATGATCGGATAATTGCTGGTCTTTTGCAGAAGCGTGGCCGAACAGGGTCCTTCCGGTTTGCACCAGGTCGGGCCTGGCCGCAAATAACGCCGAGTCTATGAGAAAATACTCCTGTTCCCACCCCAGCGTGGCAATGACTTTGGTCACGTTCTTATCAAAGTACTGGCAGACCTCGACTGCCGCCTTATCGAGTGCATGGATCGCCTTAAGCAGCGGTGTTTTATAATCAAGTGCTTCGCCGGTGTATGAAACAAAGATGGTCGGGATACACAACGTGCCGTCAAGAATAAAAGCCGGCGACGTCGGGTCCCAGGCTGTATATCCCCTTGCCTCGAAGGTATTGCGGATGCCGCCGCTCGGGAAGCTGGAAGCATCCGGCTCAGCCTGGACAAGCTGGTCGCTGTTGAAATTCTCTATTGCTTTGCCATCATCCACCGGAACAATGAACGCATCATGCTTCTCAGCCGTGGCGCCGGTCAAAGGATGGAACCAGTGGGTGTAATGTGTGGCTCCCTTGCTGATGGCCCAGTTTTTCATCGAAGCGGCAACCTGGTCCGCTACACGGCGGTCAATCTTTTCGCCTTTTTCAATGGCGCTCATAACACCTTTGAATGCTTCTTTTGATAAATACTCCCGCATATTACTGATGCCGAAGGTCATTTCACCAAAATATTCGGACACTTTTCTCCCGTTTGAAAGGGATCTTTTATCCAATGGCCGGGATAATGAAATTTCAACTGCTTTAAACCTGAAATTACTCATACTATTGATTACGAATTAATTAAGAATTAAATTATTTTCTGATAAAGACTAAGCCCAAAAATGTAAAAATACCGTTAATGATCAGCAGCTCAAATCCAAAGTTATAATTATTTAATAACATCTGATCATAAACACTTAAAAAATAACACATTACAGGCGAGATCACCGCGATGAGCGGCACCCACCGGTCCTTTACCTGCCATCTGGTGAACAGCCCGAAAGCATATAGCCCCAGCAAAGGGCCGTAAGTATAGCCGGCAATGGTGAATAGCTTGTCGACCACGGCCCGGTCGTTGATGGCACGGAAAACAACGATCACCGCGAGCAAAAGGATCGCGAAGCTGGCGTGGACCGCGTACCGGGTCCGTTCTTTTTGTTTTTCCGTGAGATTGTCTTTCTTGTTCAATCCAAGGAAATCGATGCTAAAGGAGGTGGTCAGCGAGGTCAGCGCCCCGTCGGCACTGGGATACGCTGCGGAAATCAACCCGATGATGAAAACAATCCCGGCGACGGGGCCGAGGTAGTTGATCGCGATCATGGGAAACAGGTCATCGGATCGTTCGGGAAGCTGGATGCCTTTTGCAGTTACAAACAGGTACAGCGCAGCCCCCAGGAACAGGAAGAGGAAATTCACCAGCACCAAAACGGCACTGAAAGAGAACATGTTTTTCTGCGCGTCCTTTAACGTACGGCAGCTAAGATTTTTCTGCATCATTTCCTGGTCAAGGCCGGTCATGACGATGGCAATAAATGCCCCGCTGAACAATTGCTTGAGATAAAATCTTTTATCATGCCAGTCACCGAAGATCAACCTGGAGTAATCGCTTTCCCATACCGAATTGAACATCTGCCTGAAATCAAGCCCGAGATTCTTGGTGATAAGCCATATTGTGATGACCAGGGCGGTCAGCATAAAGGTCGTTTGCACGGTGTCTGTCCAGATAATGGTTTTAATGCCTCCTTTGAACGTATAAAGAAGGATCAGGACAATGAAGATCAGCGTGGTGACTGTGAAAGGTACGCCCCAGGCGTCGAACACGAAGACCTGCAGCACGTTGACCACGAGGAACATCCTGAACGAAGCGCCGATGGTCCGGGAAAGAAGAAAGAAGAAGGAGCCGGTCTTGTACGACCAGAATCCGAAACGCCCTTCCAGGTATGAATAGATCGAGGTCAGGTTGAGGCGGTAATACATGGGCATGAGGACGGTCGCGATCGTAAAATAGCCAAAGAGGTAACCGATCACCACCATCATGTAGGAGAATTGAGTGTCGCCCACCCAACCCGGGACAGACATGAAGGTCACCCCGGAAAGCGAGGCGCCGATCATACCATACGCGACGACAACCCAGGGCGACTGCTTATTGCCGATGAAGAAAGCACGGTTCGTGGCCTTTCGCGCCGTCAGCCAGGTGATGAAGAACAACAAGGCGGTGTAGAGGAGGAAGATGGTCAGTATCAGCGAGGGGGTCATGAGTCTTTAGTCTTTAGTCTTTGGTCTTTCAAATATATTATTCGTGTTAATTCGTTTCATTCGTGTTCATCCGTGTTCTATTGATGATGCACGGATTACAATGGAAGATCAACTACCCTGGCAAAATCGATCAATGAAGGAAAACAGAGATCAGCCATTTCACTGGTATTTCCATCCGGATCAATCAACACGGTGATCATTCCCAGTTTCTTTCCGAACTCCATGTCTGATGGGCTATCCCCTGCCATGACCGACCTGGAGAAATCAATTTCAGGGAATAACGCTTTGGCTTTCAGCCCCATCCCAGTACCCGGCTTGCGGTCAGGGTCGCCCGCGGAAGCAAGACTGGTGCAATAAAATGCTGCATCGATCCTGCCTCCCGAATTTCCAATTTCAATTTTCATTTTTTGATCGATCACCATTAACTCTTGCTCCGTCATCAGCCCCTTGCCTACGCCCTGCTGGTTGCTCACCACGATGATCCGCCCAAATACTGCGCCAAGTACCTGTATGGCGTCCGGCACGAGGTCCAGGAAAACGAACTCGTCCCAATTCCGCATGTAATCCCCCGGCAGGCGACGGTTAATGACACCGTCGCGGTCGAGAAAAAGCGTCCAGTCTTTAGTAAAAGATAAGTCGTTTAAATTCATCATTGGCTTTTTTATAATCTTCAGGCACTCCTATATCCCTGAAATACGAAAAACAACGCATACCGTAAATTTCTTCGGTCTGGCAATATGCCTGCAGAAAATCCCTTTCAAAGGAAAACTTATACGGGAATCCGAACCGAAGCAGGTAATCTTTCCTTACAATATAAACTCCCCCGTTAATGTAACCCTCATCAATCCCGTCCATTTTTTCCAAAAAGCGGGTGATCCGGTTATTATTATCAAATTCCAGCACACCGAACCTCGCAGGTTCGATCTCAAACCTCATGGCAAGGCAGATATCTGCTTCCTTGATCCTGCGGAAATCATCCAATCGCTGTAGGTTCACATCGAAATAGGTATCGCCGTTAAAAATGAATGTGGAAAAACCACGGACGAATTGAAGCGCATTGATGATCGCGCCTCCCGTTCCGAGGGGTTCTTCTTCAATGGCGTATTCAATCTCGAGTGATTTATATTCGTTGCCGAAGTGGCTGATGATCTTTTCCTTCTGATAGCCTACCGAAAGGATGACCCTGCGGATACCCCACCTGTCGAGGTAATCGAGCTGGTACTCCAGGAAAGGCCTTCCACTGACCGGCGCCATCGATTTCGGCCCTTCGGGGATGGTCTCCTTGAGCCGGGTTCCCAGGCCACCGGCAAGAATGATGGCTTCCCCGGTCATCTGGTGAACAGGCGGGATTCGATCAGTTCGCAGATGATGTGGCCAATAAGGATATGTGTTTCCTGGATGCGGGGCGTGTCGGCAGAGGGCACTCTGATGATAAAATCAGAAATGGGCGCCAGTCTGCCTCCCGACTCTCCTGTGATTCCGACCGTGATAATTTTTCTCTTATGAGCGGTCTGAAAAGCACGGATCACGTTCTCCGATTCGCCTGAAGTGGATAATCCAACCAGGACATCGCCCTCATTGCCGGAGCCTTGCACCAGCCGGGCATACACCTCCTCAAAGCTGTAATCATTGGAAACGGCGGTGAGATAAGAAGTATTGACGTTAAGAGCTTCAGCGGCGAGCGGCAGACGGTCGAAGTAAAACCGGCCCGACAATTCAGCGGCCAGGTGCTGCGCATCTGCCGCGCTTCCCCCGTTGCCGCAAAACATGATCTTGTGCCCGCTGCAAAGCGCCTCAGCGCATGTATCTGCAACCTCCCGGACAGTCCGGATCAATTCCTCATCAGCCAGAATCTTTTCTTTTACAAGAATCGATTCCCTTAAAACTTCAATAACTCTATCCATAAATCATTTAGGTTTCGCTTCTCCCTCGCCCCCGGTCGTTCTTGCCGGTCTTACCTGCGGTTGTGCCGGCGCATTCGGGCTCTTGTCCGCATTCCACGTTTCAGCAATGATCCTCCAGTTGCCTTCAGCGTCTTTTCTCCAAACGTTCATGTACTTGCCTGTATCGACCTTGGGCTGCGGAAGTCCCGGAAAGTCCATGGTCAGCGTGTAAGAACCGATATCGACCATCATATCTTTTCCAACAAATAGTTCAATCGTGGTCTTGCCGCCGTCGACAATCTTGTACCCTCCGCTCTTTCTTCCCTGGTTGTTGGTCAGAATCGTGCTGTACCCTTTTTCCATAGCCCGGTAGTTTGGTAAAGAGATTGCTTCTTTGTCATAATATTTCGCCATGGCTTCAAACCTGCCCGTTTTCGCCATCTCGATCAGGTCCTGGTTCATGGTCGCAACCAGTGTTTTCATGTCCGTCGCGGCCTGTGCAAAAATCCCGGTAGTGAGGATTGTGCAAAAACTAACAGCTAAAAAACTATAAATCAATCTTTTCATAATTTTCTTCTTTTAAAATTATTTATTATTTAAAACGGTTCCAAAGATAGGATTATTTCTTCAAATTCCGGGGCCGTAAAGTTTTTCCTTTGAACCAGCGACATATGCCGCCGGTTCCCCCACCTCACCCCCTGTCCCCCATAGCCGTCAAGCTAATGGATTTTTATCCGTATGAATAA
>CAYUQP010000044.1:0-35311 GCA_964447005.1 uncultured Bacteroidales bacterium
TCCTGTTAATCTCAGGACTAATGGCCAGTTCACAGTCTATGCCGGAGGTTACCGTAAAGTTTAACAATCCGGTATATGACTGCCCTACCCAGACTTATTGCCTGGATGTGGAATTTCAGTCAAATACACCTGGACAACAGCTTTTCGGCATGAACCTGCGTTTCTTCTATGACGATAATATACTGGAGTACATTGGCGCCAGCGATTTTGCTCAGGGGTATGGCATGACAGAAGCACCAGAGATAATTACCGGCCCCGGCACGGCATGGGGACTTGCCGGCCCGGCTGACTGGGTCAACGGATCAGTTGCATTGCTTTCTCCCTCATCGGTTTTCCTGCCGGCAGACGGATGGGTTAAGCTCTTCAAGATCTGCTTCCAGGTTGAAGATCCCAACTCGCTGAATATCCAGCTATTCTGCCCAAGTGTTGTCTGGGACCTTCAGGAAGACCCGCCTGAAGTCGGTGGAGGCTTTTTACCTGGCGATGATGGGGTGGTGATGACCGTAGTGGATCCAAATCCACAAAATGACTCTGCACCCACCACGGAGATCGTCGAACAATTCAACTGGGAATACGGCGGAAATCCTAATGGATTCGGCCTTCCGGCCCAGGAAGTTTGCATCAGCACAACCTGCGGATACATAATACCGGTATCCAATTGGGCCTTGTTCCTGGGGATCGGCCTGATGATAGTGGCTACACTGTTCATTTACAGAAGAAGAATGAGCTAAGCAATGTGGTTATTGATAACATATTTGTTCAGTTTATTGCTATGTGCAAAAAAAAATGCTATTTTAGCATACGAAAAATTAATCCTGAGATAATTCATCTTATAAAATAATCATTAATTTGATTTAATATGAAAAGAAAGACCATCCTTGCCATGCTGTTGATCCTGTTATTTTCCGGATTTATGGCCAGTTCACAGTCTATGCCGGAAGTTGCCGTTCGCTTTAGTAACCCGGTATATGACTGCCCCACCAATACTTACTGCCTGGATGTTGAATTCATGTCAACTTCTCCCGGACAACAGCTTTTCGGCATGAACCTGCGTTTCTTCTATGACGACAATATACTTGAATATATTGGTGCCAGTGATTTTGCCCAGGGATATGGAATGACAGAAACTCCAGCGATAATTACCGGCCCCGGAGCAGCCTTCGGACTTGCTGGTCCCGCTGATTGGGTCAACGGATCTGTACAATTGTTGTCTGCCACATCGGTATTTCTGCCTACAGATGGATGGGTGAAGCTCTTCAAGATCTGCTTCAATGTCGACGATCCCAATTCACTGAACATCAGGCTATTCTGTCCAAGTGTCATATGGGACCTGCAAGAAGACCCGCCTGAAATCGGTGGTGGCTTTTTAGCAGGCGATGACGGGGTAGTGATGACTGTCGTGGATCCTGATCCGGACCTAGACTCTGCTCCGACGACAGAAATTGTCGTACAGTTCAACTGGCAATACGGGGGCAATCCAAATGGGTTCGGAGTTCCGGTGAATGAAGTTTGTATAAGCACCATCTGCGGTTACATCATACCGGTTTCCAACTGGGCTTTATTCCTGGGAATCGGCCTCATGATCGTGGCTACAATGTTTATATACAGAAGAAGATTGAGCTAGTGGATGTAAAATGTAGTATGTAGTAA
Source organism: uncultured Bacteroidales bacterium (assembly GCA_964447005.1). Taxonomy (GTDB): domain Bacteria; phylum Bacteroidota; class Bacteroidia; order Bacteroidales; family JAGOPY01; genus JAGOPY01. Next base: position 1,651 of record CAYUQP010000044.1, read on the forward strand.
TTATTACATACTACATTTTACATTTATATCCTTAAGACAAATCTGTGCTATCCGTGATTAATAATCCCCGGATGGCACAGATTAACATTTTATGGTGAATAACTGCACCCGTGAACAAAACAACCTTTCATCTTCTTTTCTATTTTTACCACACTAATACCGGATCAAAATAATCAAACCAATTTTGCGTTTAATGAATGTTTAACAAATTAAATATGACAGGCTCCCTTTTATTGCAGATCAGTACAACGAACAACCTGACAACAGGCCAGGTAAATCCTACTGAATTATCACTCTCCATTTATGATCTTGCCCTTAAAGGCGGTTGGATCATGGCTATCCTGGCAGTGCTGTCCATCATCACTGTGTACATTTTTATCGAACGATTTCTGACCATCAAGAAAGCAAGCCAGGATGATAAACATTTCATGAATAATATCAGGGATTTTATACATAATGGCAGACTGGATTCCGCGCTTGCCTTATGCAGAAATAATGAAAGCCCCATTGCACGAATGATAGAAAAGGGCCTTATCCGTATCGGAAGACCACTTAGCGACATCAATACCGCCATTGAGAATGTCGGCAAACTCGAAGTCGCCAGGATGGAAAAAAATATAGCCGGACTGGCAACCATTGCCGGTGCCGCTCCGATGCTTGGCTTTCTTGGCACGGTAATAGGAATGATCATAGCATTTTATGATATGTCGATGGCCGGAAATAATATCGATATCGCCTTGCTGTCCAACGGCATATACCAGGCTATGGTCACAACAGTTGGCGGCCTGATCGTAGGCATTCTTGCCTTCGTATTTTATAATGTCCTGGTAGCCAGGATAGAAAAATTAGTTTTCATCCTGGAAGCACGCACATCGGAATTTATGGACCTTTTACATGAACCCGCTTCCTAAAAAATATTTTCCATGCCGATACGCACCAGAAATAAACTCAACCTCTCATTCAGCATGGCTTCCATGTCTGACCTGGTATTTCTGCTCCTGATCTTCTTTATGATCACCTCTACCCTGGTTGCTCCCAATGCGATAAAATTGCTCCTTCCGAGCAGCAGCAGCAAGACCATGGCCAAACAAACGGTTACCGTTTATATTAACGAAGTGCAAAATTTCTTCGTTGAAGAGAAACAAGTCAGTGAAGATATCCTTGAGCCTGAGATCAATGCAAAGCTTCAAGACCAGGCGGAAGGCACTGTTGTGCTGAGGGCCGATAAGACCGTGCCGGTCCAGTATATCGTGGCAGTCATCGATGCGGTGAATGAAATCAACCTGAAAAACGGCACAAAACATAAAGTAATCCTCGCTACGCTTCCGAAATGACCACCGAGAAAAAAAACAAGGCCAGGGGCATCATCGGCACCATCCTTTTCCACCTGGGTGCTTTGATGCTGCTGTTATTCCTTGCACTGCGCACACCGCTTCCCCTCCCGGGAGAAGAAGGTGTGATCGTGAACCTTGGTTATGATGAAACGGGCATGGGTGTCGAACAACGTGAACAGGCCGCACCGGCTGAAATAAAGCCTCAGCCTGCACCGGTGAAGCAAAACGAGCCCGAGGATGAATACATCACCCAGGATCTGGAAGAAGCACCGGCAATTGTTCCGAAAAAAACAGAACCCAAGAAGAAACTAACGGAAATCGCTGAACCTGAACCAGAGCCTGTTAAAGAAGTTGTAAAACCTGAGCCGGAGCCCAAACCTGTGCCGAAGCCGGACCCTAAAGCGATGTATAAAGGTAAAAACACCACTACAACTGAAGGCGGACAGGAAGGACAGACCGGCGAACCGGGCGACCAGGGTGATCCCACCGGCACCGCAGGGTCTAACGTTTATAAAGGTAAAAGCGGCAGCGGAGAAGGCACTGGAGAAGGATCGGGAAGCGGGACCGGCCCCGGCGACGGGTCGGGTGATGGTATCTCCTTTAGTCTCGGTGGAAGAGGGTCACTATCTCTTTATAAACCTTCTTATGACTCCAAAGAGCAGGGCAAAGTGGTCGTTACGATTAAAGTAGACCGGAAAGGCAAAGTAGTCAGCGCAGTGGCAGGGGCCAAGGGAACCAATGTATCCGACCAGACCTTATGGCAACTGGCGAAAGATGCGGCCCTTAAGTCTAAGTTCAAGGAGGACCCGGATGCCCCTGAATTGCAGACAGGAACCATTACCTATAATTTCATCCGGCAGAATTAAACCGCCGATCATCTATCCAGCATGAATTACCGGCGGACCCTGGAATACCTTTACGCGCAACTGCCAATGTTTCACCGGGTAGGCGCTGCAGCTTACCGGGCTGACCTGAGCAATACCATCGCGCTTTGTGATTACCTTGGGCACCCCGAAAACAACTTCCGGTCAGTGCATATTGCCGGAACCAACGGCAAAGGCTCCACGTCACACATGATCGCTTCCGTGCTGCAAAGCGCCGGATATAAAACCGGGTTATACACATCGCCCCATCTGAAAGACTTCAGGGAACGGATCCGGATCAACGGGAAAAAGATCCCTAAAAGCTACGTAAGCGCTTTCGTTAAAAGCCATATAAAGCAGTTTGAACGCATTCAGCCATCTTTTTTTGAATACACCGCCGTAATGGCTTTCCAGTATTTCTCGGATGAAAAAGTCGATATCGCCGTGATAGAAACAGGCATGGGAGGACGGCTGGACTCAACAAATGTCATTACCCCATTGCTGAGCATCATTACAAATATCAGCAAGGATCACACGGCTTTTCTGGGTGAAACACTTCCGGCCATCGCTTCGGAAAAAGCCGGCATCATCAAGGAAGGGGTTCCGGTCGTCATCGGGGAAACACAACCCGAAGTCATGGATGTGTTCATCAATAAAGCAAAAGAAAAGAAATCGCCAATATACTTTGCCGATGAAAGAAGTTCCATACGTCAATTAACTGAAGAAATATCCGGTTTAAGCGTTCCTCTCAACGGCATTTACCAGAAAAAAAATATACTGACCAGCTATCGGGTATTGCAGTTATTAAAAAACTCCGGGTTCAATATTTCCGATGAAGCACTGAAGCTTGGTTTTAAGAATGTAATAAAACAGACCGGGTTGCAGGGCAGATGGCAGGTGATCTCAAAAATGCCAAGAACGATCTGCGATGTCGGGCATAATGAAGCAGGAATCAAATACATTCTGGAGCAATTGCAAACTGAAAATTTCGGGACCCTGCACTGGGTTTTCGGACTTGTCAATGATAAGGATGCCGATGGTATCCTGAAACTGCTGCCAACTTCAGCCGTTTATTATTTCTGTAAAGCGAATATTCCGAGGGGTTTGGATGTGGATATTCTGCAGCAAAAAGCCCATGTATTTGGACTGCAAGGTAAAAGTTATACTTCGGTGCAGCATGCTTACCAGGCCGCCCGGAATGCTGCTCTTGAAAATGATCTTGTTTTTATCGGGGGAAGTACTTTTATAGTTGCCGAAGTGATTTAGCATCGGGAATAGAACACGAATAACACGGGTTTAACGAATAATCACGAATATCTAATTCGTGAAAATCCGTTGCATTCGTGTTATTCGTGTTCTATTACCTTAACCGCCGCTGATTAAGTGCATAACGACGACATCGTCGCCTTCCCTGATAAACACTTTGTCACGTTCATCTTTCTTTACAAGCTGTCCGTTAACCTTTGTCACGAGCAATTTGAAAGTGAAATTCTTTATCCGGATAAGATCAGCGACCGTGATGTTCTCTTCCTGGATGGTCTCTTTGTTATTATTTAATGTGATTTCCATTTTTTCATATTTCCCAATAAAATCTCAAGCACCTGGTTTGCCTGCATATTAGCCACAATGCCAACCCTCGGGGCCAGTGGCGGAAACTCATCCGACACCTCGTTTTCCATGTCACCACAAAAATAGACATTACCATATGATCTCAATCCGATGATTATATTTTCGCCCCATCCGGCAAGGCCAACACCGCAGACAATCATTGTTCCGGGCATTTTCTCAGAAACCGTCTCAATGAGCATCTGCTTCATTTCAGCTTTATCAAAAGCTTCGACAATAACATCACACTGATTGAAAATGACCGGGAGATTCTCCGGGTCCAGCATGACCTCGTGCGCTTCAACCGTGATTGAACGGTCAATCCCGGCAATATTGTCCTGCAAAGCAAGCACTTTGGGCTTTCCAACCTGGTCTGAGAAAAAATACTGACGGTTCAGGTTTGAGTTGTCCACTTTATCAAAATCAGCAATAATCAGCTTCCCCACCCCTACCCTTGCCAATGCAACGGCACAGTTTGAGCCCAGCCCTCCGCAGCCGGCAATGCCGACAACTTTATCCCGGAGCTTGCTTCTTATGTGATGGTCATTGGTGGTCATTGATGGTCATTGATGGTCATTGATGGTCATTGATGGTCATTGATGGTCATTGATAGTCATTGATAGTCATTTTAACTTTCTGTCTTCTGTCTTCTGTCTTCTGTCTTCTAAAAACCAAAATTAATGAATTCATGCAATACCGGATTAAGATTATACTTTCTCAAATAATCTGTTAACCATTTGGGAATGAAATGGTCTTATTTAAAAACCGTTATGCAAACAGTTGCATATTGAAAATTAAGCGGTTAAATCATTTTTCCTCACAATAAAATATCTAATTTTGTCTTGCTAAAAAATTAACAACTAAATTTTACTTGAATGAATACGGAAGCGATTGCTAAAACCCAGAAGTTGAAAAATGAATGGGGCTACACATGGAAACCGCTTGACAAAGGTTACACGGATAAGATCCTGTACGTTAATGTTGGAACGGGAGAGATCAGGGAAAAAACGGTGCCGCCGCTCATGAAGGAGAAATTTATCGGGGGCAGAGGGTATGGCCTGAAACTGCTATGGGATGCGACAAAACCGGATACCAAATGGGATGATCCTGATAATGAAGTCAATATATCTTCCGGGCCGATCGGGGGCATCACGCAGTATTCCGGTACCGGCAAATCCATCTGTGTATCCATCTCACCTCAGACCGATATCCCGATCGACAGCAATGTCGGCGGTTTCTTTGGCCCGTTTCTTAAGTTCTCAGGTTTTGACGCCATTGAAGTCCAGGGAAAAGCCGATAAGGACGTAGTCGTTTTTATCGACGGGGTCAATCATAAAGTAAGCATCAGCGAGATCGATGTGGAAGAAGTAGACTCGCATCTGCTGGCCGAGTATCTGACGGATATTTACGCAGATGATGAAAAAGATAAGAAAAATATCGCCGTGGTATCAACCGGTGCAGCGGCTGATTATTCGCTGATCGGCATGCTGAACTTCAGTTTTTATGATAACCGCAGGAAACTGGTCCGGTTGAAACAAGCCGGTCGTGGTGGCATCGGGACGGTTTTCCGCAATAAAAAGATCAAAGCCCTGGTGGCAAAGATCCCCGGGGTGAAAGGCAACCTGAACAACGTGGTCGACCTGGAAGCCATCATGGAACGCGGCAAGCGGTTCAATACCGAAATGCGCGAACTGGACGACTCCCAGGCTGAAATGCGGACCAAAGGCACAGCCCACCTGACCAATATCATGAATGATTATGACCTGTTGCCGACCCATAATTACAAATACGGCAGCCACCCGGATGCGAACGCTATCCATTCCGAAGTATGGAAAGCACGCTTCACCCAGGGAATCCCTGACGGCTGCTGGATCGGATGCAACATGGCCTGCGCCAAAGGCGTAGATAACTACGAACTCAGAACCGGCCCGTATCAAGGCCAGAAGGTTATCGTCGACGGGCCTGAATATGAAAACGCGGGCGGTCTCGGCTCCAATTGCGGCATCTTCAACCCGGACTATATCATCGAGGCCAATTTTTACTGCGATACCTACGGTATTTGCACCATTAGCTGGGGCACGATCATGGCTTTCGTCATGGAATGTTATGAAAATGGCATCCTGAACGAGGAGCGCACCGGCGGGCTGAAACTGAACTTTGGCAACGCGGATTCGGCGATGGAACTGCTCCACCGGCTGGCCCGCGGCGAAGGCTTCGGGATCATCGCCGGGATGGGAGTCAGGAAAATGAAACAGATCTTCGCAGAAAATGGCTGGGGCGATCCCGGATTCCTGCAGGATATCGGGATGGAGAACAAAGGACTGGAATACTCGGAATACGTTTCCAAAGAATCGCTGGCCCAGCAGGGCGGTTTCGCCATGACCAACAAAGGCCCGCAGCACGACGAAGCGTGGCTGATCTTCATGGACATGGTGAACAACCAGATCCCGACGTTCGAAAACAAAGCGGAGGCACTGCATTATTTCCCGATGTTCCGGACCTGGTTCGGCCTGGTCGGATTATGCAAGCTTCCCTGGAACGATGTTGAACCGTCCAATAACGCGGAAACGGACGAGCCGGCGAAAGTACCGGAACATGTCGATAATTATGTAACTATTTACAAAGCCGTGACCGGGAATGATTTCAACAAACATGAGCTGATCAGGATGTCGGAGCGGGTTTACAATTTCCAGCGCATTTTCAACATTCGCAGGGGTTACGGCACCAGGAAATACGATGCCCAGCCATACCGGGCCGCAGGTCCGGTCACCAAAGAAGAATACGAATCCAGGGCCGATCGCTATGACAAGCAGCTAAAGGAAAAGATCGGCGTCGATCCTGCCGGACTGCCGACCGAAGAAAAAATGAAGATACTCCGCAAACACCGGGAAGAACAGTATGAAAAGCTGCTCGACGCGGTCTACTTCAGGAGAGGATGGACTAAAAACGGCGTTCCAAAGATCGGGCACCTGAAAGAACTGGGAATGGACCTGCCGGAACTGATCGAGATCGTGAAGGATATGCAGGAATAGAAAAGGCAAAGAGCTTAGGGCTAAGAGCTTAGGGCAAAGAGCTTAGGGCTTAGGGCTTGAAGCTTGCGGCTTGAGGCTTGAAGCTTGCGGCTTGAGGCTTGAAGCTTGAGGCTTGAAGCTTGCGGCTTGGGGCTTGAGTTAGGGAAAATTGTTGTTTGTTTCCCACGAAGTTGTATTTTTGCCGACGATATGCAATAAACCGCATATCGTTATTTTTTAACTATGAGCAGGATAAAACCAAGCAAATTCGAGATCTTCCTCAATTACAAACTGTGGCTGTCGTCAGTGACCGGAGAGGGCATTATCGAGGAAGACCGGTATAAATTGCTTCAGTTGATCAAAGAAAAGGGATCGTTGAAAGCGGCGGCAGATACCATGCATATCAGCTACCGCAAGGCCTGGGGAGACCTGAAAAAGGCTGAAGAACTGCTGGGTTACGAACTGATCATCCGTCAGCGCGGCGGCAAAGACGGGGGGCAATCCGTATTGACGGACAAAGCGGTAAAACTCCTGGAAGCGTATAATGTTCTGCATACCAGGATGGATGATGCCGTTGAGAAAGCCTACGAGGAGTTTAAGGATAAAACAGAGAAACTGAAGGGTTAATGAAATTAAAGATTTTCTTCCTTCTGATTGTGATAATACTTGCGCAGGCATGCCGGAATACGGTGAGTCCTCCATCCACATGGCATTCAGGGATTTCCGGTGACATCATCATCTTCCATGCCGGCAGTCTTGCAGTTCCTTTCCAGAAAATTGCCAGGGCATTTGAACAGGAGAATCCCGGGACAAGAGTACTCCTGGAGGCAGCAGGAAGCGTGGAGTCAGCCCGGAAAATCACCGATCTCAACAAGCCCTGTGACCTGATGGCTTCCGCGGATTACCAGGTAATAAAAAAGTTCCTGATCCCAAAATACACCTCATGGTACCTGCCTTTTGCCGGAAATGAAATGGTCATTGCCTTTACGGAAAAATCAAATTACGGTGATCTTATCAACGAAACGAACTGGCATGAAATTCTACTTAAAGATGATGTCCGCTACGGGCGTTCGGACCCGGATGCCGATCCCTGCGGTTACAGAACATTGATGGTAATGCAACTGGCTGAGGAGTTTTATGGGAAAAAAGGATTTACAGGTCAATTATCGGTCAAAGACACAAAATATATCCGTCCGAAAGAGGTCGACCTGCTGGCCATGCTGGAGATCCGCGAAACGGACTATATTTTTATTTACCGGTCGGTGGCCGTCCAGCACGGGCTCAAATACCTTCGCCTTCCGGATGAGATCAACCTGAAAATTATAGACCTCTATGAACAGTATAATAAGGCGGTTGTTGATATCAGGGGAAAAATACCGGGTGAAACCACTGAAATGAAGGGCGAAGCGATCGTTTACGCGATCACGATGCTCAACGAGGCGCCCAATCCTGAAGCGGCAGGCGCTTTTCTTCATTTCATGCTTAATAAAGAAAGAGGATTGAAAATACTGGAAGAAGCAGGTCATAATTCGTTGATCCCGGTCCAGCAGGATCAGGACTTCAACCTGCCGGCCTATCTGAAGAAATACTCAATCGCTGTAAATGACAGCCTGTTAAACATAGAAAAACGACCATGAAAGAAATACTTAAAACACTCGGCATAGAAGAAATCAATGATGGCATCCATGACGGTCTTGGATGGACAACAACGCATGGCAAAGTATTGGAATCCTTTTCTCCCATCGACGGTAAGTTAATTGCCGGGATCAGGCAGGCCACATGGGATGATTATGAGCAGACCATCGGTAAAGCACAGGAAGCATTCAAAGTCTGGAGCATGATGCCTGCGCCGAAACGGGGCGAGATTGTCAGGCAGATCGGGAATGAATTCAGAAAATACAAGGAGCCTTTGGGGAAACTGGTTACCCTGGAGATGGGTAAGACTTACCAGGAAGGGCTTGGAGAGGTACAGGAGATGATCGACATTGCTGACTTTGCCGTCGGTCTTTCCAGGCAGCTCTATGGCCTGACCATGCACTCAGAGCGGCCGCAGCACCGCATGTACGAGCAGTACCACCCGCTCGGCGTGGTCGGTGTGATCAGCTCGTTCAATTTCCCGGTGGCGGTATGGGCCTGGAACGCTATGATCGCCATGGTTTGCGGCGACGTGGTGATCTGGAAACCTTCGTCTAAAACGCCGCTTTGTGCAGTTGCCGTTCACAACATTATCCGTAACGTTTTAAAAGACAATGATGTACCAGCAGGCGTATTGAGCCTGGTCATCGCAGGTTCTTCCACCCTCGGCGATAATTTCCTCGCCGACAAGCGGGTACCGCTGATCTCAGTGACCGGCTCGGTGAGGGTTGGGCGCCATGTTGCGAAAATCGTCGGTGAGCGCCTGGGTAAAACGATCCTGGAACTCGGAGGTAACAACGCAATCATCGTTTCACAATACGGCAACAGAGATATGGCGCTCAGGGCAAGTCTTTTCGGGGCCATTGCAACCGCAGGCCAGCGCTGCACCACTACCCGGAGGCTCATCATCCACGAATGCATGGTTGATCTTTTTAGAGATAAACTGGTGAAAGCATACCAGCAGGTCAAAATCGGCAACCCGCTCGACGAGTCGAATGTAATCGGCCCGCTGGTGGATAAAAGCGCGGTGGAAGCCTTCCTGCATGCCCAAAAACAGGTTGTGGAAGAAGGCGGCAGGATCATTTACGGCGGCCAGGTGTTGCAGGGAGAAGGATTTGAATCGGGCTGCTACGTAGTACCCTGCATTGCCGAAGCGGAGAATCACTTCAGGATCGTCCAGGAAGAGACCTTCGCCCCCATTCTGTATCTTATCAAATACAAGACGATCGAAGAGGCCATTGAAATCCAGAACAATGTGCCACAGGGATTGTCATCAGCCATTTTTACCCGCAACATTATCGAATCGGAAAAATTCTTATCCCATGCAGGCTCCGACTGCGGTATAGCCAATGTGAACATTGCCACCAACGGGGCTGAGATCGGCGGAGCGTTCGGGGGCGAAAAAGATACCGGCGGCGGCCGTGAATCAGGCAGCGACGCCTGGAAAGCCTACATGCGCAGGCAGACCAATACCATTAATTACAGCACAGAATTGCCACTGGCACAAGGAATTAAATTTGATATTTTTGAAGAATAAATTATGAAAAAGTTACAGATTGTTAGCCTTATGATCATCATGTCCTTTATAACCTTTAACGGGACAGCACAGGTGTCGACCAATGATTTTTATGATGATGTGGAAACTCACGCGCTCAAAGGCACCACAAAAATTCAAATCGCCGGAGAAATTGAGAATCCGGGAGTTATCCAGATCACCGACCTGCCACTTCGGTCGCTTATCGTCAAGGAAGCACTCCTGTCAGGCGATACGAACCGTTTTATCGGCGCTTACCGGTACGACGGCTATTCGTTGTATGACATCCTGAATCATGTCGTACTGAAAAAGAAGAACGAAGCCGAATTCCCTCCTATCATTGATTTATATGTCAAGGTTGAAAATAAAGACGGGGACTCGGTCATATTCAGCTGGGGAGAACTTTATTATCCAATTCACCATCACGAAATCATCATTGCCACCCAGGTTGCGCGCATTGTGCCTTCCAAGACGAAAGATCTATGGCCTTTGCCCAAGGAGGTCAAACTTGTTGCCGGGCATGACCTGGTCACTGAAAGAAATATAGCTAACCCGGTAAAGATCACCGTGTTGTCGGCTGATATAAAATATGAGGTCAACAAGGATCTGACCCCTTTGTTTTCAGATCATGTTAAGATCCTGAAAGGAGAAGAAAGCATTGCCAAATTCAATAAAAGCCCGGATTCGCTGCAGCATATGAAATACGAGTCGGTTTTCTACGGCCGCGGAAGGGGAATTCACAGCACAACACCGTTTAACGGGATCCTGGTAAAGGAGTTGCTTGATTCCTTTTTCAAGATGAAACCGGAATACCTTAAATCCGGATACTTCATCATCGCCTCCGTGGACGGATATCGTTGCGTTTATACATACAGCGAGATTTTCAACCGGAACGATCAGGCGGAAGTCTTACTTATTGAAGATAAAGAGAATCAAGATGGTGGGGTATTTCGCCTGTTCCCGGCGGCGGATTTCTTTTCCGACCGGGCAGTGAAAGCAGTTTCGGAGATCAGGCTTATCTTCTGAGTTCAAACTTTTCCCCGAGATAAACCTTCCGGACCTGCTCGTCCTGTGCGAGCTCTTCGGATGTGCCCGATTTTAAAACCCTTCCTTCGAACAGGAGATACGAACGATCGGTAATTGAAAGGGTTTCGTGCACATTGTGATCGGTAATCAGTACGCCGATATTTTTATCTTTCAGATGAGATACGATTGCCTGGATATCTTCCACGGCAATCGGGTCGACGCCCGCAAACGGTTCATCCAGTAAGATAAAATGGGGATTTACAGCCAGTGAGCGGGCTATTTCAGTCCTTCTCCGTTCACCGCCGGAAAGCTGAATGCCCAGGCTTTTCCGGACGTGATTCAGTCCAAACTCATCGAGCAGCGACTCCAGCTTATCTTTCTGATCATTCTTGCTCAGTTTTGTAAATTCCAGCACTGCCTTCAGGTTATCTTCCACACTGAGTTTCCTGAATACTGATGCTTCCTGCGCCAGGTAACCGATTCCACGCTGTGCCCTTCGGTACATCGGTTCTTCGGTGATTTCGTCTTCATCCAGGAACACCTTGCCTGAGAAAGGTTTGATCAACCCTACAATGATGTAGAAGGAAGTGGTTTTCCCCGCCCCGTTCGGGCCGAGAAGACCTACGATCTCGCCCTGTTTCACTTCAACGGAGACTTCATTGACGACCACCCGCTGCCTGTACTTTTTTACGATCTTTTCGGTTCTGAGAATCATAGCGGTCAAATTTAAGCAATCTTTGCCGGTTCAGAATGAAAAATAAACAGATATAAAAATCCCGAACGGGCTGACATCGGGTTCTTCAAGATGGTTGAGGCGCCAGATGGCATCAATCCGTCCCAGCCTGAAAATATTCTCAATCCCCACGCCTGCTTCAAAATATGGATGGTTCAACTCACCGCTGCCGACCGGAAACTCCGAATACGCTTTGTTCTCATCTGTCAGGCTTCCCCAAACGGCCCGTCCGTGCACCACTTCACGCCACTGCAGCTTTCGCATCAACGGGATCCTGTTGAGCAGCAAGCCGTCGAAATGATGCGTGTAATACAACGACGCATATGTATCACTGATAAACTCGTAATAATTCATTAAATTGCCTGATTCCGCGTAATAAAAGAAGGTTTCGTTGCCTTCATGGATTTTTAGGAATGGATACGGCAGTTTCCCCCATATCTTGCCAGTTTCCAGGATATACTTCGACCAGCCGATATTGGCGATATTGAACCAGTGTTTAACCTTCAACTGGAGACGGTGATACTCCACATCGCTGTCAGGGAATCCCGGGATACCGTAACCGTACAACAACTCCACGATCGGGTATTTGGTGCCCAGGGAAGAGCGGTCGAAGGCACCATAGACGAACCTTTCCCGGTAGGCAAACCTTGAATAAAGCTGAACTTCATTAGATACCAGCGAATTATCAATGTACTGGCTGCCGTTGTCATTGATAATGAATTTAGCATCTCCGATGGCAAACACGTCACGGCGGATGAACCTCACCGCGTTGGAGAACCCGTTAAACCATTCGTGTTCGTAAAATGCCCTGAACTCCCTGACCATGGTGAGCTTATCCGCCGGGCTCCGACGGAAGAATGAGGCAAAGAAATTATCCTCTGAGAACGCGTTCGGATCCTGTCCCAGTTGCTCCATGTCATATTTAAAGGCCAGCCCGACGGTCCTTCTCGGATCTTTGTTCAGCAGGTAACGCGCATCCATTCCGTACTTGAACTCTTTGTCAAGGGTGCCGTAGGCCACATGCCCTTCCAGCCTGATTTTCCGGCTGAATTTATAATTGGTGCGGCCGCCGAACCGTAACCTTAATCCTTCTATTGAATTAAAGCTTAAGAATTTATACAGGGGACCGATCTCAAATTTCCCCGCCATCCAGTATGAGGTACCAAGCAGGTTGCCGACTTTTTCATAATACTTAAAAGCAGGAGCCGACTTGACCGAATCCACCATTTCATAGATCTGCTGTTCGCTGGTCTTAAGCGTATCAGGCCGGTTTTCCTCCCACCACTCCCTGCTCCGTTCATATGCCTCCTGTTCGATGATCACATTAGAAGGGGTTGTGTAAAATTCATCCGATTTTGGCTGGTTAAAAACATAGTTTGAATAACGGGTTGTCCGGTGGCCGAAAATACCGAGCATTTTTACCGCTTCCGTCTTGAACGGGTTCATGTCAACCAGCCGGTAATCGTTTGTCAAAGCCCAATACTGGCCGTTGACTTTTTCATAGGTCTGGGATAAATAAAAATCGTTGACCCAGTTGAAATTAGCATCCTCAGCCATCCGCATTTCAACTTTTTTGACGGCAAATGAAGTATCATGGATCCACAAGGTGCCGTAGAAGGTCAGCTCCTGCTTTCTTTTCGGCTCAAATCTGATCTGGTAGCAGGTTTTGCCTTCAATCAGCACCGTATCTTCCAGGTCATATTCATAAGTAGATAAACCAAAATTGGCAATGGGGCTGACGAAATTCTTATCAAAAACATTGATGTAATTATCATAGATGTTCACATTCAGAAAGAGCCCGCCCAGGTATTGCGTAAGGCTCTGATTATCAATCCCGGAGATTTGGCTGGCCCGGATATATTCCCGGGTCGACCGCGGCGATTTTCTGAAATAAACATCGGAGAGCGTTTCCGTGATCAGGGCAGGAAGGAACACTTTCCGGTTCAGTTCACTGGTATCCACATTGTTAAAAATAAAATCGATGGGTTTAAAAATTTTGCGGTCTTTAAAACTTTCATCAAAATTATTCAGGTCGACCTGTATCTTATTATACGCTTCACATTGGTAATACGCGATCTGGTCGGGATTGTTCTGTTCCTTGCTTTTAAACACGCGGCGCATCAACAGTTCGATCCACCTTTCCTTTGGCCTTACCTGGACTTCGGCAAGCGTGGTCATGGATTCTCTCAGGGAGAAATCAATCTTTTGTGCAATGCCTTTCTTAACAACTGAACTCTGCAAAAGGTATCCGATGGAAGAAGCAGAGATTGAATCTCCGGGCTGCGTCGTGGTAAGGGAGTATTTCCCATTCAGATCGGAAGTCACGCCGATCGTTGTATTCCTGAAGTAGATATTTACAAAAGGAACTGGCTGACCGGTCGCGGCATCGGTGACAGTCCCCGAAATACGTGTTTCCTGGGCTGAAACCTCTCCAGCCAGGAAACCGGCCAGGATCAACAGGAATAGAATATTTCGGAAAAACCGCAACATCATGTTTAATTAATCTTTTCCGTTAAAAGAGTTGAATTGAATTCGCCGTACAACGATCTCAAAGAATCCCTTCTTTAAGGATATCATGGAGATGGATGACCCCGACATAATCTCCATTTTCGATAACAGGAAGCTGGGTGATATTGTGTTTACGCATAAGTGCCAGGGCCTCGACTACAAGGTTATCTGCCCCGATGGTTTTCGGGTTGAGGGTCATGATCTCATCTGCCTTGACCCCGGTGATATTTTCGGTTTTCTCCAGCATACGCCTGAGGTCGCCATCGGTGATAATCCCAACCAGCTTACCCTGGTCAAGTACGGCAGTAGCGCCCAGGCGGCGGGCCGAGATTTCCATGATCACCTGGCGGAGATCGGTACCCGTTTCCACTTTGGGCAATTCGTTATTGACCGACAGATCGGACACTTTCAGGTAGAGTTTTTTTCCCAGGGCGCCGCCGGGATGCAGGCGGGCAAAGTCTCCTGGTGTAAAGCCGCGGCATTCCAGCAACGCGATGGCCAGCGCATCGCCGAGAACCAACTGCGCGGTGGTGCTTGCCGTCGGGGCCAGGTTGTACGGACAGGCTTCCTTCGGCACTGTGGCATCGAGGACATAATCGGCTGCTTTTGCCAGGTAGGATCCGGTATTTCCAACGATGGCCACCAGCTTGTTGCCATGCTGTTTCAGTAAAGGGATCAGCACCCTGATTTCCGGGGTCTCGCCACTTTTCGACAGGCAGATCACCAGGTCGTCCTTCTGGATGATCCCCAGGTCGCCATGGATGGCGTCGGCGGCATGCATAAAAACTGCAGGGGTACCGGTGGAGTTGAGGGTTGACACGATTTTACCGGCAATGATTGCGCTCTTGCCAATCCCTGTGATAACAACCCTGCCCGGACTCTCAAGGATCAGGATCACAACCTCTGCAAAATCATCATTAACAGCGTCATGAAGCCCTCTTATTGCTTCGATCTCCGCATGGATAGTATGTCTGGCAAGTTGCTTTATTTCTTCTTTATTTTTCAAAACAAATTGATTTTCATTAATTTAATGCCCCAGAAAAAAATTCTAAAAAAAAGTTAATTTTTTATCTGATGCACAGGATTTTTTAAAAATTAGTATATTTATAAAAATATATTCCCTTATCGACAGTTATAAAAAACTCGGAATACTCAAGCATTATTACTTACAAAGATATTCAATTTCAGAACTCGAACATGATAGTCAAGGAAGCAGTATCGATGAAGGAGGTACTAAAGGAGGTTTTTGGCTTTGATAATTTTAAAGGCAACCAGGAAGCCATTATGACGCACCTCCTTTCTAAAAAGGATACGTTTGTAATTATGCCGACCGGCGGCGGAAAATCCCTGTGTTATCAGCTCCCCGCCATGATGTGTGAGGGAACGGCGATCATCGTTTCCCCGCTAATTGCCCTTATGAAGAACCAGGTGGACAATCTTCGCAATTTCGGAACACAAAGGAACCTGGCACATTTCATGAATTCATCGCTCAGCAAGGCGGAACTGAAAGAGGTCCGGCAGGATTTGGTGGATGGCAGCACCAAACTGTTATATGTAGCGCCGGAATCGCTTACAAAAGAAGAGAATGTGGATTTCCTCCGAAACATCAATATATCTTTTTATGCCATCGATGAAGCGCACTGTATTTCTGAATGGGGCCATGATTTCAGGCCTGAATACCGACGCATCCGGCCCATCATTGAGACCATAGGACAGGATGTGCCCGTAATTGCACTTACTGCAACCGCTACCCCCAAGGTCCAGCAGGATATCATTAAGAACCTCGAAATACCACAGGCAACCGTCTTTAAATCATCGTTCGACCGACCGAACCTTTATTATGAGATCAGGCCTAAAACTGAAAATGTAGTAAAGGATATCATTAAGTACATCAAAGCCAACCCGGGGAAATCAGGGATTGTTTATTGCATGAGCCGCAAGAAAGTGGAGGAAATGGCGGAAACCCTTGTGGTGAACGGTATCAGGGCATTGCCTTATCATGCCGGGCTCGAGTCCAACACCCGGAAACAGAACCAGGACCGGTTCCTCATGGAAGATGTGGAAGTCATCGTGGCTACGATCGCATTCGGCATGGGAATCGACAAGCCCGACATCAGGTACGTGATCCACTACGATATGCCCAAAAGCCTGGAAAGTTATTACCAGGAGACCGGACGCTGCGGACGGGACGACGGCGAAGGCAACTGCATCGCTTTTTACAGTTATGATGATATCCTCAAACTGGAAAAGTTCATGAAGGATAAGCCCGTGGCGGAACAGGAAATCGCGAAAGAATTGTTGCAGGAAACGGTTGCCTATGCTGAGTCGGCAGTTTGCCGGCATAAGTTGCTTTTACATTATTTTGGCGAAGAATTCCCAAAAGAAAATTGCGGTTCCTGTGATAACTGCCTGCACCCGAAAGCCAAATTCGAAGGGAAAGACTATATCAAACTGGCTGTGGAAACTGTACTGGCAGTTAAACAGCAATTCAAAGCCAAGCATATCGTCAATATCATTGTCGGCAAGAACTCCACCACGATGAAATCATTCAGGCATAACCAGCTTGAAGTATTCGGCAAGGGGGCTGACGAAGATGAAAGATTCTGGAATGCCGCGATCAGGCAGGCGCTGATCAGCCAGTTACTGGTCAAGGATATTGAAAATTACGGCATCCTGAAGGTGAGCAAGGAGGGGCACAAGTTCATCAAGAAACCCTGGTCGGTGATGCTGACGCATGACCGGGATTATGACAACCTGGAGGAAGAGGAAGACATCCTGGAGGGCGCACACAAAGTCACCACGGCCGATAAGAACCTTTTCTCCATGCTGAAGGATCTTCGCAAGGAAATTTCCAGAAAGGAGAATCTGCCGCCGTTCGTCATTTTCCAGGATCCATCGCTGGAAGACATGTCTATCCAGTACCCGGTCACTCATGACGAACTGCTCCAGATCACCGGCGTAGGAGTCGGTAAGGCACAAAAATACGGCGAGCCTTTCCTGAAGCTTATCAAGCAGTACGTTGAAGAAAATGAGATCATCAGGCCAAATGACATGGTGGTCAAGTCGGTGGTAAACAAGTCCGGGCTGAAGGTTTACATTATTCATAACATCGATCGGAAACTGGCCCTCGAAGATATTGCCACCGCCAAAAATCTCACCATAGGCGAGTTGCTGACAGAGATCGAAAGAATTGTCTCATCGGGCACCAAGCTCGATATCAATTATTACATCGATGAATATGTCGATGTTTATCACCAGGAAGAGATCTTTGATTACTTCCGTGAAGCGGACTCCGATTCGGTCGAGGATGCCCTGGCCGAACTGGGCGAGGATGAATTCACGGAAGAAGAGATCAGGCTGATGCGGATCAAGTTTATGTCGGAGGTGGGTAATTGATGAAGAATTTCTCTTTCGCCCTGTTGGGCATCCTGATCCTGGTATCCTGTTATCGCACCGCTCCCGAACCCGGATTTGACCTGAGCAGGGTAATACCGGCCGACACAATGGTTTCGCTGCTGGTGGATGTTCATCTGGCTGAAGGTGCCCTGAATGTAGGGATAAGCCAGAGGCCGCCCATTGAACAGCTTTCCAGCAGGTATTTTGAGACTGTGCTGGTAAAACATGGCATTGACCGGGAAACTTTTGAAGAAAGCATCCGCTATTATGCATTTCATGCCGAGCAATTCAATGAAATTTACGAAAAGGTGATCAACGAACTGGGGAAAAAAGAAAGTCTTTACCGCCAGCAGATTGAAAAACAGGAGGCGGTGGAATGAGCCTCACTTCGAATAAGTCGCCGTACAGGTATATTCATTGGGTGGAATTGTCAGCTCGTAATCCCAGGAAATTTTTCCGGTGAGGGAGTTATAAAGCCCATCCCCTCTGACTGTCCAGCCTTCGCCAATGGTCTGGGATTCAACATAAACAGATGAGGAGACCACCAGGCCGACGACAGGGTCGTACCCTGGGCCAGGATTGCCAAAATTATAGATCAGGACTTGCGAACTATTACCCGGGTCTCTCTCAATTTCAACAGTATAGGTCATCCGGTTACAGTCTTCATTCACTTTCCATATACCCAGGAACTTAGTGGCCGGGTCTGACCAGATAGGATCATCATCTTCAGGAAGACAGGACGGAAACTGCAGGGCCAGGAGGCTGACAATGATCAAAAAAATCCGGGTTCTCATAATTTTTTTCTATTTTATTTCAAATATTATGCCATCACCAGGAGATCATTTGCCTTTATGAGCGGTGATCTTAAGAATTTCATCCGCCAGGCTGCTGGCGCCGATCCTGAAAAAGTCCCGTTGCAGCCATTGCCCGCCAAGTACACCAGTCAACAGGCGTGCGTAAGTTACGGCCTGCTCCGGGGTGCGGATCCCACCGGCCGGTTTGATGCCGATCGCTTTCCCGGTCTTCTCCAGGTATTCCCTGATCGTATCCAGCATGATCATAAAAGCCGGTATTGTAGCGCCAATCGGGATCTTTCCGGTCGAAGTCTTTATAAAATCCGCGCCGGCCAGGATCGCCAGTTCGCTTGCCCTCCTGATTAGCTCTACGGAGTTCAGTTCACCGGTTTCAAGAATTACTTTCAGGTGCACCCTTCCACAGGTTTCCTTCATCGCTGAGATCTCGTCAAAAACTTCAGCTTGCCTGCCTTCGATCAGCTTCCCCCGGCTGATGACCGTATCGATTTCATCAGCCCCCTCCCCGATCGCATACCTTATTTCTTCGAGTTTGACATGCAGACCGGTCTGACCTGACGGAAATGCGCCGGCAACCGAAGCGACACGGATCCCACTGCCTTGAAGCATTGTTGATGCCGTTCTGGCCAGGGAAGGATAAACACACACCGCCGCTGCATCCTGAAGCGCACTGTTCACAGCAGAAAACCTGGCCTGATGACAAATTCGGATCACTCTTTGATCCGTATCAGATCCTTCCAGGGTGGTAAGGTCAATGAATCCCGGGATTTTCAGTAGTAAATCATATTCATCCGATTCAGCCAAAGGCTGGGATAGTATTTCTTCTGCCCGGTTGCTAAGGCTATCAATGGTCTGATCGTAAGCACTGAAGATTTTCAACATTTCCTTCTGATTAAAAGGATGAAATTAAATTAAATTCCTTAAGGATGGCTAAGTAGTGGGGATTTTTCATGATTTAATATTTTTTTGTGACCGACGATTAAAGCCATACATTCTTTTTTTCTTTGCAAATCAAAAATAATGGAAAACTTATCTTTGATAAGACTAATTTTACCGCGATTTTTTATCCAGATGTTCAATAAAAACACCTTAACCGGACCAATCATTATTTTCAATGCTCTAATTCTTCTTTTCCTGCTTACAGCCTGCCAGGAGAAAGAAGACCAGCCGGATTATTATACCAACACGCCGATAGCAGGGTTCAGCTGGACAGGAAACGAAGGCCCGGCACCGGTGACTGTTCAGTTCATCAATTTATCCGAGAATGCAGACAAATTCGACTGGGAGTTCGGAGATGGACAGATCTCAACAGAACACAGCCCGGAACATACCTTTAATAATTTCACCGATGAACCGAAGAACTTCCTTGTTGTTTTAAAAGCCACCGACACCTATTCGGGACTTTTCCAGAGAATATCGAGGGTCATCGTGATACAGCCGGCAGATAAAAAAAAATAAATCCGAAATGAAACAGGGTTTAACCCTTTTAAAATACAACACCTTACTGATCATGTTATTGGTCAGCAACGGGATTACTGCCCAGGAATGGAAGTTTATAAAGGAACGTGATGGCATTAAAATCTACACCCGGAACGATGAAAATTCTGAAGTTAAATCATTTAAGGGTGTGGCTGACTTTCAGACCACTATGGAAAAGATGAGCCGGCTTATCGGGAGGGTTGAGAGCTTTGAATGGTGGGACGAAGACGTGAGCGAGATCAAAGTACTGGATTACAAGGAGGAGGAGTACATCAAGTATTATGTGGTTTACGATGTACCCTGGCCGCTGACCGACCGCGACTTATGTGTGAAGGCTTTGATAACCAATGATCCGCTTACAGGAAAACGCATGGTGCGTGCTACAGCGCTGGAAGGTGCGGTTCCGGAAAAAGCCGATAAGGTCAGGATAAAGAATTACTGGCAGCAGTGGACGATGGAGCCGTTGAGCAACGGCCTTGTGCATGTGGTTCTGGAAGGTTCTGTTGATCCAGCGGGGCACATTCCAACATGGATTGTCAACATGGTCATTACAGATACTCCCCTGAACATTATGACCAAAGCACGCAACGTGGTCGAGAAATGAAGCTGAAACCATATTACCTATTCCATTTTTGAAGATTATATGCTAATTGGTCAAATTTCAAAAGAAATCTGACCGATCAGACCATTATCTGAAACTATGAACAGGCCGTATGTTTTAACCATCATCGCGTTTCTGCTGGTTACATATGCTTTTCCGCAGATGTACATCCTCAATGAGGATTTCAGCGGAGCCAGCGGGACCACTCCTCCGGCCGGATGGAATAACCTCATCATTTCAGGAACTTCTGATGATCAATGGCATTTCGACAATCCCGGCGACCGGATCCTGCCTTATCCTGTCACAGAACCATTTGCCGTTTTCGACAGTGACAGCACTTCCGGGGGAAACGGGCCGGAGGAAATAGCATTGGAAACGCCGCTATTTGATGCATCCACCAGCAATTACGTATTGCTTTATTTCATTTACGCCTTAAATCCCGGATCAGGCGGAACTGCCAGGATAGAAGCTTATGACGGGGATGTCTGGCACGAGGTTGCAAGCTACACAACAGAAACTGATAATCCGGCAGCCGACATTGTCGATTTATCGGCCATCTGCGGGGGACTGACCAATGGAAGGCTTCGGTTCATCTGGTCAGGAAATGGCAGCGGTTTCTGGGCACTGGATAACATCCGGATCTACGCCTCATTACCCCTGGATGCCGGTATGGTTTCGATCGATAATCCTTCGTCCCCTGTTACTCCCGGTTTACAGAATGTTGAAATAAGTCTTGGCAATTTCGGTTACAATACGATCAGCTCCACAAAAATCAAATGGACCGCCGATGGTGTTCCGCAACCTGATTATAATTGGAATGGCTCACTTGGTTTCGGGCAGACCCAAAGCAACATTGTCATTGGCACTTACAATTTCCAGGCTCCGGTAATAATAAAAGTGTGGCATTCGTCCCCTAACGGTATGGACGACCTGAACCCATACAACGACACCATCAGCAAGTTCATGGTCACTACCCTTTGCGGGACCTACACCGTAGGAGGTGCCGATGGGGATTTCGATTCTTTTTCGCAGGTTGCCGAGGTGCTCAACCTGGCGGGCATCACGTGTCCGGTTGAATTCATCGTAAGGGACGGTGTCTATTACGAAATGCTTGAAATAAGGGAAATCCCCGGGGCTTCAGGAACAAATGCCATAAAATTCCGCTCGGAAAGCGGTGACAGCACGCTGGCAATGATCCGCATCCATCCCAATGCGATGAAATATGAGCCGATGATCTACCTGAACGGAGCGCGGCACATAACCTTTGAAAGCCTGGGATTCAGCACCGGATCGCAAGTGAGCTTCGCCAATAACGCGATCCAGATGCAAGGATGCGAAAACATCCAACTGAACGGATGTTTCCTCGAAGCAAGGAACCAGTTCGATGCCTGTATTGCGATACAGGGTGGGAGTAAGAATGTACAGATCAGCGGGAACTATTTTAATTGCTATAGCGGAAGAGCAAAAGCCATCACAGTTTCAAACCCTTCCACTCGCGATGTCAATATCATTAATAATCAAATTACAGGCGCTATCGATTGGGGCTATGCCACCATTCATATCTCCAATTTCGCCAAAAGCATAAACATCATCGATAACTCG
The DNA here is from genome assembly GCA_964447005.1 of uncultured Bacteroidales bacterium. Classification (GTDB taxonomy): domain Bacteria; phylum Bacteroidota; class Bacteroidia; order Bacteroidales; family JAGOPY01; genus JAGOPY01. The sequence goes on from CAYUQP010000044.1 coordinate 23,790, forward strand.
CTCGACAAATGTTACAGGGCATTGCACATTGAGAACTCAGACAGCATCTCGGTCATTGGCAACCTGGTTTCAAATTCGAACTTTGGTGTTGTGATTGAGAGCTCATCCGATTACATTGATATATCAGGTAACCGCTTTTTAAACATTAAAAGCCACCAGGAAGTTCCTTCCGGCACCAGCGGTATTTCTGCCAAAAACTCATCGTATATTTCGGTTTCAAATAATTTCATTTACACTACAGGATCCGGCCCCGTTTCAGGCATTAACCTGCTGAACACGGTTTCCAGCCAGATATATTACAACAGCGTAAATATTACTAATACCGACCTGAACCGCAGCAGTAATGGCATTTCCCTTTCAGAGAATAACAGTGCCATTATTAAGAACAACATTTTCCGGATTAAAAATCAAGGCACACCGGTTTACCTGGGTGGAGCAATCATGCAACTGGATCTTGATTATAATGATTATTACAGCCCGGATCATTACATTGGCTTTTATAACGGAACGTATTACAAAAACCTGGAAGATTGGACTGGCACGTCAGGGATGGACGATAACTCGAAAGACTGTCCGCCATTCTTCACCTCAGATACGGACCTGTCGATCAACCAGGCGATTCTTAATAATGCAGCCACTATTATTGCAGGAATAACAACAGACATAGATGGCGTCCTGCGTGATCCGGCGAATCCTGACATTGGAGCGAAAGAATATGACAAATGCACTTCCGACGCCGGGATCAATGCCGTTGTAAACCCTGGAAATCCATTGGCCGGAGGCGTGCAGGAGGTCATAGTCCAGCTTCAGAACCAGGGTACAGACGTCCTTAACAATGTGGTCATCGAATGGGAAGTCAATGGCGTGCAGCAACCTTCCAGTCCCTGGTCTGGAATGGTCCCCGAGGGGGCAAACCTGGAAATCTCCATCGGCAACTTCAATTTTCAGCCTGGTATACTATACACCATCAAAGCCTGGACTTCGCTACCAAATAATGCGATTGACTGCAATTACCTTAACGACACCATTTCGAGCCAGGAACTGGCTGTTCCATTATGTGGCAGCTATACCATCGGCGGCAACAATCCGGATTTTGCAACCATCAGTGAAGCCATCTCCCTTCTGAACCTGGCAGGGGTGACCTGCCCGGTAAACCTGATGATCCGGAATGGAATATATCGTGAACGGCTTTTCATCATGTCCTTGCCCGGCAGTTCTGAAATCAATACCGTTACATTTCAATCGGAAAACGATGACAGCACACTGGTCACGATTCAGATCATCCAGCAGGCGCAAACCGGTGAGTCCATGCTTATCATGGAAGGATCCGGACACATTGTCTTCAGGTCTGTCGGCCTCTTCACCGGCGCAACAAATAACTCAGACAACAATGCAGTCCTGATCAGAGGTTCAAAGAACATCCGGTTTGAAGGATGCAATTTCCAGATGAGTAAAATATCCGACCTGGGGATCAGCATAAAGGAACATTGCGAAGACATCGAAATCCGGGACAGCAGGTTTGTCAGCCAGAATGCCAAAGCGATGGCCATTGAGGTCTCCGGACAACCAACACGGAACATCACAATTGCAGGCAACCGAATATTTGGCGCTTCGGAATGGACCTATCCGACGATCAGCATCAGCGATAACGTAAGGAAAATCAATATTTTCGGCAACCACATCGAAGACTGTTACAGGGCAGTGGAGATCATCGAATCCGACACGATCCTGATCGTCGGAAATAATTTAAATAATTGCAACGACGGCATCTATATCGGCAATTGGTGTTCAGAAATTGAAATCTCCGGCAACAGGCTCCTTGGGATCACCAATCATCAAAATTCGAGCGAAGGCACCAGCGGGATAAGTATTTTCAATACTGAGAAGATTTTAGTTCTGAACAATTTCATTCATGCTTCAGGATCCGGCCCGGTCATTGGTTTAAATATCCAAAGCGCAAACTTTTGCAAAATTCATTACAATAGCATAAACCTGGCTAATAATGACATTCAAAGTAAGAGCAAAGCGATCAACCTGAAGGCCTCCGGCAGCATCATTGCCAGGAATAATATCTTCAAAACGATTTACCCCGGCGCGCCGGTATATATAACTAACAGCAACCAGGTTGATTTTGATTATAATGACTATTACAGCCTTTATCCGATCATCGGGTATTTGAATGGTAACATGTATCCGGATTTAGGCTCCTGGATTACGGCAACAAACATGGACCACCATTCTTTTTCGCTGGAGCCGTTTTTTTCCTCCGTCACCGACCCCTCGATTAACCAGGTCCTGCTAAACAATGCCGGGATTGCAGTTGCTGAAACATCAACTGACATCGATGGTAATCCGCGGAATCCCTCCACACCGGACATTGGCGCGAGAGAATATAATCCCTGTGAGACCGATGCAGGCATCAATGCGTTTACAGCCCCTGTACCGCCACTTACAGGCGGAGCGGCAGAAGTCAGGGTGATCCTGCAAAACCAGGGCGCTGCTTCTCTCACATCCGCAAAGATCAACTGGCAGGTCAACGGCGAAATACAGCCCCAGCATACCTGGTCAGGTAATCTTGCCCCGGCAGCGAACCAGGAGGTTCTGATCGGCAGCTATGATTTCGAAGCCGGAAATGCTTACGTATTGAAGGCATGGACGTCTTCCCCGGATAATCTTTCCGATTGCAACGTAAAGAATGACACGATTTTCAGCAGGGAGCTTTCCGGGCCCTTATGCGGTGTTTATACCATCGGAGGCAATGATCCTGATTTCGGGACCCTTGCCCAGGCAGCCGGTGTGCTGAATGCATCAGGCATCACCTGCCCTGTGGAATTCATCATCCGTGACGGTATTTATAACGAGAAACTTATCATAAATGAAGTCGCGGGCAGTTCCTCCGAAAACACCATTACGTTCCGTTCGGAAAATAATGACAATTCCCTGGTCACCATCCGAATTCAACCTGAAGCAGGAAATTTCGAACCAATGATCCTGCTAAGCGGAGCTAAGCATATTCATTTCCGCGGCCTGGGCTTTCATACGGGAACCGAATCAGGCATTGGCAATTGTGCTGTTCAGATCGAAGGTGCCGGTGATGTCTCTCTGGAAGATTGTTACATCAACATTGTTAACGAGTCGGATATCGGGATCAATATACTTGGAGCAAGCCGGGCTATAAACCTGCATGACAACCGGTTCGGGTGCATAAAACAAAATGCGGTTGCCATTAACATTACAGGGGTTAATACCAGGTCGATCAGCTTGCTCCGAAACAAAATTACGGGTGCTTCAATATGGGGGAACACACTGGTAAGGATCGGGAACGGTGCCGGAGATGTCAGGCTGCACGACAATATGATAGAAAAAAGCTATCGTGCAATGTATTTTATCGGCGCCGACAGCCTGGAGATCAGCGGAAACACGATCAAGAGTTCCAACTCGGGAATTTACATTGACAATGCATGTAAGAATGTCAGGGTTGAAAACAACCGGCTAATCAACATCCAGAGCATTCAAAGCCTGCCGGATGGGACCAGCGGAATATGTGCGCTGAACACAAGTTCCCTGGATATTATCAATAATTACATTCATACCATTGGCACAGGCCCTGTGTTGGGTTTAAACCTTCAAGGCGTCAATGCAGGGCGTGTCCTTTATAACAGTATCAATAACACCAATACCGATCCACAGGGTAAAAGCAGGGGGATCTATTTTAAGAACAGCGACAGCATCCAGCTCAGGAATAACATATTCAATATCAAGTCATCCGGCATTCCCATCGATATCGATGTGAATGTGACTTACCTGAGTCCTGACTATAATAACTATTTCAATCCGACCGGCTTGGTCGGGAGAGTCAACGGCCAGACCTTTGACAACTTGTTTGCCTGGGGGCAGACCGTACAGGGAGACGCTAACTCAAAGGTCGTCAATCCTTATTTTAAATCAGATACCATTCCCCTTCCCTACCAGCGGATCCTTAATGGCTCGGGAATGGCCATCCCCGGCATCATTTATGATATGGAAGGGAAATTGCGCCATATCCAGGCACCGGATATCGGGTGCATAGAATTTTTCGTGGATTACGGCGTGCTGGAATTGCTGAGCCCCGACCTGAACTGTTATCATCCGGATGTCGACAGCGTGATCGTCTACCTGCGGCAGTTCGGCGATGTACCGTTCGAGAACCTGAAGGTGGCTTACCAGATGGATAACGGCGCCATTCACATTGACACGGTCCCCGGGCCGCTGATCTATGATATTACGCATACTTTCGGCACTACCGAAACCATTTCTGCCCCGGGAGAATACCTGTTCAAAGTCTGGCTCATCAATACCCTCGATGACAATATCAACAACGATACGCTGAAAGCATGGCGCTATAGCAAGCCCCCGCCAATCGTTTCGATTTCTTACGATAATGAATGCACCGGCTGGGAAGTCCATTTTACCGGTCATGCCACGATCGAAGAACCTTATTATGTTGATAAATATGAATGGCTGTTCGGCGACGGTGACACATCCTATTTTCAGAATCCGGTCCATACGTTTCAGGCTGCCGGTACTTATGATGTGACCCTAAGGGCTTACAGCAATATTGGCTGTTACAGCGAAGAGTTTGTGCCGGTGGTCATTTCGCCTGATTTCCAGGGATTGCAGCTTGATTACACGCTGGTGAATGAAAATTGCCATGGGGACGGGACCGGAAGCCTTGAGCTCTTTCCTTCAGGTGGTAATCCACCTTATACGATCTACCTGGATGACCAGGTCATCGCAAGCAATCCTGTCATGAATTTTCAGCCTGGAAAATATGAAGTCCGGATCGTTGACTCAAAGAATTGCACCAGGACTGATTCCGTTGAATCCATTAGCCAGATAAGTATGGATCCTCAGATCTTTGCAGATCCGCTTACAGGTTACACTCCCCTGACCGTCAACTTTGATTTCACAGCCAATGATCCTGCAAGCTGGGTATGGCATTTCACGGAAGAAATATCTGATACCAGCAAGCAGGCTTCCTTTACCTTTACCGAATATGGAAATCATGAAGTGATCCTGGGCGTAAATTCGGGCCCGCCTTTTTACTGTACTGAAACGACTACCATCAATATATTCGTGGATATTATTGTCACGATCGAAGCCAACAGTGTCTTTACCCCGAACGTTGACGGCCACAATGATTTCTTCGAGGTGAAATCAGTTGGATTGAAGTCGTTACTGGTGAAGATTTTCAACCAGTGGGGCAATAAAGTTTATCAAATAACAGAAGTGGACGGAAAATGGGACGGCAAGACCAGCAGCGGCGCCGAAGCACCCGATGGGACATATTTTTACTCCATCGTTGCCACCGGAGTAAATGAAAAGATCTACGAACAAAAGGGCAGCGTACTTCTATTACGGAATGGTGCCGCGGCAAGCCCTAACCCGGTGACCGGTCATGTCAGGATCACTTCCTACGAAACGCTTGAATCACCGGTGAATGTATCGGTCTATTCCATTTTCGGGCAATTATCGTACTCAAAGATCATTGACGATCCGGCAAATATCACCCTGGATCTGTCGCTACTTCCCGGAGGGATTTATATCGTTAAGGCAAGTGACGGAAAACGTGATTGTTATGTCCGTATCATTAAAAATTAACAGCTATTTAAAATGCTGAAAAGTAACTTAAAATATCTTCCTTTTATCCTCCTGATCAACCTCAGCGGGCCTTCTTTTTCGCAAAAAAAAGAAATGGAACTGGGCCTGGCAGAATTTGGTGCATTGCAGTACCATAATGCTTCCACGCATTTCACGAAAGCGCTGCTGAAATTTACCGAAACCAACCCGGACCAGCAATACGCAACTTTTATGCTCGCTGAATGTTACTGGATGATGAACGACGCCGGAAATGCTGAACCTTACTACCAGCAGCTTATCGGCACCAGCTTTTGTGATTCGGTACCTGTTGTTTATCTTAGGTATGCGAGTATTTTACGGACCAGGGGAAATGTTGCCGGTGCAAGGGATATCTACCAGAGATACCTGAAAATCGATCCGGCAAACCAGGAAGCAAAAACCGGTTTACAGTCCTGCGAATGGATCCTGGCCAGCCAGGGAAAAAAAGCTCAGGTCAACCTGGAGCCGCTGACAAAAGTCAACTCGCCCCAGGACGATTTTGCACCGGCTTTTCTTTCTCCGGAGCACGACCGGATCATCTTCACCTCAAACCGGATGGGCGACAAAATGAAAGCCACCGACCAGTGGACCGGGGCTGCCTATTCCGATTTGCTGCAAACATCATATGACGGCAAGAACTGGGGCAACCCTGAGCCTGTCGAATACCAGGGGCTCCTTAACTCAGAAATTCATGAAGGTACGCCGTCGCTCAGCGGGGATTTCAAGACACTGTACTTCACCCGATGCGATAAAATGGCGGATAAGAAAGCTTACTGCCAGATCTGGAGCACAAAACGACTTGAAACTAGGTGGAGCAGTCCACAGGCCGTTTTAAAGGATTCTACGGCGAATGTTGGCCAGCCATCGATAAGCCGGGACGAACTGACCCTTTATTTCTCCTCAGACAGGGATGGCACACTGGGAGGAAAAGATATCTGGGTGGCCAGAAGAGCAAGCGAAGACGAACCATTCGGGAAGCCGGTCAACCTCGGGAAACCGGTCAACACATCTGGCGATGAAGTTTTTCCTTATCTTTTCAATGATACGACACTTTATTTTTCTTCCAACGGCATGAAGGGTTTTGGTGGTTGGGACGTATTTCAATCAACCCGGCAGGATAATGCATGGAGTACTCCCATGATATTACAGGAACCGTTCAATTCCGGGTATGATGATTTCGGTATGATCGTGATCAAACCCGGGGAAGAGGGATTTCTTACCTCGAACCGCCCGGGTGGCAAAGGAGGTGATGACCTGTATTATTTCTCCAGGAAAACATTGTTCTTCACGGTTGAAGGCCAGGTTTACGACCAGCTTACAATGCTTCCGATGAAAGGCGTCCAGGTGCAAATGACCGGCGATGATGGTTCAGAGAACGAAACCGTTACCGATAATAAAGGCACTTATCGGTTTGATGAAACCCTTGTGCTGGAAGATCATGCGTATGAGCTGAATTTTAAAAAAGATAACTATTTTGCCGGCAAGAAAACATTCGACACCTGGCCCTATGACGAGAATCATAATATCAGGATAGATATTCAACTGGAGCCCATTCCGGAGAAGCCGATCGTCCTGCCTGAAATCCTGTATGCGCTGGACAAATGGGACCTGCAGCCTCAATACCAGGATTCGCTGACCAACCTGGTGATCCTGCTGAAAGACAACGGGAACCTGGTCATTGAGCTCCGTTCCCATACCGACACCAGGGGATCGGATGAGTACAATGAAGTCCTGTCACAGAAAAGAGCCCAGACGGTGGTCGATTTCATCATCAGCCAGGGTATTGATCCCCGCAGGCTGGTGGCGAAGGGCTATGGCGAAAAAGTCCCGAGAATCCTGGACAAGGATGTTGTAAGAGAGAATTATAAGTTCAGGGCGGGTACCGAGCTGAATGACAAGTTTGTCAACGGCCTGCCGACAGAAGAGGTCAAGGAGGCTGCCTGGCAGTTGAACCGGAGGACCGAATTCTCCGTGTTATCCAAAGATTTCAAGCCATGAAAAAGCCAGCCGTCATATTGCTTTTCATGGTGATAACCCTGTGGCTGAGCGCCCAGCAGGAGTCGCAGTTGAATTTCTATATGTTCAACAAAGTCGCGTTCAATCCGGCAAGTACAGGTCTCGACAGGGCTGTCGGCATTACCGGGTATGGCCGGAACCAATGGATCGGATATAAGAACGAAGACGGTGTGGCAGTGAACCCAAAGACTTACGGGTTATCGTTCGACATGCCGGTATACAAGATCAGCAGCGGGGCCGGCCTGAGCTTTCAGTACAATAAGACAGGAGCCGAGAGCAATACGGACGTTAAGCTTCATTATGCCTATCATCTAGCCATCAACAAGAAGAACATTGTCAGCGCCGGATTTTCGCTGGACTTTCTGAGCAAATCCATCGATTATTCCAAAGTGGAGCCTGCCGAGGAAGATCCCCTGCTGCCCGGTTCCAAAGAGAGCGGATTTATGACCGACATCGACCTGGGTGTTCACTACCAGGCATTTCAGAAGTTCAACCTAGGCATTTCCGCCACGAATCTCCTGGGATCGTCAGCAGAGATCGGAGCGCCGGAATTCACGCAGGTGAAGCATTATTACATATACAGCAGCTATGACATGGAAATCGCTGAGAACTACGGCCACGATCTGACGCTGACACCAGGCATCCTCATGAAAGCAACGACCGGTTCAGTATGCATTGACCTGAACGCCATCCTGTCTTACGATAAACTGTTCTGGGGAGGGATTCTATATCGTACATCCAATGCGATCGGCTTAATGGGAGGTGTTAATTACCAAGGAATTAAGGCCGGCATTTCCTATGATTACACCCTCAGTAATGACTTTGCCCCCGGCAGCCGCAACAGTTTGGAGCTCTTCATCCGTTACACTTACGATATTTACCCGCCGGTGGTGAAGCGGAGCGGGTACAACACCCGAAACATGTAGGGGCGGGAAATTCCAAATTCCAAGCACCAAATTCCAGGGAAATTCCAAATTCCAAATTCCAAATCCCAAACAAATTCAAAAGTTTTAAAAATCAAATCCAAAATGATTTTGAATTTATTTTTTCTAATTTGAGTTTTGTTGGGAATTTGGTGCTTGGAATTTGGAATTTAAAAAACAGGACTTAGAAAAAATATTATTTACCGATCTCATATGGATTGTGATTTAATTTTGTATCTTTGCACCCTTGAAAAAACTGCGGGGTGGAGCAGTGGTAGCTCGTCGGGCTCATAACCCGAAGGCCAGAGGTTCGAATCCTCTCCCCGCTACCTAAAGTTACGGAAAGCCATGCTACGCGTGGCTTTTCGCTTTGTTGGAAACTTAAGGTGCGCCTGACTTGCGCCAGCAAGTAATTAACCTAAATTCGCACCTCAATGTATAATCAAAGATTAATGACAGAAATTTTAGGATACAAACCTGCAAAACTCTATAAGGCCGGAACCAGATTGTATATCGGCTATTATATTGTTAACCCTTCAACGGGAAAGTATATAAGAAGAAGATCCTACGTCAATTATATTGAAGATCCAGTCCTTCGGAACAGGTATATAAGTGACGCGATTAAAAAGATCAATGAAAAATTGAGAGAGGGGTGGAATCCGCTCATCGATGGTCAAAGCGGAAAAATGTTCACTCGATTTGTTGAGGTTTTGGATGAAATCTTCGAATATAAAAAAGCCATTCTTCGGAAAAGGTCCGTGCACACCTATTCAAGCAGAGTCAAAACTGTTAAGGAATGGCTCAGCAAAACTGGAAAAGAGAAAATCTGGGTCTATGAATTTAATGAGCAAATGGCTGGTGATTTTATGGATTACTTAGTAAAGGATAAGAAAGTCCATGGGGTAAATTACAACAATTATATCATCGACTTCAGGGCACTTTTTAATGGCATGGTTCAGAAGGGTTACATCAAGTCAAATCCTTTTAAAACCATCGTCAGGCTCCCGGAACAAAGTAAATTCAAACAACCGTTTGACCGGGATCAATCTGAAACATATGTCGATTACCTGAAAGAGAATGATTACGATTTCTTTATAATCAGTGGATATACATATTACTGCGCTCTGAGACCGAATGAGATCGTACAACTTCGGGTAAAGAATATCAATCTTGAAAAGCAGTACATTGAAGTACCTGCTGAAATAGGAAAAAGCAGAAAGCAAAGGCGGGTGGTCATCTCTGATGAATTTCTCCAGGCGCTTAAACCATATATCGAAAAATTCCCTTCGGATTATTATATCTGCTCATCCGGTATGAAACCAGGTAAGACGAAAATATATCCTACACGAATTGCTGAGCATTTTCGAGAAATTGCAGACCGGATAGGATTACCGAAAGAAATTTTCTTTTATTCCTTGAAAGATACCTGTGCAGAAAGAATGATGGAGGCTGGTTACAGCGCGCAGGATATCAGAGATCTCTTTGGTCACAGCAGTATCGCTGTTACAGACAATTACCTCAAAAGACGCAATCCTTATCAAAACGAAAAGCTGAAAAAGAACTTTCCGAAATTATAAAAGCCTGGGAGTTCCTCTTTGGGATAAGAAAAATTTACCTTCCCATAAACGAGCAAAAAAAGGGAGCCCGGCGAAGCCGGACTCCCCTATTTTGAGGTGATGATCATTATATCAGCCCTTCATCAGCAAAGGAATAATAACCATCGGTGGTGACGATCAGGTGATCCAGGACGGAAATATCCAGCAATTTGCCGCCCTCAACCAGTTTCTTGGTCAGGTGGATATCTGCTTCAGAGGGTTGGGTATTCCCGCTCGGATGGTTGTGCAATAGGATTAAGGAGCTGGCATTTGCTTTGAGGGCATGCTGGAATATGACTTTGGGATCAGCGACAGTGCCGGAAATGCCGCCGTGGGAAACCTGGGCAATCCCCAAGGCCCTGTTGGCCCGATTCATTAGCAGGATTGCAAAGGATTCCCGGTATTCGAGGTCGTCCCAAAGAGGCAGCACGAGTTCATAGGCATCGCGCGAGCCTGCAATCTTTGGGCGATTGGAAGCCTTGACTTTGGATGAATAATTGACGGTGATTTCGCAGATCTGGAATAAGTTCGCAGATGTTTTCATGGGTTGTTGCCACTGCCCTGTGGACTTATGTTGGCTCCTGGCGCGCCGGGTTAGAAATGAAATTTTTGCGCAACCAGTACCGGATCGGAAATTCTGCTGCAAGGGTTCCGGTCCTTTTGTTCTAGCGTGTTCAATCGCTGACAGGTCCTGCGGACGCTGTCAGGTTTTAAAGGAAATAGACCTGTCAGTGTTCGACGAAGGAGAACCTGACAGCGTCAGAATTGGCAGTGAAGAAGAAAATGACGGAACACAACGTGACCAAGGAGTCCGGTTCCATAAGGAGGGACTCCGGCAGTCCCTTGCCGGCAGATATTTCCGATGCAGGTAAATTCGTGGAAAAATCGAGTGACTAAAATGGTAAAAGGAAATAGGGAATAGGAAACTAATTAAATTATCCTCATTGATGACAAAGATGTTACGCCATTTTCGTTACCTTCGCTAAATACGAAACTTAGTATAATGACAATTGAGGAAATAAACAGGCTACTGAAGAAAGGAGAAGGGCTTAATCTGGAATTTAAAGAAGCTAAGACTAATGTTCCTCGCAGTCTGTTTGAGACAGTAGCTTCTTTTTCCAACAGAGATGGGGGAGTTATATTACTTGGTGTTAATGACGAAGCTTTTGTTACTGGAATTGAGCCTGCACATGTTAAGAAATTTAAAGCCGATATTGTCACAGCTTTAAATGATCGAAACTGCATTAATCCACCGATTTATTTAATACCAAATGACACTAGTGTCCACTAAAAAATATTTTTCGTTCTTTGAAATCCTTGTAATCCTTTG
>CAYUQP010000045.1:0-35301 GCA_964447005.1 uncultured Bacteroidales bacterium
TTGAGACGTTGCCTTATCTTGTTGAGACGTTGCCTTATCTTGTTGAGACGTTGCCTTATCTTGTTGAGACGTTGCCCTATCTTGTTGAGACGTTGCCCTATCTTGTTGAGACGTTGCATGCAACGTCTTTACCATCTTGTTGAGACGTAGCATGCTACGTCTCTTTGCTGTATTACTCGTCACGTAACGCATCGATTGGTTTTATGCTGATGGCCCTTCGCGCGGGGATCAGCCCGGCGAAGATGCCTGATATGACCAGGATTCCCAGCGACATCATGGCCATATTAAAGTCGATCTCGGGATGGCGGAACATATCGGATTGCACGCCGCTGCTTTCCATCATAAAGTTCACAAGCTCAAGCAACCCCACGCCGACTACAAGTCCGATATATCCTGCCATTGTTGTCAGGAAGACCGATTCCACGATGATCTGGCTTATGATAGCTGACGGAGGGGCGCCGAGTGCACGCTGTATCCCGATTTCCTTTGTCCGTTCCTTCACCACGATGAGCATGATATTGCTCACGCCCACCACTCCTGCGAACAATGTCCCGGAGCCTACGATCCAAACCAGGATTGTAATCCCCATAAATAAATTGTTGAATTTGTTGAATTCATTTTCAAGGTTCCAGGAACCAATGGCCCTGTTGTCATCCGGGTGGATATAATGCCTGGTCTTAAGGTAATCCTTTGTTTTTTGCTCAGCCAGTGAAGCGGGAACGCCGTTTTTGGCCGTGATGGAGAACCATCCGACGATATCACCGTAATTATAGGTTTGTTGCAGGGTATTCAACGGCATATACATCGATTTATCCTGTTCTTCGGCCTGGTTGCCACGTTGTTTTGATTTGACCACCCCGACCACTTTAAAATAAACGCCCTGGATCTGCAGGTATTCACCGATCGGATCTTCATCTTTTTTAAACATTTCCAGGTAAACCCTCTCACCGATCACGATGATCTTCCTCCGCTCTTCGAGGTCGTTATTGTTGATAAACCGTCCCTTCAGCAAATTCATGGGTTCTATTCTGAATGCATCCGGGGTGACCCCATACGATGAAAACGTTCCAGTCCGCTCGCCACGGATGACGGTGCTGCCAGCGCCCCTGTATCCACCCCCCTGGAGCCGCGGCGCCACCACATCGACTTCCGGCACATTTTGCCGGATTGCCACGGCATCCGTATTTCTGAAATTATAGAAACGCCCCCGCTGAAAACCCTTGTAAGGCATGGTCGTGCGCTGGCTCCACATGAAGAAGCTGTTGGTGGCGATATTGCCGAAACCTTCCAGGGTGCTGTTGCGCAAACCATTTCCCGAGCCCATCATAATAACCAGGAGAAACACTCCCCAGAAGACGCCGAAAGCGGTAAAGAAGGTCCTGAGCTTGTTCTTTTTCAGAACAATCACAATTTCCTGCCATTTGTCGTAATCGAGGACTCTCATTGTTATCTTTGATCTGTTTTAAAATAGCAGGGGGATTTTAGTGCATCCCTTATTATTCCCCCTGCCGGTGCAAGCATTAACCATTTGCTGCTATCTCTTGTTGAGACGTAGCATGCTACGTCTTTACTATATCGATACGTTGCATGCAACGTCTCTATTCATATCGTAACGCCTCAATGGGCTGTATTGCTGCTGCTTTCCGGGCCGGCACGAAACCGGCCAGCATCCCGCTGACGACCATGACTGCCGTCGCGCCCAGCGCGGTCATGATATCAACCTCAGGATCTTTAAAGAACGTATCGGCATTTTCAAAAAGCGGCCGGATCAGTTCTAGCAGCCCGACACCCATCACCAGGCCTATATAACCGGCAAAAGAGGTGATCAGCACCGATTCCATCAGGATCAGGCTTATGATGGACCAGGGAGTTGCCCCCAGGGCTTTCCTGATCCCGATCTCCTGGGTCCTTTCTTTCACCACGATCATCATGATATTGCTTACGCCTACCACTCCGGCGATGATGGTCCCGATGCCGATGATCCAGATGAAAAGCCTGATATTGGCAAACAAGGTCATGAGCCGGATGTATTCTTCCAGGTTGTTCCAAACGAATACTGCGCGCTGATCTTCCGGGTTGAACTTATGCTTCTGGGCCAGGGTCTGCCTGACGTTTTCCGCCATATCCCGGCTTTCATCAAGACCGATATCCTGTGTAACAATACCGATGGTGAAGATCCGGTTCCCGAAATTGAAAACCTTTTGAGCTGTGGAGATCGGGATGTAGACCCGCTGCATGTCCCTGTCTCCGCCGGCATCTTTGAAAACCCCGATCACTTTGAAAGGTACGCCGCTGACATGGATATATTTGCCCAATGGCTCTTCACCATTCTTGAAAAGCGCATCCCTGACCGGAATACCAATTATCACTGATTTGCGAAAATCATTGACGTCCGCATCATTGATAAATCTTCCTTCAAGTATTTCAAGCGTTTCATAATAACCATACCCCGGATGGCAGGCAATGATATCATAATTGCCATATTCTTTTTTATATGAAATCGTATTATTCTGCCACACGTTCAGTCTTGAGGAGATCTTGTCGATATTGGGTATCTCCCGCTTCATGAGTTCGTAATCCTCGTTGGTGAACATGATGTTGCGCCCCTGCTTCATTCCTTTGTAGGGCATTGTGGTCTGACCGGGATTGATCCAGAGGGTGTTTGCCGCATCGCCTTCAAAGGCTTTCTTGACGCCATTTTCAAGACCATAACCGGAACCCAGCAGGATGATGAGCATGAAGATGCCCCAGGCCACGCTGAACCCTGTCAGAAAGGTGCGCAGCTTGTTCTTCTTCATGGTTTCGAAGATCTCCTGCCATTTATCCCAGTCAAAGATGCCCATGGTCAGTTAACTGCTCCTATATAGTGTTGTTTATTCTTGCCATTGATCTCAGTTCGGTCGATAAGCCCGTCTTTCAGGTGGATGATCCGGTCGGTGGAGTGGGCGATATCGTATTCGTGCGTGACGATCAGTATTGTTATCCCGCTGCGGTTGATCTCTTTCAGAAGGTCCATCATTTCCAGTGATGTCTTGGAATCCAGGGCGCCGGTCGGTTCATCGGCCAGGATCAGGCGGGGATTGGACACCAGTGCCCGTGCGATGGCGATGCGCTGTTTCTGCCCTCCTGAAAGCTCATTCGGAAGGTGGTGCCACCATTCAGCCAGGCCCATTTTCTCGAGCATCTCCATGGCAATTTTGTTTCTCTTCTTCCGGCTGATCCCCTTGTAATAGAGGGGAAGGGCCACGTTTTCCATGGCATTCTTAAATGAAATAAGGTTGAATGACTGAAACACGAAACCGATCATCTCATTCCGCAGGTAGGCTGCTTTTTTTTCCGTCAGGTCTTTGATGACCAGCCCGTCGAGTATATATTCCCCTTCGTCATGATTGTCAAGGATACCGATCACATTCAGCAGCGTGGACTTTCCTGAACCGGAGGCGCCCATGATCGAAACCAGCTCGCCTTTTTTAATGTCCAGGTCAATGCCTTTCAAAACGTGCAGGGGGTTTTTACCCATCCCATACGTTTTGTTGATGTTTTTGAGCCGGATGATCGCGTCTTCCATTACTATTCCTGTTTCAGGGTTAACGGTTTGCCCATGTAAAAATCGAGCACGGTTGTAGTATAAATGAACCTGTACTTGGCCTGCAGCAGATCGGATTCGGCAGCGGTCAGGTTTTTCTTGGTCTCATTATAATCCACGGCCGTCATAAGGCCAACGCCGAGCTTTTGTTCTGCATATTTGAAGGCTTCCTGCTGTGCATTGACTTTAACTTCCGAGGCATTAAAATTTTTCAGGGCGGCAACCGCATCGGCATAAGCCTGCTGGATCTTTTTATCCAGGTCGAGCTTGGCCTGCTTGAGGCTCAAGTCAGCTTCCTCCTTGGCTATTTTTGCCTGGCTGATGGCGGTACGCACCTGCCAGCCGTTGTAAATCGGTATCTGAAGCGACAATTGGAGGCTTTTATTCTGGTTGTCGTCAATCTGGTCGCCGAATGCCGGAACATAATAATTGCCGGCGGATGCGTAATAATCATTACTTATCACTTTTTCCAGCGGATTGCTGACCAGGTACCCGATCTCGTAGCCGTTTTTCAGGACCACCTCGTCAGTAGGGATTTCGAGGCCTGAATAACCTGTGGCCCAGGTGCCGGAGAAGGAGAGTGTCGGGCTCTGGTAGCCACGAGCGATAGAAATTCCTTTTTGGGCACTTTGAACCCTCATTTCAGCACTCTTAATTTCCGGGCGATTGTCCAGGGCCACATCATAAACATTCTGGGCTGTCAAGACCACTTGCGGCGCTTCGATGGGTTTTAGCTGTGGAACTTCGATCCGAAAATCCGGTGAGTACGGATGATCTATCAACTGTTGCAGGCTCAGGTAAGAGATCATAAGGCGGTTTTCCGCTTCTACAATTTGTAACTCCTCGGTCGCAAGCTGCGCTTCAATATTCAGCAGATCGCCTTTGGCAAGCGTACCGGCATCCACCATTTTCTGCATCCGGTTCACCTGCTGCTGCGTGATCTCTTTTTGTTCCCTCGCTACGGCCAGTAGTTCCTGGTTAAAAAGTATATCAAGATAATACCCTGCCACAGCGATGGAGATATTATCCATGGCCAGGTCGAGATCGTATTGAATGGCAGCATAATCGAGTTTTGATTTATTCACTGTGTTGATCTGCCTGAGCCCTTCGAACAGGTTGAACTGCGTCCCGATATAAAAGTTGTTGGACTGTACCCTGGTGGTGGCAAATTCGTTGGTATACCGGTCGATCGTTTTACCCCAGTTGTACCCGTGGGTCGCGCCGGCATTGAGGTTGGGAAGCATGATGAGATAATCCTGAAGCATTTGTGCTTTCTGGCTTTCCACCATCAATACCTGTTTCTTGATGTTAATGTTGCTGTCGAGGGCATAATTGATGCAGTCTTCCAGTGTCCATGCCTTTTGCTGGGATGAAGCCGACAGGAACGGAAAAACGGCGAAGATGATCAACAATGCCTTAAATGCCTTAAAAAGGATGCTTTTTTGGTTAATGCTTGTAAAATTCATGGTTAATCCGGATTAGATTATTTCAAATTAACGCAGAAATGCTGCGAAAAATATGCCAATATCATAAAATATTAATTTTTAATGTCTTAGAAAACACTTTCAGGAACAGTTTTTAATTTACCTGTTCACATGGTAACAAAAGTTGTACGATAACGAACAACCGGAATACAAAGTTGCTTCAGGAAATGAAAATAAACCCTGTCGGATCAACAGGGTTACTAAGAGAATTAACAAATGGTAGGAACGGGTTTTTTATTGCGTGATATGATTCAGCGCTTCCCGTGCCGCAGTGAGGACAGGTTCGGCTGAAACCGGCTGTCCGACCGCTTTCATCATCCACACCTGGGGTGCAAGCAGGCCCAGGGTGTACATCCGGTAGATCTCATCCGGCAGGTTCTTTCCCTTGAGGTATTGCTCGACCTGGAATTCAATCAGGTGGCCCACCGGGTAATTGGAAAGATACAGCGGATTATCGATCATATGGGAATAAATGGCCAGGATGGGTGAATCCTGGATGCCGAAAACCGGGGCATAATAATTGTTCCAGACCTCTTTTGCTATCCTGATGACGGTTTCTTTCAGTTGTGAAGCGGTGGCGTCCGGGTTCTCATAAAGCCATTTCCAGACGCGCATATCCACCAGCGAGACACCCATGATCTCATAACTGGACCAGAGGCTCTGCAATGCGGCGAGATGTTCTGCCATCGGGTCGGACTGGCTGATGCCCAGCACTTCCAGGTCGCGTTGCTGGAAGATGAACGCCAGCGCTTCGGTAAAGGCCGTGTTAGGCACTCCGTGCAGGATGTAATGATCGATGTTGTAAAGCGATACGGTCTGTTCGACATTATGGCCGAACTCATGCAAGGCGATGTTATAGCCTTTGTAGTCCATTCCCTGTTCCCCGATTCGGGTGCGGAGACGGGCGCGGTCGGTGCGCATCTCAGCGCCCCAGGCATGGCCGGAGCCGCGGGCCGCGTCGACGGTGATCCGGGATGCGATCGCATTGGCAGAGTCTTTATTAAAGCCGAGTTTCATCAAGATATTCGGCATATCTTTTTCGAAGGCTTTATTGTCGGGGTATTTGGCGCGTGTGATCCGGTTCAGCTCTTCCTCGTTGAGGCTGGTGCCTGATTTAAAGCCATTGTACCAGATATCGAAAGGTTCCAGCGGCCGGCCCAGTCTTTTGCTGATCAGGGCGCCCACTGCTTTCACCTCCTGCGATGAAACCAGGTCGACAAATAATTTTTCCACTTCCGCCTGCGGAATTTCCATCCCTTCATCGAAGGCCCTGCTGATATAGGTCGGATAAAAAGGATTATAAGCATCGGTGGCCGAGAGGACTTTATAATTATTAAGCAAAACCTGGTAACGGGTATCCGGTTCCGGAGTGTTCCCAATCGTTTCATCGCCTTTAAAAACTTCATTCGTAAAAGGATTCCATAACAGTTCCCCGTTATCGATCACATTTTCCGGGATCTCCTGGCTGATGATCCGCTGCATCACCTGGTAGATCATTTTTTGCTTTTCAAGGCCTTCCTGACTATTATAGTGTGATTTGAGCTCGTCGCGGAGCCCCCAGTGGGAGATCAGCCTGAGATCGTCGGGAAAGAGTTGCCTCCCCTGGTCATCCCGCAGTTTTCCCAGGTAAATGTTATATTCCGAGATGTAATTATCGGCATCGGTAAGTGTTTTGCTGATCTGCTGGTTAAGATCGGCCGGGGTACGGGAGGTGAACAACTCTCCCATTCGGGCGTAAGCCCACTGCTGCCGGCTCCAGTTGCCACCTTCAATGGTCTTATCTTCCAGATCATGAAAAGGAAAATTGAGCAAAACGATGAATGCCAGTTTATTGCCGAACATGTCATCCGTAAAATGGGCGCCCGGGCTGTACCCGCCGAGGATCTCATCGATCGGGTGGATATCGCCCATCGGAACGTGCAGCGGCATTTTCAGGTCGACACTGATCTTGTTGTAGCTCCCGAAGAGTGACTCCAGGGCGGAAGACAGGCGGTTGTAAACCAGTTGAAGTTCGTCGTCGTCGTTGATAAAATTTTCGAGGCAGAACGCCTTGAATTCTTCAACGGAACCATCGCCGGGATACCAGAAAGCGGCGGCCTGTTTAACACCGGTTTCGATTCGTGAAGCCTTTTCATCGCCAAATTTATCCTTCAGGGCTTTAACGACTTGATTTTTCACGGCATCATCGATCACGCTGCGGTTCATCGGTTCATTCTCCTTTACGGTTTTAACGGGTGAAGTTGTACATCCTGCCATTACGATGAGGGCGAGCAGGATCATTTTGGTCCGGATTTTCATCTTGATTTGATTTAAAATATTCGTGCACTAAATTACTTAAATTATCCAGGTGCTGCATGATCTGGCCGATGGCCAGCAGCCAGATGACCACTTCGAAGAACCCAAGGATGGGCGCGTAGAACTTGTATCCCTTGGAAACGAAGATCAGCCGGAGCGTTCCGATACTGATGTCGAGGATGCGTGCGAAGAAGATCAGCAGGGGAAGGATGACCCAGGTGAACAGGGGAGCGTCGGTCAGGAATGGCATTTCCATTTCGTTCTTATCTTTTTTTAATTTTGTTAATTATAACTACCTGAAAGATATTCAATAAAATCCGGAAAAATCCGTTAAGAAGAAAATACATTTACAGGTGCAAATTTACTACAAGAAAAGAAGGTGGAAATGGTTATTGTTTGGGGCAGCCGTGCTGATCATCACCGTTTCGCTCTGGTATACGAACATCCTGGTCAGGCAGATCGCCGAGGATGAGCGGATGAGCATCGGGATCTGGGCGAATGCAATTCAGAGCAAGGCTGACCTGGTAAATTACACGAAGAAATTTTTCGACCAGATCAAGGAAGAAGAATACAAACGGGCGCTGATCCTGGCTGAAGCGTACCGTAATTTCCGCTTCGAGGAATCGTCCCAGACCCTTGAATTTTACCGGCAGATGATGGAATATAACACCACGATCCCGATCATCCTGACCGATGCGCGGGACCAAATCCAGATCTTTAAAAACATCAGTGAAAAAGACCTGGCGGGCATTACCATGATGAATGACAGTCTTAAAAAAGAATTCTCATCATTTGAACCGATAAAAGTCAGCCTTACAAGCAACGATTATGTTCTTTTGTATTTCAGGGAGTCCACCATCTATACGGAGCTGAGGCTTGTCCTTGACGATCTCGTGGAGTCGTTTTTCTCGGAAGTGGTGGGCAGTTCGGCATCGGTGCCTGTCATGGTCACCGACAGCAGCGGGCGGTATGTTATTGAATCGGGCAACCTGGACCGTGAGAAGCTCAAGGACCCTCAATACGTGGCCGATCTGATTTCCAGCATGTCTTATGAAAATGAACCGATTGAGATCGTGCTTCCCGATTACGGCAAAAGTTACATTTATTATGCCAATTCGAGCCTGATGGAGCAGATCATGTACTATCCCTACGTGATGCTGACCATCATCAGCGTGTTCCTTTTCATTTCTTATCTTTTGTTCAGCACTGCGCGCAAGTCGGAACAGAACCTGGTGTGGATCGGGATGTCGAAGGAGACGGCCCACCAGCTTGGAACGCCGCTTTCGTCGATCATGGCCTGGCTGGAGTTGCTCAAGATGAAACTGGAAAATTCCGAAGAAGTGAACGAGATCGAGAAAGACGTCAAGCGGCTGGAAGACATTACCGACCGTTTCTCCAAGATCGGTTCGCCGGCAAAACTTGAGCCCCAGGATCTTGTGGAGGTATTGTATGAATCCATGGCCTATCTCGAGCCCCGCATCTCGAAACGGGTGAAGTTCAGCATCAATGCTCCCCGGGAACACCAGGTCATCGTTCCGCTCAACAAGCAGCTATTCGAATGGGTGGTCGAGAACGTCTGTAAAAATGCCGTGGACGCCATGAACAGTTCAGGTGTTATCAACATCAGCATTGAAGAAGTGAACAAGCATGTCAATATCGATTTCGAAGATACCGGCAAAGGAATTCATAAATCGCAGTTCAAAGCGATCTTCAAGCCCGGGTTCACCTCAAAAAAACGCGGCTGGGGGCTGGGCCTGTCGCTCTCGAAACGGATCATTTCAGATTACCACAATGGAAAGATCTTTGTTAGGTCGTCGGTGATTGAAAAAGGAACGGTAATCAGAGTCGTGCTTCGAAAATAGATGCTCCATCGTCCATGAAAAAAAACTGAACTAAAAGGGAAACTCTTCCTTGTAGTCAATCTCCTCCTCAATCTTTATCTCTTCCGGCTTCTCTGCAACCAGGTGGATGGGGTTTCCGTCGATGTAGATTGATTTCGGGTCGGTGGGGCAGGCGTATTCGCAGGCGCCGCAGCCCACGCAGATCTTGTTGTTGATTTCCGGGATAGTCAGTTTCTCTTTGTACGGGATCATGTAAACGGCCTTGGTGGGGCAATGTTCGGAACAGGCCCCGCAGGCGGTGTTGTTGGTGTAGACGATGCAGTTTTCTTTAACGAAATAAGACTTACCGAGCTGGATGGTCTTTTTTTCCTCTTTTGTTACCGGCATGATGGCGCCGGTGGGGCAAACCTCGCTGCAGAGCGTGCATTCGAAATTGCAGAAGTTGGTGATGTAATCCATCCTCGGCTGCAGGAAGCCGGTGAGGCCGTAAAGAAAATACGTCGGCTGAAGCACCTGGGTAGGACAGGCTGAAACGCACAGGTGGCAGGCGGTGCAGTACTTGTTGAAGCGCTCCTGGTTCCTGGCTCCCGGCGGGGTTACCGGGTAATTTCTTATTATCGGCACCGTCGCCTTGATCACTTCCTTCTTTTTTTCTTCTTCCTGAGAAAAAAGCTTTCCTGCGACTATTGTTCCCGCCATCACCAGTCCTGATTTTTTGAAGAAATCCCGTTTGCCCGGATCGAAAGGCTCAATTACTGTTTTCTCTTTTGACCAGAACGGAAGAAATTTCACGCCCTTGTCGGGGCAGGGCGAGAGGCAGTTCATGCAGCCCACGCAGCGGCTGAAATCCACGGTCTGTTCGAGCGGGTTGATGCATTCGGCCTTGCACACCGCGGAGCATTTGCCGCAACTGTTGCATTTGGTTTTATCGAGTGCTATTCTGAAGAGCGAGTATTTTGCAAACAAACCTAATAGCGCACCTACCGGACAGATCGTGTTGCAATATAATCTTCCTCTTTTAACCACCAAGAGCACTAAGGACACAAGGAACACAATGGATAAGAGCAGGGCAGCCCAGTTGACGGGTACCCACCTGACACGTGGCAGCCAGTAGATATCCGCTTTGCTCAGGAGGATCGACAACGCGTTGTTGGCCACCACGGTGACCGGCCGGAGCAGGTTGGTGACAATTTTCCCGAACATGCTGTACGGGTCGAGCAGGTTCACCAGCAGGATGCTGCCTGTGAGCAGGACGAGGATCACCAGCGCCAGGAGCCCGTACCTAAGCCAGTTGACGGGTTTTTTGTATTTGAATATCTTCCTCCGCGGAGATAATTTCCTGGAAAGATAGGCAAACAGATCCTGCATGGTTCCCAAAGGACACAGCGTGGAGCAATAGATCCTACCAAAGAGCAGGGTCAAAAGGATGATCATGGCGAAACCCAGGGAAAACAATGAAAAGGTGGCCAGGAAATTCACCAGCGAGGGGACGAATTGCAGCTTCAGGATGTACAGATGGGAAACGTTGAACACTTTCCCGAACAGTTCGAAGAACAGTATCCCGATAGCGGCGAAGAAGATCAGCGAAAGAAATACCCGCAGTTTTTTTAACCGCCCGCTGTGCATGTCAGAGGATGATCCGGTGAACGTTCAGTTTATCCAGGGCTGCACTCCCGACGCCCATCGATTCGGCGATCCCGATGTAAGGAACGTCGTCGGGGGAGATGCCGAACAGCTTGGTGGCCGCGGCATCGGCTGCCACCTGGTCGGGGGAGATGATCAGCGATTTCATGAGGCTCACGTCGGCTTCCGAGACGCCGCGGGGGCCGTTTTTCATCATCACTCGGTAAGCGTCGATAATGTTTAGGTCGGGTTGCTTCACATACGTCGTAAAGTCGGCGATGCACTGGTTGAGGTCGTTGCGGTGCCAGAAGCCGCGGTCCCAGACAATGCCCATGTGGTTTTTCATGGCGATGGTAAGCCTGGCCGAGCTGTGGCTTTTCAGGACCGGGATGTTGATGAAAACGTCGGAGCCGAGGATCAGCTCATGGACCTTGGCTGATTTAAGCTTTTTCCCATTGGGGATCTCAACGGTTTGGTAGTAATTCTCGGTATTGCCCGGGGCGATCTTCCCACCGGCGTCTTTCACGGCCCGCTCGATGCCGCTGGTGGCATAGCATCTGTCCCATTTGTCGCAGGTATTATCGAAGACGTAGACTTCCTTTGCGCCGGCCTGAAAACAATGTTCAACGACCCTTTTGACCAGCAACGGATTGGTGTTCCCAGCCCGTTCCGGGGAAACGTCCCAGCCGATATTTGGTTTAATGACCACTTTCTGTCCTTTTTTCACGAAGGCCTGCATACCTCCCAGGGCTGCGATGGCCTGGTCGAACATGATTTCGGGTTCACCGCCTTTGATGGCAACAAGATCGAAAGGGAGACCGGGAGACATGGAGAGGGGGAGACCGGGAGACATGGAGAGGGGGAGACCGGGAGAGGGGGAGGACCAGAGATTGTTGAAAGGTATTGTCAGGGCTGCGCCGGTGAATGCTGCGGCGGCAGTGCTTTTTCGGATGAATTCACGGCGTTTCATAGTCGATTCGATTAATGAATGTGCTAAATTAAATATATTTATTTTTATTGCTTTAAGAAAATTTCTTTGCGAACCTTTGCGGATCCTTTGCGTAACTCTGCGTAATAGCTCTCAGAGGCTGTGACGCAAAGTTTCGCAAAGAATCGCAGAGTTGCGCAAAGAGGATCAAAACAAATTGAACGGTTAATGGCTGGAATTTATATACACATTCCCTTTTGCAGGCAGAAATGCCACTACTGCAACTTCTTCTCTGTCGCTTCAAAACGGAACAGGGACGAGTTTGTTGCCGCACTGCTGAAGGAGATTGAGATCCGGAAAGATTACCTTGCTGGAGAAACGGTGAATACGGTTTATTTTGGGGGTGGCACGCCGTCGATTCTCTCCATTTCTCATATATCATTGATCGTTGATCATTTATCATTGCATTTTGACATTGATCATTTGGCGGAGATCACGTTGGAAGCCAATCCGGATGATCTTAATGCCGATTACCTGAGAGAACTTAAGAACACTCCTGTTAACCGGTTAAGCATCGGGATCCAGTCGTTCTTTGACGACGACCTGCAATACTTAAACCGGGTGCATAATTCAGAACAGGCCAGACGAGCTGTGGATTACGCGAGGAGTGCCGGTTATGATAATTTAACAATTGATCTCATTTACGGCATTCCCGGGCTTACGGACGAGAAATGGGCGAAGAACCTGGAGACATTCTTCTCGCTGGACATTCCGCATCTTTCCGCCTACGCGCTCACGGTAGAGCAGAAAACCCCGCTGGCAAAGCTGATTGAAAAGGGGAAATATGCCCCGGTGGATGAAAATTTGTCGGTAGGACATTTTAAAATGCTGCTTGAACGGACGAAAGCCCATGATTTTATTCATTACGAGATCTCCAATTTTGCAAAAGAAGGCTTTTATTCCAAACATAACAGTCTTTATTGGCTGGGCGGTCATTACCTGGGCCTGGGACCATCGGCGCATTCCTTTAACGGAACTTCGCGGCAATGGAACGTTTCCAATATTTCACAATATATTAAACTCGATGATTTTCAGACTTCTGTTGAAGAAAAAGAAATACTGACGATAAAGCAGCGATATAACGAGTATGTCATGACTTCCCTGCGCACCGTCTGGGGTTGTGATACAGCACATATCCGGAATGTTTTCGGGGAGAAGTTTGAAGATCATTTTCTCCGGAATGCATTGCCATTCGTGGAAAAGAAGCATCTGTACCATGAAGGGCCAAAGTATTTCCTGACGGATGAGGGGAAGCTTTTCGCGGACGGGATCGCGGCGGGGTTGTTCTTCGAGTCCTAAAATGTTGTATGTGGTATGTGGTATTTATTAATTATTAAGGATTCGCGTTACTAAATTCCCTTAATAATTACAACATAATACATACCACATATTACATTTTTATCAATGCACAACGATCTTTCCGGTATATCTCCTTCCTTTCATATCAATAACCACCGCAACATACATCCCCGGTGAAAAACTTGAAACATCAAGAGAAATCATGCGGTTAACAGGTAAAACTCCCGCGCTTCCCTGCTTCCCCGCCTCCCTACCAAATATATCATACACCACTGACTCCACCTCTCCTTCGGCAAGCACATCTGGTAGCGTAAGCACCACCCAGTCCCTTGCCGGATTCGGCGAGATCTTTATCGTGGATTCGTATTCTTCTTTGGTGGGAAGCTCATCGATATTAACAAACACACCGCAGTCAAAGTCTACGGTATCCGATTGGATTTCAAAGGGACATAAACTGTCATAGGTGAGTGGTTGGGTGTAAAGGGTGTCATCTTCCAGATCGGTGTTCATTTTCCAAAGGTAGATGTCCCAGTTGCTATCTGTGACATAACTTCCCGCAGCAAGCAGTTTATTATCAGAAGTTAGCCACAAACTAGTGGGTGCACGATCTTCCAATAATAACAACCTCCTGTTTATAAGATTACCCAACGTGTCCATTTTGACAACTTCACTTTTAATTAACTGATAGTTGTTCAAGCTACTCCATACAATCCCTGAGAGCAGCGTAGAATCATTGATCGTTAAAATAGAACCGCCTCCTCCCTGATAAACCGTATCTTCAAGAATTAAAAAATCATCAAGTTGATTTCCATCCTCATCAAATTTAAAAATAGCTGGCATGTTATTATACCCTGGTGGCAATTTAAAGCCTGTACTGTAAAATATTCCCGGTTGATGTTCAATGGTTTGAAATGCATGTCCATAAGCTGAATTCCAAATTATATCCCAATTCTGAATTCCTGAAGTATCAGTTAAGATGAAATATGGTCTCCAGCCCGGATGATTGCAACTTCCTGAGATTAAGAAATTTCCAGCTGATGTCAGGATTAAATTTGATCCTTCTTCATTGTATATCAAGCTGTCTTCCTGCGATTGTTTTTGTATCCATATCGGTTCTCCATTTGGATCCATTTTAACCAGACTGATTCTTGCATAAGTTTCTCCTTCACCATAATACTGAAGCATTCCTATATAAGATCCATCTGCAACTTGAATTATACCCGTGCCATAGTTTTGATCTGTTGATCGAAATACTTTGCACCATTCAATTTCTCCACAGACATTCAATTTGAAGAAAGCAGGATCGAAATCACCTGTACTGTATTTGGAAGTAACACCGGTAACGATCATTCCTTGGTCTGTCGTTAAAAACGAATCTCCAAACCAATTTTTATAGTTCCCATCTCCAAATTTTTTTTCCCAAAGAATATTTCCATTAATATCTATTTTAATGATCCAGCCATATTTGTTTACTCCCTGGTTGCTATATATAAAGGCTGTCAAATAGAATCCCTTATCATAAGTTTCATATAAATCTACAATGTATGCATGAATATTATTTCCATATATTCTAGGCCAATCTTGTGCTTGAGTGAAATTGCAAGTAAACAGCATTCCTATTGAGAAAATACCTAATCGGAAGGCTCTCATTATGAACCATTCCATCAATATCCTCCTTTACTCAGTTTCTTGCTGTCAATTACCTGATTCCTTGAGTTCAAAGAGATCATATAAAAGCCAATTGGATATGCTTTAAGATCAATAACCATCTGATCTTTTCCATTATTAATAATGTGCTTTCTCAACAAATTACTTTTCATGTCAATAATTTGGATTTCACTGGATTGATATGTCGCGGCGATTTACCTCGGTTCCAAATCATAATAAAGATCCTTTAAAATAAAATCCGCTTCAATGACCTGTACGATCAATGAATAAGGATTGCACTCATTTAACGCGCAAGTCTCATCATAATATTTATCAGCGGACACTATTGATCCGGTACTGATAAGAGGGTATGTTTCAAAGATCATGTACTGGTAGCCGTTCTCATCTTCAAGAATGAGCCTCACCAGGCTGGTATCGCTGAAAAATTCAACATTTCCATCCAAAGTCAATTCACTGATGGTTTCAATGTTCTCAAACGGATAAAGTACCGTGTCACCCGTAAAGGTAAGATCAAATTCAATGTCCTGGCTGAATGCATCCGAAAAAACTGCAAGGACCAGGAAGAAAGTGCTAAGGTTTTGGATTAATGTTTTCATGGCATGATCATTTGAATGAATAAAAGGAGAGGCTCAAATCATGCATTAATCGGAAAGGCAGGGGGGGTAATACGATATGTTAATAAAAATCAGTAATTTATACTGAATTTTGATAACACATATTGATATATTAAATTGGATAGTCCTTGAAGGGAATAAATCGTTCTCACGAGTAAAATCTAACCACCCGCGGCTTCAGTCGCCGGAAGAAGGTCCCAGCCTGAATTTCATCTCCACCGGCTGGTGATCGCACCACTCAAAGCCAAGATCGTGGGTTTTCACATCCAAAACTTTCACATTCGGCGACACCACGAAGAAATCGATGATCGTGGTTTTGGTTTTACCCCGTTCATACGGCGCATCGACATCGCGGTTCGTCGGCAGGCCCGGATCGAACACCCACCGCCACCCCTCCGGCAGAAAATCCTCTTCGATAGCCGGCTCTATTGTCCTTCGAACATCGACCATCGACAATCGTTCAATCGAATATCCAACAGGGTTCTGGTTCCAGTCGCCCCCCACAACCACATAATTGCCCTTTGCAAACTCCGCCAGCATCATGTCTTTCAGCACCGCGAGCTGTTTCTTTCGCTGCGAACCGTCGTCGAAGGCTTCGTTATGGGTGTTGATCAGCACCAGTTCTTTGCCGCCGGGTAAAGGGATCCTTGTAAGCATGAAGCAGCGGTCGAGCTGGAACAGGCTGACCGGCCAGGAATAGCTGGTGGGAAAAGCATAACGGGAATTTTCGGAGGTTTTGAATGATGAAAAGGTCAGGATGCCGCTGTTCACTTTTCCCATCGGGTTTTTCAAAGGAACGATGACGAATGGAACGATATAATTGAACGCGAAGGAGGACTCCATCCCATCGAAGATCTCCCTGATCTTTTCAACCTGGTCATCGAAATAACTTCGTTTTGAATAAACATCCACTTCCTGGAAAAAATAGAAATCCGTTCCTTCGATTTTTTCGAGATATTTCAGCACTCCATCTGAATTATGCCTGTATTGATCTTCAGATGGCCGGGTCATTTTTCCCCCGTCAAAGAAAAAATCACAGTCTTTTCCCAGGCCGAAATATCCCAGGTTCCAGGTCGTGATTGAAAAAATGCTGTCGCCCGGATCTACGCGCCTGGATATGCCTTTCGTCTCAGCAGGTATCCTTTCCGGCGGTTTGTAATCGGCCATCGTGGCCCAGGCGAGGAATAGCAGAAACGCCCCGGCAATGGCCAGGATCACGAGAAACAGACGCTTGAACCATTTCATGGTCACATGGGTTAGAGGGCTAAAAGTACGATTTTATCATTTTATTTTTACTTTTGTTCAACCATTAAAAAAACCGCGGATGCCGATACTGGGACCAATTGTGAAACGGGCCTACGAGCTTGGAAGGCTGCCTGAAATCGCCAGGCCTAAACTGGATCCTCACACCGCCCAGAAGCGGGTGCTGAAAAAGCTCCTGCGCAAGGCCCAGTTCACTGCTTTTGGAGAATACTACGGTTTTTCGGAGATGCTTAAACGCGATGACGTGGTCGGGGCATTTCAATCGAAGGTTCCCACTTTCACGTACAACACGATGTTCCGGAAGTGGTGGTACCGTATTTTGAACGGCGAAGCTTTCGTCACCTGGCCCGGCAGAGTGAAGTATTTCGCGCTTACCTCCGGTACCTCGGAAGCGTCGAGCAAGCACATCCCGGTGACGTCCGACATGATCCGGGCCATCCGGAAGGTCAGCGTCAGGCAACTGGTGTCTTCGCTGTCCTATCATCTTCCCGATCATTTTTACGAGAAGGGCATGCTGATGATCGGCGGGAGCACGCACCTGAACTTCAACGGGACTTACTACGAAGGCGACCTGTCGGGCATTTCCGCCAGCACCATCCCGTTCTGGTTCCAGCATTTTTACAAGCCCGGGAAGAGGATCTCGAAGGAGCGCGACTGGTCGACCAAGCTCGACGAGATCGTGAAATCGGCGATCAACTGGGATATCGGCGTCATTGTAGGCGTTCCGGCCTGGATACAGATCATCCTGGAGCGCATCATCAAGCATTACGATCTCAAAACCATTCATGATATCTGGCCGAACCTCGCCATTTACGTGCACAGCGGCGTTTCATTCGAGCCTTATGCCAAATCGTTCGAAAAGCTGTTCGGCAAGCCGATGATCTACCACGAATCCTACCTGGCTTCAGAAGGATATATTGCCTACCAGAAAAATATCAAGGTGAAAGCCCTGCAACTGGTGCTCGACAACGGGCTTTTCTTCGAATTTGTCCCGTTTGACGACCGCAATTTTGACGCCGACGGCAACATGATCGATAAGCCGGTAGCGCTGACGATCGACCAGGTGGAAGAGGGAAAAGAATATGCCTTGTTGCTGTCGACCTGTGCCGGCGCCTGGCGTTACCTGATCGGCGACACGATAAAATTCACCTCGAAAGCGCATTCGGAAATCGTGATCACGGGCCGCACAAAGCATTTCCTGAGCATCACCGGGGAGCATTTGTCGGTAGAGAACATGAACCGTGCCATCAAGATGCTTTGTGACGAGCTGAACGTGGAGATCAGGGAGTTCACGGTGGCCGGCATCAAGCACGACACCATGTGGGCGCACCAATGGTACCTGGGCACCGACGATCCGTTGGACGCCACGGTTGCCCGTGACAAGATCGACGAATACCTGAAGATCCTGAACGACGATTACCGTGTGGAGCGCATTGCCGCGATCAGGGAGGTTTTCGTGGAGGTACTTCCCTCCGTGGCCTTTTCGACCTGGATGAAGGTCCAGAATAAAGAAGGCGGAGCAAATAAGTTTCCCCGTGTATTGAAAAGGGACCTGCCGGCGTTATGGGAAAAGTTCCTTGTTGAATACAATTTCAAGAAAGCCCATGCACACAATCATTGAAGGCGTGATCATGGGGCTGACCTTGTCCCTGTTCTTCGGTTTCGGCCCCGCGATGGTGGCCGAGATCCAGACCAGCATACTCAGGGGTTTCTGGCCCGGCGTGCTTCTGGCGTTCGGTGTTTTCCTCAGCGACGCGGCCCTGGTTGCACTGGGATTCCTTGGGGCCGTACAGATCTTTGAAAGCAATAAAACCCTTCTGGGCATTATCGGCGGGCTGATCCTGATCATTTTCGGGGTCGTTACTTACCGGCGAAAGGTCATGATCAATGTCGACGTTACCGCTCCGGACTTCAAAAAAGATGAACCTTATTTCACCACTTACATCCTGAAGGGCTTTTTCATCAACATTACCAACCCCTTCATCTGGATCTTCTGGATGGGGGTTGTGGTGGGTTTCACGGCCAAATATCACGCAGATATCATCATGATGGTTTCATTTTTTCTGGCAGCCCTTGGCGTGGTGTTCCTGGTGGATATGCTGAAGATCTTTTCAGCCTTTAAGATCAAGAAGTACCTGCAAACGCACAATATCGTGTGGATCAACCGGATAGCCGGCGCGGGGCTGGTGATTTTCGGGATTTACCTGGTGATAAGGACGTATCTGGAGATTGGTCTTTAGCCGCCCCACCCCCGGCCCCTCCCCACACGGGGAGGGGAGCGAAAAAGTGTCGAATGACCGTGGTCAAAAATAAATTTAAATAATATGAAAAAGAACAATTGGGTTTTGTTTGTGACGAACGGGGTTATTGCGATCCTTTTCGGGTTGCTGGTATTATTTGTCGGGCAGGCCACCATCATCAGCGTGGTGAGGATCTTCGGGATTGTACTCTTGGTGGCCGGTTTAGTCCTTTTCTACAATTCCTATCAAAGCATGAAATTGAAAAACAGCTACCTGGTGGTCATGATCCAGGCGATCGTCGCTATTTTAATTGGTTTGATACTTATCATCAATCCCGGGCAATCGCTAAAACTCTTCCTGACATTGTTCGGGATCTGGGCGACTATCATGGGCTTGCTGCAGATCATCTTTGCCATCAGGCTGCGCAAGAAGATCAGCAACCATTTGCTTTTCACTTTCAACGGGATCATTACCCTGGTATTCGGCCTTCTTTTATTCTACAGCCCTATGACTGCTTTGAGCACCCTGCTGGTGATCGTCGGCGTGCTGGCGCTGATAGCGGGGGTGGTGATGGTTTATTTGGGGATTAAGGTTAAAGGGATAAAGGAGTAATTTACCCCACCGATGGTTTAATATCCTTGATATTCAGTTGAAAAGATTTTTTTCCGTTCCACTCGTTCTCTTCGATGTGGTAGCAGATGTCGAACGGGTTGCCGTCGCGGATGTATTCGAAGTTCTCTTCGCCCTGCTGGAAGGCGATGGCTGAAATGGGCTCACTCCTGACGTCGCGCTGGAAGACTTCGAGCTTGAGGTGGTTGTTCCCGACGATTTTAGCTTTCCCTGCATCGACAACGTTGTCGGTCTGGAATACGGGCGACATGTTCCCCGGGCCAAAGGGCGCGAACTGTTTCAGGATATCGTAGAATTTACGCTGGACGTCCTGCAGGTTGAGTTTGGCGTCAATTTCTATTTCAGGCATCGCGATGTCTTCCGTCATATGCGTCCTGACGTAATCTTCAAAGCGTTCCTTGAATTTTTCCAGGTTTTCCGGCCTGAGCGAAAGTCCGGCAGCATAGGTGTGGCCTCCGAAATGCTCGAGCAGGTCACCGCAGGCGTCGACGGCATCATAAATATCAAATCCTTTGATCGAGCGCGCCGATCCGGTAATTTTTCCTTCCGATTCCGTGAGCACGATGGTCGGCCGGTAATAAGCTTCGATAAGCCGCGATGCGACGATTCCGATTACTCCTTTGTGCCAGTTGGGGTGAAACAGCACGGTGCTTTTGCGTTCATTCAGTTTTGGATCGGAATGCATAATCTCCATTGCGTGGAGCGTTGCGTTTGAGTCGAGGGTTTTGCGCTCTGTATTGAGTTCGTTGATCTGGTTCCCTAACTTGAAAGCCCGTTCCGGATCTTTCGTGATCAGCAGTTCCACCGAGTTCCGGGCGCTTTCGATACGGCCCGCGGCGTTGATCCGGGGACCGACGATGAACACAAGGTCGTTGATGGTCAGTTCGCGGATGTATTGCCGGTTGTTGCCTTCCTGGCCGTTCGACTTGCTGTACTTGTTGCTGACGTTAAGAATGGCTTCCAGACCCGCTCTGGGCTGAGTATTGATGCGCCTCAGCCCGTAATAGGCCAGCACCCGGTTTTCCCCGGTGATCGGCACAATATCGGAAGCAATGCTGACCACGACCAGGTCGAGGTATTCCTCAAGCGAGGAAAAAGCAATATTGTTCTTCCATGCAAACGCCTGGATCAGTTTGAAGCCTATTCCACAGCCCGCGAGCTCCTTATAAGGATAGGTACAATCATCCCTTTTTGGATCGAGAATGGCAACGGCGGGCGGAAGCTCGTCACCCGGCCGGTGATGGTCGCAGATGATGAAATCAACCTTGTGTTCTTTTGCATAAGCCACTTTCTCCACCGCTTTAATCCCGCAATCGAGGGCAATGATAAGGCTGAAACCGTTCTCTGAAGCGAAGTCAATCCCTTTGAATGAAATGCCGTAGCCTTCGCTGTAACGATCAGGAACATAGAAATCCACTTTTTCGTGGATCGTCTTTAAAAACGTATACACAAGGGCCACCGCAGTGGTTCCGTCCACGTCATAATCGCCATAAACCAGGATCTTCTCGCCTTTTTTCAGCGCTTTCTCGATCCGTTCCACCGCGAGGTGCATGTCTTTCATCAGGAAAGGATCAAGCAGGTGTTCCAGTTGTGGCCTGAAATAGGCTTTTGCCTGGTCATAACTGGTAACGCCCCGCTGGGCAAGCAGGTTCGCGAGGTTTTCATTAATGTTCAGTACCTTGCTCAGATGCCTTACCAGATCACCGTTTCCTTGTGGTTTTAATACCCAGCGCTTTTCCATAATTGTTTCAATTGATAAAAATAAGCATTAATCTGCTTATTAATCGGTTTTTTCGGAAAATATACCCGGTGGGAGGGTAAATTTTTTTACCCCACCCCCTGCCCCCTCCCCTGGAGGGGAGGGGAAATTTAGAATGTTGAGCGCATTGCTTCGACCGGGTCGAGCCTCGACGCATTCCAGGCCGGGACCAGCCCGCTGACAAACCCGATAAAGGCCGATACGAAAATTCCCAGGAAAATATTTCCACTGGTGAGCACCAGTTGAAAATCCGTTGCCTGCGAAACGGAGAAGGCAAGCAGGAATACGATGATCAAGCCGAGAATCCCTCCGAAAAGAGAAAGGAAAACCGCTTCGAAAAGAAATTGCAGCAGGATGAAATAGTTTTTTGCCCCGAGTGATTTCTGGACCCCGATGATGCGTGTCCGTTCCTTGACTGAGACAAACATGATGTTGGCGATCCCGAAGCCGCCGACCAGCAGTGAGAAGCCGCCGATGATCCATCCCACCACCGCGATCACCGCGAATAGCTGGTCGAAATTCTTGCTGATGATATCGGTCTGGTTGATCGCGAAATTTTCTTCCGCCTTAGGTTTCAGCTTCCTCACCGCGCGCATGATGCCGGAAAGCTCATCCTTCAGCTCATCCAGGGTAACGCCCGGTTTTGCCTTGACAATGATAGCCCCGCCGACATTTCTGAGGTCCACGTGGTTTCTGCCGAAATTCACCGGGACAATCAACTGGTCATCGGTGGAGTTGCCGAACATGTTGTTTCCCTGTTTTTTCATCACCCCGATCACCTCGGTATTCAGCCCGAAGATCTTGATCTTCTTGCCGATGGCTGCCGTTGCATCAGTACCCAGGAGGTTTTCAGCAATACCGCTCCCGATCAGCACCACCGGTTTCCCGCTACTGAACTCGACAGGTGAAATGTATCTCCCCTCCGCGATCTCCACGGTCATGACCTTGTCATAATCCTCCGAGATCATCATCACGTTGGCATCTTTCATCGATTTATCGCGATATTTAACGGTCTCACCGACCCCGGAAAGATAAGCGCTTACCTGGCTGGCCTGGCTGCGGCGCTGGATTTCCTTCATCTCAGTAAGCGAGGCTTCCGGCCGGTTCATGTATTTCCACCAGGGATAATCGCCACCCATTGCCCAGGGCCATTTCTGCACGAACAGCACATCATTGCCCAGCGAGTTGATATTTTCCCTGATCCCGGCCTCCATCGAATCGAAGATGGTAAAAACGGATATGATGGAAAAAATCCCGATGGTAATGCCCAGGAACGACAAAAGGGTCCGCACCTTGTTCATGACAATCTCATGCAAGGCGAAAAAAAAACTCTCTGTCAGCAGTTTCAGGAAAATCTTCATAAATGCCGTTCGCTAAACGATGGTAAAATTAATATTATTGAAAAAAGAATTAAGCCTTATATTTGAAGAATTATCCTAAAATTGATTTTCTTTCATTATATGGAAAAAAAGATCGAAAACGCTTTAATATCAGTATATTACAAAGAAGGTATGGAAGTGATCGTGCGGGCGCTGCATGAGCGCGGTGTCCGTATCATTTCGACGGGAGGCACCTTTGAATTCATCACCAGGCTGGGCATACCGGCCACCACCGTTGAATCACTGACCGATTACCCGTCGATCTTCGGCGGACGGGTCAAAACGCTTCATCCCAAAGTGATGGGTGGCATCCTTTACCGGAGGAACATCGCGGAAGACCTGGAGCAGGCCAAAAAATACGGCATTCCGCCCATCGACCTGGTGATTGTCGACCTGTATCCCTTTGAAGAAACCGTTGCTAAAACAGACATCGAGGAAGAGATCATCGAAAAGATCGATATCGGGGGTATTTCGCTGATCCGCGCTGCCGCGAAAAACTACGAAGACGTGCTGATCGTTTCCGCCTCCTGGCAATACCCGGACCTTCTGAAACTGATCCGGGAAAAGAACGGGATGACCGGGATTGACGACCGCAGGCGGTTTGCCGGCATGGCTTTCGGCGTTACGTCGCGTTACGATATGGCCATCCTGGGCCATTTTCAGCCTCCTTTCAAACTCCGTTACGGTGAAAATCCGCATCAGCAGGGCTCTTTCCATGGCGACATCGACCGGGTGTTCACCCGTCTGCATGGCAAAGAATTGTCTTACAACAACATCGGTGACCTTGACGCGGCCATCGCGCTCATCAGCGAATTTGACGAAACGACTTTCGCGATCTTAAAGCACAACAATGCCTGCGGATGTGCCAGCCGCCCGGCTTTGATCGACGCCTGGAAAGCCGCGCTGGCCGGCGATCCGCTATCGGCGTACGGTGGGGTGCTCATCACGAACAGGGAAATTGACGATGCCACGGCGGAGGAGATTGACAAGCTTTTCTTCGAGATC
This sequence comes from uncultured Bacteroidales bacterium, assembly GCA_964447005.1. Taxonomy (GTDB): domain Bacteria; phylum Bacteroidota; class Bacteroidia; order Bacteroidales; family JAGOPY01; genus JAGOPY01. The sequence goes on from CAYUQP010000045.1 coordinate 23,675, forward strand.
ATCCTGGCGCCGTCTTACAAAAAAAGTGCCCTGGAAAAACTTCAAAGCAAGAAAAATAGAATAATTTTGCAGCGGGGAACGTACGATTTTCCGGCAAAACAGTTCAGATCGGTGTTGAACGGGATGATTGTCCAGGACAAAGACCTGAAGACCGAAGTGAAGGAGGACCTGCGCCCGGTGACCGACCGGTTGCCATCGGAGCGGGAAATAGAAGATCTTCTGTTTGCGAACAAGATCGTGAAGCATACCCGTTCCAATGCCATTGTGCTGGTCAAAGACCGGCAGCTGATCGGCAGCGGGGTGGGGCAGACCTCGAGGGTGGACGCCCTGAAACAGGCTATTGTCAAAGCCAGGGAGTTCGGTTTCGACCTGCCGGGCGCCGTTCTGGCCTCGGATGCATTCTTCCCCTTCGCCGATTCGGTCGAGATCGCCCACCAGGCAGGCATTACAGCCATCATTCAGCCCGGTGGCTCGGTCAGGGACCAGGATTCGGTGGATTATTGCCGGAAACACGGACTGGCAATGGTTTTTACCGGCGTCCGTCATTTTAAACATTAGATTCAAACACGCGCTAACTGGATATAACGAATGGGACTTTTTTCATTTCTCACCAAAGAGATCGCCATTGACCTCGGCACTGCCAACACGATCATCATTTACAACGATAAAGTGGTCGTAGACGAACCATCCATCGTTGCCCTCGAACGAAATACGGGGAAAGTGATCGCCGTGGGAAAAAAGGCCATGATGATGCACGGGAAGACCCACGAGAACATCCGGACGATCAGGCCGTTGCGCGACGGGGTGATCGCCGACTTCAAGGCTGCCGAGATCATGATCCGGGAAATGATCAAGATGATCGGTTTCAAGAACAACGTGTTCCCGCCGGCACTGAAGATGGTGATCTGCATCCCGTCAGGGATAACCGAGGTGGAGGAGCGTGCCGTGAAAGACTCGGCCGAGCAGGCCGGCGCCAAGGAAGTGAGGCTGATCCATGAGCCCATGGCCGCCGCGATCGGCATCGGGATCGACGTGCTGGAACCCACCGGCAACATGATCATCGACATCGGCGGCGGGACCAGCGAGATCGCGGTCATCGCGCTGGGCGGGATCGTGAACAACAAATCCATCCGCATTGCCGGCGACGATTTCAACGCCGACATCGAGGAATACATGCGCAAGCAGCACAACATCAACATCGGGGAGCGCACCTCGGAGCGCATCAAGATCGAGGTGGGCGCCGCAATGACCGACATCGACAACCCGCCCGATGATTTCCCGGTGCACGGCCGCGACATGCTGACCGGCATCCCGAAAGAGATCACGGTGAATTACGCCGAAATCGCCCACTCGCTCGACAAATCCATCTCGAAGATCGAAGCGGCGGTGCTGAACGCCCTGGAAATGACCCCACCGGAGCTCTCTGCCGACATTTACCGGACCGGCATTTACCTTGCCGGCGGCGGATCACTTTTACGCGGGCTCGACAAGAGGCTGCACCTTAAAACCAAGCTGCCCGTGCACATGGCCGAAGATCCGCTGAGGGCCGTGGCCCGCGGCACCGGGATCGCCCTGAAGAATTTCGATAAGTTCACCTTCCTGATCAAGTGAGATGCGAAACCTGCTGGCATTCATTTCCAGGTACCAGTTTTTGTTCTTCTTTTTGATCTACCTGATCATCTCCTTCATCCTCATATACAACAACAACTACTACCAGCGTTCGAAAGTGGTCAGCACCACCAGCGGGATCACAGGCCGTTTCAACGAATTTTACGGCAACCTGACCGACTTTTTCGAGTTCCGGCGGTCAAACGAGCAGCTCGCGGCAGAAAACGCCCGTTTACGCGCCCTGCTCAACATCAGGACCCGTACGTTCCCCGATTCGGTCCTGCGCATGGAGAACGGATTAAGCCTTAAAATGATCAGCGCCAGGATCATCAACAACTCCACCCAGTTCCGGAACAATTACTTCATGCTCGACAAGGGATATCTTGCCGGAATCAAAAAAGACATGGGCGTGCTGACCATGAACGGGGTGCTGGGCATCATCATCGATGTGTCGGCCAACTACAGCACCGGGATCTCCATCCTGCACAAAGATTCCCGGATCAGCGCCAGGATCAAGAAGAACGACCAGCTCATGAACATTTCCTGGGACGGGGTCAACTACCGGCTCGGGAACATCTCGCACATCCCGACCCATGTGAACCTGATCCCCGGCGATACAATCATCACCAGCGGCAACTCACAGATCTTCCCCGAAGGGATCGTCATCGGTTTTGTGGAATACATCGATGAGGAGATGGATAACATGTTTAAAAAGGGAAAGATCAGGTTTTCAGAAGATTATAACCGGGCCATGTACGTTTACGTGGTGGAGAACACGCGGCGCGACGAGATCAACCGGTTGAAAACCACAACACCTTCCGACAATGAATAAGAAACTGATCGGAAATATCGTTCGTTTTGTGCTGCTGGTCCTGGCCCAGGTGTTCATCTTCAACAAGATCCAGGTGAGCGGCTACATCAATCCACAGGTATACATCCTGTTCATCCTGATGCTTCCTTACGAAATCGCGGGTTTCTGGCTGCTGACGCTGGCGTTCATGACGGGTTTGTCCGTCGATTTCTTTATGCACACGCCGGGCATGCATGCCGCCGCTTCGGTGTTCCTGGCTTTCCTGCGGCCCGGCACCATCCGGCTGGTCGGGAAAAAAGACGACCTTGAGCCGCTGCAATATCCGAACATCCGGGACTCGGGGGCGGGCTGGTTCCTGGCCTACACGCTCATCCTGGTATTCATGCACCACCTGTTCCTGTTCTACCTTGAAGTGTTCCGGCTCAGCGAATTTTTCCAGACATTGCTTAAAGTATTGATTAACACTGCGTTAACAACACTTGTCATCCTGATGATACAGTATTTATTCTTCTCCAGGAAACCGGAGTAGGATTTGTTTTTGTAGTTTTGCTCCGAAAGTATCACTTAGATGTTTCAAAAGTCAGTTCTGCCACTTTATTTTGTATCGCCGACGACTAAAGCCGTCGGTTGATATTTTGTAACAAACTTGGAACCAACGGCTTTAGTCGTTGGAGTTTGAGTCTACAGAATGATTATCATGTGGGGATTCCAACATTTGAAACAACCTCTTAATTAAAAAAATAAGAACCATGTTAAAGATTATTTCCATTTTCATTATTTCAGCCATCGTTCTTGCATCCTGCACTACCAAAGTCCAGAATGAATTCGTCATCACCGGTGACCTCGACACCACGATCGATGCGAAGCTTTTCCTGCAGAAGCGACTGGATGGCCCGCTGACCACCATCGACTCCACGCAGATCACCGGCGGGAAGTTCATGATCAAAGGCGTGATCGATTACCCCGAGGTTTATTATCTGACCGTGCCGGCCACGAAATCTTCCGTTCCGCTTTTTGTCGAAGCGTCGGAGATCATCGTCAATATCCGGACGAAGGATATCGATAAGACCAAGATCACCGGCTCCAAAACCCAGGCGGCATATGACGCGTATCTTGACAGGATTGATGCGTTCAATGCGACGATCAAAGAAAATTATTCGATGTACAACACCGCCATGGAAGTTGGTGATACCGAAAAGATGGATTACTATGATTCGCTGATCACGGTGCTGGACGAGCAGAGAAGCCTTTTTTCGAAGAATTTCGTGCTTGAGAATCCGTCGTCATTTATCAGTCCATACATTGTTTACCGGAACTCTTACACCTATGAGCTGGAAGACCTCGAGCGGGCGGTGAACTCGTTCGATACCAGCCTTGCACATTCCGTTTACTCGGGCTTTCTGAACGATTACCTGGCCATTTTAAAGCGCACGGCGATCGGGCAGCGTTACGTTCCGTTCTCCATGTTGGATTCGGCTGGAGTGGAAGTGAGCCTGAACGGTTATGTGGGGAAAAATTACCTGCTGCTGGATTTCTGGGCTTCCTGGTGCGCCCCGTGCCGTGAGGAGAACCCGAACCTGGTGGCCTTGTACAACCAGTATCATCTTCAGGGTTTCGACATTTTCGGCGTTTCCTTCGATTCCAAGCGCGACCGCTGGCTGAAAGCCATTGCCGACGACCAGCTCACCTGGACGCATGTTTCCGACCTGAAAGGCTGGGAAAACGCAGCAGGCAAGTTGTACGGCATCCGTTCAATTCCCTCGAATGCGCTGCTTGACACCAACGGGATCATCATCGCGAAGAACCTGAGGGGCGATGAGTTGCGGGCGAAGCTGGAGGAGCTGTTCCCGCTTTCGCGGGAATGACGGTGACGGCTGACGCGAGATTGCATCGCGCGCTTTGATTCAAGAAGAAATTTTGAACGCAGGAGTGAGCGTTGGGCTCTCACCTAAACATTCGTAAAACCTCATATCTAAATATTTCCTCCCTGAAAACCACTAATTTTTTTTCTAGTGGTTATCTGCTATGCATTAATACTTTTCTGATCCTATAATTGGGGAGCATTTGTAACCGGTAATTTCCAGTTGCAATTCATAGATCCATCCGCAGATAAAAATCCAATAAGAATTTCACTAAATATCATATATTTAGAGAATTAAATCAAACTATTTATTAATCTCAACAAAAAAAGTTATGAGAAAAATTCTTATTTTTACAGTGCTGGCGCTTCTATTCACATTCGGACTGAAGCCGGCCAAAGCGGAGGAAATCAACGTGAACCTAACCTTCACAAATGACACTACTTTCAATCCTTTCACCCCCCCCCCGGAGGATGTAATCTTCAAATTGAAAATTTCCGGATCAATTGAAATGAATTCTCTGACAAGTCTTGCCCGTGTAATTTTTATCACAGATCAGGGTGAATTCATGATTGCAGAAAGCTACCCGTTAATTTCATCCGGTGCGGTTTTCGAATTTTCAAATTACTGTGATGAAACTTGTTATCTTGATGGCGTAATACCGTTAGGGATAAGACTTGAGATACTTGATGCTTCCATTTATATTCATGACATTTACTATGATCTGAAGGAAGCAGAAGAACCCTTGAGTAAGCAATATTTTGAAAAAAAGAAGGCCGACCATGCTAAGGTTGACAATATCAACTACAATATTGCTGAATTGGGCATGGATTGGAAGGCCGGCAATACCGGCCTGGTCGATTTGTTTTACAAGGATAAAAAGGCATATTATGGAGAAAAATATAATCTGCTTGGCTATGATTATTACCGGGGAGGTGTATTCCAGGAAATCGGTCAGGTTTACGAACCGGTTACAAATTTTTCTCTTGTAAATCACTGGGATTGGCGCGACCGGCATGGCGCCAATAATCCGGGTTCACCATATTTTGATGATGATTCGGAATATTATACAGGATGGCTGACGGTTCCCAAAGACCAAACCCTGCCGGATAGTGGCTGTGGCGCTTGTGGAGCATTCGGCACGATCGGCGTACTTGAAAGTATCATTAATTTATATTATAACCAGCATCTTGACCTGGATTTATCAGAACAACATATCCTGGCCTGTGTTCCGGATGCAACATGTGATGGTGTTCCGGTAAATCTTGCCATGGAATTCCTGGCAGACAGCGGTGTAGTAGATGAATACTGTGCACCTTATTTAGCTATTGATAATATGGGTGATTGTGATGATACAACTATTGTGTGTGCCGATCCTGACATTATAGCTAAAATTGACACTTTTAACCTGTTTCAGGGCAGCCTGACTTCCGGCTGGGAAGATATTTTCGAGGAAATGGTTCTTAACGGACCAATCGGATTAACGATCAATGACGGTAAGCATCATGTAACCCTGGTTGGGTGGGTTTATAACTCAGTAAGTGAATATCTTGCTATAATTTTTAAAGATAGTTATGGTCCTGACGATTACGGTGATCATGGTTTCGTGACGCAACAAGTTAGTGGATATTACCGTGACGCCGCAAGTCAGATTGGCCCGTACTTTACTGAAATTCCAGAGCAGCCAGCCGTTCAGGTCTATGACCGGGATGGCGATGGATATTGCTGGTGGGGGATCGGGCCTAAACCTGCCGGATGTGATTCTTGCCCAGACCAGCGGGATTGCGATGACTCCAACCCGTTCAAACATCAATACAATACTGATTACTCCTGCGATTGTGCTGATTATTTTACTTTTGGCGATACAATTAAAATTACAAAGGATACGACTTGGACGGGAGTTGTTAAACTTGAAAAAGTTTTAACTATCGAAAACGGAGGCCAGCTTACTATTACAGGAACTGTTTTTGTTCCCTCGATTTGGAGTATTAATCCAATAATTGTTAAAAAAGGCGGAAGATTAATTATCGATGGGGGAAAAATTACCAAATCCTGCGATGAACTTTGGAGCGGTATTCAAGTTTGGGGTGATAGTTCGCTGTCTCAATATCCATATTCAAATCAGGGATATTTGAGCATTTTAAATGGTGGTTGCATCGAATATGCACAAACGGCAATTTATGTTGGTAGAAAAACATCAAGCACGACTCATTATACTTATTCGGGAGGTATTGTTTTGTGCGAAAACGCTTTGTTTTTAAATAATAAAATAGATGTTGAATTTCTTCCATTCATCAATGACCATTATCAGGCAGGAAACGAAATTGAGAATTTCAGCGGTTTCAGAACCACCATATTTAAAACTTACGATCCTGAATTTATAATGCTAAAACCTGATGCCCATGTTAAACTCGTCGGAGTGAACGGGGTGGAATTTTACGGGTGTGAATTCATTCATGAAGAACTTCCCGATTATCCGATTAATGAAAATGACCGCGGTACTGGTATATGGGCTATGGATGCCCAGGTGTTGGTAAGGGGAAAATGTACCAGCGGAACAACGCCCTGTACCAGTTACGACTCAGCATTCTTCCAGAATTTGAGATATGGCATTAAAGCCTTCAATTCAGGAGGTAACAAATATTTCGAAGTTTCGAAAGGAGTTTTTAAGGGAAATGTCGCCGGAATATATATCTCCGGATACCATGAACCGACTATTGTTTCATCCTACTTTTACAGTAATATAGGGCCTGGAACCATCCAGGGTTTGAATGAAAAATTTATAGGAGGGATTTATCTTCACGGATCGACAGGTTATTTAATTGAAAACAATCATTTTGATGGCCCGTGGACATCATTTGATTTGCCTCCTCCGGTGCTTATATCCAGGATTGGTATTTATATCAAAGATTCCGGAGAAGATAATAATGAAATTTACAATAACCTTTTCACTGGAGTCGATGCGGGTATCATCGCCGAAGGAGTTAACAAGGGTGAGCTAAGTGGCCTGTGCCTGAAATGTAATGATTTGCGCGCTTGTGTAAATGATATCATGGTTTTCCCGGATCCGCTCTATCCTCGGGAAAGATACATGGGCATTAAAACCGACCAGGGTGCAGATTCCACACTAAGCTCTGCGCTTGCAGGTAATACTTTTACCTCCGAAATTCAGGATTACGAAGCTTATGAAGGACAGGGAAACCATAAGTATTGGTGGAGCTATTACAATAGCGCGGAATATATTAATTATTATCACCATGGCGCTGATCCAAATTTCATACTCAGGCCCACTGAAGGCAACTATACTTCCCAAACAATGTATTTATTCGACAAAGAAACTTTATATAATAAGACTCAAGCATGCCCTTCAAGCCTGAACAATAATCACTTGAAAAGCATGGAAGATTCAAGGGCTGAAATTGCCAATGCCAATTTACAACTTGCTGACTTATTAAGTGAATATTATGCTCTGGTTGACGGGGGCAGCACGGAATCATTAAATTTTATGATTGCCATCAGCATACTTGATGATGCCCTGGAATTGCGGCAGGAACTGCTTGCAAGTTCTCCATACTTGTCGGATACTGTGATGAAAAATGCCATTCTGAAAGAATATGTGCTTCCCAATGCCATGATCCGCGATGTTTTAACTGCAAATCCCCAGTCCGTGAAATCGTTCGATCTGATTGAAACTTTGGAGAACCGGTATGATCCGATGCCGGATTACATGATGGCGGAAATAATGCAAGGAAAGGATCAATTTGGGGCAAAAGAAGCGATGGAATCGGAGATCGGTTACTGGGAACAATATCGTGCAAGAGCCGTCAGGCAATTGATCCGGGAGTACCTAACCGATTCAACCATCATAAACCGGAACGATAGTCTGATCCATTTGTTTGAAAATGAAACGGACCTTGGATCAAAGTACCGCCTGGCATTTACCTATTGGGATAATAACCAGGAAGAACAAGCAATCGCGGCATTGAACGGCATCCCGACATTATTCAGCCTTACCTCCAGGCAATGGTTGGCTCACGAAGCTTACATGGATTTCTTTAACATCCTTCAAACGATGAAAGACAACAGTTTGCATGCCAGCCAGCTTGATTCGGTAACTGTACAGGAATTGATCGCCATGATGGATGAAAATCTGCCGGGTGTTAGCGCCTGCGCCAGGGGATTGCTGGTGAAAGGCAGACATATTGATTATACAGAGACCGTTTCATTCCCAACAGAAGTTAAGTCTTATCCTGATTATCAGGACTATAAGAAGCCTGAATTTTCAGAGAAGGAAAGATTGCATCTATTCCCCAATCCTGCCGGTGATTACGTGGTGGCGTATTTCAATACAATCGAACTTGGAAAGAAGGGTAGAATCATCATTAATGATCTCCAGGGCAGAAGAATTGATAATTTCATGTTGAAATCAAAGCAAAACCAGCAGGTCCTGGATCTGTCCAAATATCCCAATGGCATTTACTTGATCAACTTATACGTCAACGACAAATTGATTGCTACGCGAAAGCTTTCAAAAGGATTGAACTAAGTAGCTAGTACAAGGAATAGCTGGCAAAATCCCTGCCAGTTATTCCTTTTTCCACAAGAGAATAAAATATTAGATCTATGAAAACTAACAGATTACCTTTCAAATACTCCATAATCATTTTGATATTATCAAACTCAGTTGTAAGCCATGCACAAACCTGGCCGAAAATCTATGGTAATAATGTTAATGCGTATGGCAGAGACATCATAGAAAGTTATGATAAAGGATACGCAATTTGCGGCAGTATTTTAAAAAATGCTAACCAGTTTAAATTTGGCTGGCTGATAAAAACAGATATCAATGGATATATGCTCTGGAATAAAAAGTATGGAAATTGGAACGTGGAAAATTCTTTTAATGACTTTGAAAATACCCTTGATAATGGTTTTATAATCTGTGGTGCAACAGCACAATACGATTTTGAAATTGATCCGCTATTTATTAAATTGAATTCTTGTGGTGAAATTGATTGGTGCAAAATATTTCTCAGTGATGGATTTAATACCGCCAAAGGAGTTATTACCTTACCCAATGGCGAATTTCTGGGAATGCTAAAATACTACGGTGGACAATATTCCCCTTACAGAATAAGCCTGGTTAAAATGGATTCCGAAGGAAATCCAATCTGGATCAAGCACCTTGCACAAGGGGATTCTACTGTTTTTAATGAAGAGGGGTATAATTTATATTTAACACCTGACAGCAATTACCTGGTTGCAGGTTGTTGTTATAGTCCTTCATTAAAGCCTTATTATATTAAGACTGATCCTGATGGAAATGAAATTTGGGATATTAAGTGGCCCGTTGGGAATCAAGGTGATGCATATCGGACGGTTTTTCAAGCTAATGGCACTGTTTATTCTGCAACAAACCTGAGGTTTACAGGACATCCAAACAAGCCATATATATTAAAATTTGAAATGAACGGCGATATAATCACTCAATTTCCATTAATGGGAGATACCATAGTCAGCGGGGGTTCCAATGCACTATTTTTAGATCAGGATTCAATATTATATACTGGGATAACCTGGACCGAGGATCCATATTTTTATTCCGGTTATAGTGACATAATCAAAACCGATACGAATGGAAATCTTAAAATCCAGAGAAGATTGGTTGATAACTTATACGCACCAAATACTATAATAAAATCATTCGATAATAAGCTTTTAACTCTGGGTACTTATTATGTCGACGGCAACTGGGACATCTACCTCTGGAAAATGAACACGGACCTGGAAGATGATACTCTTTATACTCAATCCCTTACCTACGATAGCCTTTGCCCATATGAAATCCAGTCGGATACGGTAGAGTTGGAGTGCGGTTTGTTCGTGAATATCGATGAAATCCCTACCAAGGAAGAGTATGAATGTACGATAAAGATTTCGCCGAACCCGGCACGGGAGTGGGTTGTGTTATCCTTTCCCGATATCAGCCTTTCAAAAGAAACCGATATGGTTATTTATAACCTTTTCGGCCAGGAAGTTATGAAAAGCAAAGTTTCGCCTCAAAACAGGATGTTATCGTTGAATGTATCAAGTCTGGCATCAGGAGTTTACCTTGCAACTTGCAGGGATGCAAAGAAAAGGACAATTAAGGGGAAGTTTGTTGTGGAGAGATAAAATAACGACTCATGAATACACACAGATTATTCTTCCAATATGTCATCAGTTTATTGCTATTAGCAAATCCTATGTTCATTCTTGCCCAATCTTGGCCAAAAATTTATGGTGATAATCTGCGCGCGTATGGTAAAGACATTATTGAAGGTTATGATAGAGGATATAATATCTGTGGCAGTATATTAAAGGATGCCAGTCATTTTAAATATGGCTGGATAATTAAAACTGATATTAATGGCAATGTGCTTTGGAATAAAAAATTTGGAGATGGAAGTGTTGAGAATTATTTTCTCGATTTTGTTATAACATCAGATAATAGCTTTATTATCAGTGGAGCAACAGCACAATATGATATTGAAATTGACCCATTATTTATTAAATTGAATCATTGTGGAGAAATTGATTGGTGCAAAATATTTCTAAGTGATGGTTTTAATACTGCAAAAGGTGTCATTAGTCTGCCAAACGGTGAATTCCTTGGGATGCTTCAATACTATGGCGGACAATATCCTAATGCACCTCGAATAAGCCTGGTTAAAATGGATGCTGAAGGAGATCCAATATGGATTAAACACATTGCACAGAAGGATTCTACTGTACATAATGAGGAAGGATATTATCTCTATTTAACACCTGACAGCAATTCTTTAATAGCTGGCAGTTGTTTTAGCCCTGCATTACAGCCTTACTTTATAAAGACTGATACAGAAGGCAATGAAATATGGGATATTAAATGGCCCGTTGGAAATACAGGATATGCAAATCGGACAGTTTTTCAAGATAATGGATTCATATATTCTGCTTCAAGTTTTCAATTTCCAGGAATCCCATTCATTCCATATTTACTTAAGTTTTCAAATGACGGTGAAGTCATTTCGCAATTCCCATTATTAGGTGATACTATTGTGGGTGGCGGATCGGATGCATTATATTTAGATCAGGACACCATATTTTATGTCGGAATAAATTGGACCGATGATCCATATTTGTATACTGGATATAGTGACATATTAAAAACCGATACGAATGGAAATCTTAAAATTCAAAGAAGACTAGTAGATAATCTTTATCCACCTAGGGCAATTATAAAGACATTTGATTCCAAATTAATGATATTAGGTCACTAGTGTTGCGTTGTTTTTATCTTTAGTTCTTTGAAAAGCTTGATATATCTT
>CAYUQP010000046.1:0-35250 GCA_964447005.1 uncultured Bacteroidales bacterium
GTTGAGACGTTGCCCTATCTTGTTGAGACGTTGCCCTATCTTGTTGAGACGTTGCCCTATCTTGTTGAGACGTTGCATGCAACGTCTTTACCATCTTGTTGAGACGTAGCATGCTACGTCTCTTTGCTGTATTACTCGTCACGTAACGCATCGATTGGTTTTATGCTGATGGCCCTTCGCGCGGGGATCAGCCCGGCGAAGATGCCTGATATGACCAGGATTCCCAGCGACATCATGGCCATATTAAAGTCGATCTCGGGATGGCGGAACATATCGGATTGCACGCCGCTGCTTTCCATCATAAAGTTCACAAGCTCAAGCAACCCCACGCCGACTACAAGTCCGATATATCCTGCCATTGTTGTCAGGAAGACCGATTCCACGATGATCTGGCTTATGATAGCTGACGGAGGGGCGCCGAGTGCACGCTGTATCCCGATTTCCTTTGTCCGTTCCTTCACCACGATGAGCATGATATTGCTCACGCCCACCACTCCTGCGAACAATGTCCCGGAGCCTACGATCCAAACCAGGATTGTAATCCCCATAAATAAATTGTTGAATTTGTTGAATTCATTTTCAAGGTTCCAGGAACCAATGGCCCTGTTGTCATCCGGGTGGATATAATGCCTGGTCTTAAGGTAATCCTTTGTTTTTTGCTCAGCCAGTGAAGCGGGAACGCCGTTTTTGGCCGTGATGGAGAACCATCCGACGATATCACCGTAATTATAGGTTTGTTGCAGGGTATTCAACGGCATATACATCGATTTATCCTGTTCTTCGGCCTGGTTGCCACGTTGTTTTGATTTGACCACCCCGACCACTTTAAAATAAACGCCCTGGATCTGCAGGTATTCACCGATCGGATCTTCATCTTTTTTAAACATTTCCAGGTAAACCCTCTCACCGATCACGATGATCTTCCTCCGCTCTTCGAGGTCGTTATTGTTGATAAACCGTCCCTTCAGCAAATTCATGGGTTCTATTCTGAATGCATCCGGGGTGACCCCATACGATGAAAACGTTCCAGTCCGCTCGCCACGGATGACGGTGCTGCCAGCGCCCCTGTATCCACCCCCCTGGAGCCGCGGCGCCACCACATCGACTTCCGGCACATTTTGCCGGATTGCCACGGCATCCGTATTTCTGAAATTATAGAAACGCCCCCGCTGAAAACCCTTGTAAGGCATGGTCGTGCGCTGGCTCCACATGAAGAAGCTGTTGGTGGCGATATTGCCGAAACCTTCCAGGGTGCTGTTGCGCAAACCATTTCCCGAGCCCATCATAATAACCAGGAGAAACACTCCCCAGAAGACGCCGAAAGCGGTAAAGAAGGTCCTGAGCTTGTTCTTTTTCAGAACAATCACAATTTCCTGCCATTTGTCGTAATCGAGGACTCTCATTGTTATCTTTGATCTGTTTTAAAATAGCAGGGGGATTTTAGTGCATCCCTTATTATTCCCCCTGCCGGTGCAAGCATTAACCATTTGCTGCTATCTCTTGTTGAGACGTAGCATGCTACGTCTTTACTATATCGATACGTTGCATGCAACGTCTCTATTCATATCGTAACGCCTCAATGGGCTGTATTGCTGCTGCTTTCCGGGCCGGCACGAAACCGGCCAGCATCCCGCTGACGACCATGACTGCCGTCGCGCCCAGCGCGGTCATGATATCAACCTCAGGATCTTTAAAGAACGTATCGGCATTTTCAAAAAGCGGCCGGATCAGTTCTAGCAGCCCGACACCCATCACCAGGCCTATATAACCGGCAAAAGAGGTGATCAGCACCGATTCCATCAGGATCAGGCTTATGATGGACCAGGGAGTTGCCCCCAGGGCTTTCCTGATCCCGATCTCCTGGGTCCTTTCTTTCACCACGATCATCATGATATTGCTTACGCCTACCACTCCGGCGATGATGGTCCCGATGCCGATGATCCAGATGAAAAGCCTGATATTGGCAAACAAGGTCATGAGCCGGATGTATTCTTCCAGGTTGTTCCAAACGAATACTGCGCGCTGATCTTCCGGGTTGAACTTATGCTTCTGGGCCAGGGTCTGCCTGACGTTTTCCGCCATATCCCGGCTTTCATCAAGACCGATATCCTGTGTAACAATACCGATGGTGAAGATCCGGTTCCCGAAATTGAAAACCTTTTGAGCTGTGGAGATCGGGATGTAGACCCGCTGCATGTCCCTGTCTCCGCCGGCATCTTTGAAAACCCCGATCACTTTGAAAGGTACGCCGCTGACATGGATATATTTGCCCAATGGCTCTTCACCATTCTTGAAAAGCGCATCCCTGACCGGAATACCAATTATCACTGATTTGCGAAAATCATTGACGTCCGCATCATTGATAAATCTTCCTTCAAGTATTTCAAGCGTTTCATAATAACCATACCCCGGATGGCAGGCAATGATATCATAATTGCCATATTCTTTTTTATATGAAATCGTATTATTCTGCCACACGTTCAGTCTTGAGGAGATCTTGTCGATATTGGGTATCTCCCGCTTCATGAGTTCGTAATCCTCGTTGGTGAACATGATGTTGCGCCCCTGCTTCATTCCTTTGTAGGGCATTGTGGTCTGACCGGGATTGATCCAGAGGGTGTTTGCCGCATCGCCTTCAAAGGCTTTCTTGACGCCATTTTCAAGACCATAACCGGAACCCAGCAGGATGATGAGCATGAAGATGCCCCAGGCCACGCTGAACCCTGTCAGAAAGGTGCGCAGCTTGTTCTTCTTCATGGTTTCGAAGATCTCCTGCCATTTATCCCAGTCAAAGATGCCCATGGTCAGTTAACTGCTCCTATATAGTGTTGTTTATTCTTGCCATTGATCTCAGTTCGGTCGATAAGCCCGTCTTTCAGGTGGATGATCCGGTCGGTGGAGTGGGCGATATCGTATTCGTGCGTGACGATCAGTATTGTTATCCCGCTGCGGTTGATCTCTTTCAGAAGGTCCATCATTTCCAGTGATGTCTTGGAATCCAGGGCGCCGGTCGGTTCATCGGCCAGGATCAGGCGGGGATTGGACACCAGTGCCCGTGCGATGGCGATGCGCTGTTTCTGCCCTCCTGAAAGCTCATTCGGAAGGTGGTGCCACCATTCAGCCAGGCCCATTTTCTCGAGCATCTCCATGGCAATTTTGTTTCTCTTCTTCCGGCTGATCCCCTTGTAATAGAGGGGAAGGGCCACGTTTTCCATGGCATTCTTAAATGAAATAAGGTTGAATGACTGAAACACGAAACCGATCATCTCATTCCGCAGGTAGGCTGCTTTTTTTTCCGTCAGGTCTTTGATGACCAGCCCGTCGAGTATATATTCCCCTTCGTCATGATTGTCAAGGATACCGATCACATTCAGCAGCGTGGACTTTCCTGAACCGGAGGCGCCCATGATCGAAACCAGCTCGCCTTTTTTAATGTCCAGGTCAATGCCTTTCAAAACGTGCAGGGGGTTTTTACCCATCCCATACGTTTTGTTGATGTTTTTGAGCCGGATGATCGCGTCTTCCATTACTATTCCTGTTTCAGGGTTAACGGTTTGCCCATGTAAAAATCGAGCACGGTTGTAGTATAAATGAACCTGTACTTGGCCTGCAGCAGATCGGATTCGGCAGCGGTCAGGTTTTTCTTGGTCTCATTATAATCCACGGCCGTCATAAGGCCAACGCCGAGCTTTTGTTCTGCATATTTGAAGGCTTCCTGCTGTGCATTGACTTTAACTTCCGAGGCATTAAAATTTTTCAGGGCGGCAACCGCATCGGCATAAGCCTGCTGGATCTTTTTATCCAGGTCGAGCTTGGCCTGCTTGAGGCTCAAGTCAGCTTCCTCCTTGGCTATTTTTGCCTGGCTGATGGCGGTACGCACCTGCCAGCCGTTGTAAATCGGTATCTGAAGCGACAATTGGAGGCTTTTATTCTGGTTGTCGTCAATCTGGTCGCCGAATGCCGGAACATAATAATTGCCGGCGGATGCGTAATAATCATTACTTATCACTTTTTCCAGCGGATTGCTGACCAGGTACCCGATCTCGTAGCCGTTTTTCAGGACCACCTCGTCAGTAGGGATTTCGAGGCCTGAATAACCTGTGGCCCAGGTGCCGGAGAAGGAGAGTGTCGGGCTCTGGTAGCCACGAGCGATAGAAATTCCTTTTTGGGCACTTTGAACCCTCATTTCAGCACTCTTAATTTCCGGGCGATTGTCCAGGGCCACATCATAAACATTCTGGGCTGTCAAGACCACTTGCGGCGCTTCGATGGGTTTTAGCTGTGGAACTTCGATCCGAAAATCCGGTGAGTACGGATGATCTATCAACTGTTGCAGGCTCAGGTAAGAGATCATAAGGCGGTTTTCCGCTTCTACAATTTGTAACTCCTCGGTCGCAAGCTGCGCTTCAATATTCAGCAGATCGCCTTTGGCAAGCGTACCGGCATCCACCATTTTCTGCATCCGGTTCACCTGCTGCTGCGTGATCTCTTTTTGTTCCCTCGCTACGGCCAGTAGTTCCTGGTTAAAAAGTATATCAAGATAATACCCTGCCACAGCGATGGAGATATTATCCATGGCCAGGTCGAGATCGTATTGAATGGCAGCATAATCGAGTTTTGATTTATTCACTGTGTTGATCTGCCTGAGCCCTTCGAACAGGTTGAACTGCGTCCCGATATAAAAGTTGTTGGACTGTACCCTGGTGGTGGCAAATTCGTTGGTATACCGGTCGATCGTTTTACCCCAGTTGTACCCGTGGGTCGCGCCGGCATTGAGGTTGGGAAGCATGATGAGATAATCCTGAAGCATTTGTGCTTTCTGGCTTTCCACCATCAATACCTGTTTCTTGATGTTAATGTTGCTGTCGAGGGCATAATTGATGCAGTCTTCCAGTGTCCATGCCTTTTGCTGGGATGAAGCCGACAGGAACGGAAAAACGGCGAAGATGATCAACAATGCCTTAAATGCCTTAAAAAGGATGCTTTTTTGGTTAATGCTTGTAAAATTCATGGTTAATCCGGATTAGATTATTTCAAATTAACGCAGAAATGCTGCGAAAAATATGCCAATATCATAAAATATTAATTTTTAATGTCTTAGAAAACACTTTCAGGAACAGTTTTTAATTTACCTGTTCACATGGTAACAAAAGTTGTACGATAACGAACAACCGGAATACAAAGTTGCTTCAGGAAATGAAAATAAACCCTGTCGGATCAACAGGGTTACTAAGAGAATTAACAAATGGTAGGAACGGGTTTTTTATTGCGTGATATGATTCAGCGCTTCCCGTGCCGCAGTGAGGACAGGTTCGGCTGAAACCGGCTGTCCGACCGCTTTCATCATCCACACCTGGGGTGCAAGCAGGCCCAGGGTGTACATCCGGTAGATCTCATCCGGCAGGTTCTTTCCCTTGAGGTATTGCTCGACCTGGAATTCAATCAGGTGGCCCACCGGGTAATTGGAAAGATACAGCGGATTATCGATCATATGGGAATAAATGGCCAGGATGGGTGAATCCTGGATGCCGAAAACCGGGGCATAATAATTGTTCCAGACCTCTTTTGCTATCCTGATGACGGTTTCTTTCAGTTGTGAAGCGGTGGCGTCCGGGTTCTCATAAAGCCATTTCCAGACGCGCATATCCACCAGCGAGACACCCATGATCTCATAACTGGACCAGAGGCTCTGCAATGCGGCGAGATGTTCTGCCATCGGGTCGGACTGGCTGATGCCCAGCACTTCCAGGTCGCGTTGCTGGAAGATGAACGCCAGCGCTTCGGTAAAGGCCGTGTTAGGCACTCCGTGCAGGATGTAATGATCGATGTTGTAAAGCGATACGGTCTGTTCGACATTATGGCCGAACTCATGCAAGGCGATGTTATAGCCTTTGTAGTCCATTCCCTGTTCCCCGATTCGGGTGCGGAGACGGGCGCGGTCGGTGCGCATCTCAGCGCCCCAGGCATGGCCGGAGCCGCGGGCCGCGTCGACGGTGATCCGGGATGCGATCGCATTGGCAGAGTCTTTATTAAAGCCGAGTTTCATCAAGATATTCGGCATATCTTTTTCGAAGGCTTTATTGTCGGGGTATTTGGCGCGTGTGATCCGGTTCAGCTCTTCCTCGTTGAGGCTGGTGCCTGATTTAAAGCCATTGTACCAGATATCGAAAGGTTCCAGCGGCCGGCCCAGTCTTTTGCTGATCAGGGCGCCCACTGCTTTCACCTCCTGCGATGAAACCAGGTCGACAAATAATTTTTCCACTTCCGCCTGCGGAATTTCCATCCCTTCATCGAAGGCCCTGCTGATATAGGTCGGATAAAAAGGATTATAAGCATCGGTGGCCGAGAGGACTTTATAATTATTAAGCAAAACCTGGTAACGGGTATCCGGTTCCGGAGTGTTCCCAATCGTTTCATCGCCTTTAAAAACTTCATTCGTAAAAGGATTCCATAACAGTTCCCCGTTATCGATCACATTTTCCGGGATCTCCTGGCTGATGATCCGCTGCATCACCTGGTAGATCATTTTTTGCTTTTCAAGGCCTTCCTGACTATTATAGTGTGATTTGAGCTCGTCGCGGAGCCCCCAGTGGGAGATCAGCCTGAGATCGTCGGGAAAGAGTTGCCTCCCCTGGTCATCCCGCAGTTTTCCCAGGTAAATGTTATATTCCGAGATGTAATTATCGGCATCGGTAAGTGTTTTGCTGATCTGCTGGTTAAGATCGGCCGGGGTACGGGAGGTGAACAACTCTCCCATTCGGGCGTAAGCCCACTGCTGCCGGCTCCAGTTGCCACCTTCAATGGTCTTATCTTCCAGATCATGAAAAGGAAAATTGAGCAAAACGATGAATGCCAGTTTATTGCCGAACATGTCATCCGTAAAATGGGCGCCCGGGCTGTACCCGCCGAGGATCTCATCGATCGGGTGGATATCGCCCATCGGAACGTGCAGCGGCATTTTCAGGTCGACACTGATCTTGTTGTAGCTCCCGAAGAGTGACTCCAGGGCGGAAGACAGGCGGTTGTAAACCAGTTGAAGTTCGTCGTCGTCGTTGATAAAATTTTCGAGGCAGAACGCCTTGAATTCTTCAACGGAACCATCGCCGGGATACCAGAAAGCGGCGGCCTGTTTAACACCGGTTTCGATTCGTGAAGCCTTTTCATCGCCAAATTTATCCTTCAGGGCTTTAACGACTTGATTTTTCACGGCATCATCGATCACGCTGCGGTTCATCGGTTCATTCTCCTTTACGGTTTTAACGGGTGAAGTTGTACATCCTGCCATTACGATGAGGGCGAGCAGGATCATTTTGGTCCGGATTTTCATCTTGATTTGATTTAAAATATTCGTGCACTAAATTACTTAAATTATCCAGGTGCTGCATGATCTGGCCGATGGCCAGCAGCCAGATGACCACTTCGAAGAACCCAAGGATGGGCGCGTAGAACTTGTATCCCTTGGAAACGAAGATCAGCCGGAGCGTTCCGATACTGATGTCGAGGATGCGTGCGAAGAAGATCAGCAGGGGAAGGATGACCCAGGTGAACAGGGGAGCGTCGGTCAGGAATGGCATTTCCATTTCGTTCTTATCTTTTTTTAATTTTGTTAATTATAACTACCTGAAAGATATTCAATAAAATCCGGAAAAATCCGTTAAGAAGAAAATACATTTACAGGTGCAAATTTACTACAAGAAAAGAAGGTGGAAATGGTTATTGTTTGGGGCAGCCGTGCTGATCATCACCGTTTCGCTCTGGTATACGAACATCCTGGTCAGGCAGATCGCCGAGGATGAGCGGATGAGCATCGGGATCTGGGCGAATGCAATTCAGAGCAAGGCTGACCTGGTAAATTACACGAAGAAATTTTTCGACCAGATCAAGGAAGAAGAATACAAACGGGCGCTGATCCTGGCTGAAGCGTACCGTAATTTCCGCTTCGAGGAATCGTCCCAGACCCTTGAATTTTACCGGCAGATGATGGAATATAACACCACGATCCCGATCATCCTGACCGATGCGCGGGACCAAATCCAGATCTTTAAAAACATCAGTGAAAAAGACCTGGCGGGCATTACCATGATGAATGACAGTCTTAAAAAAGAATTCTCATCATTTGAACCGATAAAAGTCAGCCTTACAAGCAACGATTATGTTCTTTTGTATTTCAGGGAGTCCACCATCTATACGGAGCTGAGGCTTGTCCTTGACGATCTCGTGGAGTCGTTTTTCTCGGAAGTGGTGGGCAGTTCGGCATCGGTGCCTGTCATGGTCACCGACAGCAGCGGGCGGTATGTTATTGAATCGGGCAACCTGGACCGTGAGAAGCTCAAGGACCCTCAATACGTGGCCGATCTGATTTCCAGCATGTCTTATGAAAATGAACCGATTGAGATCGTGCTTCCCGATTACGGCAAAAGTTACATTTATTATGCCAATTCGAGCCTGATGGAGCAGATCATGTACTATCCCTACGTGATGCTGACCATCATCAGCGTGTTCCTTTTCATTTCTTATCTTTTGTTCAGCACTGCGCGCAAGTCGGAACAGAACCTGGTGTGGATCGGGATGTCGAAGGAGACGGCCCACCAGCTTGGAACGCCGCTTTCGTCGATCATGGCCTGGCTGGAGTTGCTCAAGATGAAACTGGAAAATTCCGAAGAAGTGAACGAGATCGAGAAAGACGTCAAGCGGCTGGAAGACATTACCGACCGTTTCTCCAAGATCGGTTCGCCGGCAAAACTTGAGCCCCAGGATCTTGTGGAGGTATTGTATGAATCCATGGCCTATCTCGAGCCCCGCATCTCGAAACGGGTGAAGTTCAGCATCAATGCTCCCCGGGAACACCAGGTCATCGTTCCGCTCAACAAGCAGCTATTCGAATGGGTGGTCGAGAACGTCTGTAAAAATGCCGTGGACGCCATGAACAGTTCAGGTGTTATCAACATCAGCATTGAAGAAGTGAACAAGCATGTCAATATCGATTTCGAAGATACCGGCAAAGGAATTCATAAATCGCAGTTCAAAGCGATCTTCAAGCCCGGGTTCACCTCAAAAAAACGCGGCTGGGGGCTGGGCCTGTCGCTCTCGAAACGGATCATTTCAGATTACCACAATGGAAAGATCTTTGTTAGGTCGTCGGTGATTGAAAAAGGAACGGTAATCAGAGTCGTGCTTCGAAAATAGATGCTCCATCGTCCATGAAAAAAAACTGAACTAAAAGGGAAACTCTTCCTTGTAGTCAATCTCCTCCTCAATCTTTATCTCTTCCGGCTTCTCTGCAACCAGGTGGATGGGGTTTCCGTCGATGTAGATTGATTTCGGGTCGGTGGGGCAGGCGTATTCGCAGGCGCCGCAGCCCACGCAGATCTTGTTGTTGATTTCCGGGATAGTCAGTTTCTCTTTGTACGGGATCATGTAAACGGCCTTGGTGGGGCAATGTTCGGAACAGGCCCCGCAGGCGGTGTTGTTGGTGTAGACGATGCAGTTTTCTTTAACGAAATAAGACTTACCGAGCTGGATGGTCTTTTTTTCCTCTTTTGTTACCGGCATGATGGCGCCGGTGGGGCAAACCTCGCTGCAGAGCGTGCATTCGAAATTGCAGAAGTTGGTGATGTAATCCATCCTCGGCTGCAGGAAGCCGGTGAGGCCGTAAAGAAAATACGTCGGCTGAAGCACCTGGGTAGGACAGGCTGAAACGCACAGGTGGCAGGCGGTGCAGTACTTGTTGAAGCGCTCCTGGTTCCTGGCTCCCGGCGGGGTTACCGGGTAATTTCTTATTATCGGCACCGTCGCCTTGATCACTTCCTTCTTTTTTTCTTCTTCCTGAGAAAAAAGCTTTCCTGCGACTATTGTTCCCGCCATCACCAGTCCTGATTTTTTGAAGAAATCCCGTTTGCCCGGATCGAAAGGCTCAATTACTGTTTTCTCTTTTGACCAGAACGGAAGAAATTTCACGCCCTTGTCGGGGCAGGGCGAGAGGCAGTTCATGCAGCCCACGCAGCGGCTGAAATCCACGGTCTGTTCGAGCGGGTTGATGCATTCGGCCTTGCACACCGCGGAGCATTTGCCGCAACTGTTGCATTTGGTTTTATCGAGTGCTATTCTGAAGAGCGAGTATTTTGCAAACAAACCTAATAGCGCACCTACCGGACAGATCGTGTTGCAATATAATCTTCCTCTTTTAACCACCAAGAGCACTAAGGACACAAGGAACACAATGGATAAGAGCAGGGCAGCCCAGTTGACGGGTACCCACCTGACACGTGGCAGCCAGTAGATATCCGCTTTGCTCAGGAGGATCGACAACGCGTTGTTGGCCACCACGGTGACCGGCCGGAGCAGGTTGGTGACAATTTTCCCGAACATGCTGTACGGGTCGAGCAGGTTCACCAGCAGGATGCTGCCTGTGAGCAGGACGAGGATCACCAGCGCCAGGAGCCCGTACCTAAGCCAGTTGACGGGTTTTTTGTATTTGAATATCTTCCTCCGCGGAGATAATTTCCTGGAAAGATAGGCAAACAGATCCTGCATGGTTCCCAAAGGACACAGCGTGGAGCAATAGATCCTACCAAAGAGCAGGGTCAAAAGGATGATCATGGCGAAACCCAGGGAAAACAATGAAAAGGTGGCCAGGAAATTCACCAGCGAGGGGACGAATTGCAGCTTCAGGATGTACAGATGGGAAACGTTGAACACTTTCCCGAACAGTTCGAAGAACAGTATCCCGATAGCGGCGAAGAAGATCAGCGAAAGAAATACCCGCAGTTTTTTTAACCGCCCGCTGTGCATGTCAGAGGATGATCCGGTGAACGTTCAGTTTATCCAGGGCTGCACTCCCGACGCCCATCGATTCGGCGATCCCGATGTAAGGAACGTCGTCGGGGGAGATGCCGAACAGCTTGGTGGCCGCGGCATCGGCTGCCACCTGGTCGGGGGAGATGATCAGCGATTTCATGAGGCTCACGTCGGCTTCCGAGACGCCGCGGGGGCCGTTTTTCATCATCACTCGGTAAGCGTCGATAATGTTTAGGTCGGGTTGCTTCACATACGTCGTAAAGTCGGCGATGCACTGGTTGAGGTCGTTGCGGTGCCAGAAGCCGCGGTCCCAGACAATGCCCATGTGGTTTTTCATGGCGATGGTAAGCCTGGCCGAGCTGTGGCTTTTCAGGACCGGGATGTTGATGAAAACGTCGGAGCCGAGGATCAGCTCATGGACCTTGGCTGATTTAAGCTTTTTCCCATTGGGGATCTCAACGGTTTGGTAGTAATTCTCGGTATTGCCCGGGGCGATCTTCCCACCGGCGTCTTTCACGGCCCGCTCGATGCCGCTGGTGGCATAGCATCTGTCCCATTTGTCGCAGGTATTATCGAAGACGTAGACTTCCTTTGCGCCGGCCTGAAAACAATGTTCAACGACCCTTTTGACCAGCAACGGATTGGTGTTCCCAGCCCGTTCCGGGGAAACGTCCCAGCCGATATTTGGTTTAATGACCACTTTCTGTCCTTTTTTCACGAAGGCCTGCATACCTCCCAGGGCTGCGATGGCCTGGTCGAACATGATTTCGGGTTCACCGCCTTTGATGGCAACAAGATCGAAAGGGAGACCGGGAGACATGGAGAGGGGGAGACCGGGAGACATGGAGAGGGGGAGACCGGGAGAGGGGGAGGACCAGAGATTGTTGAAAGGTATTGTCAGGGCTGCGCCGGTGAATGCTGCGGCGGCAGTGCTTTTTCGGATGAATTCACGGCGTTTCATAGTCGATTCGATTAATGAATGTGCTAAATTAAATATATTTATTTTTATTGCTTTAAGAAAATTTCTTTGCGAACCTTTGCGGATCCTTTGCGTAACTCTGCGTAATAGCTCTCAGAGGCTGTGACGCAAAGTTTCGCAAAGAATCGCAGAGTTGCGCAAAGAGGATCAAAACAAATTGAACGGTTAATGGCTGGAATTTATATACACATTCCCTTTTGCAGGCAGAAATGCCACTACTGCAACTTCTTCTCTGTCGCTTCAAAACGGAACAGGGACGAGTTTGTTGCCGCACTGCTGAAGGAGATTGAGATCCGGAAAGATTACCTTGCTGGAGAAACGGTGAATACGGTTTATTTTGGGGGTGGCACGCCGTCGATTCTCTCCATTTCTCATATATCATTGATCGTTGATCATTTATCATTGCATTTTGACATTGATCATTTGGCGGAGATCACGTTGGAAGCCAATCCGGATGATCTTAATGCCGATTACCTGAGAGAACTTAAGAACACTCCTGTTAACCGGTTAAGCATCGGGATCCAGTCGTTCTTTGACGACGACCTGCAATACTTAAACCGGGTGCATAATTCAGAACAGGCCAGACGAGCTGTGGATTACGCGAGGAGTGCCGGTTATGATAATTTAACAATTGATCTCATTTACGGCATTCCCGGGCTTACGGACGAGAAATGGGCGAAGAACCTGGAGACATTCTTCTCGCTGGACATTCCGCATCTTTCCGCCTACGCGCTCACGGTAGAGCAGAAAACCCCGCTGGCAAAGCTGATTGAAAAGGGGAAATATGCCCCGGTGGATGAAAATTTGTCGGTAGGACATTTTAAAATGCTGCTTGAACGGACGAAAGCCCATGATTTTATTCATTACGAGATCTCCAATTTTGCAAAAGAAGGCTTTTATTCCAAACATAACAGTCTTTATTGGCTGGGCGGTCATTACCTGGGCCTGGGACCATCGGCGCATTCCTTTAACGGAACTTCGCGGCAATGGAACGTTTCCAATATTTCACAATATATTAAACTCGATGATTTTCAGACTTCTGTTGAAGAAAAAGAAATACTGACGATAAAGCAGCGATATAACGAGTATGTCATGACTTCCCTGCGCACCGTCTGGGGTTGTGATACAGCACATATCCGGAATGTTTTCGGGGAGAAGTTTGAAGATCATTTTCTCCGGAATGCATTGCCATTCGTGGAAAAGAAGCATCTGTACCATGAAGGGCCAAAGTATTTCCTGACGGATGAGGGGAAGCTTTTCGCGGACGGGATCGCGGCGGGGTTGTTCTTCGAGTCCTAAAATGTTGTATGTGGTATGTGGTATTTATTAATTATTAAGGATTCGCGTTACTAAATTCCCTTAATAATTACAACATAATACATACCACATATTACATTTTTATCAATGCACAACGATCTTTCCGGTATATCTCCTTCCTTTCATATCAATAACCACCGCAACATACATCCCCGGTGAAAAACTTGAAACATCAAGAGAAATCATGCGGTTAACAGGTAAAACTCCCGCGCTTCCCTGCTTCCCCGCCTCCCTACCAAATATATCATACACCACTGACTCCACCTCTCCTTCGGCAAGCACATCTGGTAGCGTAAGCACCACCCAGTCCCTTGCCGGATTCGGCGAGATCTTTATCGTGGATTCGTATTCTTCTTTGGTGGGAAGCTCATCGATATTAACAAACACACCGCAGTCAAAGTCTACGGTATCCGATTGGATTTCAAAGGGACATAAACTGTCATAGGTGAGTGGTTGGGTGTAAAGGGTGTCATCTTCCAGATCGGTGTTCATTTTCCAAAGGTAGATGTCCCAGTTGCTATCTGTGACATAACTTCCCGCAGCAAGCAGTTTATTATCAGAAGTTAGCCACAAACTAGTGGGTGCACGATCTTCCAATAATAACAACCTCCTGTTTATAAGATTACCCAACGTGTCCATTTTGACAACTTCACTTTTAATTAACTGATAGTTGTTCAAGCTACTCCATACAATCCCTGAGAGCAGCGTAGAATCATTGATCGTTAAAATAGAACCGCCTCCTCCCTGATAAACCGTATCTTCAAGAATTAAAAAATCATCAAGTTGATTTCCATCCTCATCAAATTTAAAAATAGCTGGCATGTTATTATACCCTGGTGGCAATTTAAAGCCTGTACTGTAAAATATTCCCGGTTGATGTTCAATGGTTTGAAATGCATGTCCATAAGCTGAATTCCAAATTATATCCCAATTCTGAATTCCTGAAGTATCAGTTAAGATGAAATATGGTCTCCAGCCCGGATGATTGCAACTTCCTGAGATTAAGAAATTTCCAGCTGATGTCAGGATTAAATTTGATCCTTCTTCATTGTATATCAAGCTGTCTTCCTGCGATTGTTTTTGTATCCATATCGGTTCTCCATTTGGATCCATTTTAACCAGACTGATTCTTGCATAAGTTTCTCCTTCACCATAATACTGAAGCATTCCTATATAAGATCCATCTGCAACTTGAATTATACCCGTGCCATAGTTTTGATCTGTTGATCGAAATACTTTGCACCATTCAATTTCTCCACAGACATTCAATTTGAAGAAAGCAGGATCGAAATCACCTGTACTGTATTTGGAAGTAACACCGGTAACGATCATTCCTTGGTCTGTCGTTAAAAACGAATCTCCAAACCAATTT
Organism: uncultured Bacteroidales bacterium; assembly: GCA_964447005.1. Taxonomy (GTDB): domain Bacteria; phylum Bacteroidota; class Bacteroidia; order Bacteroidales; family JAGOPY01; genus JAGOPY01. The sequence goes on from CAYUQP010000046.1 coordinate 14,466, forward strand.
TTATAGTTCCCATCTCCAAATTTTTTTTCCCAAAGAATATTTCCATTAATATCTATTTTAATGATCCAGCCATATTTGTTTACTCCCTGGTTGCTATATATAAAGGCTGTCAAATAGAATCCCTTATCATAAGTTTCATATAAATCTACAATGTATGCATGAATATTATTTCCATATATTCTAGGCCAATCTTGTGCTTGAGTGAAATTGCAAGTAAACAGCATTCCTATTGAGAAAATACCTAATCGGAAGGCTCTCATTATGAACCATTCCATCAATATCCTCCTTTACTCAGTTTCTTGCTGTCAATTACCTGATTCCTTGAGTTCAAAGAGATCATATAAAAGCCAATTGGATATGCTTTAAGATCAATAACCATCTGATCTTTTCCATTATTAATAATGTGCTTTCTCAACAAATTACTTTTCATGTCAATAATTTGGATTTCACTGGATTGATATGTCGCGGCGATTTACCTCGGTTCCAAATCATAATAAAGATCCTTTAAAATAAAATCCGCTTCAATGACCTGTACGATCAATGAATAAGGATTGCACTCATTTAACGCGCAAGTCTCATCATAATATTTATCAGCGGACACTATTGATCCGGTACTGATAAGAGGGTATGTTTCAAAGATCATGTACTGGTAGCCGTTCTCATCTTCAAGAATGAGCCTCACCAGGCTGGTATCGCTGAAAAATTCAACATTTCCATCCAAAGTCAATTCACTGATGGTTTCAATGTTCTCAAACGGATAAAGTACCGTGTCACCCGTAAAGGTAAGATCAAATTCAATGTCCTGGCTGAATGCATCCGAAAAAACTGCAAGGACCAGGAAGAAAGTGCTAAGGTTTTGGATTAATGTTTTCATGGCATGATCATTTGAATGAATAAAAGGAGAGGCTCAAATCATGCATTAATCGGAAAGGCAGGGGGGGTAATACGATATGTTAATAAAAATCAGTAATTTATACTGAATTTTGATAACACATATTGATATATTAAATTGGATAGTCCTTGAAGGGAATAAATCGTTCTCACGAGTAAAATCTAACCACCCGCGGCTTCAGTCGCCGGAAGAAGGTCCCAGCCTGAATTTCATCTCCACCGGCTGGTGATCGCACCACTCAAAGCCAAGATCGTGGGTTTTCACATCCAAAACTTTCACATTCGGCGACACCACGAAGAAATCGATGATCGTGGTTTTGGTTTTACCCCGTTCATACGGCGCATCGACATCGCGGTTCGTCGGCAGGCCCGGATCGAACACCCACCGCCACCCCTCCGGCAGAAAATCCTCTTCGATAGCCGGCTCTATTGTCCTTCGAACATCGACCATCGACAATCGTTCAATCGAATATCCAACAGGGTTCTGGTTCCAGTCGCCCCCCACAACCACATAATTGCCCTTTGCAAACTCCGCCAGCATCATGTCTTTCAGCACCGCGAGCTGTTTCTTTCGCTGCGAACCGTCGTCGAAGGCTTCGTTATGGGTGTTGATCAGCACCAGTTCTTTGCCGCCGGGTAAAGGGATCCTTGTAAGCATGAAGCAGCGGTCGAGCTGGAACAGGCTGACCGGCCAGGAATAGCTGGTGGGAAAAGCATAACGGGAATTTTCGGAGGTTTTGAATGATGAAAAGGTCAGGATGCCGCTGTTCACTTTTCCCATCGGGTTTTTCAAAGGAACGATGACGAATGGAACGATATAATTGAACGCGAAGGAGGACTCCATCCCATCGAAGATCTCCCTGATCTTTTCAACCTGGTCATCGAAATAACTTCGTTTTGAATAAACATCCACTTCCTGGAAAAAATAGAAATCCGTTCCTTCGATTTTTTCGAGATATTTCAGCACTCCATCTGAATTATGCCTGTATTGATCTTCAGATGGCCGGGTCATTTTTCCCCCGTCAAAGAAAAAATCACAGTCTTTTCCCAGGCCGAAATATCCCAGGTTCCAGGTCGTGATTGAAAAAATGCTGTCGCCCGGATCTACGCGCCTGGATATGCCTTTCGTCTCAGCAGGTATCCTTTCCGGCGGTTTGTAATCGGCCATCGTGGCCCAGGCGAGGAATAGCAGAAACGCCCCGGCAATGGCCAGGATCACGAGAAACAGACGCTTGAACCATTTCATGGTCACATGGGTTAGAGGGCTAAAAGTACGATTTTATCATTTTATTTTTACTTTTGTTCAACCATTAAAAAAACCGCGGATGCCGATACTGGGACCAATTGTGAAACGGGCCTACGAGCTTGGAAGGCTGCCTGAAATCGCCAGGCCTAAACTGGATCCTCACACCGCCCAGAAGCGGGTGCTGAAAAAGCTCCTGCGCAAGGCCCAGTTCACTGCTTTTGGAGAATACTACGGTTTTTCGGAGATGCTTAAACGCGATGACGTGGTCGGGGCATTTCAATCGAAGGTTCCCACTTTCACGTACAACACGATGTTCCGGAAGTGGTGGTACCGTATTTTGAACGGCGAAGCTTTCGTCACCTGGCCCGGCAGAGTGAAGTATTTCGCGCTTACCTCCGGTACCTCGGAAGCGTCGAGCAAGCACATCCCGGTGACGTCCGACATGATCCGGGCCATCCGGAAGGTCAGCGTCAGGCAACTGGTGTCTTCGCTGTCCTATCATCTTCCCGATCATTTTTACGAGAAGGGCATGCTGATGATCGGCGGGAGCACGCACCTGAACTTCAACGGGACTTACTACGAAGGCGACCTGTCGGGCATTTCCGCCAGCACCATCCCGTTCTGGTTCCAGCATTTTTACAAGCCCGGGAAGAGGATCTCGAAGGAGCGCGACTGGTCGACCAAGCTCGACGAGATCGTGAAATCGGCGATCAACTGGGATATCGGCGTCATTGTAGGCGTTCCGGCCTGGATACAGATCATCCTGGAGCGCATCATCAAGCATTACGATCTCAAAACCATTCATGATATCTGGCCGAACCTCGCCATTTACGTGCACAGCGGCGTTTCATTCGAGCCTTATGCCAAATCGTTCGAAAAGCTGTTCGGCAAGCCGATGATCTACCACGAATCCTACCTGGCTTCAGAAGGATATATTGCCTACCAGAAAAATATCAAGGTGAAAGCCCTGCAACTGGTGCTCGACAACGGGCTTTTCTTCGAATTTGTCCCGTTTGACGACCGCAATTTTGACGCCGACGGCAACATGATCGATAAGCCGGTAGCGCTGACGATCGACCAGGTGGAAGAGGGAAAAGAATATGCCTTGTTGCTGTCGACCTGTGCCGGCGCCTGGCGTTACCTGATCGGCGACACGATAAAATTCACCTCGAAAGCGCATTCGGAAATCGTGATCACGGGCCGCACAAAGCATTTCCTGAGCATCACCGGGGAGCATTTGTCGGTAGAGAACATGAACCGTGCCATCAAGATGCTTTGTGACGAGCTGAACGTGGAGATCAGGGAGTTCACGGTGGCCGGCATCAAGCACGACACCATGTGGGCGCACCAATGGTACCTGGGCACCGACGATCCGTTGGACGCCACGGTTGCCCGTGACAAGATCGACGAATACCTGAAGATCCTGAACGACGATTACCGTGTGGAGCGCATTGCCGCGATCAGGGAGGTTTTCGTGGAGGTACTTCCCTCCGTGGCCTTTTCGACCTGGATGAAGGTCCAGAATAAAGAAGGCGGAGCAAATAAGTTTCCCCGTGTATTGAAAAGGGACCTGCCGGCGTTATGGGAAAAGTTCCTTGTTGAATACAATTTCAAGAAAGCCCATGCACACAATCATTGAAGGCGTGATCATGGGGCTGACCTTGTCCCTGTTCTTCGGTTTCGGCCCCGCGATGGTGGCCGAGATCCAGACCAGCATACTCAGGGGTTTCTGGCCCGGCGTGCTTCTGGCGTTCGGTGTTTTCCTCAGCGACGCGGCCCTGGTTGCACTGGGATTCCTTGGGGCCGTACAGATCTTTGAAAGCAATAAAACCCTTCTGGGCATTATCGGCGGGCTGATCCTGATCATTTTCGGGGTCGTTACTTACCGGCGAAAGGTCATGATCAATGTCGACGTTACCGCTCCGGACTTCAAAAAAGATGAACCTTATTTCACCACTTACATCCTGAAGGGCTTTTTCATCAACATTACCAACCCCTTCATCTGGATCTTCTGGATGGGGGTTGTGGTGGGTTTCACGGCCAAATATCACGCAGATATCATCATGATGGTTTCATTTTTTCTGGCAGCCCTTGGCGTGGTGTTCCTGGTGGATATGCTGAAGATCTTTTCAGCCTTTAAGATCAAGAAGTACCTGCAAACGCACAATATCGTGTGGATCAACCGGATAGCCGGCGCGGGGCTGGTGATTTTCGGGATTTACCTGGTGATAAGGACGTATCTGGAGATTGGTCTTTAGCCGCCCCACCCCCGGCCCCTCCCCACACGGGGAGGGGAGCGAAAAAGTGTCGAATGACCGTGGTCAAAAATAAATTTAAATAATATGAAAAAGAACAATTGGGTTTTGTTTGTGACGAACGGGGTTATTGCGATCCTTTTCGGGTTGCTGGTATTATTTGTCGGGCAGGCCACCATCATCAGCGTGGTGAGGATCTTCGGGATTGTACTCTTGGTGGCCGGTTTAGTCCTTTTCTACAATTCCTATCAAAGCATGAAATTGAAAAACAGCTACCTGGTGGTCATGATCCAGGCGATCGTCGCTATTTTAATTGGTTTGATACTTATCATCAATCCCGGGCAATCGCTAAAACTCTTCCTGACATTGTTCGGGATCTGGGCGACTATCATGGGCTTGCTGCAGATCATCTTTGCCATCAGGCTGCGCAAGAAGATCAGCAACCATTTGCTTTTCACTTTCAACGGGATCATTACCCTGGTATTCGGCCTTCTTTTATTCTACAGCCCTATGACTGCTTTGAGCACCCTGCTGGTGATCGTCGGCGTGCTGGCGCTGATAGCGGGGGTGGTGATGGTTTATTTGGGGATTAAGGTTAAAGGGATAAAGGAGTAATTTACCCCACCGATGGTTTAATATCCTTGATATTCAGTTGAAAAGATTTTTTTCCGTTCCACTCGTTCTCTTCGATGTGGTAGCAGATGTCGAACGGGTTGCCGTCGCGGATGTATTCGAAGTTCTCTTCGCCCTGCTGGAAGGCGATGGCTGAAATGGGCTCACTCCTGACGTCGCGCTGGAAGACTTCGAGCTTGAGGTGGTTGTTCCCGACGATTTTAGCTTTCCCTGCATCGACAACGTTGTCGGTCTGGAATACGGGCGACATGTTCCCCGGGCCAAAGGGCGCGAACTGTTTCAGGATATCGTAGAATTTACGCTGGACGTCCTGCAGGTTGAGTTTGGCGTCAATTTCTATTTCAGGCATCGCGATGTCTTCCGTCATATGCGTCCTGACGTAATCTTCAAAGCGTTCCTTGAATTTTTCCAGGTTTTCCGGCCTGAGCGAAAGTCCGGCAGCATAGGTGTGGCCTCCGAAATGCTCGAGCAGGTCACCGCAGGCGTCGACGGCATCATAAATATCAAATCCTTTGATCGAGCGCGCCGATCCGGTAATTTTTCCTTCCGATTCCGTGAGCACGATGGTCGGCCGGTAATAAGCTTCGATAAGCCGCGATGCGACGATTCCGATTACTCCTTTGTGCCAGTTGGGGTGAAACAGCACGGTGCTTTTGCGTTCATTCAGTTTTGGATCGGAATGCATAATCTCCATTGCGTGGAGCGTTGCGTTTGAGTCGAGGGTTTTGCGCTCTGTATTGAGTTCGTTGATCTGGTTCCCTAACTTGAAAGCCCGTTCCGGATCTTTCGTGATCAGCAGTTCCACCGAGTTCCGGGCGCTTTCGATACGGCCCGCGGCGTTGATCCGGGGACCGACGATGAACACAAGGTCGTTGATGGTCAGTTCGCGGATGTATTGCCGGTTGTTGCCTTCCTGGCCGTTCGACTTGCTGTACTTGTTGCTGACGTTAAGAATGGCTTCCAGACCCGCTCTGGGCTGAGTATTGATGCGCCTCAGCCCGTAATAGGCCAGCACCCGGTTTTCCCCGGTGATCGGCACAATATCGGAAGCAATGCTGACCACGACCAGGTCGAGGTATTCCTCAAGCGAGGAAAAAGCAATATTGTTCTTCCATGCAAACGCCTGGATCAGTTTGAAGCCTATTCCACAGCCCGCGAGCTCCTTATAAGGATAGGTACAATCATCCCTTTTTGGATCGAGAATGGCAACGGCGGGCGGAAGCTCGTCACCCGGCCGGTGATGGTCGCAGATGATGAAATCAACCTTGTGTTCTTTTGCATAAGCCACTTTCTCCACCGCTTTAATCCCGCAATCGAGGGCAATGATAAGGCTGAAACCGTTCTCTGAAGCGAAGTCAATCCCTTTGAATGAAATGCCGTAGCCTTCGCTGTAACGATCAGGAACATAGAAATCCACTTTTTCGTGGATCGTCTTTAAAAACGTATACACAAGGGCCACCGCAGTGGTTCCGTCCACGTCATAATCGCCATAAACCAGGATCTTCTCGCCTTTTTTCAGCGCTTTCTCGATCCGTTCCACCGCGAGGTGCATGTCTTTCATCAGGAAAGGATCAAGCAGGTGTTCCAGTTGTGGCCTGAAATAGGCTTTTGCCTGGTCATAACTGGTAACGCCCCGCTGGGCAAGCAGGTTCGCGAGGTTTTCATTAATGTTCAGTACCTTGCTCAGATGCCTTACCAGATCACCGTTTCCTTGTGGTTTTAATACCCAGCGCTTTTCCATAATTGTTTCAATTGATAAAAATAAGCATTAATCTGCTTATTAATCGGTTTTTTCGGAAAATATACCCGGTGGGAGGGTAAATTTTTTTACCCCACCCCCTGCCCCCTCCCCTGGAGGGGAGGGGAAATTTAGAATGTTGAGCGCATTGCTTCGACCGGGTCGAGCCTCGACGCATTCCAGGCCGGGACCAGCCCGCTGACAAACCCGATAAAGGCCGATACGAAAATTCCCAGGAAAATATTTCCACTGGTGAGCACCAGTTGAAAATCCGTTGCCTGCGAAACGGAGAAGGCAAGCAGGAATACGATGATCAAGCCGAGAATCCCTCCGAAAAGAGAAAGGAAAACCGCTTCGAAAAGAAATTGCAGCAGGATGAAATAGTTTTTTGCCCCGAGTGATTTCTGGACCCCGATGATGCGTGTCCGTTCCTTGACTGAGACAAACATGATGTTGGCGATCCCGAAGCCGCCGACCAGCAGTGAGAAGCCGCCGATGATCCATCCCACCACCGCGATCACCGCGAATAGCTGGTCGAAATTCTTGCTGATGATATCGGTCTGGTTGATCGCGAAATTTTCTTCCGCCTTAGGTTTCAGCTTCCTCACCGCGCGCATGATGCCGGAAAGCTCATCCTTCAGCTCATCCAGGGTAACGCCCGGTTTTGCCTTGACAATGATAGCCCCGCCGACATTTCTGAGGTCCACGTGGTTTCTGCCGAAATTCACCGGGACAATCAACTGGTCATCGGTGGAGTTGCCGAACATGTTGTTTCCCTGTTTTTTCATCACCCCGATCACCTCGGTATTCAGCCCGAAGATCTTGATCTTCTTGCCGATGGCTGCCGTTGCATCAGTACCCAGGAGGTTTTCAGCAATACCGCTCCCGATCAGCACCACCGGTTTCCCGCTACTGAACTCGACAGGTGAAATGTATCTCCCCTCCGCGATCTCCACGGTCATGACCTTGTCATAATCCTCCGAGATCATCATCACGTTGGCATCTTTCATCGATTTATCGCGATATTTAACGGTCTCACCGACCCCGGAAAGATAAGCGCTTACCTGGCTGGCCTGGCTGCGGCGCTGGATTTCCTTCATCTCAGTAAGCGAGGCTTCCGGCCGGTTCATGTATTTCCACCAGGGATAATCGCCACCCATTGCCCAGGGCCATTTCTGCACGAACAGCACATCATTGCCCAGCGAGTTGATATTTTCCCTGATCCCGGCCTCCATCGAATCGAAGATGGTAAAAACGGATATGATGGAAAAAATCCCGATGGTAATGCCCAGGAACGACAAAAGGGTCCGCACCTTGTTCATGACAATCTCATGCAAGGCGAAAAAAAAACTCTCTGTCAGCAGTTTCAGGAAAATCTTCATAAATGCCGTTCGCTAAACGATGGTAAAATTAATATTATTGAAAAAAGAATTAAGCCTTATATTTGAAGAATTATCCTAAAATTGATTTTCTTTCATTATATGGAAAAAAAGATCGAAAACGCTTTAATATCAGTATATTACAAAGAAGGTATGGAAGTGATCGTGCGGGCGCTGCATGAGCGCGGTGTCCGTATCATTTCGACGGGAGGCACCTTTGAATTCATCACCAGGCTGGGCATACCGGCCACCACCGTTGAATCACTGACCGATTACCCGTCGATCTTCGGCGGACGGGTCAAAACGCTTCATCCCAAAGTGATGGGTGGCATCCTTTACCGGAGGAACATCGCGGAAGACCTGGAGCAGGCCAAAAAATACGGCATTCCGCCCATCGACCTGGTGATTGTCGACCTGTATCCCTTTGAAGAAACCGTTGCTAAAACAGACATCGAGGAAGAGATCATCGAAAAGATCGATATCGGGGGTATTTCGCTGATCCGCGCTGCCGCGAAAAACTACGAAGACGTGCTGATCGTTTCCGCCTCCTGGCAATACCCGGACCTTCTGAAACTGATCCGGGAAAAGAACGGGATGACCGGGATTGACGACCGCAGGCGGTTTGCCGGCATGGCTTTCGGCGTTACGTCGCGTTACGATATGGCCATCCTGGGCCATTTTCAGCCTCCTTTCAAACTCCGTTACGGTGAAAATCCGCATCAGCAGGGCTCTTTCCATGGCGACATCGACCGGGTGTTCACCCGTCTGCATGGCAAAGAATTGTCTTACAACAACATCGGTGACCTTGACGCGGCCATCGCGCTCATCAGCGAATTTGACGAAACGACTTTCGCGATCTTAAAGCACAACAATGCCTGCGGATGTGCCAGCCGCCCGGCTTTGATCGACGCCTGGAAAGCCGCGCTGGCCGGCGATCCGCTATCGGCGTACGGTGGGGTGCTCATCACGAACAGGGAAATTGACGATGCCACGGCGGAGGAGATTGACAAGCTTTTCTTCGAGATCATCCTGGCGCCGTCTTACAAAAAAAGTGCCCTGGAAAAACTTCAAAGCAAGAAAAATAGAATAATTTTGCAGCGGGGAACGTACGATTTTCCGGCAAAACAGTTCAGATCGGTGTTGAACGGGATGATTGTCCAGGACAAAGACCTGAAGACCGAAGTGAAGGAGGACCTGCGCCCGGTGACCGACCGGTTGCCATCGGAGCGGGAAATAGAAGATCTTCTGTTTGCGAACAAGATCGTGAAGCATACCCGTTCCAATGCCATTGTGCTGGTCAAAGACCGGCAGCTGATCGGCAGCGGGGTGGGGCAGACCTCGAGGGTGGACGCCCTGAAACAGGCTATTGTCAAAGCCAGGGAGTTCGGTTTCGACCTGCCGGGCGCCGTTCTGGCCTCGGATGCATTCTTCCCCTTCGCCGATTCGGTCGAGATCGCCCACCAGGCAGGCATTACAGCCATCATTCAGCCCGGTGGCTCGGTCAGGGACCAGGATTCGGTGGATTATTGCCGGAAACACGGACTGGCAATGGTTTTTACCGGCGTCCGTCATTTTAAACATTAGATTCAAACACGCGCTAACTGGATATAACGAATGGGACTTTTTTCATTTCTCACCAAAGAGATCGCCATTGACCTCGGCACTGCCAACACGATCATCATTTACAACGATAAAGTGGTCGTAGACGAACCATCCATCGTTGCCCTCGAACGAAATACGGGGAAAGTGATCGCCGTGGGAAAAAAGGCCATGATGATGCACGGGAAGACCCACGAGAACATCCGGACGATCAGGCCGTTGCGCGACGGGGTGATCGCCGACTTCAAGGCTGCCGAGATCATGATCCGGGAAATGATCAAGATGATCGGTTTCAAGAACAACGTGTTCCCGCCGGCACTGAAGATGGTGATCTGCATCCCGTCAGGGATAACCGAGGTGGAGGAGCGTGCCGTGAAAGACTCGGCCGAGCAGGCCGGCGCCAAGGAAGTGAGGCTGATCCATGAGCCCATGGCCGCCGCGATCGGCATCGGGATCGACGTGCTGGAACCCACCGGCAACATGATCATCGACATCGGCGGCGGGACCAGCGAGATCGCGGTCATCGCGCTGGGCGGGATCGTGAACAACAAATCCATCCGCATTGCCGGCGACGATTTCAACGCCGACATCGAGGAATACATGCGCAAGCAGCACAACATCAACATCGGGGAGCGCACCTCGGAGCGCATCAAGATCGAGGTGGGCGCCGCAATGACCGACATCGACAACCCGCCCGATGATTTCCCGGTGCACGGCCGCGACATGCTGACCGGCATCCCGAAAGAGATCACGGTGAATTACGCCGAAATCGCCCACTCGCTCGACAAATCCATCTCGAAGATCGAAGCGGCGGTGCTGAACGCCCTGGAAATGACCCCACCGGAGCTCTCTGCCGACATTTACCGGACCGGCATTTACCTTGCCGGCGGCGGATCACTTTTACGCGGGCTCGACAAGAGGCTGCACCTTAAAACCAAGCTGCCCGTGCACATGGCCGAAGATCCGCTGAGGGCCGTGGCCCGCGGCACCGGGATCGCCCTGAAGAATTTCGATAAGTTCACCTTCCTGATCAAGTGAGATGCGAAACCTGCTGGCATTCATTTCCAGGTACCAGTTTTTGTTCTTCTTTTTGATCTACCTGATCATCTCCTTCATCCTCATATACAACAACAACTACTACCAGCGTTCGAAAGTGGTCAGCACCACCAGCGGGATCACAGGCCGTTTCAACGAATTTTACGGCAACCTGACCGACTTTTTCGAGTTCCGGCGGTCAAACGAGCAGCTCGCGGCAGAAAACGCCCGTTTACGCGCCCTGCTCAACATCAGGACCCGTACGTTCCCCGATTCGGTCCTGCGCATGGAGAACGGATTAAGCCTTAAAATGATCAGCGCCAGGATCATCAACAACTCCACCCAGTTCCGGAACAATTACTTCATGCTCGACAAGGGATATCTTGCCGGAATCAAAAAAGACATGGGCGTGCTGACCATGAACGGGGTGCTGGGCATCATCATCGATGTGTCGGCCAACTACAGCACCGGGATCTCCATCCTGCACAAAGATTCCCGGATCAGCGCCAGGATCAAGAAGAACGACCAGCTCATGAACATTTCCTGGGACGGGGTCAACTACCGGCTCGGGAACATCTCGCACATCCCGACCCATGTGAACCTGATCCCCGGCGATACAATCATCACCAGCGGCAACTCACAGATCTTCCCCGAAGGGATCGTCATCGGTTTTGTGGAATACATCGATGAGGAGATGGATAACATGTTTAAAAAGGGAAAGATCAGGTTTTCAGAAGATTATAACCGGGCCATGTACGTTTACGTGGTGGAGAACACGCGGCGCGACGAGATCAACCGGTTGAAAACCACAACACCTTCCGACAATGAATAAGAAACTGATCGGAAATATCGTTCGTTTTGTGCTGCTGGTCCTGGCCCAGGTGTTCATCTTCAACAAGATCCAGGTGAGCGGCTACATCAATCCACAGGTATACATCCTGTTCATCCTGATGCTTCCTTACGAAATCGCGGGTTTCTGGCTGCTGACGCTGGCGTTCATGACGGGTTTGTCCGTCGATTTCTTTATGCACACGCCGGGCATGCATGCCGCCGCTTCGGTGTTCCTGGCTTTCCTGCGGCCCGGCACCATCCGGCTGGTCGGGAAAAAAGACGACCTTGAGCCGCTGCAATATCCGAACATCCGGGACTCGGGGGCGGGCTGGTTCCTGGCCTACACGCTCATCCTGGTATTCATGCACCACCTGTTCCTGTTCTACCTTGAAGTGTTCCGGCTCAGCGAATTTTTCCAGACATTGCTTAAAGTATTGATTAACACTGCGTTAACAACACTTGTCATCCTGATGATACAGTATTTATTCTTCTCCAGGAAACCGGAGTAGGATTTGTTTTTGTAGTTTTGCTCCGAAAGTATCACTTAGATGTTTCAAAAGTCAGTTCTGCCACTTTATTTTGTATCGCCGACGACTAAAGCCGTCGGTTGATATTTTGTAACAAACTTGGAACCAACGGCTTTAGTCGTTGGAGTTTGAGTCTACAGAATGATTATCATGTGGGGATTCCAACATTTGAAACAACCTCTTAATTAAAAAAATAAGAACCATGTTAAAGATTATTTCCATTTTCATTATTTCAGCCATCGTTCTTGCATCCTGCACTACCAAAGTCCAGAATGAATTCGTCATCACCGGTGACCTCGACACCACGATCGATGCGAAGCTTTTCCTGCAGAAGCGACTGGATGGCCCGCTGACCACCATCGACTCCACGCAGATCACCGGCGGGAAGTTCATGATCAAAGGCGTGATCGATTACCCCGAGGTTTATTATCTGACCGTGCCGGCCACGAAATCTTCCGTTCCGCTTTTTGTCGAAGCGTCGGAGATCATCGTCAATATCCGGACGAAGGATATCGATAAGACCAAGATCACCGGCTCCAAAACCCAGGCGGCATATGACGCGTATCTTGACAGGATTGATGCGTTCAATGCGACGATCAAAGAAAATTATTCGATGTACAACACCGCCATGGAAGTTGGTGATACCGAAAAGATGGATTACTATGATTCGCTGATCACGGTGCTGGACGAGCAGAGAAGCCTTTTTTCGAAGAATTTCGTGCTTGAGAATCCGTCGTCATTTATCAGTCCATACATTGTTTACCGGAACTCTTACACCTATGAGCTGGAAGACCTCGAGCGGGCGGTGAACTCGTTCGATACCAGCCTTGCACATTCCGTTTACTCGGGCTTTCTGAACGATTACCTGGCCATTTTAAAGCGCACGGCGATCGGGCAGCGTTACGTTCCGTTCTCCATGTTGGATTCGGCTGGAGTGGAAGTGAGCCTGAACGGTTATGTGGGGAAAAATTACCTGCTGCTGGATTTCTGGGCTTCCTGGTGCGCCCCGTGCCGTGAGGAGAACCCGAACCTGGTGGCCTTGTACAACCAGTATCATCTTCAGGGTTTCGACATTTTCGGCGTTTCCTTCGATTCCAAGCGCGACCGCTGGCTGAAAGCCATTGCCGACGACCAGCTCACCTGGACGCATGTTTCCGACCTGAAAGGCTGGGAAAACGCAGCAGGCAAGTTGTACGGCATCCGTTCAATTCCCTCGAATGCGCTGCTTGACACCAACGGGATCATCATCGCGAAGAACCTGAGGGGCGATGAGTTGCGGGCGAAGCTGGAGGAGCTGTTCCCGCTTTCGCGGGAATGACGGTGACGGCTGACGCGAGATTGCATCGCGCGCTTTGATTCAAGAAGAAATTTTGAACGCAGGAGTGAGCGTTGGGCTCTCACCTAAACATTCGTAAAACCTCATATCTAAATATTTCCTCCCTGAAAACCACTAATTTTTTTTCTAGTGGTTATCTGCTATGCATTAATACTTTTCTGATCCTATAATTGGGGAGCATTTGTAACCGGTAATTTCCAGTTGCAATTCATAGATCCATCCGCAGATAAAAATCCAATAAGAATTTCACTAAATATCATATATTTAGAGAATTAAATCAAACTATTTATTAATCTCAACAAAAAAAGTTATGAGAAAAATTCTTATTTTTACAGTGCTGGCGCTTCTATTCACATTCGGACTGAAGCCGGCCAAAGCGGAGGAAATCAACGTGAACCTAACCTTCACAAATGACACTACTTTCAATCCTTTCACCCCCCCCCCGGAGGATGTAATCTTCAAATTGAAAATTTCCGGATCAATTGAAATGAATTCTCTGACAAGTCTTGCCCGTGTAATTTTTATCACAGATCAGGGTGAATTCATGATTGCAGAAAGCTACCCGTTAATTTCATCCGGTGCGGTTTTCGAATTTTCAAATTACTGTGATGAAACTTGTTATCTTGATGGCGTAATACCGTTAGGGATAAGACTTGAGATACTTGATGCTTCCATTTATATTCATGACATTTACTATGATCTGAAGGAAGCAGAAGAACCCTTGAGTAAGCAATATTTTGAAAAAAAGAAGGCCGACCATGCTAAGGTTGACAATATCAACTACAATATTGCTGAATTGGGCATGGATTGGAAGGCCGGCAATACCGGCCTGGTCGATTTGTTTTACAAGGATAAAAAGGCATATTATGGAGAAAAATATAATCTGCTTGGCTATGATTATTACCGGGGAGGTGTATTCCAGGAAATCGGTCAGGTTTACGAACCGGTTACAAATTTTTCTCTTGTAAATCACTGGGATTGGCGCGACCGGCATGGCGCCAATAATCCGGGTTCACCATATTTTGATGATGATTCGGAATATTATACAGGATGGCTGACGGTTCCCAAAGACCAAACCCTGCCGGATAGTGGCTGTGGCGCTTGTGGAGCATTCGGCACGATCGGCGTACTTGAAAGTATCATTAATTTATATTATAACCAGCATCTTGACCTGGATTTATCAGAACAACATATCCTGGCCTGTGTTCCGGATGCAACATGTGATGGTGTTCCGGTAAATCTTGCCATGGAATTCCTGGCAGACAGCGGTGTAGTAGATGAATACTGTGCACCTTATTTAGCTATTGATAATATGGGTGATTGTGATGATACAACTATTGTGTGTGCCGATCCTGACATTATAGCTAAAATTGACACTTTTAACCTGTTTCAGGGCAGCCTGACTTCCGGCTGGGAAGATATTTTCGAGGAAATGGTTCTTAACGGACCAATCGGATTAACGATCAATGACGGTAAGCATCATGTAACCCTGGTTGGGTGGGTTTATAACTCAGTAAGTGAATATCTTGCTATAATTTTTAAAGATAGTTATGGTCCTGACGATTACGGTGATCATGGTTTCGTGACGCAACAAGTTAGTGGATATTACCGTGACGCCGCAAGTCAGATTGGCCCGTACTTTACTGAAATTCCAGAGCAGCCAGCCGTTCAGGTCTATGACCGGGATGGCGATGGATATTGCTGGTGGGGGATCGGGCCTAAACCTGCCGGATGTGATTCTTGCCCAGACCAGCGGGATTGCGATGACTCCAACCCGTTCAAACATCAATACAATACTGATTACTCCTGCGATTGTGCTGATTATTTTACTTTTGGCGATACAATTAAAATTACAAAGGATACGACTTGGACGGGAGTTGTTAAACTTGAAAAAGTTTTAACTATCGAAAACGGAGGCCAGCTTACTATTACAGGAACTGTTTTTGTTCCCTCGATTTGGAGTATTAATCCAATAATTGTTAAAAAAGGCGGAAGATTAATTATCGATGGGGGAAAAATTACCAAATCCTGCGATGAACTTTGGAGCGGTATTCAAGTTTGGGGTGATAGTTCGCTGTCTCAATATCCATATTCAAATCAGGGATATTTGAGCATTTTAAATGGTGGTTGCATCGAATATGCACAAACGGCAATTTATGTTGGTAGAAAAACATCAAGCACGACTCATTATACTTATTCGGGAGGTATTGTTTTGTGCGAAAACGCTTTGTTTTTAAATAATAAAATAGATGTTGAATTTCTTCCATTCATCAATGACCATTATCAGGCAGGAAACGAAATTGAGAATTTCAGCGGTTTCAGAACCACCATATTTAAAACTTACGATCCTGAATTTATAATGCTAAAACCTGATGCCCATGTTAAACTCGTCGGAGTGAACGGGGTGGAATTTTACGGGTGTGAATTCATTCATGAAGAACTTCCCGATTATCCGATTAATGAAAATGACCGCGGTACTGGTATATGGGCTATGGATGCCCAGGTGTTGGTAAGGGGAAAATGTACCAGCGGAACAACGCCCTGTACCAGTTACGACTCAGCATTCTTCCAGAATTTGAGATATGGCATTAAAGCCTTCAATTCAGGAGGTAACAAATATTTCGAAGTTTCGAAAGGAGTTTTTAAGGGAAATGTCGCCGGAATATATATCTCCGGATACCATGAACCGACTATTGTTTCATCCTACTTTTACAGTAATATAGGGCCTGGAACCATCCAGGGTTTGAATGAAAAATTTATAGGAGGGATTTATCTTCACGGATCGACAGGTTATTTAATTGAAAACAATCATTTTGATGGCCCGTGGACATCATTTGATTTGCCTCCTCCGGTGCTTATATCCAGGATTGGTATTTATATCAAAGATTCCGGAGAAGATAATAATGAAATTTACAATAACCTTTTCACTGGAGTCGATGCGGGTATCATCGCCGAAGGAGTTAACAAGGGTGAGCTAAGTGGCCTGTGCCTGAAATGTAATGATTTGCGCGCTTGTGTAAATGATATCATGGTTTTCCCGGATCCGCTCTATCCTCGGGAAAGATACATGGGCATTAAAACCGACCAGGGTGCAGATTCCACACTAAGCTCTGCGCTTGCAGGTAATACTTTTACCTCCGAAATTCAGGATTACGAAGCTTATGAAGGACAGGGAAACCATAAGTATTGGTGGAGCTATTACAATAGCGCGGAATATATTAATTATTATCACCATGGCGCTGATCCAAATTTCATACTCAGGCCCACTGAAGGCAACTATACTTCCCAAACAATGTATTTATTCGACAAAGAAACTTTATATAATAAGACTCAAGCATGCCCTTCAAGCCTGAACAATAATCACTTGAAAAGCATGGAAGATTCAAGGGCTGAAATTGCCAATGCCAATTTACAACTTGCTGACTTATTAAGTGAATATTATGCTCTGGTTGACGGGGGCAGCACGGAATCATTAAATTTTATGATTGCCATCAGCATACTTGATGATGCCCTGGAATTGCGGCAGGAACTGCTTGCAAGTTCTCCATACTTGTCGGATACTGTGATGAAAAATGCCATTCTGAAAGAATATGTGCTTCCCAATGCCATGATCCGCGATGTTTTAACTGCAAATCCCCAGTCCGTGAAATCGTTCGATCTGATTGAAACTTTGGAGAACCGGTATGATCCGATGCCGGATTACATGATGGCGGAAATAATGCAAGGAAAGGATCAATTTGGGGCAAAAGAAGCGATGGAATCGGAGATCGGTTACTGGGAACAATATCGTGCAAGAGCCGTCAGGCAATTGATCCGGGAGTACCTAACCGATTCAACCATCATAAACCGGAACGATAGTCTGATCCATTTGTTTGAAAATGAAACGGACCTTGGATCAAAGTACCGCCTGGCATTTACCTATTGGGATAATAACCAGGAAGAACAAGCAATCGCGGCATTGAACGGCATCCCGACATTATTCAGCCTTACCTCCAGGCAATGGTTGGCTCACGAAGCTTACATGGATTTCTTTAACATCCTTCAAACGATGAAAGACAACAGTTTGCATGCCAGCCAGCTTGATTCGGTAACTGTACAGGAATTGATCGCCATGATGGATGAAAATCTGCCGGGTGTTAGCGCCTGCGCCAGGGGATTGCTGGTGAAAGGCAGACATATTGATTATACAGAGACCGTTTCATTCCCAACAGAAGTTAAGTCTTATCCTGATTATCAGGACTATAAGAAGCCTGAATTTTCAGAGAAGGAAAGATTGCATCTATTCCCCAATCCTGCCGGTGATTACGTGGTGGCGTATTTCAATACAATCGAACTTGGAAAGAAGGGTAGAATCATCATTAATGATCTCCAGGGCAGAAGAATTGATAATTTCATGTTGAAATCAAAGCAAAACCAGCAGGTCCTGGATCTGTCCAAATATCCCAATGGCATTTACTTGATCAACTTATACGTCAACGACAAATTGATTGCTACGCGAAAGCTTTCAAAAGGATTGAACTAAGTAGCTAGTACAAGGAATAGCTGGCAAAATCCCTGCCAGTTATTCCTTTTTCCACAAGAGAATAAAATATTAGATCTATGAAAACTAACAGATTACCTTTCAAATACTCCATAATCATTTTGATATTATCAAACTCAGTTGTAAGCCATGCACAAACCTGGCCGAAAATCTATGGTAATAATGTTAATGCGTATGGCAGAGACATCATAGAAAGTTATGATAAAGGATACGCAATTTGCGGCAGTATTTTAAAAAATGCTAACCAGTTTAAATTTGGCTGGCTGATAAAAACAGATATCAATGGATATATGCTCTGGAATAAAAAGTATGGAAATTGGAACGTGGAAAATTCTTTTAATGACTTTGAAAATACCCTTGATAATGGTTTTATAATCTGTGGTGCAACAGCACAATACGATTTTGAAATTGATCCGCTATTTATTAAATTGAATTCTTGTGGTGAAATTGATTGGTGCAAAATATTTCTCAGTGATGGATTTAATACCGCCAAAGGAGTTATTACCTTACCCAATGGCGAATTTCTGGGAATGCTAAAATACTACGGTGGACAATATTCCCCTTACAGAATAAGCCTGGTTAAAATGGATTCCGAAGGAAATCCAATCTGGATCAAGCACCTTGCACAAGGGGATTCTACTGTTTTTAATGAAGAGGGGTATAATTTATATTTAACACCTGACAGCAATTACCTGGTTGCAGGTTGTTGTTATAGTCCTTCATTAAAGCCTTATTATATTAAGACTGATCCTGATGGAAATGAAATTTGGGATATTAAGTGGCCCGTTGGGAATCAAGGTGATGCATATCGGACGGTTTTTCAAGCTAATGGCACTGTTTATTCTGCAACAAACCTGAGGTTTACAGGACATCCAAACAAGCCATATATATTAAAATTTGAAATGAACGGCGATATAATCACTCAATTTCCATTAATGGGAGATACCATAGTCAGCGGGGGTTCCAATGCACTATTTTTAGATCAGGATTCAATATTATATACTGGGATAACCTGGACCGAGGATCCATATTTTTATTCCGGTTATAGTGACATAATCAAAACCGATACGAATGGAAATCTTAAAATCCAGAGAAGATTGGTTGATAACTTATACGCACCAAATACTATAATAAAATCATTCGATAATAAGCTTTTAACTCTGGGTACTTATTATGTCGACGGCAACTGGGACATCTACCTCTGGAAAATGAACACGGACCTGGAAGATGATACTCTTTATACTCAATCCCTTACCTACGATAGCCTTTGCCCATATGAAATCCAGTCGGATACGGTAGAGTTGGAGTGCGGTTTGTTCGTGAATATCGATGAAATCCCTACCAAGGAAGAGTATGAATGTACGATAAAGATTTCGCCGAACCCGGCACGGGAGTGGGTTGTGTTATCCTTTCCCGATATCAGCCTTTCAAAAGAAACCGATATGGTTATTTATAACCTTTTCGGCCAGGAAGTTATGAAAAGCAAAGTTTCGCCTCAAAACAGGATGTTATCGTTGAATGTATCAAGTCTGGCATCAGGAGTTTACCTTGCAACTTGCAGGGATGCAAAGAAAAGGACAATTAAGGGGAAGTTTGTTGTGGAGAGATAAAATAACGACTCATGAATACACACAGATTATTCTTCCAATATGTCATCAGTTTATTGCTATTAGCAAATCCTATGTTCATTCTTGCCCAATCTTGGCCAAAAATTTATGGTGATAATCTGCGCGCGTATGGTAAAGACATTATTGAAGGTTATGATAGAGGATATAATATCTGTGGCAGTATATTAAAGGATGCCAGTCATTTTAAATATGGCTGGATAATTAAAACTGATATTAATGGCAATGTGCTTTGGAATAAAAAATTTGGAGATGGAAGTGTTGAGAATTATTTTCTCGATTTTGTTATAACATCAGATAATAGCTTTATTATCAGTGGAGCAACAGCACAATATGATATTGAAATTGACCCATTATTTATTAAATTGAATCATTGTGGAGAAATTGATTGGTGCAAAATATTTCTAAGTGATGGTTTTAATACTGCAAAAGGTGTCATTAGTCTGCCAAACGGTGAATTCCTTGGGATGCTTCAATACTATGGCGGACAATATCCTAATGCACCTCGAATAAGCCTGGTTAAAATGGATGCTGAAGGAGATCCAATATGGATTAAACACATTGCACAGAAGGATTCTACTGTACATAATGAGGAAGGATATTATCTCTATTTAACACCTGACAGCAATTCTTTAATAGCTGGCAGTTGTTTTAGCCCTGCATTACAGCCTTACTTTATAAAGACTGATACAGAAGGCAATGAAATATGGGATATTAAATGGCCCGTTGGAAATACAGGATATGCAAATCGGACAGTTTTTCAAGATAATGGATTCATATATTCTGCTTCAAGTTTTCAATTTCCAGGAATCCCATTCATTCCATATTTACTTAAGTTTTCAAATGACGGTGAAGTCATTTCGCAATTCCCATTATTAGGTGATACTATTGTGGGTGGCGGATCGGATGCATTATATTTAGATCAGGACACCATATTTTATGTCGGAATAAATTGGACCGATGATCCATATTTGTATACTGGATATAGTGACATATTAAAAACCGATACGAATGGAAATCTTAAAATTCAAAGAAGACTAGTAGATAATCTTTATCCACCTAGGGCAATTATAAAGACATTTGATTCCAAATTAATGATATTAGGTTACTATTATCTTGATGGCAACTGGGACATTTATCTCTGGAAAAT
>CAYUQP010000047.1:0-31596 GCA_964447005.1 uncultured Bacteroidales bacterium
AAGCACCAAATTCCAAACAAATTCCAAATTCCAAGCACCAAATTCCAAACAAATTAAATATCAAAAAATCAAAAAATCAAAAAATCAAATCGACCATCGAAAATGATCCCGAATATCACATATACTGCAATGTAACTTTCGCTCTTTTCCTATCTTTACTTCCTAAATGTTCTTTTATGAAATCTTTCCATCATTTTATCCCAAAATCCAGGGCCCTGGGCATTTTAGCTCTTGGTGCGTTATTATTATTGATCAGCTTCAGCTCTTTTTCCCAGTCGCGAGGCTTCAAGTGGTCGAAAGAAGGCGACTATTATTTCCGTACCGGGAAAAATGAGGTCCTTCAGTATAACCTTCCGGAGAACACCTCCACCGTTATCATCACCAAAGAGCAACTGACCCCCGAAGGGGACAAAAATCCTCTCAAATTCAACTATTACGCATTTTCGGCAGATGAGCGGAAGGTCCTTCTTTTTACGAATACAAAAAAAGTCTGGCGGCTGAATACCAGGGGCGATTACTGGGTGCTCGACCGGCAGGCAGGAACCCTGGTGCAGCTCGGAAAAACCCTCCCGCCGTCTTCACTGATGTTCGCCAAATTCTCCCCCGACGGGAAAGCCGTGGCCTACGTGAGCGGCAACAACATCTACGTCGAAGACCTGGCCACCTCGACCATTCGTCCGCTGACCACCGACGGCACGGTCACGCTGATCAACGGTACGTTCGACTGGGCCTACGAAGAGGAATTCTTTTGCCGCGACGGCTTCCGCTGGAGCCCCGACAGCAAATCCATCGCCTACTGGCAGATCGACGCCGGCAGCATCAAGAAGTTCTACATGATCAATAACACCGATAGCATCTATTCTCAGGTCATCCCGATCGAGTACCCCAAGGTCGGCGAGAATCCTTCATCATGCCGCGTGGGCGTAGTAAGCACAGATGGGGGGAACACGACCTGGATGGACATTCCCGGCGATCCCGTGCAGCATTACATCGTTCGGATGGAATTCGTCCCGTCTTCCGGAAAGCTGCTGGTCGAGCAACTGAACCGAAAGCAGAACCAGAGCAGGCTGATCATTGCAGACCCGGTGACGGGTAACTCTCAGGTGATTTACGAGGAAACCGACGAAGCCTGGATCGATGTGTTCCAGTCGGGCAACCCTTATACCATCGACTTTACCAATACATTCACCTTTCTGGACGGGAACAGTATCCTCCGGGCATCGGAAAAAGACGGCTGGCGGCACCTTTACGGCGTTTACCTTGACGGGAGCCCTGAAAAGCTGATCACGAAAGGCAAATATGACGTGATCGAAGTGAAGCACGTCGATCCGAATGAGAATATCGTGTATTTCATGGCGTCGCCCGAAAATGCAACGCAGAAGTACCTGTACAGCATAAACATCGATGATCCCGGGAAGCCGGAAATATTAAGCCAGGAAATTCTCAAAGGAACTCACGATTATTCATTCTCCGGAAACGGGAAATTTGCCAATCATTCCTTTTCAAACCATTTTACCCAGCCGTACACCGAGTTGATCTCACTGCCCGGCCATCAGCCACTGTTTGAAGAGAAAAGCATTATCACGAAGCTGGATTCGCTCAGGGAAATTCCTGAGATCGAGTTCTTTACGATCAAAACGGAAGATAAGGTCGAAATGGACGGCTGGATGGTGAAGCCGAAGAATTTTGATCCCAAAAAGAAATACCCGGTGGTGTTCTATGTTTACACCGAGCCTGCCGGGGCCAATGTGACCGACACGTACGGGGCGGGGGATAATGGATTATATGGAGGGAATATGGCTGAAGACGGTTACCTTTACATTTCCATCGATAACCGCGGGACTCCGGTGCCTAAGGGGAGGGAATGGCGCAAATGCATCTACCGCCAGGTTGGCCGTCTGAATATACGTGACCAGGCCATGGCCGCAATGGAGGTCCTGAAATGGGATTTCGTTGACCCGGAACGGGTGGCTGTCTGGGGATGGAGCGGCGGCGGAACAGCCACACTGAACCTGATGTTCCAGTACCCGGAGATCTATAAGACCGGTATCGCGATCGCCGCGGTGGCCAACCAGCTCACCTACGACAATATCTACCAGGAACGCTACATGGGTCTGCCGCAGGAGAACCTGGAAGACTTCGTCAAAGGCTCACCAATCAATCATGCGCAATACCTCTCCGGCAACCTGCTTATCATTCATGGCACCGGCGACGACAATGTGCATTACCAGAACGCGGAAATGCTGCTCAACGAACTGATCAAGCACAATAAGAAATTTCAGTTCATGCCTTATCCCAACCGCACGCACGGCATTTATGAAGGGGAAGGGACGCTGTCGCATCTGGTGACACTTTACACGGATTTTCTGAAGACAAACTGCCCTCCGGGAGCGAGGTGACAGTCTTCAGTCTTCAGTCTTCAGTCTTCAGTCTTCAGTCTTCAGTCTTCAGATATTGGTCTTGCCTTGTTTGACTAATTGTTGTATCTTTACATTTTCTTACTCATTTTGCTCAAGTTTACGTATTACTATAAAGTTCTGATATACTGTATATTATCTAATCTCTAAGATCATGTCAGTAAAACTTGTATCGATCTATGTCATTTATCATCCGCAAGACATGGAGCTTGTGGAAAAGTTGATGAAGATGCTGGGCGGGTCCGGCCTGCGGGTAAATTATGATTTGAGGCTGCCCGAATCCACCGATATAAGGCGGGAAGCGATGGAGAAAAGGCTGGCGTTTTCCGGCGTCGAATGCATCCTGATCCTGTTGACCCGGAACAGTTATTCCTCGGAGCTCTTCTCCTGGGATATCGGCTTCGCCCTTGAAATGGTCGGCAGATCTGAAGGAAACCAGACCATTATCCCTGTTCTTTACGGCGAAGTCGGCCTTGATGAGCGACTGGCTGTTTATCAGGCCGTTAACTGGAGAGATAACATCAAAGGCGGGGACCGGGAAGCGATGAACAATATTGTCGAAATGGTCAGAGATTTCAGCTCGCGGGACAGGTATGCACAGAATGTACAACAAGAAAGCCCCCAGGTGGAATTTAGTTTCTCAGGAAAAAATAATTACTGGATTTTTGCATTGCCCGGACCCGCAGAGAATGAAAACATTATAACCGGTGATAAGGAGAAGTTAAATAAAGATGACACAAACGAATCGGACTACATTTTATTTGACCAGATCACAGAAGGTGACAGGGCTCTCTTATTTATCGGTACTCCGAGCAACCTGATTCTTGCAGAATTGATAATCACAACGGGAGTAACATTGACGGACGTAAAGGAAGGGCCATGGATTGAGCTGTCGACTGTGAAAATGCTGGAACCAGGAATCCCACTTGAAAAGTTCAGGCAGGAAGTCCCGGAGATCTTTCCGGAACTGGAAAACTATACTGCTGATAAGGCAGCCATTTTTCCCATCGATGAAGCAACCTACAACACCATCTTATCCTCGGGGACCCGGCCGGAAGGTTTTGTAATCCATGATTATCAGCCGTTCTACCTTACCGAGGGGGATTTTCGGAAAACAGAAGACCAGCTTGAATTCGAGAACGACATCAACTCGTTTGCTTCGGTCATAGCCTTAAAAACGGTCACGCCACCGCTTGCCATCGGCCTTTTCGGCAACTGGGGCTCCGGGAAAAGTTTCTTCATGGAAAAACTGTCGGCCAGGATCGAGGAGCTGGCCCGGCCGGAGTACCCCGACTATGTGGACCATGTGGTGCACGTTAAATTCAATTCGTGGCATTATTCCGACGCAAACCTCTGGGCCAGCCTGATCTCCCAGATCTTCGAGAGCCTGAATGATTTTGCGAAAAAGAAAGAATATGGCACCAGGGCGGTGGAACAAATTTTCGACCAGTTGAACATCACCAGCAGGCAATTGGAAGAAATCCAAAAAAAGATCAATGCCAACCAGGTCAGGGAAGCTGCCCTGAACGAACAGAAATCGAATGTTGAGAAGATCATCGAACATAAGAAGGAAACGCTCGAAATGTGGAAGGCCAGGGATCTGGTGGGAATTGTTTTTTCAGATCCTTTCATTCAGAAAGATTTTGAAAATATCAAAGGCCAGTTCAACGAGGAAAATCTGATCGACAATATTCACCAGATCGATGAAAAAATTGACCAGCTGGGATCGGTCTGGCGGCAAATCAGCGAATCGTTCAAAATGCTTCGCGAAAACCGTTCCAGGCAATGGATCATAGTCTGGGTGCTGGCTGTCCTTTTCGCCATTTGTGGCTGGCTTGTCCTGGGCCCGTTTAAAAATGCAATCAGTGAATTTATTGATGCCGGTATTGTAGCATCCGGCCTTTCCGTGGTCTGGCTCGTTAACCTGATCACGAAGATCTCCCCCTATATCAATAAACTGAACCAGTTCCTGAACCGCATAAAAAGCCTGAAGCAGACCATCGAGAAGAAAAAGGATGAAGTCAGGCTTAAGGAACATGAAGTTCTGGCTCAACTGAACAGTGAAATAAATGACCTGACCGCTCAACAGGCGGAGCTTGAAACCGCACAAAGGGAAATTGAAAATCAAAAAACAAAACTGGAAAAAGAACTCAGGGATATCGGCAGCGGCAGGATGCTGGCTGAATTTCTTGCGACCAGATCAACGGATGATCTTTACCTGAAACAACTCGGCATCATTTCCTGGATCAGGAAGGATTTTGAAAAGCTGAACGATCTGTTCAAAAAGCAGGAAGCTGTTAAGAAAGACAGGCAGGAGGTTCCCATTGAAGTCCGGATCGACCGGATCGTGCTTTACATCGATGATCTCGACCGCTGTAACGAAGACGTGGTGGTGAAGGTGCTCGAGGCGATCCACCTTTTACTTGCTTTCCCGCTGTTTGTCGTGATCGTGGGCGTCGACCCGCGGTGGCTGAACAATGCCCTGTCGGAAAAGTACCGGAACCTGTTCGGCACCTACGCGAACCAGAAACCAGCAACGCAACAGGGCCAGGATGCCGGTCAGCAGGATGTGCCATTGCTTACCGGGATTGCCACCTCCTACGATTACCTGGAAAAGATCTTCCAGATACCTTTCGTTTTAAAACCGATCAATGAGACCGGCAGGAAGAACCTGATCAGCTACCTGATGAAAGATGAAATGAAAAAAGAGCCGGTCCGGGCAGAAACTCCAACCGGTGCAGAGCCATCCCCAATAGAAAAGCCCGTTACACCACCGGACGTTCCCCCCTTAATTGAACCTGCTGAGGTTGATAAAACAAAATCGGAGCCGGTACAGTTTGAGAACATGACCGAACAGCAAAAACAGGAGCAGGCCGTCAAAATGAAGGAAAAGCTCGAATTCTCCCTGGAAGAAAGGGACTATATGCAGTCGATTTCCGCCCTTTTCGGCCGGACCCCGAGGTCGATCAACCGGTACATCAACATTTACAGGATCATCAAAGCACACGGCAGCATGAAGGTGACCGGTGATTTTTCAAGGGATGAATTCGTTCCCATCATGTTCATCCTGGGTGTGATCGTCGGCTATGGCGCTTATGCAGAGGGATTTATCGCTGAAATAGCAAAAACTGAAGATGAAGCCACATTCCATGAATTTATTGAGGAAAGCGCGATTAACCAGAAACTTAAGGATGAGATCAACAAGCTATCCGCTGATGTGGATGGCATCCCGATGAAGGATTTCAAACGGAACCTTGACCTGATCTCCCGGTTCTCCTTCAGGACACTGATCAAGGCTTTGTAGATCCTCTGCAAATAATTTCCCTGATGTACTTGATTTTTAGGAAGATATTTATTATCTTTCGGGATTCATATTTTATGCTCCTTTCCAGGTTTCTTTCTTTTTTGATTTTGATCAAAATTTTTGCCATGAAAAAAGCGTTCTTTACCCTCCTGATCCTTTTAGCGGCACTTTTCTGCACCGCCCAAAACGATACTATCTCCGATATAGTTGTTTTCCAGCGAACTGACGGTAGTGGCCTGGTCGATATTTCTTTCAGCCTGAGTGGTTCGGAAGCTTCTTACAACATTGCCCTGGAGGTCAGCTTTGATGCCGGAAATACCTATGATACCATATTTCCGGAATTTCTGACCGGTGACCTCGTAAATATACCTCCCGGGGAAAACAAGCAGATCACCTGGGATGGAGCGGGTAGTTTTCCGGCTACTCACAGCGCACAATCCGTCTTGAAAATAACCGCGTCAAAAGGCGCTTCATGCCCGCCTGTCTTAACGGATATCGATGGCAACAGCTACACCATGACGGTCATTGGCACCCAGTGCTGGATGGCCGAAAACCTGAAAACCACAAAGTACAAGAACGGAACGCAGATCGATTATCCGGGGGATGACAACAATGCCTGGCAA
Organism: uncultured Bacteroidales bacterium; assembly: GCA_964447005.1. Taxonomy (GTDB): domain Bacteria; phylum Bacteroidota; class Bacteroidia; order Bacteroidales; family JAGOPY01; genus JAGOPY01. The sequence continues at coordinate 6,345 of CAYUQP010000047.1, forward strand.
AATAACGTGAATGGCGCTTATGGGTGGTATGACAACGATATTGCCTGGAAAGACAGCTACGGGGCATTGTACAACTGGCATGCCGTAATGAACGCCAACAAGCTCTGCCCTGAACAATGGCATATTCCCACGCTGGATGAGTGGAATGTGCTGATTAATTACCTCGGGGGCGAATTTGCCGCGGGCGGGAAGCTGAAAAGCACGCGCACCGATCCGGAGCCGCACCCGAGGTGGAACAGTCCCAATGTCAACGCCACCAACGAGACCGGCTGGTCCGGGTTGCCGGGAGGGTACCGGTCGAGTAATGGAGGTTTTGATGAACTAGGAGTGATTGGTATGTGGTGGACCTCGACGGAAATCGAAGGCATCCTCGCCTGGTCGGAGTTCCTCATCCATACCAGTCCGGGCATCACACTGAACAACGATTTCTTCAAGACCTCCGGGCAGAGTGTGCGATGCGTCTGGGAAGAGGATCCGCAGACCACCCTGCCGGCAGTTATCACGGCAGAAGTGACGGATATTACCCAAACAACGGCGGTTGGCGGAGGTAATGTCGCCGATGACGGCGGAGGCAATGTAACTGCACGCGGGGTCGTCTGGGCCACCTTTGAAAATCCCACTGTAGGGACCAATGAAGGGATGACCTCGGATGGTGAGGGAACGGGTGAATTTGTCAGTACATTGACCGGGCTTTCTATGGGAACCGAATACTTTACCAGGGCTTATGCCACCAATGAGGTGGGAACAGGTTATGGAAACCAGAAATTTTTTGTCACCCTGGAACCCGGGTGCGGTGATTACACCGTTACCGATGCGGACGGAAATGTGTACAATACTGTGCTGATAGGCAACCAGTGCTGGATGGGTGAAAACCTGAAAACGACGCATTACGCAAACGGAGAACCCATCGATTATCCCGGAGAAGACTACATGGCCTGGTGGAACAACACTACCGGCGCTTATGCCTGGTATGAGAATGATATTTCATGGAAAGACCTCTACGGGGCCCTCTACAACTTCCATGCAGTCCAGAATCCTAATGGCCTTTGCCCGTACGGATGGCATGTGCCTTCCGATGATGAATGGACTTTGCTGAGTGATTACCTGGGCGGTGAAGCGGTGGCCGGCGGCAAACTGAAGAGTACCCGCACGGACCCCGACCCCCACCCGCGTTGGAACAGCCCCAATATAGGCGCCACCAACGAAACCAACTGGACCGGGTATCCCGGCGGAAACAGGGATTATTTGGGCTACTTCGGTGAAATGGGCGTTTGGGGCAGGTTCTGGTCATCGACGGAGGCCGGATTTGATATAGCATGGAGCCGCAGCCTGCTGTATGAAGATCAGAACTTAAGCCGGAGAAGCGATATCTTCCCTGGATATGGATTGAGCATCAGGTGTTTACAGAATGAAAAGTAGAAATCTTAACATTATGAAATCAATAATATACGTTCCGGCCGTCTTTCTTGCCCTGACTTTTTTTACAGTGAAGGCAAATGCACAGGAAATCATCGGGTATTCTGATTTTTTCACTTTCGACACACGGCTAACCAATGTAGGGGGAACAGTGAGCAATGCAAATAACGGGGATCCGGTGGCAGGGGCGCAGGTTACCCTGTTAAAACCGGGGGATACCATTACGGCAACCAGCGCGGCTGACGGCACTTACAGCCTGGGTGAAGTCATGACGGGCAATTATCCGCTCACGGTGCTCAGACTAGGCTACGAGGAATACAATCAGAATGTTTCCGTTACCGGGGAGCCTAACCAATCGGTCAATATCAGCCTGACGCCCGGCAGCAGTACTTACGTCCTCATCAACGATTCTACAGGCGCTTTCGGGGATGTTATCACCGAAAATCCTCCCGATGTTTTTACCATTTCGGGAAATGTCAATATCAACAATGTACTGTATTTTGACGGAGATATTACGATCGATATGCGCTCGTATCTCACCTACCCGGAAGTTAGCGGGGCATGCGGTCTGTTTGCAAAGGATATCGACAATTACGACGTCTGGTGGATTAAGCAGAACAACATCCCATTCGTCTATTACGTTCAGGAAAACCGGTTGATACCTAGTTCGTGGGCCTATATCCTGGATGGTACTTTCTTTATTGGCGGATTTAGCGTGACCATCGGCGAGCTCATCGTCGATCCGTCCTTCGATTGGGTGGAAGTAAAATGCATCGCCGAAATGCCTTTCCCCATCAACCTGGTGATACAGCACATGCAGCAGGAGCACCCGGATGATATTCCGTATTATGTGGAACAGGTTTCGGGCAGCCGGATCCTGTCAAAAACAAGCGGTGCGGAGACAGCCGTCAATATCGCCGGACTGGGTTTGAATTTAGGGATTGCCGAACTTGAGAATGTCAATCTTTATTTTAATACAAACACCGATACTTACGGAGGCGGCTTTTCACTGAGGATACCGGGAAGCGTTGGAAATAACCGGCAGGAGGCCGATTCCGCAATGATCGATGACGCCTCCGGATCGATTCCCGTGGAGCTTCGGGATGAAAACGGCCAGGTGGTCGACACGATGGACTTTTCCGAATTCGTCGACCGTTATGAACGGGCAGGATTTAAGCTGGTCAGCTTCGGCGCCCAGATTGAATTTGTCCAGGGAGCGATCAACAAGATCATCATAACCATCGGGACCAAAGTACCCCTGGGTACGACCGGGCTGTTCTTAACCCAGGTCAGCGGCGGGGTAACCGACCTGGCCACTGAAAACTGGAAGATCCTCGCCAATGTCGACATTGAGCTTGGCTTTGAGGTCCCGCCGTTCGGCTCGCCGGTAAAATTTGACGATTTTGGAATATTGATCCAGCCCTGGAACACCTTCAGGGGAGGGGGGACGTTCAGGGTTTTTGACTACCCGGTTTCATCCGGATATATCGAGTATAACCGGCCCCTGAGTTCTTTGCACACGGAATGCAGTGTCAACCTTTATTTCGGAATGCTCCAGGGAAGAACGTACCTTGGGCTCAGGGGGGGAAAGGCCAGCGGTTCCGGAACACTTTCGGTACACACGCCATCAAAAAGCAAATTACCCTGGTACCTCAAATGGGCAGGTAACAAAAACATCGGTTCAGCGCAGGCCTCCTTCGATAATAAAAATTTCCAGTGCAGCGTCCAATTATGGTTTATCAAATTTGCCCAGAAGCTGGTGTTCGGAAAATCGGGCTTCCCTTATTTTCATTATTACCTGGGACGGAATATGAACAAACTGCATAAGATCTGGAAAGGGACCCGTGACGGGATGCAGGTGGTCACCTTCACCGTTCCGGAAAATGCCTTGCAATTGCTTGTCGTAGCTACCGATACTATCAATCCCGCGCTTTTCAATTTCACACTGCAAAATCCTTCCGATTCTGTCTTTGACCAGTACAATGCTTATCATTACGAACTGATCAACGATACAGTCCTGCAAACGATCATGACCCTCCAGAACCCAATGGCCGGAGAGTGGGATTTTATCACAGAATATCAAGGAGTTATCGATGTGGATGTATCGATCACCAACCAGGAGTCAACGCTCCTGATCACCGAGCCGATGGGAAGAAGGACCCGGTCGAACCTGATCTCGCTGGTCCTGAATGATTATGCCGATACAATGGATGTGCAGGTGTATTATGATAACGGAAACACCAACTTTAACGGCACGCTGATCGATAACTTCAGGGTGATCAATAATGGAACGCTGGAATTTTTGTGGCAAAACGACAGCGTTCCCAACGGTGAATATTATATCTATTGCATGGTGGACGATGGTTATAATACCCCTTACCTGCAATATTCCAACGGATCAATATGGATTGAGAATGATCCCGGCATCGAAATACCGCAGAACTTTTCGGTTACCCAGCAGGACACTGCACTTGTCGCCGCCTGGGATGCGCCGGAACAGGGCAATATCGTCGCCACCTCTGTTTTTATAAAAAACATCTCCACCGGCAGGGTCATCGATGAAACGGGGGACAGCACTTTCCTGGCGATAACCGGCCTGGACCCGGGGCAGGAATACCGGCTCTGGGCGAGTTTTATCACTTCAAATGGCGCTTACAGCGACCCATGTGATACGGTCAGTATTATTTTTACAAATGGCGAAAAGAACAACCCGCCTTATTTCACCCTCGATCCGTATGGTTTTTTCGAGTTTGTGGAAAATGAACAAAAACAATATGTCCTCACTGCCAGCGACGCGGATGGCGATGCGCTGACGTTCAACCTGCCGGATAACTTGTCAGGTATCGCCATCTTCGGAAATAGCCTGATCTGGAAACCGGAAGAAGGCGACCGGGGTGTTTACGACCTGATGCTTACCGTTACCGATGGGGCGGCATACGATACGGTTTTCTACCAGTTTGTTGTCTACACCGGTTACCAGGTGAATGTAAACCTCGCATTCAGTTCCAGGAACCTTTATGAAAGCGACAACATGTTCGTCAGGATCAGTAATCATTCCTGTCCTGATCTTTATCAGCAGGTGATGCTGAAAAATCTCCGTACACAGGAACAAACGACTATTGAGGCACGGCGTGTGAACGGACCCGAGTACATCGGCTGGTTCAGCCTGTCAGTCGTCAACCGCAGTGATATTGAGGTCCGCGACGGCGACACCATCGAGGCGAAGTACGTTTACCAGAGCAATGAATACAGAGCTTACGCTTATTACGACAGCCTGCCCCAGCCCGCGGACAATATCCCTCCCGGCATGATCAGCGACCTTGCCATCGAATCGTTGCAGGATAACCTCATTAAACTGAAATGGACGGCAACGGGCAATGACCTGGATACCGGCAAAGCGTTCCGGTATGACATCCGGTATGCTTTTGAGCCAGTTAATACGGAGGAAATTTATTTTACGGCGCTCAGGATAATGGATTATCCTTATCCTTCTTATGCAGGCGTGAAGGACTCACTGTTTATCAACCTGATGGAGCTGGATGGAGTCTCTGAACATCCTATGGTTTATTTTTCCATTAAAGCGGTGGATGAAATGCAGAACTACGGCGGATTGAGCAACAGCCCGGGCATACAGTGCTCCTTCAATCCAACAAATCTGACTGCAATGATAAAAGATGTTTATTATGTTGATCTGGATTGGGAAGGTCCCTTGCCAGGTGATACTCCGGACGGGTTGCAACATTATAATGTTTACCGGAAAGTGAATGAGGGCGTATTATCACTGCTCCATTCAGGGATCATGCAGACCCAATACATCGATAACCTGAAAGACCTGCCTGACGGCACCTACCGGTATGCTGTCAGTGCCATTTATGATTTTGGCAGCAGCGACACCGCGATGGCCTCGCCCGTAACCATCGAGCGATTTGTCAATGTTGGGCTGGCTTTCAGCTTATCCGACACCAACAAATACGAGGGCATTCTTTACGAAATGACCGGGCTCGACGGCATTTACAGCCAGCAATTCGGCGGGACGACCAATTCCACGGGGATTGTCATGCTTGATAATGTATTTTTCAGCCAGTACCGGATCACTGCATCAAAAAGCGGGTACCAGAACCTGCTCGATACGATTGACGTCAGTAAGCAAAACAATACCTTCGCCCTGGAGCTGACCGCTGTCAGTCCCGGTTACATCGCCGACATGAATGGGAAGGGAAAGCCTTTCTTCACTATCAGGCCCAATCCCTCGGATGGCATTTTCACGCTGGAACTGCTGGATCCTGATAATTATGAAGAGTTTCGGGTTGAAATTTACAATTTGATGGGAGAAGTGCTGGCAAGCGTTGAGATGGCAGGAAAGGATACGTACCAATTCGATCTATTAGACAATCCGGCCGGGATATACCTTGTCAGGGTCAGCCGTGGTGAGCAGCAGGGGATTATTAAGGTGATTAAAGAATAATTCCTTTATGCATTTCCCATTATGTCTTGAACATTGCTAATCCACCAGCCACTCCATCTCCTTCCCGTAATCATATTGCAAATCTTCGTGAAGGGTGAGGATTGATTTTTTGATGGAATCAATTAACCGGTAGTACAGGTTATTCATTGAGTTATTGTTCAGGACCGGCGGATTGAAACTTTTCATTTTGGAACAGAAGTAAATCAGGAGCTCCACTTCAGTTTCCTTCTTTCCTGAATAGCGGATGTATTTCCGGGTATTTCTCAGAATTTTCCGGATGCTCTTTTTAATGAAATAGGCTGATAAACTGTTTATTCGCTCAAACTGTTCATCGATATCGGATTTTACACTTTTGATATAGCCCGGTTCATCGGATGAATCAAACAGCAGGTAAGTAAGCAGTTCCTTATTTTCCTTTTTAAACCTTGATAATCGAAGGCATAGCTCTACCAGTTCGCCCGGTGAGCGCATCCTTAACTCCTCTTTGAGTCCTTTTATGGATTCCGGCTTAGTAATCTCTTTTACTCCTTCTTCTTATAATCCTAAAGTCCTCCCGTCTTCCCGTCCTCCCGTCCTCCTGTCCTCCCGTCTTCTCGTCCTCCCGTCTTACCGTCCTCCTCTCCTCGTCTCCTTGTCTCCCTGTCTCCCTTTCTCCTTTTCCGCCTCCGGTACCACCCAATAGCCATCGCGTGAGAGTAAGTGATCCAGGTTTGCCACGCCGTAAACCACGATGGCCGTCACGATCGAAACATGGTCCTGGTATTCTTTAATGCTTTTGTCGTAAGTATCGCGTTCCGTGTGCCAGATTTCGTGGTAGCTGAAGTCATAGCCTTTGGGATCGCCGGTGTTGAAATGCAGCACGGGCACACCGGCCACGGCAAATGGGCCGCTGTCGGTGCCCCAGGCCTTTTTCGGTATTTCTGATGGCTCCCGGTCCTCTATTTTAAAGGGAAATTCGGGATTGATACCGTTCAGCGGGGCGCAGATCTGCTCAAAGTCTTCCTTCATGGCTGCCGGCACACTGATGCCGGTGATTACCGTTGGCCCCCCGTCGCGGTTGAACATGTTGGAGATCTTATCCAGCAGGTCCGGGTTCCGGTCGACCCAGCTCTGCGAGCCCAGCAGGCCGAATTCTTCACCGGCCCAGAGGATGGTGAGGATGGTGCGTTTCGGCTTGCCGCCCGCGGCCATGATCAGACGGGCCGCTTCCATCGAGGGCGTGGCGCCGCTGCCATCATCGACGCCGCCGGTGGCCACATCGTATGAGTCGAGGTGCCCGCCCTGGATAACGTATTCATCCGGGTATTCAGTGCCCGGGATCACACCGATCACATTGTGGTAAGGGATCGGCCCGGGGCGGAAATGGTTACGGATGTCGAATTCGAGAAGAAAATACCGTCTTTCCTCCGCCATCTCTTTGATGATCTCATATTGATGCTCATCCAGCCTGATATCAGGAACTGTCGGGAGATTGTCGAAAGTCATGCTCATGACATTTTTCCGGTCGTACATTACGCGGATGGGAGTTTTGGACGACTGGATGATGCCCAGGATGCCGGCTTCGCACATTTCCCTGTAAAACAAGGCAGGTTCCTCATTCAGCGGCAGGAGTTCCTTTTCGGGCAGCCCTTTTCCTTTCAATTCCCTGTTTTCCTTTCTGATCTGCTGGTTGAGCTGCCCTATAGAGTCGTTGGCCACTTTAATGGAGTCCCTGAGGCTGTCGGCGTGCGCTGAAAAATCGATGGGAAATCCGTTGTTTTCGCCCAGGATCAGGACCCAGGCGCCGTTCAGCTTACCTTTCATCCGGTCGAATTCGGCCTGTGTACGCGGCTCGATGAGCACATGTCCGCGCTGGACTCCTTTGGTGCCGGCCGTATAAGAGGGTGTAGCGAAATGAAGGATCATCCCTTCGTCCGACAGCATTCGTCCGAACCAGGGGCCGCGGTTAAACCCGACCGGTAGTTGCCCTACCTCGTCGAGGATCACTTCCATGCCCCATTCGTCGAATCTGGTAGCGGCCCAGATCGTGGCGCTTTCGTAAGCGCTGGAACCGATCGGACGGCCTCCGATCCGGTTGCATAGTACATCCAGGTGGTCCATGGTCTGGTTGTCGGTTTTCCCGATGTGGATGATCTTTTGTACGACGGAATCGGTTGTGGACTGGGAATAAGCTCCGGACAGGAGGCAGAGAGAGAGAAGAATTGTAAGGAGGTTTTTCACGATTAAATGATTTAGTTCGAAAGGATAAAAGTATCAAAAATCCTTTTTAAAACAGATTCGTGTAAATTTGTTAAAATTCGCGTCATTCGTGTTCTTTAATGGAACACGGATAACACGAATGCAACGAATTTTCACGAATTTTTTATTAAGAAGTCCCTATAAAATGACGATTTTTCTGTTCACTATCCTGTTGTTGTATTTTAATCTCATCAGATAGATTCCCGGTTCAAGCCTGGTTATATCCAGGCCGGCCTTACCGGAATTCATCAGATAGTGAAGGACTTCATTACCAATCAGATCATAGAATATGATTTCAGCATGGATCAGAGGGGTTGGCGTTTCAATTTTAAGATTAAGAAAATCATATGCCGGATTGGGGTAAATATCAATTTCCGGTTCATTCTCTTCTTCCGGAATGATGATGCCATTAGACACTTCGACCGTGATATAATTCTCCTTAGTTTTTGAATCAGCCGTTGTTGAATTGATCACAACCAGCCTGACGCTGTAATTTCCCGGTTCATTATAGGTAAATGAGGGATTTTGAACAAATGAATCATATATTCCATCAAATTGAAAATCCCAGTTCCATTCGATTGGATTTCCATAAGTTTCATCCGTAAACTGCACGGTCAGGGGTGAAAGACCCGCCAGAGGATCAGCAGTAAAATCAGCGTTTAATGAATTAAAGAACGACTGAACAAAGGAAGGAAGGCCATAGGTTGATTCACGGCCCGCCAGATCGAATGCATTATCCGTGAAACTGCATCCGATACCCTGAACATCGGGCTGAGTTATACTGGAAAGGTATGGGCTATTTTGCCTGGCAATATAAATCCTGTTATCGGAACTGAGTTGCAGTGCACCAATAGGATCTGAATTCTGACCAACCGTTGCTACGATCAACCTTGAATTAAGGATAACGTCGGGTACTCCGGAAGAAAGATCATACTGGTATATTTTCCGGTTTGTTTTCCATTCACTGACGTAGAGCAACTGGCTGTTCGGTGAAAACTCGACTCCATAGGGCCCGCCGGGGTCAGGACCACCCGGATTAATGTAGTTGTTATCTGTGAACAGGTGCGATACAATCCCGCTCGAGTTGTCGAAATTACAGATCACGACTGAGAAAGCAATGTTGTTGGCCATTGCTATTCTGGCACCATCAGGAGAAATTTTCAGGTAACCTTTCGATGCCTGCAAATCTCCGGTCAGTGGTGGTCCTGAATGACTGATGACGGGCGTGGTGTTGACCCCCTGTTGTGTAACATGATAAGCGTAAAAAGCATCAGTCCCCCATTGATGGGTTACAATCCAGAACGATACAGCATCGCTGTGACTTACGGCTGAAACTTTTTCACAGGCATAGGGGAGTAGTGATATGTTTTTTTCTGAACCTGCTACATCTCCAAGCCCGTTATCCAGGATCATATCGACAAGGGAATAGCACAGCCCGTTTACCAGGCCATTATCATAAGCATCGACAGTAAAAATATAGTATTGATCTGTGCTCCAGGGTTTTGGGACGATGATTGCTGACTGCGTGCTGGAAGCATGACCATATAAACCGCTGCCGGAAGGCATTATTTCATGGTTTCTATTATAAACAAACCTTCCGTCGGTATAAAACAGCAATGAGCCATCATCCGTTGAGATTGACGAGCATCCTTCACCCGTATTCAGGGATCCGTTAGTTAGCACCGTTGGACCCATTGGGCTGAAGGCTATACCTGCATATTTACCAAAATACCAGATACGTGTTTCATTCTGAGCGTTAACGCTAATTAAATAAGCCACTGCAACCGTGATCAACAAAACATTTTTCATGGCACATTTATTTTTGGCAGGAGATTGTAAGGTAAATGTACGAATTTAATCCACCCCGATTCGTCAAAGCGAATACTTGACTTCAGGTTTTTTTTTTCGTAAATTGCCGGTAATTTCCAATTAATTGTTTCATAACCCAAAATCTAATGCCATGGCTTATTACGTTCCAGAGTTAATTAAGATCGTCTATGTTTACGATCGCAGGTTAAAGATCATCTGTATCCGGAGTAAGGTCAGGGTATATCTGAAAGCCGGAGATAGCCTGACTTTAACTGGTAATTATTACGATGCGGCAACCAAAGAGGTTAAGATCGGGTTTGACCACATTAAAAGCGATGCGCTAAATATGCCGGTTCTTTTTGAGAGCGAATCAACATCGAATTATATTATTGACCCGGTGACGGTTCCTCCTTATGATCAGACGAATGAGCAGGCTTTTAAGGATGCAGTGGCGAGGGTATTGTCTGCTGGTTATAAGGTTTCCGCTAAAGTCAAAGAAGAGCCGGGCGTAGCAGGCTCCGGGGGCCAGGTGACCAATACCATCAGCAACAGCGGGGAAATTATCATCGTTTAAAGTATTGTGATTTATCATTCCCTTTTTGTTACCGGACACGATGAAAAATTTCTTTCCGGAGTGTCTTGTTTTGTCCTTGCAAATTGAAATTTTCCTACATTTGCCCGACACATCTAAAAACCGACCTATGAAAACAAAACTATTTTTCTTTTTTATTCTCTTTATGGGAATAGGCGCCTTTACTTATGCGCAAACCGAAACTGCTGCTCCGGCTGAAAAGAAGGACGCCCCGGCAGTGACCACATCTGCACCTGACAAGGCAAAGATGGGCGAATGTTCCGATCATAAGACCATGGTAGCAAAGGCCGATTGCAAGTGGGTTGATGCAAACGGTGATGGTAAATGCGATGGATGCGGCCATACCGAAAAGGAATGCAAGGAAGCCTGCAAACACGAAACCGCTGCCCCTGCAAAGAAATCAGGTTGCGCTGCATCCTGTGCCCATGCTAAGGAATGCGGAAAATCAGCATCTGCTCCACCAAAATAATAGTAGCAGGCGATACTGGAAACGGAATGCACGATTGCAGAAGGAAAAGTCCTTTCGCAATCGTGCATTTTTTATTGAACAGCAAGCGGTTAATTGCCTGTGACGGTCAGGATACCTGTTGAGGTTACCGTAACAACAGAGCCAGCCTGGATATCAACACTGAAAACTGTCACTGATGTGTTGATGATTGGATCGAAATTTTGTGAATCAATGATCACGGCATGATCCACCGTGGGCACTCCATCCGACCAGTTGTCGGGATCCAGCCAGTTCGTTGAAACGCTTCCATGCCAGGTAGTCACCGGTGCAGGTGGTGGGCCTACCGTCACATCGTCCAGGACATTGGCATAGCCATAATCGTCATAAGCTTCAAAAGCAAGCTGGTATGTTGCTGATGGATTGGGCAGTTCCAGTTCCTGGTACGTCCATTCATACCGGTCATATGTATCCCAGAATATTTCCACCCATGGCTGATCTGAAGCAGTCCGGTAGAACACTTTCAGCTCATTCTGATCACCACTCCAATCTTCCTGGCCATACCAGAAAGTTACATAGGGATCAGGCAATCCGGTCAGGTCGAAGAGCGGGCTGACCAGCTTGGTCTTGTACCCGGAACCCAGGTCAAGAAAGCGGGCATTCAGAGCACCGCTGTGAGCAGTGAGAATGCTGCCTGATCCGGCACCTTCCGCATAAGTCCATGAGCCGTTACCCACTTCCTGGATCTGTGTCCAGAAGGTACGTGTCGGTGAATCGTTCTCAAAGGTTTCCGTATAGGGAAAGTCATCCACAGTTGCATCCAGACCATTACCTGACAGCGCTGCAAGCCCCGGCGACCCTATAAGGCTGTGTGAAATGGCCAGTGCTGCAATTTTCTGACCTTCCGTGGTTGGATTGAAGGTAACACTCACCTCGGTCCACTCATTTGCAGCAAGTGCCATTGGATAGAGGTTCGGATCCGTCAGGTTGAACTGGCCCGCATCGGATCCGGTTATCTCAACTCCGTTAATGGTTAATGTGCCAATCCCCCGGTTCCTGATCTTGAATGACTGAGGATTGGATTCATTATCTAATAATATTACGCCATAATCTTTTGATGTCGGGTCTATCCTGAAAATGGGTCCTGTGGGAAGGTCTTCCATCTGCAACAGCAGGTTAGCGAATCCATCAACAAGGTAATCCGCTACAGGAGGACTCTGCGGGTCCGGGTTCACGTCATCATCATAATACCTGATACTTCGGTTTTCAGTAGAATAGGTATTGTAAAAGAAAGCACTTTCGCTACCGGAATAGCCTGGTGAATTTTCGTCCACGGCAATGACCAGGTTATCCTGGTTATTGTAATCAAAGGGAATGTCAAGTATTATTTCAACCCATCCTGCAGTGGCCGGGATGACTACCTCCCCGTCAAACACTTCCGTCATCAGCACAACAGGCACCCAATCACTGGTTGAGGTATAGGCTTCTTTTGTGGTATGCCCCATGTAGATCACCCAATCTTTATAGGTGAAGCCTTCTTCACCTCCATTCCAGTAATAAAAGATCGAGGCAATCCGCTTATCTTCAATGTTAATCTCCGACTGCAGGTAAATACTCTGTGTGTAATTATACTGGTAATAAGGCTGCAGTGGCAAATCCAGGTCTGATGATTCACGGCCGATCTGCACCCAGCCTTCAGGTGCGGTGGTGAATGACCAGACCGGGCAGTTGATGGCGTCCCCTTCGCTGTTATACGGGATCACTTTCCAGTAATATGTGGTATTAGGATCAAGCGTCCCGGCCGGGCAGTAATCATTCAGGCCGTTGTAAATAAGGGTGGAAGGTGACGGGTTTTCATCCAGGTACACCCGGTAGCCTGACGGGATGCCCCCATTGATCGTGGGGTCCCAGCTCAATTGAGTGCTGATGGATATGTATCCAACAGAATCCGCCGGGCCGGGATTTGTGGCCATGGCAGGCAATACCGGGACAATATCCGGCCCCGTCACATGATCGATATAGACATATGCATTATAGTTGAGAGCGCACCAGGCTTCAATGGCCAGGTAATAGTTATTTCCGGCCAGCGGGGTCAGATCGATGACCTGGTGACCCCAGGCACCTATCGTCACATAGATCACTTCTCCCAGTTGTGTCCATGTAGTTTTATCCGTAGAATAAGTAATCCGTATGAAATTATTGATCTTGGTCGCGGTCCCTTCAAAAAACTCCAGCTTGTCGCCGGATTCTATTGCAAGCAACGGCGTAACCAGAGGCGGACGAATGTCTGGATTTGTATAACGTCTGGCAGTTTTATCTCCATCGATCGAGTTAGCCTCATCCTGATACCATGAAACTGCGCTCCAGCTTACCGGCGGGAAATAATCCGCCACGAAGCTTTCAGCCAGCTGTGTGTTTGTCACAGTTGTGAATGTCCATACCGGAACATTATCAGCTTCCCCGTGCAAGTTATAGGGGATTACCTTCCAGTAATAATCAGTATTATATGTCAGATCAATGACACTGAAATTCAGGTCGGGCCCGTCATAGATCAAGGCCGATGGATCGGGATCTGTGGAAAGATAAACTTTATAACCGGTAATGGGCTCTGATGAATAGGGCGCTTTCCATTTCAGCGACAGATCCGTCATTGTCAGGAGCTCATTCAATGGAAAGTCGATCACTGCCGATCCGGGGATAAGTGTTTCGATAAGGATATCATCGATACTGAAATAGTCATATTGTGACTGTGAATAGTACTGGTAGAAAGCGATATAAATATCCTGCCCTTTATAAGCGCTGAGGTCCAGCGTGTGCATAGTCCATGCGGTATTTGTGCAATTGTAATCGCCCAGTTCTGTTGTAAAGGAAGAAATTTGATTATTCGTTGTTGATAGCAGTACTTTGTATGAATTATTGCTCGCGGCATTTGAAACTATATCCCACCAGGTGAGCCGGATAGCAGTATCCGGTAGCAACAGCGGAGGTGAGATCAGGTAATCGTTGCAGGCGCCATTTCCTTTCCCCCTGGCTGAATAATAACCGGAATGTGACAACACGTTGTCCTGCAACCAGGTAAAGGAACCTGAGCCTCCGACATCCACCACCTGCCAGTTTTGTGGTGCCTCGGGGCTGTGGCTCCAGGTCCCGTCGAAGTTTTGCAGGAATGGAAATGTGGCAACCGGGTCAGCATCGGTAATTGCATTGGTGCTGACTCCGGAGGAGTAGTAATTATAGATATCCACCGACCAGACCTTGTAATAATGCTGTGACCAGGAATCCAGTCCGGTATGACTGTAGCCGCTCGCGGGGCCTTTGTAAATCACCGTGCCGCTCACCGGCAGCGGATCGCCGACATTGTAATTCGTTCCGTTAACGGGATTACCATTCATATAAGCGCTGTGGTTGGCAACCATTACATCATGGTCATAGATGTTTTTAGTCCACCCAAGATTGATGATGGTCTGAAATACCGGAAGAGCGGTTAAGTCGGTCACCGGGGTCACCGTGGGAGTGGCATTGGCGGTGATCCCCAGGGAATAGTTACTGCCGTTGTAGCAGAATGCCTTATAATAGGCCACTGCATTTGGGGTCAGACCGCTGTGGATCACGGGTGATGCGGTTCCGACATATACAACGGTGCCCCCTGCCAGCGGCTCACCCACTACCGGAGTCCCGACGGGGTCACTGAAAGCGCTGCTGTTCTTATAAACAATTACAACATCATCATTTTCCGTGTTCGAACTGAATGCAAGGCTGACCTGCTGGGAATTCAGGACGGATGCAGTCAGCGAAGACGGGAATTCCACATAGGCAGCGATCCCGGCAAACTCGTCGGCGCCGATGTCCGGCTGGCTACTTCTTGCAACGGTCCTGGTGTTGCCATCGAAATCGTCGGTGATGGATATGGGTGTAGTTATTGATTGTGCGCCACTTTCGCAATAGCTGAGCTGACCGTCCTGCAACCGTAAATTGTATGGCGCTGTGGTGATGTTGACAAATGGAGGAAGCTCGCTGAAGGAAACGCTGTCGCGGTTGGGGCCTACATAGGTTCTATACTCCTCAATGGTTTGTTTGGATGTATTTCCCCAGTAGATGAGGCGGTAAGTGCCCGGAGTGCCGGCATAGAAAATATTATTGTTCGAGGTGGCGGCATAATTGGCCAGCGTGGTGGTGTTCCGGCGGAATGCCACCGTTGAATAATTTCCGTTTGGTGTCGAGTTATTTATAATAATATTATTGCGCAAATCCAGCATAGCTGTTGTAGGCGTGGAAGTGGCCAGTTGGTATATGCCACTGGTCCCGAAATTTGTACCTGTCGAAGTGGCATCAAGATAGATTGTGTTGTAATATACCCCTATTGTTGAATTTGTAACGCTGCTCGTAATGGCAATCCCGCGAATGGCGTCAGCGCCCGGCGATTGCGGTGTTTTCAGGTCGGAAATGAAATTATTGTAAAGATATACATTAGTCCCGCCGATGACCTGTATGCCGTTCACGAGTCCGTCGGTCGTCAAGGTGGATGAGCTGGAAATATTGTACAATTCGTTTTTATAAATGTGGCCGGGATTGCTTCCGCTTCCCAGGTAAATACCGTTGATGGGCCCTCCTGTTGTAATGTTGAATACCTTATTCCCGTAAACCGATCTGTTATCAGCATTTGTCAGGTGAATCCCCGTAAAGGTTCCTGTGGCTAAAGTGATGCCTGATATCGTATTATTGTAAACATTCTGTGTGTGCTCGGCCTTTGTGGTCGAATAGATGCCCCATAACTGGCTTGAGCCGGCCAGGACAATGTTTGAGAAACTGTTACCGGAAATGTTTTCTGTCCCTGTTCCGGAAGTATTGTCATTGTAATAGATCCAGAACGCGCCAGATCCCCCGGTCCGGTCTATTGTCCCTGATGTCAGGTTGTTCTGGATGTAACTGACCGAAGGTTGCAGCTTGTTGTTACTGTTACGGATCATAAACGTTTGGCCGGTAGTCTGAAAGCTGCTGGCCGCAAAAATATTGTTGGTGATATATGTATCACTGGTTGTTGCAGTGAATGTCTGAGTATTGTAAATGAAAACATAAACAGCAGTAGAAGCGGCAGTATTTGACAGGGCGATCGTGTTGTTGTTCAGGTTCAGCAAACCCATGCTGGAATTATAGATGCCATAGAGCTGTGAGGAAACAGAGGTCAGGTTGATATTATTGTATTCAGCGGTGAAATTGTAATCAGTCGTAATCGCATTGTAAATTCCTGTCGCCGCAGCCAGAAATCCTCCCGAGTTACCGGTCAGATTATTGATCGTATTATAACGGAATTGTGAATTCTTATTATTGATCAGATAAATGCCCCAGGTTTCATTGGCTGAATTACCTCCGAAATTCTGTATCGTGTTTCCATACCCGCTGGAACCAACCGTAAAAGCTTGGTCATAGAAATCCGCTGACCCTCTGAAATACATCCCGCAAAACACATTACTGATGCTGTTGCCGGTTAGGGTTATGTAGTCGTGGCTGCCATCCGGGCTGGCAATCGTGATATTATTGCCAGAGGCACTGTTGTTCCCGGCGCAGATCCCCACAACATACCGGCTGCTGCCTTTAACCATCGTGATGGTCGCATTTTTAATGGCAACATGCTTGCAACCATCGGTAACGGAAAATTTCCGGATATAATAGCCGTATTCAACGCCCTGTTGCTGGGCTGCCACATCGATGCTCTCGAACGTGATGTAATCGCCGCCTTCAATGATGATGACCGCATCGCCATTATAGCCTATGGTACTTGTGCTCACCGTTCCGGCGCCGGTGTGGGTAACCAGGGGGTTATTGCCGGTTCCGCTCTTCTGAAAAATAATGGGTTGCGTTGAAGATCCGGTGGCAGTCAGCACGATGGGTGCTGTGATGTTTTCCAGATAACCTGCCGCCACATTGACCGTGACACCGTCAGGACCGATAACACCACTGTTAAGCTCTGTGACGGCATCAGCAATCGTAGCGTAATCGCCCGGGATGGTTTTCACTCCATTTACCACAGCTCCTATTTTGCGGTTCCCTGTGATGGCCGTTTTATTTGTGAGCTTATCACTTACCGACTCGGAAGTAATGAACTTGGTGCACTGGCCGTCCACCACATTTCCCAATGTAGCGGTCGACTTAATGTCGTATGCCAGCCAGAAATAGTTGTTCCCCTGGGCCAGTTCCTGGCTGCCGGTAATGGTGAATGTGCCGGAAGGATTGCTCAGGCTGCTGCCGAATTGTGTGCTGGTTGAGAATACCGGTGTCGTAGTAAAAAACACTTTTGCCGCAGCAACGTCGTTGCCGACACTGGTGCATCCGGTGGTATTGAATGTGATGGAAGTGACGGATAAAGGGTTCGCGCTTTTCTGTGTGATTACCTCCAGGCGGATGATATCGTTATCCGTGCTGTTTATGGCAACATTCGAGAGATTAGGCTGTTCCACAGTATTGCTCGTATAGGACATATCGGTACCATCCTCGATCAGTACATTATCAAGATCAAAATAATAATCGCCCGATTCCCACGTGCACAGGAACTTTATCCGGATAAAATCGCCGGCATAGGCTGCCAGACTGACGGCCTTGTTGGTAAATACAGTGGTTGCCGTATGGTTCGTGTAATCAATGGTATGAAAAGTGGTGAAGGTTGCCCCGTCGTCTGTCGAAACCTGGATCTCCAGTTTGTCGTTGACACCAAGCGTGGTGGCCACGTAGGGAAAACCGAGGTAGTCGACGAACCGGTAGTGGAAGCTCAGGTATGTATTTGCCGTGATGCTTCCCGCCAGCGGAGCCGTGGCATAGGCTGTGGTTGCACTGGAATATAGCCTTTTATAAAGGCCATAGGTGCCTGAGGTTCCATGCTGGTTGCTCCTCGACATATCACTGAGCCATTCGGCGGGTAAAGAGGAGGAGGGAAAGGCCTGCAGGTAGGGAAGCGCATAAGCAGTCCTGGTGCTTGTTGTCGTGCCGGGTGAATAGTCAGGAACTGCATCATAAGACCAGATCTTGTAATAATACACCGTGTTTGGATTTAAACCGGTATGGGAAAAACTGGTCCCATTGCCGTATAAAAGCACCGTTCCACCCCCTGAAATACTATTGCCCGGTGAATATACCTGGCCGCTGACCGGCGTCCCAAAGGTGCTGGAGGTATTAAATGCCAGCATCACGTTATGGTTCAGGGAATTTTTCTGCCAGCTCAGGTCGATCTGGCTGAGACTGACGCCCGTTGACGTGAAATTGAGGGGATTATAGAGTGGTTTGAATGTGTAGGTAAGACCCGGCGAAGGGACCGTGGCCGGTGTCGCACTGTTAAAGTACATGGTGTTTGTTATGCCGGTCCCCCTGGTGGAGTTTATCCAGTTGCCCCCGGAGGAAGCTATGGTCCTGTTGTGAATATTTGTGGCAAGCGTATTATCCGGCCCCCTGAGACCCACCTGGGGATAGGTCGTGTTTGAACCGGGTGTGATGGTGCCCCCGTAAACGATTAAAATGTTGTTATTGCTGGTATTCAGCCTGATCTGAAAACTGATGATCTCGCCGGAAATGTCTTTTCTCCTGACATCTTTCCATTGGATCACAAATTCATTCCCGACCTGTTCATACCTCACTGAAGGGGCCCCCGATGCCGCCTGGTTCACGTCACGGCCAAAGGCTGAGACGCAACCGGCGTAGGTCGCGGTAGAACTGACCGGAGTGTAATTGGTTGCTGCCGGAGCAGCACCGAAAGTTATGAAACCATTCGCCGAAACATACATCGAAGTATAGGCTGTCCCATCATACGTAAAGGAAGGAATCGAAATTTCACCGGAAACCTCATTATCAAAAGCTGTCGACCAGAGTTCTACTCCTCCGGTAATTTCAGAATAAGATAAATTCTGCTGCGTGAAATAATATTCTGCCACCTGGGCCTGGCTAATTGCTGAGATTGTCATTATGCTGACAATCAGTCTAATAAATGTTTTCATTCTTAAAAAGATTTATTATTTAATGATCTTATATTGGTTTCTTGGACAGGTTTGGTATTTGAAATCTAAAAATACTTTAATTATATGAGTTAAAAAAGTAATTGATCTGAAAAAGCTGTAATACATTATTGATACATAAGCGAAAAATCAACATTTAATTGGGGATGCTAATCTTTAGTGTATTTTCGTGTTTTCGAGTTTCCGTGGCAAAGAATCAGAATCCGGCCTTTATCTTATTGATCTACTGCGTGCTTGCAGTATTCCTCCGTTTTTTCAGCTTCTTCCCCAGCGTGATCGACCACGATGAGTCGACCTATCTCGAAATAGCACGTATGTTGCTGGAAGGTAAAACATTGTACGTGGATATGGTGGATATCAAACCGCCCGGGATTTTCCTGATACTGGCGGGATTTCAGGGGATTATTGGAAATTGGATAGTTGAGATTAGGATATTAGTGGCTATTTGGATAGCTCTGACCTCTTTTATTTTATACTTGAGTGCCAGCGTATTACTAAGGGATGAAAGAGCGGCGATCGCTTCCGGCATCATTTACATTTTCTTTATTTCAACCTGGTCGTTTTATGGCATTTCCATCACACCGGAGATCTTTTTTAACCTCTTCACGATTTCAGCCCTGTTTGTCTTAATTAAAAATGAAAAACCGGTAAGATATTTCTGGGCAGGGCTTTTTGCCGGCATCGGATTCATCATCAAGTATCTTGTTTTGTTTGATCTTACTGCATTTGTGCTGTTTTTTCTGGTATTGGAAATTAGAAAATTGAAATTGGGAGGGATTCCTGTTTTCTTTCGACTAGTTTTTGCTGGGATTGGATTCCTTATACCATTTATGATTGCGAATTGGTGGTATTATTTAATCGGCCATTTCGATGCATTCTACAACATCACCTACCTGGCGCCGTCAAGGTACCCCGCGGAGTTTGATCCCTGGAAAATGCTGAAGTTCCTGCTCGATTTCCATTTGAGGTTCTTGCCATTGTTTATTTTCTATTATTATGCACTGTTTCATAAGGGATTTAGCTATAGCTCTTTAAAGATGACCAGGAACCTAGGGATCCTTTGGTCGGTAATGGCGCTGGTGGCGGTCCTGTTGGCAGGAAAAACCTTCGGACATTACATGATCCAGTTGATGCTGCCGGTAAGCCTTGTGGCGGGCGTCTTTTTTTCAAAACGGGAGGCGCCTTCCCGGCTGGAACGCTTTTTACACAGCAAAACAGCACTGGTAGCCTTTATGGTGCTTGTTTTGGGAATAAGTGCAATGAAAATTGAATACGTCATCAAAAAAGATGTTCCCCGGGAAGTTGCAGATTATCTTGAAACAAAGCTGAAACCGGAGGATGTCATTTATACAGGCAATTATCACCACATCATTTATTATCTTTTAAAGAAAGACAGCCCGACGAAATACGTCCACCGTTCATTACTGACGGCAGAACATCATATTCACGCGCTGGATATCGATGCGGAGGCGGAATTTGCAAAAATCATGGCGGAGCGGCCTGTTTATATTATTGTTAAGCAAGAATATCCCGTTAAAACGATGCAGGATTTTATCATGGAGAATTATGTGCTGGAAAAAGAATTCGATAGCGAGGTGTTTTTGTATAGAAGAAAGGAAAATTAAATCTTTGCGAACCTTTGCGAATCCTTTGCGAACCTTTGCGTGATAATTTTTTAAAAGCTATAACGCAGAGTTACGCAAAGAAGGCACGAAGGTTCGCAAAGGATTTTTTAAATATTTTTATCCCATGAATTAAATCTCAAGAGATGAGCAAAGTTTATCTGTTATTCAGTTTAATACTCGTGCTGATTTTCTCAGGATGCGAGAATGCTATTCAAAAGAGATCACTCACGCCTGAAGAACAATCCAAATACATCGCCAAAGGCAGGATGATCACGGCTATGAGCCTCAAAGCCCTTTCGGGCGAAGTGATGCAGGCTATCAATGAAGGCGGTGTGCAGCATGCGGTCGATTATTGCAACGTCCATGCCAGCTCGCTGATCGACTCCCTTTCAGTTAAATACGAAGCGAAGATCAGCCGCGTATCGGATAGATACCGCAACCCGGAAAACAAGCCCGGCGAACTGGACCTTACCGTGATTGAAGCCTATCGTGAACAGCTCGCGGCCGGCAATGAGCTTCAACCCCACCTGGAAGTGACCGCCGATGAGATCATCTTTTATTCCCCGATACTGATCCTCAACCCGGTCTGCCTGAATTGCCACGGTGAGGCAGGCTCGACCGCACTGCAGGAAAACGTTGACTTTATTAAGTCGAAATACCCGGAAGATATGGCGACTGGGTATAAACTGGGGGATTTGCGAGGGGCATGGAAAATAGTTTTGAGTTCTCTATGACCCCCACCCCGTCCCTCCCCCAAATTGGGGGAGGGAGTAAGGGAGGGGGACGGGATTTGGAGTTTGGAATTTATGGTTGAGAAAACGAATTACATCGTAACACACAACGAATTGGCCGGCCGCTTCGAGATGGATCTGGGAAAAGAAAAAGCCGTGCTGATCTATATGATCAAAGCCGGGCTTTTCATTGTTATGCACACGGAAGTGCCGCCGGCTTTTGAAGGCCGGGGGATTGCAGCGGCCCTGAACCGGACAGCGCTGAATTACGCCCGGGAAAAAGGCTTTAAAGTGCGTTCATATTGCTCCTATACGACAAGGTATATTGAAAGACACCCGGAGTACCAGGACCTGGAGGGATGAGAGGACGGGAAGACGGGAACACGGATAACACGAATCATACGAATTAACACGGATATTTTTTAAAATTTGCTGAATTTCCTGCTGATAAACGTATTGTCCTGCAGGTAAACCGTCACAAGATATAAGCCGGGAGGCCAGTCTCCCAGGCTGATATCAATCGTGCTCCTTAATTCATTCTTCTCTGAAAAGACGATCCTTCCGGTCATATCAGAAAGGGTCACCTGCCTGGCATCTTGCGGCAATTCGATCGTAATAAAATCCTTCGCCGGATTCGGGTAAATAATAAGGTGCTGACCATCTTCCGGACCGGCAATCCCTACGTTCCATTCTTCGAAGCCGCCATTGGCCACCAGGTTGAACCCGCCTTCCTGAACGAACTGAACATCATCGATCCATGCTTCGGCTTCCTTCACAAAATGGTAAAGATCAGGCTGGCAGTAAAATTTGACCAGGATATAACCTACCACGGCCTGCGCGGGGATCGTTCCCTGCCAGCTAATGGTCTGCCATTGGGAAGAATCGGCTGAAAATACCGGGGGCTGCCCGAATACATTAAAGCCGTATGTGTCGTAAAAATCAGCATAAACTTTCACCTGTCCCGAGGTATCGTTGTCGAACACATCGATGGAAAACTCGTAATCAGCCCCGGGAGTAATGTAAAAGATATCCGAAACCAGGTAAGGCACAGCGCCGGTGTGAAGCGTCATCTTCAGCGACCTGGCCCCTTCCGTGAAAAACGATTCGTCCGCCACCAGGGTAAAATCCTCTCCCGGGTTGATCTCATCCCGCGCCCAGTTCATCGGGACCTGGGAAAAGGAAGTTAAAGCGATAGATAAGATGAAAAAAATTAGGTGTAACTGTTTCATCCGGGACTATTTTAAATTCATCTGTAAAGTTACTATAAAACTCCTAAACTACCGACCAAAGACCAAAGACCAAAGACTGAAGACTTTTTCCCTATCTTCGCAAAAACATTCGCTCCATGCTCGTTATTGGTATTGCCGGCGGATCCGGCTCGGGGAAAACCACGGTTGTCAACAAGATCATACAGGGTTTGCCGCCCAAATCCGTGTCCATCATGTCACAGGATGCCTATTACTGGGACAACGGCCATCTTTCCCCGGAAGAAAAAAAACTGATCAACTTCGACCACCCTGACTCGATCGAATGGGACCTGCTGATCCATCACCTGGATCACCTGATAAAAGGGCACCCGGTTGAGATGCCGCGATATTCCTACGTCGAATGCGCCCGCCTGAAAGAAACCACCCGGATCGAGCCCACCCGCGTGATCATCGTGGAAGGCATCCTGATCCTGACCCATCCTGAGCTGAGAACCCGCTTCAACGTAAAGGTCTTTGTGGATGCCGATGCCGACGACCGCCTGATGCGCATCATCCAGCGCGACATCCTCGAAAGGGGAAGGGATGTGCAAATGGTCCTCAGGCACTATGATACGTTTGTAAAGCCGATGCACCTGCAATTTATCGAGCCTTCCAAGCGCTATGCCGACCTGATCATCCCGCAGGGAGGGGAAAATGAGGTAGCCATCGAACTGCTCAGTTCCCGAATCAACTGGAAATTCAACCTGGAGAACAGGCAATGATCATCATCGGCAACACCTCCGTTTCCGACGACCTGTACCTGGTGCGCTTCTTCTGCAACCTGGAACGCTGCCTGGGCGCCTGCTGCGTGGCGGGTGATGCCGGCGCACCCCTGGAGGAGGAGGAAATTTCCATCCTGGAAGATGAACTGGAACACATCCGGCCTTTTATGACCGAACAGGGTATCCGGACCGTGGAAGAAACCGGCGTGTTCGATTATGATATCCATGCTAAATTCGTCACACCGCTGGTCAATGGCGGGGAATGCGCCTTTGCAGTATTTGAGAACGGTATTGCTTACTGCGCGATAGAAAAAGCGTTTTATGCCGGCAGGACGCACTTTCTGAAACCGGTTTCATGCCATCTTTACCCGGTAAGGATCACGAAATACGAAACGTTTGATGCAGTTAACTACCAGAAATGGGCTATCTGCAAGCCGGCCCTGAAAATGGGGAACAGGGAAGGGATCCCGTTGTACAGGTTTCTTAAAAATGCCATGGTCAGAAAATATGGCGAAGAATGGTATAAGGAACTGGAAGCAGCGATTGATCAACGAATCGCGGAAAGCGGACCGCGTTAAAGCATTCAGATCACGAGCAATCCCGTTTCACTGAATCGCTTCCTCAGCAGCCTGTCAAGCACCACCAATCCCGCGGCCGCAATAACGATCATGAGTGAGATGCTGGATAAGTTCAACCCTTTGACAAAGGAAGTCATGGTCTCAAGGAAGCCCTGCGTGAAAATATTCATGGAAACCCGCTGGATACCGGTGGAGGTGAAGAGCTGATCAAGATAAGGAATATCGATGGTAAAGATCACCGTGATCACCGCGGCCATACCCACGATCAGTGCTATCCAGCCCCCTTTCGACAATAACGGCGAATCAATGGAAGAAGGAGAAGTACTGATCCGGCCCATTACCTTTTCGGTGAAATGATCGGGCGCTTTTTCCAATCCTTTCCGCGCCACCAGTTTCCTGATGATATCATCCTGTCTTTCCTGTGGTTTCATAGCTCGTTGATTTTATATTGTTCTTAACGCACTTTTGAGTAAAATATGCTGCAAATCCGAATAAATTCTTTTCCTGACCCGGTGAAGCCTTACCTTTACATTGCTTTCCCCCAGCCCGGTCACTTCGGAGATCTCAAGAATGGGTTGATTCTCAAGGTAAAAAAGCGTTACAATGACCCTGTCAATCTCCGGGAGCATATCCAATATCCTGCTGATGACCAGTTTCTGCTCCTCTTCATCCATCCCCGCGATGTCATTTTCGATATCTTCTTCAGCGATATTTCCCGTTATCTCCTCTTCCAGGTCCAGCAACTTCACTTTATTTTTCCTGACCTTTGAGATCGCTTCGTTGTAAGCGATCCGGTAGAGCCAGGTCTGAAAGCTTGAATCCCACCTGAAGTCAGCCAGTTTCCGGAACGCTTTCAGGAAAGCATCCTGGGCGACTTCCTCCGCATCTTCCCGGTTACGGGTGATATTCATCGCGATCGTGAAGACCAGATCCTTGTGACGATCGATCAATACCGCGTAGGACGCCGTGTTGCCGGCGATCACTTCACTGATGTAATGGTTGTCGTCCCTGGGTTCCATCTGAGCATTGGACGGTTAAGTTATAATAAGGTTACAGGGTTAAGTATTATTTCACACAAAGATACACTGAGGAATACACAAAGTACACAAAGAATATACGGATTGCGGTTTAGAGTTTACGATCATAGATTTAAGTACGGATTTCATATCCTATATCCTTGATTGTTAATTGTAAACTATAATTTCTCCGTGCTCTCTGTGAAATCCTTCGAAGACCTCTGTGAGAAACAAAAAATCAAAAAATGTAACCTCAGCAGAACCTCCCCCGTCAAATGTCCAAATCGTAAATCAATTTAGAATTTAGAACTTAAAACTTGAGTCCCCTCCGAAAAGTCGGGGAGACAGGTTTACACTAAATTAACTACATG
>CAYUQP010000048.1:0-31196 GCA_964447005.1 uncultured Bacteroidales bacterium
TTAACCGGTTAGAATCTTAAAAAACAGAAATAGCGAGAGGTTAATAGACAAACTGGCGTTAGCATGCATTTATAAATATTTGTAATCATTTTTTGGGCAACTATATCTTGTAAACGCAGTCTTATAGATTACAAACCAAATGATTATGAAAGCAATTTTAGTTTTTCTTTTTTGCATCCCATTACTTTCATCTTCCCAGGAGCCTTTTCAACGAATTATTTATGGACCATATATGTTTAGCTGCGACGGATCTGATGTTGGTGTTAATGGCGGATATATATTCTGCAAAAATACACTCGTTAAAACAGACGAAATGGGTGCCGTGGAATGGGCATATCTTTATAATACCAATGCACATTTTCATCAGGTTAAGAAAACTTTTGATAATTGTTACATAGCAACCGGTGAGCTATTAGTCCTCGGTGGAATCAAGGAAATCATGACGATCAAGATAAATGAGCAGGGAGAAGTTATCTGGTACAATCTATATGGAGGTAATAATAACGATGATGAAAGATCATACTCAATTTGCGAGACGAACGACAGTAATTATATAATTGCCGGATATACTGCCACCTATGGTTATGGCAGCAGTGATATTTATCTTCTGAGGATTGATCGTTTTGGTAACCTTCGTTGGGCAAGAACAGTCGGCGAAGAAGGCTCCGAAGCTCCAGGTGAAGTTAAACAGCTCCGTGATGGAAATTTCCTTGTAGTTGGAAATTCCAATGTCCCTGGAAAAGATTATCAAATATACCTGGTAAAATTCAACAATGACTGTTATCAGCAGTCCTGCACTCCAGGTTACTTCCGGTTGGGGGAGGACATCTCATGGAGGTCAGACCAGTCCAACAAATTTGGATAATTGGGAAATTTCCGTTGCAATTGACAGCATGTTATGCCAGCCTGTTTTTGTTCAGGAAAACTTTACCATGAACTTTGCAATTTTTCCAAATCCCGCAAATGATCATGTAACTGTCTGTTATCCTGATATTTTCAGAAATGATTTGAAAGAAATTACCTTTTACAATAATTTAGGGAGTTCTGTAAAACAAATAATTTCGACTGAAAATATCACAGAAGCACTGGTTTATATTGGTGACCTTCCGGCAGGAATATATTTTGCCGTGTTGAGCGTCGAAGGAAGAAAAGTCGGGACTGAAAAGGTTGTAGTGCGATAATTAATAGCAAATTGATAAATAACATATTTAAAACAATAACGCATCACTGCAACAAATTTAAAAAACATGATGAATAGTGACATCAATAGGGTTATGAAAGAGAAAACGGATTATGAATTAATCAAAATCATAACCACTCTTAGAGAAGAATACCAACAGGATGCTATCAGGGCTGCTGAGGAAGAAATTGAAAGAAGGAACCTGTTTAAGGATAATCTTGAGAAAAACGAACTCAGACTTGATGATGAAATATTATTGGATGGACCAATTTGTATCTATAGTAATGAAGAGAATCTCAATAAGGACCTTGAATGGTTCAGAGAATCAGGCTACACTGTTTATGATTTTGACACCTCGGTCTGGACTGCTGAGATCGCTCATCAGGAATTCAAAAGCGAAATGGGGTTTCCTCAATACTATGGGAATAACCTTGATGCTTTCGACGAGTGTTTAAGCGATATGTACAAAGATAATTATATAGGCCAGGTTATTGTTTTTCGTCATTTTGACAAATTCAGGGAATCGGATGAACGATTCTGCAATACCATTTTAGAAATTATAGCAGATCAGTCATGGACATGGTTAGTCTCATTTCATAAATTGATTGGGATAATACAAGTCGACAATCGGAAATTCCTGGCTCCGAGGATTGGAGGAAACTTTATGCCCCGATGGGGCGCAAATGATCCAAATCGCAAAAGATTTTAAAAGGTATCAGTAGTATGAAGCCGAATTATATTACAAATACAAAGCATATTACGGTTATGCATTTTATATCGGAAAAAGGATTGAATAATGCCTGGCTCTGATAAATAAGGGTCCGTAAAGCGCAGCTCGATATGAAAATGATAGTCGATTGCCGATGGTCGTTTCCCGATATTTAACATTTTTCTTGCATGTTACTAATAAAGTACTTATTTTTGTACCTGATTAATAACTTAAAAAAATAATTGAGATGCGAGCAGCTAATTTCACAGAATTCAGAACCCGCCTGAAAAAATTCCTGGACGATGTCGAAAATAACCATGAAACATTGATTATTAAGAGAAATACCGGGAATGGCGCCGTATTGATATCTCTTGATGAATACAATTCCATCATGGAAACGGTCCATCTTTTAAGCTCAAAAGCAAATGCTGACCGGCTTTATGAATCGATTCAGCAAATGAAATCCGGTGATACCGTTCAAAAGGAATTGATTGAAGAATGATGAGGATCACCTTTTCAAAAAATGCCTGGGAAGATTATACTTCATGGCAATCCGGGGATAAAAGGATGTTAAAAAAGATCAATGAGTTGATTAAAGACATTCAAAGAACGCCTTATGAAGGCAAGGGCAAACCGGAACCCCTGAAGTATGATTTAGCGGGTTTATGGTCCAGACGGATTGACCGGGAACACAGGTTGGTTTATCAGGCCAATGAGACTGAAATTCTGATTTATAGTTGCAGGTATCACTATGATTGAGAAATGAGCGACCGGTTACTATTCATCGATACCGAAACCGGAGGGATGGATCCGGGCAAGCATTCGCTGCTGTCGTTGGCGATGGTTGTCTGGGAAGACAAGGAGATCATTGATTCGCTGGAGATCCTGATCAACGACGGCGTGCTTTACACGACGAAAGAAGCGTTGGCAGTAAACCGGATCGACCTGGAAAAGCATAAGCTGGCAGCACTCTCCCCGCAGGAGGCGATGGATCAGCTACTCATTTTCATAGGAAAACACTTTCCCGGGAAGGAAAAAATCACACTGGCCGGTCATAATGTGCACTTCGATGTTGTCTTTCTCAAGCCCTTCTTTTCCGCCAATAATAAAGACTTCAGTGAGTTCTTTTCGCACCGGGTCATCGACACCTCTTCAATCCTTCATTATCTCTACCTGTCAGGACAAATTAAGCAGAAAGCCATTTCCTCCGATGAAGCCTTTGATCTTTTTGACATAAAAGTTGAAGGAAGGCATACGGCTTTGGGAGATGCCATCGCCACGGCAAGGCTTTTCACCAAATTACTTAACAGGTAACAAGCATGCGGATTTATTTTTCTCAGACCGTCCATAAAACCCTTTGCGCATCTTTGAGTCTGCTTTGCGTAACTTTGCGTAATAGCTACTAAGCTGTTACACAAAGCTTCGCAAAGATTCCACAAAGTTTCGCAAAGATGATCAAAACGATTGAATGCTGTTGTTAATAATTTTGCCGGTTATGTGAATATAAGAGTTTGAACATCATTTTATATAAAAGCTACTTTTGATCAAATATCATGCGGTAAATATCTAATAAAGCATAAAATGGCACAACAATATTTAGATCATTCCAGGGCAATCCTGACGTCTCCCCGTTCGAATTTCAAAGGCGGAAGCAAAGGTTCGGGGATCATCTCCCTGTTCGGTTATCAGAATGTATACGATCTCAGGGAAGGATATCCGTTACTGACCACCAAAAAGATGGCCACGCGGTCGATGTTTCACGAAACCATCTGGTTTCTGCGCGGGGATACGAACATCAAATACCTTGAAGACAACAACGCCCCGATCTGGAGGCCCGACTCCTTCCAGGACAACCTGCCCGGGATGCAGAAAGAAGGGATCTTTCCCGAAGGGCTGGTGAAGTATTCCCCCGACTGGGACAAGGCGATGGAAGAATACGGCCAGCGGATACGGGAAGACGCCGGTTTTGCCGCCAGATGGGGCGATGCCGGGCCAATCTATGGCAAGCAATGGAGAAGATGGGAATACTTTGACCACGAAAAAGGGACTTTCATTGAGATCGATCAGCTTGGAAAAATGATCGCGGGACTGAAAAAGAAACCGACCGGGAAAAAACATATCGTCGACTCATGGAATCCCGGAGATACGCCGAGAATGTCGCTGCCTCCCTGCCATGTGCTTTACCAGGCCACGGCCAACGAAGAAGGGGAGCTGGAATTACAGCTCTACCAGCGCAGTTGCGACCAGTTCCTGGGCGTTCCCTTTAACATTGCCAGCTATGCCGCACTCACCCAGATCATCGCTCAGGAAGCGGGCATGGTGGCTAAAACTTTCATCCACACTTTCGGCGATGCGCATTTTTATACCAGCATCGGAAAGAGAACCCAATGGTACAAAGCGAATTTCAAGGATGTGCAGCAAAGGATCAGAAATGTTTCTCAAAGGGATGAATACCTGGAAGTGATTGACTGGATCAATAAAAACGCCCCCAGCGACGGCAACGAGGAGAAATACGATCACGTGACGGCAATCCTCGAGCAGATGTCGAGAGAACCCAGGCCAATGCCCAGGCTGCATATTGCTAAGAAACCTTTCGACCAGCTTACGATCGATGATTTTGTCATAGAAAATTACGATCCCCATCCTCCGATCCGAAGGAACATGTGTGTATAGGTGCAGAGGATTTCCTTTACCTTTACATCGTCTTTAACAACTGACCAAATGGAAAAACTTATTGCCTGCTGCGGGCTGAATTGCGCAGCATGCGACGCACGGATCGCAACCATCGCCAACGACGATAAATTACGTGCCGCCACCGCCGAAAAGTGGAGCGTGATGTTCAATGCCCCGAATATGCCGATCGAAGCGATCAACTGCACTGGCTGCATGGAGCCCGGGATCAAGCTATCGCACTGCAGCGAATGCCAGGTGCGGGTCTGCGTGATATCCAAAGGATACAAAACCTGCGCCGATTGCGACAAGCTGGATGTCTGCGATATTGTCAGCCAGATCCACAAGTTCGCACCCGAAGCGCTGCAGAATTTGAAGGCGCTGAACTGATCATGTCAGAATTCTCGAATAACCATGAGCGTCGTGTCGGGCAATTAACGGATTACACCATCGGCCTGATCGAAGGGAAGAAAGGCACGGAGCTGCTCGGAAAATACAAGATCCTGGAAACCATTTTCCAGCCAAAGGATATCTTAGTCCTTTTTGATAAGCTCTTCTCACAAAATTTTGATATAGAGGATATTAAATCCGCTTCCAACAAGCTGTTCAATATTCTTTTTAAAAACTTATCGGAATACCGGAGAACCGATTTTCCGCGGAATTCCATCCTGCATCTGCTTGCAAAAGACAATGCCGGCATCAAAAAACATCTTACCGCTGCCCGACAGAACATCAAACGGGTGAACACGCAGATCAGCGATGAAATCTTAACTGCACTTACTGAGGATATTAAACAGGTTGAGCAGTTTACCGCGCATTATGTCGTCATGGAAAATGTCGTTTTCCCCGAAATCGAGCGCAACTGGGAAAATCATCAGTGCCTGAAACTGATGTGGTCGTTCCATGACGACATCCGTAGAAATATTAAAAAAACGCTGGAGATTTTGGATAAACGGCCATTCGACCTGAAGTTCTTCAATGAAACCGTCAGCAAGGTCTACTTCAACATCAGCACGATCGTTTTTAGGGAAGAGCATGTGCTGTTCCCGATCCTGGCAGATTCTTTCACCCGGGAATTGTTCGGGGAGATGGAACGACAATTACTGGAATTTGACCTGGCCTACGCCGATGTGCAACGCGTTTTGAGAAAAGATGGCAAAGGCGGGTTCAGGACGGGTCTCATCAGCAAAGACAACCTGGTAAGGCTCAGCACCGGCGAACTTTCACCGGAGCAGGTCGAGCTGATCTTCAATCACCTGCCGGTCGACATCACTTACGTGGATGAGAACAACCGTGTAAAATTCTTCTCCGCCCCGAAGCATCGTATCTTTCCACGCACCACCGGGATCATCAACCGCAGGGTGCAGGACTGCCACCCGCATGAAAGCGTGAATGTGGTGGAAAAGATCGTCGAATCCTTCCGTTCGGGCGAGAAAGATGAAGCGTCATTCTGGATCAGGATGAAAGACAACTATGTGCTGATCAGATATTTTGCGGTCAGGGACAAAGAAGGGAACTACCGGGGCGTGCTGGAAGTATCGCAGGAAATATCAGTGATACAGGAAATCACAGGTGAAAGAAGGTTATTGGACTGGTGAAAGACCTCACCCTTGTCGAAGCATTACTAAAAAGCCTTCGTGGAACTTCGTGTAACTTTTAATGCTTTCTTATACACAAAGGTACACGAAGACACAAAGGTACACGAAGTAATTTTAGATGAAACCCCTTCTTTTAAAACCTATAAAGAATTGTCCTGGCAACTTAGGCCACTATTTTAGTATTTTTATACCTGAAACAGAACCCGTTGAAAAGCATCAATATCAATAAACATGAAAACAAAACTGACAATATTATTGATTATGAGTACAATAGCATCATTCGGCCAGGTCGACAACGGCCTGAACCTTAACCTGGGATAATAACTCATCGTTAGCTTTCTGGTACCAGGTTGAACCGCATGCAAAGTTCCCTGCGCTGCCGGGAAAAGACAAGCTGGAGATCAATTGATTTTCCTGAGTCCTTCCTGAATTTCCGGATTCATCATGAACAATC
Organism: uncultured Bacteroidales bacterium; assembly: GCA_964447005.1. Classification (GTDB taxonomy): domain Bacteria; phylum Bacteroidota; class Bacteroidia; order Bacteroidales; family JAGOPY01; genus JAGOPY01. The sequence goes on from CAYUQP010000048.1 coordinate 6,612, forward strand.
TCCAGACAAGCCCGGTCCGGTAATTCTCGATCATCACCACCGTGGGCGCCTGGTTGAGGCCCATGTAGATTTCGGAGCACCAGTTTTCCGTAAGGTTGAAAGCGTCTTTAAAGCCGTATTCACCCCAGAGAAAATGACCATAATTGTAATAATAATTCTTCAGGGCTTTCATGGATTCTTCCGGGGTGTAAGGAAATGAGCCGATCGCGCCGGTCGGGGCCAGTTTGCCAAGATCGCGGGCAGGTAAAGGCTCATCGGCAGAGTAATCATACGGGCCGTCGCTGGCGGTAAGTCCCCAGCCGCTTTCGCCATAGCCTTTGTACTGAAGGGGATTCGATACGCAATATCTGTGGTTGATCCGGGCAATGGCCTGGTTATTCATGAAGTAATTCGTGTACTTATCATTAAGGAAATGCGGGTCATAACCCATGTAGGAATAATGGGTGAAAAACAGCGGCCCGCCGTTGTTGACGCCCACATCCAGCTTAATATCGAAATAGCTTTTACCGTTGGTGTACATCGATCCGTCATCTGAACCTCCCCAGTTCCTGCGGTAATTCTGAGCAATCTCATCCTGGCCTGCCCAGCCGCTGTAATACATCTTTGCCGGTACATGATGCGTCGGGCTTGCAATGGCCAGCAGGTACACCACCATCGTCTCGTTCCAGCCGACAAGCGGATGATCGATCACCCATTCCTGGTCGGGCGACCAATGCCAGTAAAGGAACGGGCTGTCCTTCTCTTTCCGGAACCAGTCCCATTCCACCGCTTCCCAGATCGCAGTGATCTTCTCCCTGATCTGGCTTTCCTTTTCGTTTTCCTCTGAAAAATACTGCCGTGCAGCCAGCAGTCCCTGCATGAGGAATGCCGTTTCGACCAGGTCGGCGCCATTGTCGCGTTTCCCGAAGAATGGCTCCACTTTAACGCTCGGGCCGTCCATGAAATGTCCGTATACGCCATGGAAGCGGTCGGCTTTTTCCAGGAAGCCGAGGATCTTCAGAAACCGGTCGACGGATTCTTCCCTTGAGATGAAATTCCGCTCGGTACCTACGATCAGCGCCATGATCCCGAAGCCAGATGCCCCGGTGGCGATCATGTTGCGCCTGCCCGGAATGTTTTCCCTGGCCATACCGCTGTTCGGCTCCGCACCTTCCCAATAGTAACGGAAACAGGCTTCCTGGACCATGGTGAGCAGCTCGTCATCGGTCATGGGCTTTGTTTGCGCCTGCACCGCTCCGGACCACCCGCTTTCAGCATAATCAGTATTCATGAAAGAGATCCGGTAGAAATAAGACTTGCCGGTTTCGCCGGTAAAATCGGCAAAGCGGTCGATGTAAGGCTTCTGGATGCCGATCCAGTTATAGACTTTCCCGTCGTTGGAACGGTAGATCTTCACCAGGTGAATGTTTGGATCCGTGACGGGTTCCCAGGCCAGGTCTACATGCAGTGCATAACCGGCGGCCGCTTTCAGGACCGGGATTTGCGAAACCGGTGAGTTGCCCGGTTCGGGTAGAAATTCTATGTCGTCGATATACAGCGTATGGGTCCCCTCGCTGTTCTTCTCATTTTGTAAGAACACAACGGCAATAAAGCGTTCGGGGTGATCGGGATCGATGTTGTAAGTGCTTCCCAGGGGGACCCTGACCTGCTGCCAGCGCCTGCTCCCCAGCGAAGGCAGGTCGATGGCTGCGGTCAGGCTGGAATCACGGCGCATCAGGCAGAGACGGGGCAGCTCTTCCGAGGGTAAAGGACCGGCCGGATTGTAGAGCCATAGCGAAAGCACGTCGGCCTGCCTGAAAAAGTCCACTCCCCGCAGCGCCGGATAAAAGACAGAAGCCTGCCAGGTGCCGCCCGCGGCGTGTTCATATTGCAGCAGGAGTGAGTTGCCCGGCGTGTGGCAAATCTCCTGGTCGACAGGCAGCTTCCCGTTCACATGCTTGATTGCCGTACCTCCCGCCGCGGCTGCTGTACTGAAGAACCAGCTTTCCGGCATCGGGCTGTTGTTGAAGAAGGTGTAATAGTATTGGTATTCCTGGGCTGTGACGAGCAGCGTATTTAAAATCAGGCAGAGAATCAGTGTTTTTCTCATTTGAGCTTTTCTTTCAAAAAAGTGGAAAAATATCACCGGATAAATTTACACAAAGTGTTGAAAACAGCTTGCATTTAGGACAAAGATGCTTGTTGATTATCGAAGATTGATTAGTTGGAGTATGTCTCAAAAGTCAGGATTTCTTTTGGTAACCATTCTGAAGATTCCAACTCCAACGGGTAAATCCGTTGGTTCCAAGATCGTTACAAATTATAAACCGACGGATTTACCCGTCGGAGTTTCGAAATAGATGGAAGTTATAGACTTTTGAGACAGCCTCCTCGAAAATAACCATACATACCTGGCGAATATTTTTTATAGCGCTTAAAGTTCCGGGTGCTTTTCTTAATTTTAAAGACTGTTAATCGACCATGCGACTTTGACCAAACGGAAACACATCAATGGCTAATAGTAATTATATCATAATCGAAAGTGGAGCTTTGACCGATATAAAAAATGCTTTAAAACAATGGACTGATTTATATTCAGATTCAATAGATAAAGAGTGTTCCATATTACTTTATAATATCGGACTTGGAAAATGCTTAATTCAAGTCGATAACCAGATTGATAACGAAAGATTCTGTTATCTGGTGAATTATCTGAAATATCCGGAAAATATAACATATAATGTAAAGATCTCAGGTTATTTAACTGTTACAGACCAGAGAATATTTCCACAAGTCAAATCAGGCAGCAGGATCCAGATTTTTATCCCTGACTTTGACAAAGATTACGATAATGTTTATGCTGTAACTTTAGAAAATGAAACTTATAAATATGATTTTAGCGGAAAAACTACAAAAGTTGAACTGATACGTGAATATCAGGATTCCGGGATTGATTTTAGCAGCCTTGTGAATCCTGACATATTGAAGATCACTAAAAAAAGGATTAAACCTGACAAACCTAACCCAGAAATAATAGGAAAAAGATTCAATATTATATCCATCCTCATTTTATTCTTGTTCGGTTTGAGCTATTTATTAATAGAAAAGAAAGAAAACTTCATTCTATTCAATTTTGCACTTGGATTCGGAGTCACCGGTTGGTTCTTTTATGATTATAAAATGCTCCAACTTAATGTTTTTTACTTAAAATCTTTACTGATTGGATTATTGATAGGATTATACGGATACTACTTGTACCAGCATTTTGGGGATCATAACAAGAATATGATATTAAATAGTGCCATTTTGCCAATATTTTTTCTTGTTACTCAAAGGATTTATAGATTTATTTTCAAGACTTTGATGAAACGGGAACCAATTGTTGATAAACCGGCTCCTTCATTTGCAGATGGAGTTTATATGTTTTCCTTATTTATGACAACAATTTTGCTGCCCACACTAATGATTAATAAGTAATTACCTCCAAGATTCCCGTGCGGAGAAAAATCCATTTATTCTCATTAAATATGCGGTGAATAATTCGTATATTTGCCGCAAACTTCTTAATTTGAGATGCCGAAATACATCTATCAATATGAACAATGGCCGCATTTATCGTGGGATGATAGTGAAATAAATGCGATTCTAGGAAAAGTACGCCATCTGCAAGGGAAGATCTTAGGGCAAATGGCGTCGTTGGGATTTTCTGTGAAGGAAGAGGCACTACTCTCAACACTGACGACTGATGTCATGAAATCATCCGAAATAGAAGGCGAAGCATTGAATTACGAGCAGGTACGTTCGTCCATCGCGAGAAGATTAGGAATGGAATATGCCGGGATGGCGCCGGCAAACAGGGCTGTTGATGGTGTAGTTGAAATGATGTTGAATGCAACACAGAACTTTAAAGAGCAACTTAACGAAGAGAGGTTATTCGGATGGCATGCCGCACTGTTTCCAACCGGTTGGAGCGGTATGCACCGGATCGATTCGGGGTGCTACCGCAAGGGTGAAATGCAGGTGGTTTCAGGCCCTATGGGAAAAGAGAAGGTGCATTACCAGGCCCCTGCGCCGGAGGAAGTGAAACGGGAAATGGATTTATACCTGGAATGGTTCAATGGTGAATCAAAGTTGGATGCAGTGCTTAAGGCAGCGATTGCTCATTTTTGGTTCATAATAATCCATCCCTTCGATGATGGCAATGGCCGGATAGCAAGAGCGCTCTCCGATATGTTACTGGCACGTTCGGAAGACAGCACCCAAAGATTTTACAGTTTTTCAAACCAGATACTTATTGAGAAAAAGGTATATTACGAAATGCTGCAAAAAGTCCAGTACAGCAGCGGGGACATTACTGAATGGCTGAACTGGTTCCTGAACTGTTTGTACCGTGCATTGGAAACCACAGAAAAAACAATGCAAAAAGTGCTTCAGAAAGCGGACTTCTGGGATAAACATAAAGACACCGTTTTGAACAGCAGGCAGAGACTTATGTTGAATAAGCTTTTGGATGGGTTTGATGGAAAACTTAAAACATCAAAATGGGCTAAAATAGCTAAATGCTCCCCGGATACAGCGCTGAGAGACATAAAAGATCTGATTGAAAAAGGCATATTAAAACAAGAGGAATCAGGCGGACGCAGCACAAATTACGACCTTATGGGTTAAATATCAAGGGTATAAGTTTCAAGGACAAGCCCATAAGAAAATAAATATCTGTTCTGATTTTTTCCGAACATCTTATTACTTTTGCAATAGAATATTTAAAATTAATTGTTTCGAGAATTTTAAATAAGCACATTCTGGGTAAACTGATATGAACAGACTTTCAAAAACAACCGAAATGTAATCAGAAAATGGTTAAGAGATAACAACTGGATATAAAATCAGTCATCATGAAAGACATTTTTGATATAAAGGAAGTTGCAAACATACAAAGATTAGAGAATGAGTATGATTTGGAAAAAGCATCTTTCCTTGAACGTAAATTGCGATTAATGATTAAAGAAAATCCTGATTTAATCCCTATTCGTAAAAAGCTTCGTGATTTGATTAAAGAATACGAAGATAGGGAATGGTCTGATTTTGATACAATTACTGATTCACAGGTGAAGAATTCTGATAAGGCAGAAGAGATTGTGAATTACGAACAAAAATTCATAAATAAGCGAAAAGATGTAATTAGAAAGAGACTCAAGGAATACGACATGTCCCAGCAGGATTTGGGGGTAATCTTAGGTCATCCGAAATCGTATATGAGTGAATTGATAAATGGTGTATCTCAATTTACGTTAAAAGATTTAGTAATTATCCACAGGATTTTACGAATTAATCTTGAAATTCTTATTCCGACTTTCCTTCAATCAGAAACAAGAGATAAATTAAAAGATTCGATTGAGAAATTAAATAAGCCAAAGCTCAAATTGAGAAAGACTGAACTGGTATAAGCTCGAACATCGACAATCGACAATCATTTCCCTATCCTCGGGCTTTCAAATCCCAGCGCTTTCAAACCTTTCTGAATATCGGGTATTTTCATGAAAAGGTCCCAGAGCATTCCGGTGCGGTAGTTTTCGATCATCACCACGATCGGTCCCTGGTCGATGGCCAGGTGGCTCTTCGCGTACCAGTCGTGATGGATGCTGAAACCGTCCACAAAACCATATTCGCTCCAGACCTTATCCCCGAGGTCGTAGTAAAAATGCTTCAGTGCCTGCATGGAATATTCCGGGGTGTACGGCATGGATGAAAGCGCTGCGGTGGGCTGGATGACGCCGAAATCGGTGTCGGGGCAATGAGCCACGTAGCCCTTGTAGCTGTCGCCGGCCGTCAGTCCCCAGCAATTCTCGGCATAGCCCCTGTAATTCTTCGGGTTGTCGATGCAGTACGCCCGGTTAATGAGGGTGTGGTTGACAACCTGCTCCCAGTAGTCGTAACCCAGGTCGTCCTTCAGTCCCCGGGGATCGATGCCCAGATAGGTATAATGCTCGAAGAACAGCGGGCCGCCGCCTTCGTAATTCCCGAGGGGAAGATTGATCCCGTAATACGACTTCCCGTTCTTAAAACCGTTGCTGCCTGTCCAGCTTCCTTCGTAAACATCCCTTGAAATGGCGTGGTAAGGCGAAGAAGCGGCCATGATGTAAGTGATCAGGCACTCGTTATATCCCCAGACCGGGAAATTCATATCGAAACCGTTGTTCGGGCTCCAGTGCCAGTAAAGTTTCTTCTCGCCGTTGGTATGCCAGTTCCAGTTGGCCGCGTTCCACATCTTGGTGATGCGGGTCCTTAAATAAACCTCGATCGGTTCATCCGAATTAAAATATTCTCTCGCGCAGAGAAAGCCCATCAGCAGGTACGATGTTTCCACGATATCGGCGGCATCGTCAATCCGGTCGAATTTGATGGTCTTTCCGGTGTTGCCGTCCATGAAGTGCGGGTAGATGCCATGGAAGCAGTCGGCATTGGCCAGGAAATCAGCAATCTGCACCAGTCGCCGCACGGCGGTATCGCGGGCGATCCAGCCTCGTTCAACGGCCACGATGGTAGCCATGATGCCGAAGCCGGTCCCGCCGATGGCGCAGGCGTCAGGGCCAAACGGCAGCTTGCCGAAGTTTGGCTCGTCCCAGGCTTCGTTGATGTAATCCCAGTAATGCACCGCCATGACCGTATTGCTCCGTTCCAGGGCCAGTCCGCTGTTTGGATGCGCTCCGTGCCAGAAGAAGCGGAAGGTCTGGCGCTGGACGATCTCCAGGAGGGTGCTGTCGGGGATGCCTTTGACAATGCCGGCGACAGGAATGTCGTTTACGGGATTCTTTTGAGCTGCTGCGGTCATAAAAATTAAAAATATGAGGCTGATGGATAGTAAGGCGTTTTTCATGTTGCGAGATTTTTACCTGATGCTAAAATCAAATGATGTCATAAATATAACTTTTTTGGGATTAGAAAATCTGAAGGACTTTCAATATCCGTGTTAATCCGTATTAATCCGTGTCATCCGTGTGCCATTGATAGAACACGAATGACACGGATGCGACGGATTTACACGGATAGTTTATAGTGAAATAGTTATTAGATTCTCTTTTTCGTTAAGCATCTCAACAAACAGCTCCGATTTTATCACCGCCCCACCCTTGCGGTATAGGTTTGCTTCATTGGAAAAAGCAACCTCTTCACCATTGATTATGATAGCTTTTGGGCTGAAATTGCCTTCTTTCACCGAATAACTGAACGTCACCGGGTAATCCATGAAATCCATCGAAACTTCCAGGCCGTCCATGGAGAAGGGCATGACCGGGTCGAGGATCACATTTCCGGATTCGATCCGGATCCCCAGCAATTTTGAGATGACCAGTCCGATGAAGATCCCCGGGCCGCTGGAATAGACTCGCCAGCCTCCCCTGAGAGTGAATTTCCCTTCAATGACTTCATCATAGCGTTCATCCGCTTCATAGCGGCTCCTGAGATGAACATCAGAACTGCTGTAATAACAGTTGGCCTGGCGGATATCGCCGCATGGCACCACATCGCGGTAGCCGACCGGGACCACCTGGCGGAGCGCCTTGACAAACTCGTCAGCCTTTCCCATACGAGCCAGGGATTCCGCGTAGCGGATATGCTCGTGGACGTACATCAGCCCGATCTCACGACCAAAGAAGGTGCTGCTTTCGGCGCGCTGAAAGATCTCCTGGATGCCGCCCCGGTATTTCAGCGGACGGTCCATCAGGCGGGCGCCGTCCGGGCCTTTCAGGTGTTTCTCGATCACCTCCTGGTGGTACAGCGCCTGTTCTTTTGTGAAGATCCCGCTGAGGATGCCGCGTTCCATCGGGAGGATGCTGTAACGGACACCGGTTTTGTCATCCGACGGGTGCAGCATCACGCTGATCGTCCCGTCATTCTCCAGCAGTCCGTATCCCGCCACCAGTCCTTCTTTCACCAGGTGACGGTTAAAATCGGAGCGTATCCTCTCACAAGTGTTTTTCATTTCCTCCGCTTTTTCCACCCGGCCGGTCATTTCATAAACGGAAACATACTGGCTGAATGCCTGGTAGTTCATTTCCACCGTCCAGCTTGAGATCATACGCTCCGCCAGGTCTTTGCTGACCGGCTGCAGCGAGTCGTTCCAGTCGCCGCCGCCAAACGGCACGAGGGCGGTTCCGGGAATAAACGAATCCGTGATCATGTCGACCAGGCGGTCAACATGCTCGCTAAGGGCCGTATTTTCAGCAAAAGCAGGGCCCTTTTCGTGATAATATGGCAATGCCTCATCCAGGATCCCCTGATCTCCGGTGACCTTGATATAGCTGGCCAGGGCGATGAGGCACCAGTAGAAGACGTCGCCATGGGAATCGTGCGCCCTGATCTCCCGGTAACTGTCGAACATCCACCACTGCGGCCAGCCTCCGTCGGGGTTCTGGTTCGAAAAGATCGTGCAGAGCACTTTCCGGGCCTCATCATATTTGCCGAGGGTCAGCAGCAGGTCGACCGGTCCCTGCGACACGTCGCGCGTGCCCCAGGCCGCCCCGCCGAACTGCTCCAGTCCGTAAGGCGTCAGGTAATGCGTCAGGGCGTTCATGCCATACCAGGGAAGGATCTCCCGGATCGCAGCAATATCTTTCTGGTTGCTTTTTATATCCAGATTCAAACTCAAATCTTTCCACTCCGTTAGCGCAACCCGGCAATCCGAATGGAACTGCTGGTCCGCATCCGTTATCTTTATCGCTTCGACCCTTTCGTTAACTTCCCCGACAAAGCTCATGAGGAACTCATTGGTCCCGGCAACATCCAGGACGAACAATTTACCGCCGTGATCCTGGCTATCTCCAAAAAGAATTTCATCATGACCTGCTTTAAATTCATTGTTTCCATGAATCAAAATACGAAATCGTGCGTCATTAAACTTGCCTTTGATCATGCTGTCCTCCCGGGGTACGGCAATAAATTCATCATCAGTATTACACGGATGTATTGTCCATCCGTTCAATGGATCAAAATCATGGGTAAAAATCAACCTAACCTTCTTTCTCCCCTTCTCCCCCTCTCCCAGTCCCCTTGTCTCCTTGTCTCCCCCTCTCCCGGTCACCTTAAAATCCACATTCACCTGTGGCGCCACTTTCGACGTCCACGTCCTCACCTGGAAAATATATTCACCGTGCTTATATATCCAACGACAATGGTTCAGTCCCATCTCGAAAGCCGACGGGACGCCCAGAAGGTAAAATTTGCCGTTTAATTCGACATAAATACGCTGTCCCTGCTCGCGCACCTGGTTGAACTGGCTGGTGCAGACTGAGAGCAGTACGTTGAAATTGGTGTTTCCCTGCGTGATATGGGAATTGAAGACCCCGAAAGCGAAGCAGGTTGTCGACATGATGCTTTCATCCGGCTCAAATCCCGATTTGGCCTGGATGATGTGCCCGTGCGGTCGGTCGGTCAGCAGTTCCTTGGCGCGGAGCACGACATGATGATGGTTCCGGCTGAAGAAAGAAAGCATACGTCCGTTCTCTTCCTCGGCGAAATGGCGTTCCGGGCCGAAGAGGTCTGCGAGTTCAGCGTCGGTTAAATCAGAGACAGGGAGAAAGGGAGACTGGGAGACTTGGAGACCGGGAGAAGGGGAGACTGGGAGAATTGGGGAAGTATTGATATTTCTAAATTCTATTTCTATTTCCTGCAAGAGCTTCAAGTCCATATCAGAAGTGGCAGTGGGATGGTCCGGAAGATATATACCGTAAAATATGCTTTGATGCTTTTCTCCTGGTTTGAGGGTGAACGGTTTTTCCTGGAGGGCAAAGACGGGTGATTCGCCGGCGTATTCGCCTTCAAGCCTGTCTTTCAGCAAAGCTTCGGGGATGCCTGTTTCGCGATATGTTTTGCCGTAAAACTGCATGCCATCGGTGCTGCCTGCAACGGCCCCGTTCAAGCAGGCGATCATGAACCAGGGATTGCCGGTGGATTCTTTCATGTTCTGCCGGCAACAGGCCACCGCACCGAATCTCCCATCCTGAAGTATCCTCCGTTCAAGGTACTGGGCCACGTAATACTCATTGATCAACCCGGCATTGACAGGTTTCAGGCCGGCGTCCTGGAGACAGACCAGGTCGAGTTCCATTTCGTTACCTGTTTGGTTGTTAAGCTCAACTGACCACTGCCAGCCCAGGCTGCTGGCTGCAAGCCGCAAGCTGCAAGCATAGCTGATCCCGGACCATTCTCCATCCCATCGCATTGTATCTTGGGAAATCCGGAACATGCTGTCACTCCCCGGTCCGGTAAGCGGATGATGTTCAATCGTTTTGCCCCGTCTTCTCAGGTAAATGTTGCTTCCCGGGTCTGAATAGACCGATCCGGCTTTCAGACTGATGCGTATCGGGCCGGCATCGATGCTTTTTATTGCGCCGTTTTTGAGGAGTTCGACAGTAAGGCCAGAGTTATTTTGAATTTTCATTAAAATGATTAATTAGTTTTGTAACTTCTCACTTCTTTCTAACCCATTAATCCCGAAGGGATTAAATATGAATAGGGAACATGTTTGTTTTTTACATTCGACCCCGGATGGGGTCGAACACGCACCCACCGGATGCAATGCTATTCATATTGGATTCCTGCGGAATCTTATTTGCTGTTTAAATACATTCTCAGGATGATCTCTTTAATATTTAATTGGTTATAATTTATAACAACCCGTTTATCATACCAAAAAATTTCAACCTCACTCTCATCCATTATCGCCGATTTTATCTTGTCAACTTTCTCTCCTTCCAGCACAATTTCCCCAATAAGGTCGCGGTCGCCAATAAGTTTAAGTTCAAAATAATCATCATTCTTTTCAATATCAAGAATATCTGAAGTCGAATGAAGGATCCTTATTCCATCCCCAATATCCAGGCAAAGCGGCGAAAGAACACCATATAATGAAGGCCAGGCAAGTTCGCCACCATGGTATGGAATTGTTATGGCATCACCGGTGCTGGGATGAGTGTATTTTACGCTTCCGGTTTGTTCTTCATTAAAATAATTCGCGATAAACAGCAAACCGGTTCCATTCCCGGTATAGCGTTCCCTGACCGTTATATTTTCGTTGCTGGAATTTGCCATTCGCAGCAATGCCCCTGACCGTTTCAGGATCGCTTCGTAGGCTGGTTTGTGCCCTTCGGTGTCAAATCCCATCCAGGTGCCCAGGTGGATCACTTTTCCTTTTCCCAGGCTCTTTTCGAATCCGCAGGCCGTGCCGCGGATCGTGCGGGCAATGACCTCCGCGCCTTTCAGGTCTTCTTCGTTATAGATCACCTGGGGATTGGCGCATTTGATATCCCGGATGCCATAAATGTCGATCAGCGGCGAATCGATGGTTTCCGCGCCAGACGGGTGGATAAAAAGCGCATCCCGAAGGATGGTGCAGGGTTTCTGCGACATTTCCCGGTCGGGCAGGTTCGGGAAGATCACCAGGTTGCCGCCGGCCGCCGCGTAACCGGCCAGGACCTGCTGGGCGTCAGCATTCATTTCATCGGTGCTGAAAGCCCAGACCTGTTTGTATTTTGCTATTTCCTCTTCTGAAACCCGGTTCAGGTCAGCCATTTCGTAATCAACATTCAGCACCTGCAGCACTTTCAGCACGCCGTCGTAATATGCCGGCCTGCGGATGGATGAAGGATTGAAGTTAAGGCCGCTGGCGCCTGTTTCAGGATGTTCCAGCTCGGTGGCATAATACGGCGGGTAAAACAATACGCAGACCTCAGCCTTTCTTTCAGCGTCAAGAATTATACTTTCCGAAGTATTGAGGATACGGCTCATTCGCTTCACCAGAGGGAAAAGGCTGCTGCGTTCCCCTTCCGGTGACAGCGGTGTGAACCAGTAAAAATTGGCCCCGGAATAGCCTTTATGCCTTGGATTGCGGCCACGGGAGAACATGTAATAGTTCCACCCCGTAAGCCCATGGGCGATGCTGGCCTTGTAGAATAGCTCCATTTCGCGTGGGTTCGTCACCACATGAAATTCCCGGGAGCCGCACTGGAACTCGGCGGCAAACAGGGGCTTTTCGCCCTGCATGGCCCGGGTGATGTCGTTGATGATCCGGTCGTCGTGCATGTTGCGGTGCGAAAGGTATTCCGGGATATGATCGACCCCGAACATAATCTCGCTCTTATCCCCGTACAGGTCTTCATACATGGTGATGTTCAGCGGGAATTCATAGCCGCTGCCATAGATCCAGCCCGGCAGGTTGTGATAGAAAGGCACCGTCACGCCCCTTTCCCGGGCCATTTTTGTCAGCATCCTGAGATAATCTCCGTAGTAAGTCCTCCAGAAGCAATGCCACTCGTAATCCCTGCCCCGGTCCTCTTTGGACCTGTATGGCTCCCGTCCATCCGGCGGTAATTCAATCGCTTGAAAATCAACATAATTCGTTCCCCATAACCGATTAACCTCCTCCACATTTCCAAATTTCCTCCGCAAATAATCTCCAAGTCTCCTTGTCACCCCCTCTCCATAATCTCCCTGGTGCGCCAGCCAGGAGAAGACGCCGATCTCGTTGCAGATCTGCATCATGATCACCGGACCGCCTTTTGAGACCTCATTTTCAGCGATGAACGGCATGATCCGGTCGTACCATAAGCCGACTTTCTCAAGGTATACGGGATGGAACAGGTTAACGCCGTCGCTAGCGACCATTTCCCCCTTACTGTTGCGCATCTTCACCTGCTCTCCGTATTGGTCGAGGAACCAGTAAGGCAGCCCGGCGCCGCGGGTTTCGGCCAGGATGAACGGGCCGGGCTTGAGGATGCAGTACAGGCCATGCGCCTGGCACCGCTGCAGCCATCCTTCAAGGTCCAGTTCCGGATTTGATCGTCCGTCAAGGTCGAATTCGCCTTCAACCGATTCATGCCAGGCCCAGGGCACATAGGTGCTCACCGCCATCAGGCCCGCTTCCTTAGCGGCTTCCAGGTGAGTGTTCCAAAGCTCGCGCTTGATCCTGAAATAATGGATCTCCCCGGAATTCAGGAAGATCTTTTTATTGTCGAGATAGAAATGGTTTTTTTTTATTTCAAACATATTTTAAAAGATTAGTTGATACCTGATCCGTGATTATCCGTTTAATCCGTGTCATCTGTGTGCCATTGATAGAACACGGATGACACGGATGAGACGGATTTGCACGGATTTTTACACAACCGGTTTTTCAACTGGATTATTACCTGCTTCTTCATTCCTTTTTTTAAGAAGCGCTTTGATCTCATGCGAACGCTTCTCGGTCAGCGTGTAGCGCAGGACAAAGAACAACGACAACACGCTGAGCAATACCGGCAGGCCGATCTCCACTATCCGCATCATCAGAAGGGTATATGGTGCCTGGCGGGTGATCGGAGTAATGTCTATTTCGATGCTTTCCAGTTCTTTATCAAGGTCCGAAGGGCTGAGCGTGGCATTCAGACTTAAGATCCTGTTATTGAGGCCGTTCATGTTCTGAAGGATCACCTCATAATGCTCCTTGCTTTTAACGTGTTTAGCAGATTTAGTTTCCAGGTGAGTGAGGAGATCGGCAGAATTTTTCCTTGTTTTTTCCGCCAGTTCGAAATAAGCTGCCGACGGGGTCGTTCCCGGCTGCCAGGATTGCACCTCCTCGCGCATTTCCCGGATGCTCCCCTGCAGCGCATCGACCTTGGTGACCTGCGTTTCATCGAAAGCGGTCAGCACGATGAGCGCGCCGCCTACAAAGCTGGCCAGCGCCGTCCCCATCTTGATGAACCACCAGAAGACTGAATAAAAACTTCCTTCAGCCCGGTAATTTGTTTTCAGCTCATCTTCGTCGCAGATATCGCCCACCATGGAAGATCCCAGCGTGAAGAAGAAGAGCATGCCTGCGGAGAGCAGCATCGTCGGAATAATTATAAGGTACGGGTAATCGGGGTTATAGCATACGATCTTGGAGAGCTGGGCCAGGCACATGAGCAGGATCGCGATAGTAAGCGTATTTCTTTTACCCATCCTCGGGCTGATCCAGTTCAGCGGGAAGACGGCCAGCACACCCGTGACCGCCCAGATCGTACCGTTGATGCCGAGCAGGTAGGCACCGGCAAGTTTATCGCCACTGAAAACATAAAATATCGGGATGTAAGATCCCAGGAGCTGCACAAAATTAAATCCCATGGCCAGGGTGAAAATGGTCAGCGTCAGGAAGATGAAATTCCGGTTGCCGGCTGTGCGGCGCATGTCATGCCAGAAATGGGTCTTTTCGTGTTTGGCGGCTTTCACGAAGCCCGGTTCGCGCAGTTTCCAGGTCCACCAGAAGGAGAGCGGGATGATCAGAGCGGCGATCATCAGCGAAACGTATTTCATCCCATCGGCTTCGTTGCCCCCGGTTCCCCGGAAGATCGGCTGGCTGGCCAGGGCAAAGAGCCAGGGCGTGCTCATGGCGAACAGGTTTCCCACGAAACTTTTGGCGCTGAACAGCCGGGTGCGCTCGTGGTAGTCGGTGGTCAGCTCCATACCCAGGGCGCCGTGGGGAATTTCAAAGATGGTGGTGGCGGTGTAAAACAACAACAGTGAGATCAGGATGTAAACGAGCTGGAAAGCCTGGAAACCGGACTCGGAAGAAAACCATCCCTGAGCTATTTCCCCTTTGGGGATCCACCACATCACGACAAAAAACACCGCGACCAGGATACCTCCGATCAGCAGGAAAGGGCGCCGCCGTCCCCAGCGGGTGCGGGTGTTATCGGATAAATGGCCGATGATCGGATCGGATACTGCATCCCAGAGCCTCGGGATGATCAGGATCACGCCCAGCCAGAAAGCGCTGAGCCCCAGGCTGATGTTACCCATCAAACCCACAAGGATCCCGGTGATGTTGAACAGCGCTATCGGTATGATGCCCCCCGCGCCGTAAGCGGCCAGCTGGGAAAATTTGATCCGGTCCTCCGGATTTGTTCTGTGAACTGCGGTTTTTACCTGCTCTTCCATATTTTATTGCTTGATTGTTTGATTGACCTCTCCCCTAACCCCTCCCCTTCAGGGGAGGGGAAGGGGTGGGGTGGGGGTGTAAATTTAATAGTAAATTATGACCTCAGCAGGGAACACTTTGACCTGAATTTCATTGGAGGTAAAGTCCTTTATTTCAGTCCCGTTCACCATCACCTTCTTCGGCATTTTCGATCCGTTGAAATTCTTTATCTTAATTCCGTTTGAAGGAAGTTCAACCTCGCCGCTTATGTCGAAACGATAATGATCTTTCTCTTTTTTTATTGAATACGAAATATCCCCGTAATAAGTCGGCAGGTTCTCCACCGACATGCCTTCCGGTGCATCGATCCAGTCCTGGTAGAGTGCTGAAGCCAGGACCAGCGAATGGTCGTATTCATTTTCATAAACGAACATCGACCGGATGGCGTTGAGGAAATCGCTTCCGCACCAGGTATGCGGCATATCGCCGATGAACGCCGGCTTGCGCGGGTCTTTCCAAACTACCTCCGCCCAGTGGTTCCATCCCGGCGGACGCTGATCATCGAGGAAAAACCCGATCAGCTCGTGTGCCCGGTCCGGCTGGTCCAGGATGATGAAAGACCCAATGAGCCGGTTTTCATAAGGCGTATAGTTGATCCAGTCGAGTTGCTTATCCCTTCTTTTCTTAAAAAATTCGTAATACTTATCAAACGTATTGTAAACCTGGGGCCGGGGTAAATTATTCAGCTCGTTGCAGGGCGTCAGGGCGATGGTCGTGGATGTGGCGTCAAAATCACCAAGTTCCACACAGCCGGGGATGTAATCGATCTTTTTGAAACGCATGGCAAGTTGCAGGGACCGGTAGAGGTTTTCCCGGAAAGTGTCGCGCACGGCCGCGATGTGTCGGTAATTTTCTTCTTCACCCAGTATCTTTTGAATCTCGGCGGCATCTTTCAGGCCTTTCATCGTGAAGAAATTATCCCAGTAAGAATGCATTGGCTTGGCCGAATAACCCTCGTGACTGATTGATTCCGGCATCAGCCCGTAATGGGCCCGCACGCTGTCGTTGCCGTATTTGTAATGGTCCGTCGAGCGCTCGGCGATCAGCGATTCGATATAGCTCACCACGTTCAGGATGTTTTCATTCTGGGACCGCAGGAAAGCCGTGTCATGGGTAAAATTGAAATATTCGCGGACCAGGTAGATGAATTCGCCGTGGCTGTCGTTCTCCGGCACCGGGTCAGGGCCGCGGGAATCGACGACACAGGGCACCTTGCCGTTTTCATAAAGATGCGCCGAGTACCAGTTTATGAAGTCTTTCACCTCAGGCACGATACCGGATTTCAGCAGGGCCGACGACGTCAGGGCGCCGTCGCGGATCCAGCTTCGCTCGTAAGAGCGCGATCCGGGCTGGATCCCGGCCTTGTCGCGGTTGATCAGCACATAGACCAGGTTGGCTTTATACGTATTGATGATCCGGTCGGCTGAGGAAGGCAGGTTGAATTGGATGTGATCGGTTTTGGTTTTCCAGAATTCCAGGGTAGAAGCGATTTCCGCATTAATTTCATCCTGTTTTATATCCGGCGCTGAACCTGGAACGGCATAAAACGGGACCGTTACAAGAAATTCCGATTTTTCGCCCGGGTTCAGATGAAAAATGTATTTCATCACGCCTCCTGCCAGTCCGTTAGCATCTTCAGCGTTGTTCCCTCTCGGAAAGATCCCTTTTCGCAATGGTTCCACGATATTACCCTGGTCAAAGGAAAACGCGCTGAATGCGTCGTATTTCCTTAACGGGATGACCAGCTTTTCGTCGACAGCGATCAACCCACCGTCCAGTTCCCTGATCGAATTGATCTTACCCGCGCCTCCCGTGAGGTTCAGCCACTGGTAATACGGGTTTACCTGGAGCGGCCTGATCAAAAGGTACAACTCAAAGTCCTTCGCCATGGTGCCGGGATTATGGAAAGCGTACCTGATATTCAGGTTCGAATTGCTGTTGGCCTCACCGGCCGATACAAGCCTGATATCCATTTCGATCCCTTCAAAATTCCAGGTAATCCCGGGGAGGAAGGTGAATTCTTCGCCGGCTCCAAATCCCAGCGACGGGACGGATATCACGTTGCTCCAGTTGTAAAACGAATCCGGCGTCTTGATCATTGGCTCGATGGAGAACAGGCCTTTATCCACCTCCACCATGCCATCCGTGTTGATCATGGCTTCCTTCATGTCATTATTGACCCCGGAAACGGTCCAGTATGTTGCCAGTTCGTTGAAATAGCGCGGATAATCGCCGACGAGTGAGTTTTTCGAGATATTTATAAGAAAATTGTTCGGGGTGGTGCCATCGTGGATGCTGAGGAACCTGATCTCAGCGATGCCGAACCATTTCTCAACATGGCTTTTAGTGAGGATGAGCTTGAGGTATTTTGCTTCCGCGTCCTGGAGCCGGATATAGCTAACGTCGCTGCGGTTCGAATTGACCGAGTACGCTTTTACCCAGTCTTTTCCATCCATCGAAAGCATCACGTCATAGGCCTCCGCGAAATGGTCCTTTTTCCAGTTGATTTGCAGCCCGCCGAACTCCCTGCGGGCCCTGAAATCGATGATCACGTGCTGCTCCTTGCTGCTGGTGCTCTGCCAGACTGTTTCCCCCGAATTGTCGATCATGTTTTCAGGTGGATGGCCTTTCAGCGCCGTCGTGGTGTTGACCTCAGGTACCGGGTAGGTCGATGTTTCGGGAGGCAGCGGCTCAAAGGTCAGGTCATCCAGCCAGATGGTCCCTTTGCCCCCGACATAGGAAGCGATGGTGAACTCGATCCGGTCGATGCGTTTCAGGCTCTGGTCGCTGGTAGGGCCCCAGGCAAAGCTGATATGTCTTTTTCTGATGCGGATCTTTTTCCATTCCTCAGGAAAATCGTAATTGCGGTTGTTCACCCACCAGACATTGTTGCCCTTGCTGTCGATGAATTTGATCTCGAAATTGTTGGCAGGCGAATCGGCCCTGAAATTAAAAGTGAACTCAAAATTCTCCGGCAGGTCGACGGGGAACCACTTCTGTATCCCGCCATAGCCGGTGCCTTTGGTGAAATCGTAATCAAAGCGGATGGCGTTGCCGGTGACGCCCGGTTCTGTGCTCATGCTCACGTTCACCCCATCGGCCTGGTTGAAGCTCCAGCCGTTGGTGGATTCAAATTCATCGAGGGACCTGATCTGGGCATTGACCAGATTAGCTGTAAATAGAACCAGGACTGATATCAACCATTTATTCATAGCTTCAATATTTAAATAATTTTTTCGTGTTAATTCGTTGCATTCGTGTTAATTCGTGTTCTATTAATGGAACACGAATGACGCGAATCTTACGAATAATCACGAATAGAATTACCTCAAATTCTCAAATCCAAGCCTTGCCAGCCCTTTCTGTATCACTTCATCTTTCATCACATAATTCCACACCAGTCCCGATCTGAAGTTCTCGATCATGATCAGCATCGGCCCCTGGTCGATGCCGATCCAGTCGTCGTTCACCCAGCCGGCGGTCGGGTTGAAGGAATCGTAGAACCCGTATTTGCCCCAGAGCGGCGCCCCGTAGCGTTCCTGCATGGATCGGATCGTCGGGAGCACGATCTCCGGCGCAAAGGGCAGCGACGACATCGGCCCGTAAGGAGCGATGGTGCCGTCGTCAAAATAGTTGTATTCCGGACCGCTGGTTCCCCTGCCGGCATAGCCCAGGAATTTTTTATCGTCAAAATTGTACCTATCCGTGGGACCGTCGCTGGCTGTAACGCCCCAGCAGAGCGAATCATAGCCCTTCCAGCCGTGCGGGTTGTCCTGTGCATATTGTCGCTGGACATAGGTCGCGATGCGCGAATTCTCAAAATAATCGATCCCCTTCACTTTCATATATTTATCGGCAATGCCCCGGAAATCGATGAAAGCCTGAGAGAACTGGTGACCGAATAGCGGCGGGAAAGCCACGTGCGACATCCCTTCGTACGGCGTATACCATTTGTAAGTGCTCAGCCATGCGTCGTAGCTCTTTTCGGCTTCTACCATGCCGCTCCCGGCCGCAAGGACATACAGCAGCAACGCTTCGTTGTAGCCGGCCCAACCATAATTATGCAGTCCGTTTTCCGGCGTCCAGCCCATTGAGATCGTATTGGCAAAGCGGCCTGTATCAGGCATCATGAAATAATCCCATTCCGCTCTTCCCAGCAGGTTCCCGGCCAGTTCCCTGATCTGTTTTTCAGTTTCATTATCCTGGTTAAAATAATTGCGGGCAAAAATGATCCCCATCATCAGGATGCCCGTATCGATGGTGGAAAGCTCGCAGTTCCACTCCCGTTTCCCGGTATCCATCCGCAGGAAGTGATAGTAAAGTCCTTTGTATCCTGTGGCGTTCTTCCAGTCGCCCTGTTCCGATTTCATGAAGAACTTCAGCATCTTCAGGGTGATTTCAGCGGCTTGTTCACGGGATATATATCCTCTTTCTACGCCGATGGCGAAGCAGGGCAGTCCGAACCCGCACGAAGCGATGCTGCACGGCGCCCAGTCCTTCGTGCGGTCCTTCACGATGCCCCATTCCGGGTGATGCTCCCCCATGAAGAACAGGAAAGTCTTCTCCTGGATCGAGTCGAGCATCAGTTCATCTTCCCGGCTGAGCGGGTAATTGATCTTGCCTTTGGAAGTGAAGGCAGTTTGCTGCGTCTTAGGTTGTTCACAGGCCACCAAGAGCAGGAGGAGAGGGAGGAGTAATCTGGTGATCTTCATAGGGTTAATATTTAGAGGCTTGATTTAGTAAAAATACTAAAAAAGAATTCATTCCCGATAGGGTTTTGTGGGATTGAAAAGGATCTTCACGAAGGCGAACAAAGTAATTGGTTGCCTGATAAATACCTTCGTGCGCCTTTGTGAAGAGCCTTCAACCCTCAACACTTTGCACTTCCCCGCCCCCACGTTCCCATGCTATTATTTTTTATCTTTGCCATTATAAATCCCTAATCCCTATCGCCATGCCCACCAACAAACAACTCGAAAGAATAAACAAGCTGATCAATCCCTACCGCATCACCGACGGTAAAGAGTTCAAACTGAAAGATATCGATCCGGATGATACCGGCGATTTCGGTAAAAGCGACAAGGATCGGTTTAAAGAAGCGCTGGACGAAGGTATCCAGGTGTTGAGGGAACTGCAGGAAAAGCTTTACGCCGATGACAAATGGGGCGTGCTGCTGATCTTCCAGGCTATGGATGCAGCGGGAAAGGACGGCGCCATCAAACATGTTTTCTCCGGCATCAACCCGCAGGGCTGCCAGGTGTTTTCCTTCAAGTCGCCTTCAACCGAAGAGTTGGACCACGATTTCATGTGGCGTTGCATGAAAAACCTTCCTGAGAAAGGCCGCTTCGGGATCTTCAACCGGTCCTATTACGAGGAAGTGCTGGTCGTGAGGGTCCACCCGGAATACCTCGATGCGCAGCGCCTGCCAAAGAACGACAACAACATCTGGAAAAAACGCTACCAGGATATCTGCAACATCGAAAAATACATGAGCCATAACGGCATCCTGGTCCTGAAGTTTTTTCTCCATGTTTCCAGAAAAGAACAGAAGAAACGTTTCCTGGAACGGCTCGACAAGCCGGAGAAGAACTGGAAATTTTCCCATGCCGACGTAAAAGAGCGCCAGCACTGGGATGAATACATGGATGCTTATGAAGATATGATCCGTAATACAGCCTCCGATAACGCGCCCTGGTTCGTTGTCCCGGCCAATAACAAATGGTACACCCGGACGGTGGTGGCAGCGGCCGTGATCGACGCCCTGGCTTCACTCAAACTGGAATTCCCGAAACTGGACAAGAAAAAGCTGGAAGAGCTGAAAGTGGCGAGGGAAGCGCTGATGAGTGAATAACGAATCTTTCCTTTTCATCAACCTGACTGGTCTGACGACGCTGTCAGGTTTGACCTGTGATAACCTGTCAGAGTCCGACGCAGGAGGACCTGACAGCGTTATAAAAATGAAAATTAATGTTCAATGAAAATATCTTTGCTTTCCTTTGCGTGAAATTTCAAAAATCATGCGCCAGGCTATCATTATAATCATATCACTTTTCTTTATTACGCCAGAAAATAAAGCTGAAAGTAATATTTCAGGAATGATAAAATCAAGACTGGAAGAATTATCGGTTGATGAAAATACCAGGATAGCCGGGGAAAAGATGCACAGCATCGAGTATATCTCCAATCTTTATGCAAAGAACGACTACCGGCCCTTTTGGACGAAAGCGGAGTATGTTGGTGACGCCATTTCTGCCTTAGCGGGTTCTTATCACGACGGACTGCTGACGGATGATTACCATCTGCAGGCCATCATCCGGCTGCATACTGAAACCGTTGCCATACAGGATGAATCAGAAGAAAAAATCTCCCGAACAGCCGACCTTGACCTGCTGCTGACCGATGGCATCATCTACTATGCCGATCACCTCCTTTTTGGCAAAACCGACCCGGTAACCCTCGAAAATACCTGGAACTTCGGGTTCGCCCCGATCCCGGACCTGAATTCCGAATCCTTAAACCATTATATTTCCGACAGAGAAATTATAATTAGGCTGGAGCAACTCAGGCCGGACATGCATTTGTACGACACACTGCTGAACACACTGGCTCAATACCGGCATATTATGGCCAATGGCGGGTGGGGAACCGTCCTGGCCGGTGGAAAGATCGAACCGGGTAACAGTGACGCCCGCATCCCTGCCATCCGTAAACGGCTGCTGGCAACCGGCGGGCTCAGCGAAAAAGACTCCACCTCATCGACATTCTATGATAAGCTCCTGGAGAGAGATATTAAAGCTTTCCAGGCTACACATGGCCTCGAACCTGACGGGATCATCGGTGTGGGGACCTTCAGGGAGCTCAACGTGCCGGTCGAAGACCGGATCGCCTCCATCAGGGTGAATATGGAACGCGTCCGGTGGGTCGCGGGAAATATGCCCCAAAAATTCATCATCGTCAATATCGCCGCCTTCTGGCTGATGATGGTCGACCAGGGGGAAATCGTTCATTATACCCCGGTGGTAGTGGGAAAACCACTGAACAAAACACCGATGTTCAGGGATAAAATGCGATACATTGAATTTAACCCAACGTGGATACAGCCCAGGTCTATCGTTAAAGACGAAACCGTCCCGAAACTCAAGAAAGACTCTTCGTACCTTGAAAAGAACCACATGGTGCTGCTCGACAGCAAAGGGAACCTGGTCCCGACTTCCTCGCTGGATCTTAAAAACCTTTCCGCGTCAAAATTCCCCTATCTTGTCAGGCAGGAGCCCGGTCCATGGAATTCACTCGGCGAAATGAAGTTCATGTTTCCCAACAAATACGAAATTTACCTCCACGACACCCCGTCGAAGAGCCAGTTCAGCAGGGCAAGCAGGGCTTACAGCCACGGGTGCATCAGGGTGCAGAATCCGGTCGACCTGGCGGTGAAGCTGCTGGAAGGAACTGAATACGACCGGAAAAAGATTGAAAAGATCATCACAACACACGTCACCACCCGCGTGAACCTTCCGGAAAGGCTTGATATCCTGCTGATGTACTGGACCTGCGGCGTTGACCGTGACGGCAGGGCATTCTTTGTGCCTGACATTTACGAACGTGACATGGCTGTTCTGAGGGCCCTGGACAAACCGATGCGTTAATCGCAGATTGTAGTGAGGCTGGGATAATTTTTATCCGTAGTATGGATATAAAGACAAGTCCCCCCTTTGATCAGGTCAATAATTTTCTGATTGACAGCCAGCGGAAGTGCAGGGCAACCGAAGCTCCGCCCGATGTAACCGACATCGTCGACATAATGCTGGGCTACATATTCCGCGCCATGGATCACGATGGCGCGGGCCCTTGCCTGGTCATTCAAGCCGGGTTCCATACCATCCAGTCGCAAGGAATAACCATGCCGTCCGGAATATGTTTCTGCCGTGAGAAAAAAGCCAGGACTGGTCTGCAATGACTTCGGCCTGTTGGAAACCCGGTAACACATGAGCTCGCCGGAGTTCTTTCCATGGGCTACGAGGGTATGATATAGCAGTTTCCGGTTCACCAGGTCGATCACGTAGAAACGCCGGTCGCAGGAGGGTTTCGAGTAATCGATGATGGTCAGGATGTCGGTCCGCGGGGCACACAGGGCATCGATCCCAATAAATGCCCGGCGGAAAACGTTGTAATCCAGGTTCTTCTTTTTCAGGCCGGCGTCTTCGTAGACTTTCATGCAATAAATCTCAGAAACATCAGCGTGCGTTTCCGTGGGGTCACCGGTTACAACCGGCGCGACAATTGGATTGCCACTAAATAATACCAACAGGAAGCTAATGATAGCGAGGTTTAACATGAGTCGTTCAAGATGATTTTTGAGGCTTCAAATTTAGTTTGTTTTTCACAGATCGCACAGATAAAAAAAACGAGGTTATATTATGGTCGGCATTCCTTCTGGTAACCATTCTGTAGATTCCAGCTCCAACGGGTAAATCCGTTGGTTCCAAGATCGTTACAAATTATAAACCGACGGATTTACCCGTCGGAGTTTGGAAAAGAGTGAAAGTTATGTACTGCTGTTACATCCTCAATAGGGGGCAGGGGGTAAAGTGGGTGAGGTCGTCGGCGATGCGAAAGAAAGAGCTGAACTGACTTTTAAGAAACCCTTTTCTGAGAAAATCTGTGAATATTAATCTGTGAAATCAGTGAGAAAGAATCATTGCAAACCAAAAAACCTCTCATATTTAACAGAAATCTCCCTGGTAAAGTGGCCAATTTTCCCATTCCCGATCTTTCTCCCCCCGATTTCTATCACCGGCGCGACATGCTTGGACGTGCCCGTGATGAATACCTCCTCGCTTTCCCAGAGTTCCTCCGTTCTAATGGGTCGTTCTTCAACCGGCATCATTTCTTTGGCCACTTGAAGGACATATTTTCTCGTAATACCTTTCAGGACGCCAGTTCCCGGTGTGATAAGCCTCCCTTTTTGCACAAGAAAAATATTAGCGCGGGTCGTTTCGGAAAGCAGGCCGTTATGATGATAAAGTACTTCCACCGCACCGGCTTTTTTCATTTCAGGCAGTAAGGCTATGGAAGGCAGGTAGAAGGTTGTCTTAACCTCTGGCATGTAGCGCTGATAATCGAGCAGGAGAAGCCTTACACCATCGCCAAAATCTCCCGGCTGATGAAACACAGGCAGGTTCAGGATCATAAAATTCGGCGATGACGGCGAATAAAGATCATCGGAATATCCTCCGGTCAGGAGCAGTTTTATTCCCGATGTGCCATACTGATTTTGCTGAAGCAGATAAGCAAGTTTTTCTTTCAACAGGTCACGTGTAAGCGGAACTTCCAGGTTCAGCAGGCTGGCTGATGTGTAAAAACGGTCGAGATAATCATCAAGAAAGGGAATCCGGCCTTTCATTTCCAGGAAATAATCAAAGATGCCGTACCCCCGCTGGAGGCCCAGGTCGGAGAGATGGAGGTTCGCTTCAGGATAAGGAAGGAATCGGTTGTTGAGGTAGCAGAGCAGGGTCAAGGGATTTGGGGATTTGAGGATTTGAGGATTTGAGGATTTATAATTTGATTGTCTTGTCCTGAAATAGGTTTACAGGAAAAGTAAACTAAAAACAGGATTATGA
>CAYUQP010000049.1:0-26815 GCA_964447005.1 uncultured Bacteroidales bacterium
AAGATATATCAAGCTTTTCAAAGAACTAAAGATAAAAACAACGCAACACTAGTGATACAAAATTTAAAATTACGGCAGAACAAGCTTAAACCCGATCCCGTGCACGTTCAGCAACTCAACCGCCGGATCGTCTTTCAGATATTTACGCAGTTTGGTGATATAGACATCCATGCTGCGGGCATTGAAGTAGCTGTCGTCCTGCCAGATACGGTTGAGGGCCACGCTGCGGTCGAGCACCTCGTTGGCGTTGTCGCATAACAATTTGAGCAGCTCGGCTTCTTTGGAAGTGAGCTTATGTTCGCCGGCCGGCGTGGTCAGCACCTGCCGGGTATAATCAAACGTCATTTTTCCAAGTTTGAAAAAGCTTAGCTTAGCCTCTGAGCCCAGGCCTTCATTCACCCGCCTGAGAATGGCCTTCATCCGCATGAGCAGTTCCTCCATGCTGAACGGCTTGGTCAGGTAATCGTCGCCGCCGAGCTCGAACCCCTTGATCTTGTCTTCCTGCAGCGATTTGGCCGTGAGGAAAAGGATCGGGATCTGTTTGTCGAGCTTGCGGATCTCCTGCGCCAATGTGAAACCGTCTTTCACCGGCATCATCACGTCGACGATGCAGAAATCGACCTTTTTCTTGTTGAAATAATCGAACGCTTCCTTGCCGTTCACACAAAGTGTCGTCTGGTAGCCTTTTGCTTCGAGATAAGCCTTGAGCACGGCGCCCAGGTTTTTGTCGTCCTCTGCCAGTAAAACCTTGATTTCGTTCGTATCCATAACTGCTCATTTATGATTCTGCGGAAGGAAAACTTCCATTTTGGTTCCTTTTTTCAGTTCGCTTTCCAGTTTGATCCGGCCGCCATGCGTCTCCACGACCGTTTTGACATAACTCAGGCCAAGCCCGAATCCCTTGAAATTGTGGATGTTGCCTTCAGGTACCCGGTACAGCTTCTCGAAGATCTTTTTCTGTTCACTTTTACTGATGCCGATGCCGTTATCCTGGATGGAAAACACCAGCCCTTCGCCGGAGTCCCTTGTCGAAACCACGATCTGCGGCTTGACGGGCGTGTACTTGTTGGCATTGTCGAGCAGGTTCTGGACGACGTTCATCATGTGCATCCGGTCCACTTCCACGCGGGGCCTCATGGCATGGAAATCCTTGATGATCTGCCCGTCCTTGATCTCGATCTGTATCCCGATGTTCCGGATGGCTTCATCCAGCAATTCATGCAGATCGATCTCTTCCTTGTGGAGGGTGAGACTGCCTTTCTCCAGCCTGGCGGTTTGCAGGATCCGTTCGGCCATCAGCCCCAGGCGCTTGTTTTCTTCGTTAATGATATTGATATATGCCTGGTACAGCTCGTCCGACTTCTTGATGTCTTTGTCGTTCAGCGCTTCGCAGGCCAGCGAGATGGTCGAGACCGGCGTTTTGAACTCGTGGGTCATGTTGTTGATGAAGTCGGTTTTCAGTTCCGACAGCTTTCCCTGCCGGAAATACATGATCAACGTGTAGAGAAAGGACAGGATGACGATGATGGCGAGGATGATGGAGATGACCACCAGGGGCCAGACCTGGCCGAGGACATACTGACGTTCGTGCGGAAAATAGAGCAGCAGGAAATCGGGATGGGCGTCCATATCATCGGGAAAAAGCTCGAAATGGAAGCTTTGTTTGGGATCGCGAAGTGCCTCGGTATGAAAGGAGTCCTGCCGGAGGTCCAATTCTCCCCGGGACGGGTTATAGACTGCGAACTGCCATTCCGTGTAGAGGTTTCGTTGTTCAAACTGGTCGTCCAGCAGCGAGTCGAGCAGCATCATGTCGGTTTTCCTCCGGAGGTGGCGTTCGTCGTAGCTAAACATCCGGTCTTCCATCAGTTCGCGGGCCATGAAGAATTTGTTGAAGAACACTTCCAGGTCCTTGCGGGTGCTGATCCGCTGCATTTCCCTGAGCAGCACCCGGTTGATCGAGTCGACCGCGCTGGAAGCCGATCCGGGGTCCAGCCCGCTGATCTCATGCTGCTGCATCCGTTGCATCATATCCAGCTTTTCCATGGTAAGGATCACCGAGTGGGCTGCTTCGTTCACGGTACGGACAAAATTGGCATGCTTGACCTTGTAGGCATTGTAGATCCAGTATCCCTGGATGATCATCAGCCCGGTGAGGGCGATGGCGAGCATCACGATGGCGAAGATGATCATGCGTTGCTTCATGAGGGCAAAATTACTGAATTGTAGCGCTATAGCAGGGGGTTTAACATATTTTAACTTTCCTTAAATTTCGTTAACAGTTGGTACGGAATTTGCAATGTATTTTTGTAGCGTAGAACCCATGCAATGAATCACTGGGTTATACAATGCGCGAAAAGTCTGATTCATAATTTTGGTTTTTGGTTTATTGGGGGATGAGCCCTGCCGCCCGGCGGGGCTTCATCTTTTTAAGGCGGCGAATAATTATTACTTTTGCAATCCTTAATTAACTCCTCTGCGAACCTCCGTGTTAACTCTGTGGATCTTTGTGATCCTTATCGAGTAAGTTACACGGAGTTCCACAGAGATTTACACAGAGATTCACTGAGAAAGATTTAGCTTTATGAACCAGATAAAAATTGACCTTTCAAATTTAACGAACTTCATTTCCGAAGAACAAATTCACAGCCTGCAATCGGAAATTGATCGCCATTACCCGACATTGTTCAACAAAACCGGGAAAGGCAACGATTTCCTCGGATGGGTTGACCTTCCTTCTCAATTTGATAAAGAGCTTTTCAAAAAGATTGAGAACGATGTGGAAAGGCTCAGGGAGAACTCGGAACTCTTTGTCGTGATCGGGATCGGCGGCTCCTATCTTGGCGCCAGGGCCGTGATCGAGGCGCTGGGACACCAGTTCTATGATCTTCTCGAAGAAAAGAAATACCCGTACATCATTTACGCGGGCCATCAGCTAAGTGAAGATTACATGGCGGAACTGCTCGAAATCCTTGAGAAGAAAGACTACTCGCTGGCCGTGATCTCGAAATCGGGCACCACCACCGAACCGGCCATCGCGTTCCGCATCCTGAAAAACCATATCGAAAAGAAATACGGCAGGGAAGGCGCAAAACAGCGCATCATCGCCATCACCGACAAACAGCGCGGCGCTTTGAAAAACCTGGCCGACCGCGAAGGCTACCCGACCTACGTGGTGCCGGATGATGTCGGCGGCAGATATTCTGTGCTGACTCCGGTGGGGCTGCTGCCCATTGCCATGGCGGGCTTCGATATCCGTAAACTGCTGCAGGGCGCTGCCGACATGGAAACCCACTGCCGCAACGCCACGACCATCGCCGAAAACCCGGTCATAACCTACGTGGCGGCACGCAACGCGCTCTACCGCAGCGGCAAGCAGGTGGAGATCCTGGTGAATTACCTCCCCAACCTGTTCTATTTGACCGAATGGTGGAAGCAGCTCTACGGTGAAAGCGAAGGCAAGGAAGGCAAAGGCATTTTCCCGGCCGGCGTGGGCTTCACCACCGACCTGCACTCGATGGGCCAGTACATCCAGGACGGGCTGCGGATCATCTTCGAAACGGTCATCTCCGTTGAAAACAGCAACCACCGGGTTGAGATACCGCTGGCAGATGACGACGCCGACGGGCTGAACTACCTGGCCGGCAAACGCATCGGCTACGTGAACCACATGGCGGAAAAAGGCACGGTGATGGCGCACATCGACGGCGGCGTGCCGAACATACGGATCGTGGTGCCGGAAATCAACGAATACGTGCTCGGGCAACTGATCTACTTCTTCGAACTGGCCTGCGGGCTCAGCGGCTACCTTCTCGGCGTCAACCCGTTCGACCAGCCGGGCGTGGAAGCGTACAAGAAGAATATGTTCGCGCTGCTGGGGAAACCGATGTAAGTCTTTAGTCTTAAGTCTTTAGTCTTTAGTTCGGGAATATATTTATAATCTTAGTGATACTTAGTGTTCTCAGTGCCTTAGTGGTTTAAAGAAATCTATGCCAGACAACAATTTTCTTTCTTTGGTCAAACAACGTCAGAGCGTCAGGAAATACACCGGCCAGCCCGTTGAAGAAGAAAAACTGCAGCGCTGCCTGGAAGCTGCCCGCCTCGCTCCGTCGGCCAGCAACAGCCAACCCTGGAAATTCATTGTCGTGAACGAACCGGAACTGGTGCAGAAAGTCGCCAAAGAAACCATCGGCCCGCTGTCGACCTTCAACAATTTCGTTCCCCAGGCGCCGGTCATCGTGGCCATCGTCATTGAGAAAATGAAGGTCTTTACTAAAATTGGCGCGTCGATCCAGGACCGCGAGTACCCGCTGATCGACATCGGCATCGCCGCGGAGCATTTCTGCCTGCAGGCCGCCGAGGAAGGACTGGGAACCTGCATGCTCGGCTGGTTCAATGAAAAACCGATCAAAGAACTGCTGAACATCCCGAAGGACCGGCGCATCGGGCTGCTGATCACGCTGGGCTATGCCCCGGAGGATTATAAGCTGCGGCAAAAGATCAGAAAGAACCCTGAAGAAACGATATCGTTCAACATTTATTAATAATCCGTGATCATCCGTGTTAATCCGTTCAATCCGTGTTATCCGTGTTCTATCAATGGCACACAGATGACACGGATTAGACGGATTTTCACGGATTTCTAACCTGGAACCTGGAACCTGGAACCTGGAACAACTTTTCTATCTTTGCAAAAAAATTCACCCTTCATGAAAATCCCTGTCAAGAGACTTGCCTACGAAGAACTTCTGGAGATTCTGCGACATTATGATACCGAATCAATCTTTGAAAAGGTGAACATCGTTCCCGACAGCGAAGACCTGCATGAAGCCCTCGGTGACTATATAAACCTTCGTGCGTTTGCCAAACGGGCTGTCCTGGGGATCGATATTTACCGTTACGGGATGTACAAGCATCTCGAACAGGTGCTCATACCGCCGCTATTTAAGATTTTATTTGAGAAAGCGATCAGGCTCTGCCTGGAGAATAACCAGTTCGTATTCCAGACATATTCCAAGGAAAGGATTGAAAAAAACTTCATCAGCACCGGTGACGGGGGATTTGTGATCTTCGACACCCCGCTGCACGCGCTCTTTTTTGCCATCAACTTCGAAATGGTCATCCGGGCTTACAACTCCTATCATCTTTTCCCGAAGCTGCGCAACATCATCGGCAGCCTGAGCCTGCGCTACGCGGTCAGCTACGATACGATCTTCCGGTTTGATCATAATTACTACGGCAGTGCCATCATCACCAACGCCCGCATCCTGAACAAAGACACGCTGAACCGCTGCCTGATCGACCAGCAGACCTACGACTGGTTCCTGATCAGCATCGACGGGCTGGAAAACCTGCAGGTGCTGACTATCGAAGACATCGCCAACATCTATGACTTCCTCGATTACGACCGCAAATGGATTGCCGGGGGCGTGAACGAGATCCTGGACCGTAATGCCGATAACCGCCGCACGGGCATCATCAACTCGGATATATTGAAAGTCGGGCAGATCCAGGCGAAAGAAACGCTGGTGAACATTTTTAACCTGCACCTGCAGATCTCAATGCAGATCTATTCCGACAGGAAGGTAGAGAGCAAACGGACGATTACGGTCAGCCTGGGAAATCTTAACACTTCGGGAATATAATCCGTTATCATCCGTCGCATCCGCGTAAATCCGCGTACTATCCATGGCACACGGATGACACGGATTAAACGGATTTTCACGGATTTTTCTTCAAAACTATTTTTCGGTGATCAACTTTCTCCCAGGCGACGATCATCTCCTTAAATTCCTTCATCTTATCGGAAGAAATCACATCGTGATAAAGCTCAAACGACCGCTCGATCTTTACTTTGGAGCCGGATTGGGAAATTTTGATGATAAGTTCTCCGAGGTCATTCTTAATATTGATTTCGGTCGAAGGAGTGAACAAAGAATATCCTGAAGGAAGAGAAATTTCATAGCTGTATTCTTCTTTCAGCGGGAAATCCAAACGCACCGGCGTATCGCCTTCACCGAGGAAATGCACCAGGTTCCAGGCGTCGAAACCCGTTTTGAAGCGGGGGAGTTCGAGGTAGGTGAAGCTATCGTAGTTCCAGGTTCCAGGTTCCAGGTTCCAGGTTATTTGATATGCAGATGATAGTTCAGAAAGTTTCTTTTTTTCGATGCTTTTTACTGCAGAAGCATTAAAATCCCCGGTGATCATGCTTTTCACATACGATGAATCCAATCTCAGCCTGTAATACGGATTACAAATCCCCGACAACTCAATCTCCAAGTCTCCCTGTCCCCAGGTCTCCCCATCTCCTTGTCCCCAGGTCTCCTTGTCTCCAGGTCTCCTTGTCTCCTTGTCTCCTTGTCCCCATGTCTCCCCATCTCCTTGTCTCATCTCCGCTTCCATCCTCATCCCATTCTCCTTCCCTTCTTCCTTGAACGTCCGCAACGACTCGATCGCACCGTCGAGCTGGATCATCGTCTTGTCCTGCACGTCGTAGATCAGGTTCTGGTTCTGCTTCTGGGATACGGAAAGATAAATCCGGCCTTCTTCCCTGGGGTTGACCTGCACCAGGAAGCCGTCGAACACCGCCGGGTTGCCCATATCCCGGTTATACCATCCGTCAGGAATCGTCGCCACCGGGCAGGCATTGATGTTGGCCAGTTTCAGCATTTCAGACAGGAGGATGGCCTTTTCAAGGATGGTTGCGTTGGTGCTCTGCCAGACCGTTGCCGGCGTTCGCACTTTATAACCGGTGTAGATCAGCGGGATATCCGCCAGCTTCAGCTCATCGATGACGACCGCCTGCAGGGCAAGGATCTTATTCAGGTCGGTCTTCTTGTCTTTCACCGCCGCATCGACCCTTCTGGCGATCTCCGGCCCGGGCTGCGATTTGAAGGCTTCCTGGTTGACGAAGGCAAAATAAGCATACATCATATCCTTTGACGTGCTGAACAACAGGCATACTTTCTGCTCAGGATCCTGGTTCGGCGAATGTGACAAGGAAGGGACATTCCTGAAATCCCATTTGTAAATTTTCCTGCCTGCTTCTTCATAATTGTAAAGTCCTCCTCTTACGCCATTGAGACCGGGGTCTTCACGAAAATTATACGACTGGAATTGTAAGCCGGCGGTAGAAGGAATGCTGACAACTATATTCAAGCTGTTTATCGGCACGACTTCGCCAATCTCCTCCGAGCCGAAGAAGAAAGGCATGTAACCCGCTTTGGTTTTGATGGTGTAATCGAGTGTGATCACCGCGCCGACCTCCGTACCGGTGTGCGTCACGACCATCTCGCGAAGATGATTATACGCCGGGATGTCGCGGGCGAAGCCGGGCAGCACCTCGTTGAAGGCGTTGGCGGGGGCCTGCACCTTCTTCCCGTCGGCCATGACCGTGTAGCACTCGTTGATCTTCAGTTCCTGGAACAGTGGATTATACACGATGAATGTTTCCCCGAAGAGCCTGTGGAAGGAGAAATGGGTGAGCAGCCTGATCTCCTTGCGATAATGGAAATCGTAGCTGCCATCGGGATTCAGGGTGTATTCTTTGACGAGCTTCAGGTATTCGGCGTCGTAGCTTTCGGTCTGGGCGTTCAGAATTATTGATGATATCAGGATTATCGCCAGGATGAAATGTATTCTGATCTTTTTCATTTTGTTTAATTTCTTGATTGGATTTATTTGATTCTCCGTGGATCTCTGTGTGACCTCTGTGGAACTCTGTGTTACTTCCTCATTAAGTTACACAGAGATCCACGGAGTTAGCACAGAGATTCACAGAGTCAGGCTTACAAAAATAAACGACAATTTCTTAATAGCAAAGTACCTTTTCCGTGTCGATTATAGCCCCGTCGAGCTTCAGGACAAGGAAAAGAATACCTTTTTGAACGGTGGGTAAAGATAGGATTTCCTGATAATCTCCAACACTTTTCTGGCCATAATTGTTATTAAGGATTAGCTGCCCGGTTGTTGTGATTACTGAAATTTCAGGGATACCTTCATTCAATAATTCATATTCCACTGAAAACTGATGATTAAAGGGATTTGGATGAATTGATGTGATATTGCCGATAGAATTACCATTTGACAAATCACTTGCAGAAGGAATAATAATCTTTGGCCCTATATCATCTGATTGCAGCAGCAGATCAATCCAATCTTTACGCTGAGTCAGAAATTGGTTGTAAGAACCGGGGATAACTTGCGGATTCAAGGTAACAAGTGATCTTTTCAATCCTGATGTATCACTTATTTCAGCAAATATCTCACTCAGGTCGATGAGCGCAAATACTGAATCGGCATACGATCCGGGATTAGCAAGGATGGAATCGAGTGAATTAATGGCTGACTGGTAGTTTTGATCTTCTATATGACACCGAATAGAAAACCATTCGGCAGTTTTTCCGAGAAGGCTGTCTCCCGGATTTAATGCCAGGCTATCGAGATAAATTATCAAGAAAGTATAATTTGAATCACTCAGCGCTGGATTCAAGGCGTAAAGTCCCTTTAATGAAGCGATTGCATATTTGCTTTCAGGATATTGTGATATCACCTGTTTAAATTCACTTTCTGCATCGAGATAATTACTATCTAATATATCATTATACGCCTGGTAATAAATGGATTGGGGGATGTTCTCTGATTTCAGGTGACCTCCTTCGCCAGGGCACCAGGGATCCCGCCAGAAATATGCTCCGATTGGCAAAAGTCGATCATCGGCCGGATTAGTGTCGTTCAACCAGCAATTATTGATCACATCAAGAAATGGATCTCCTTTCCAGTCGGATGCTCCGGTTGTATCATTCATCAGTTCATCATATTCAACTGTTTTAATGAAGGGGTGGTACTGATATGAATACTGAGAAGTATCCCGGATCACATTCCAGTGAAATTCTATCGGAAAGCTGGCCATGTTGAACAGGCACTGGCAACGGGTGTTATCTGCAATTAGTTGAGTTTCTGAATTATCTTCAGCGGCAGAATCACCTAAAACCACCAGGTCACTATTATGGAATCCAACAAGTCCATAATTATTTCTAAGGATCTGGTTATTCCTGATTTCCACTTTGCTACAATATGAATGAATTCCAAGATCACTCCATAATGACGTTGAGGGTTGGGTTAGTTCAAAATAATTTCCAAGAATCTGTTGTACTCCTCTTCCATCCCATCCTGCGTTGAATAACTCTATTCCTCTACCCTTGCCATATAAAAAATTGTTGCCATCTATCAGGAAATTTGCATAGTCTTCAATTGATATTACTGAAATGGCAAAAACGGAAGTATCATTATCAAAGAAATTATCAGTAATCTCAATGTTTGCTGCTTCATCGACAGGATGAGAAACTTTCATAGAAGAATTTATAAATCGATTTGAATCTTCGATAATGATATTTCCATTTGATAAATCAAAATTGGAATTAGAAAATTCGTTCTCATTATAAAAATTTAATTCTCCTCCTGAAAAATTAATAGTGCAATTCTCAAATGTATTCAGGTCTAAGATGAAAGAATCTGAACCTGAAAAATCCATATCTGTATTTATAAAAGAACTTTGATCAAATCTGAGAGTTTGACAATCAGCAGTTATTGAAGTATTCTTAAATTCAAAGGTATTCAGCGAATATTGCTTTTCTGTATTCTTAAAACTAAGGTTGATCTTTGCTCCATTCCTGCCGATAAAATCCATATTGGCTATTCTCAAGTCACCATATACATTTATAAAGCTTTCTCCGCTGCAACCAATAATGTCGGCACCGGTATAACAATTAATATTAAGTTTGGCACTGTCATCGACCAGGATTTCAGTGCTGTCATTCAGATATAAATATAAGGGCCCTGATCCATCAGAAAGAATGGTTCCCGGCGCCAAAGTAAGTTTTCTTCCGATCAGATAATTCCCCTCAATACTTTGGCTGGTATCTACCCGGCCTTCGATGCCGTTAAGGGTGAGGAGATCACCGATGAAACCATGGTTTTGGTAATCCAAATCATACTGTTGTGCATGGCTGTCTAAATTTTGAGTATAATTAAAGACTTCGCCAAATTGTAAGAAACCGTCCTGGTTTCCTCCATAGTTAAGTGAATCAGGATCAAAATCAACTTTATTAATCCATGCTGAATTAAGCGAATCCAAATGTGGGTGATAACCTGCTTTATATTCACTTTGCTCCCAAGGTGTCAGAACGCTTGAAACATGCCAGCCTCGCATAGCAGTTGCCCATCCATAAGTAAAATTGTCAAAATCATTCCAAAATCTAATCGTGGGCTTTCCCCGAGGCACAGGGACTTGAATAACTCTGTGTTCCCCTTCAAGTTCTTCAATAAATCCACCAGCATTGCAGGCATCGATGCAAAATACCATCTGTGAGCAATCCAAATTATCTACCATTTCTTCTAGCTCATAATCATAAAATTTCTCATAATTCCATAACCTCAGTGAGGTTGTATCTAAAGGATCCCCCACAAGTGTGTCTCCGTGCGTTGTGGCATAAAACAGAAATATGTCCGCATCGGTCATAACAGTATC
Organism: uncultured Bacteroidales bacterium; assembly: GCA_964447005.1. Taxonomy (GTDB): domain Bacteria; phylum Bacteroidota; class Bacteroidia; order Bacteroidales; family JAGOPY01; genus JAGOPY01. The sequence continues at coordinate 10,526 of CAYUQP010000049.1, forward strand.
TAAATGGTAAAAAATTTCATCAATTTTTTCTTTTGTACAGGGTCCATCGAAATCGTTATCAAAGTCATCCCCATTAAGGTCCAAGTTCATTGAATCTGGATTAAAATAACCATCACCTGATAAAACAAATATGTTACTATCTAAAAAACCATATGTTTGTGTTAATCCAGAATAAACATGACTCAAATTGTTCCATCTGGCCTGATCCTCCTTAGCCCACCAGGTTATTAGTAAGGCGTACTTATGTGGATCAGGAATAATATCATATGAAGTCTGAAAAGTCGTATCAGTGGATTGAATAAAATTTTGGTGTGGAAAAGGTACAGATACTTCCTCCCAGTTAAGCCAATAAATTAAAGGAGGCATGTTTCCTTCCATGACAGTATATTCACCAGTTGATTTACATATGAACACATACATACACGGATGTGCCCAACCATATTGAGGCATAAGATCAATGAAGAATAACCAAGCTGTATCATATGGATTTATTAAACTATCGTATGGCGACAGATTGAAATTATCTTCAGAATTCGGAGTCGGAAATAGGTAAACATTGTAATCAATTGAGTCCTGAACAACAAGATTTTCCATTACGATATTTATAGCTAGACCTTTAGAAACTTGTGAATTTGCGGTGTATTTACAAAATAATAAGAAAAGTGCTATACTGAATAGCAAAATAGATTTAAATGGATACATAATCCTAGTCTTAATTGGTTAATAATGAATTATTTTAACTGAATATTGATTACTGTTTATTTCTAGGATTACTATATATATTCCTGGTGGGTTCTTCTTGCCAGAAAAGTCATTTCCGTTCCAATAATAAGAATATTTCCCTTCCATTAATTTTTGATTTTTCACAAGAAATGATTTTTCTTCACCATAAATATCCATAATCTTTAGAGAGATTAAGGCGGGTTCATTTATCCTGAAAGCAATTTGGGTCCTGTAGAAAAAAGGATTAGGATTTACCTGAAAATCTATATCTTTATCAGTATCTTTTTCGTTTATTATTAACGGATTTAAATATGAGAATGTCCCGTCTCCATTATTCCACAAAATTTTAACCTTATTATTCGAGTTATAGCCAGTCATTACCAAATCCGGAAAATTATCAGAATTTAAATCTGTTGATATTAACCGGAACCAGTTTAGCGTCCCGACATAATAGGCTTGTCCTTGAGTAAATGACCAATTCTGGCTATTAAATGCTAAATAGATAGAATCATTGCAGCCCGTTATAGGACATTGACTGTAGCATATATCATAATATCCGTCATTATTATAGTCATTATAATCATTTAAAACAGCAGCAAAAGCATTGATAAGAGAATGATTTCCCTTAAATTCAAAATTTGCATTTCCAAGGTTTTTATAAAAATATATATTTGAAGTGGGGGTTTCCATTAGTACGAGATCTTCGGGATAACAATTGTCAGACTCCATGATAATCGGATCAGAAATGACTAAATCCAGCACTGTTGAAATATCAAAATTAAAATTGTCATTATTGATATAAACTTCCGTCTCTGATATGGGATCTGGATAAGAAACAACAATATCAGGTAAATTATCTGAGTTCAAGTTTCCTATATAAGGCCGTGAAGAATTTCCAATATAAATGACTTCATCATTTAGAGTGAGATTACCATTATTTTTTAAACATCCCCAATGACTGTTAGAATTAGTCTTATATAAAATATCATTCCATCCATCTGAATCAAAATCTAGAAAATCATATAAAATATAACTACCTGAAAAAGGAAATAATTCAATATTATCGTCAATTGTTTGATCTCCATAGCTTTTAATAAAGTACAAATACCCCTCTTTTCCAGTTATAATATCTGGAATATTGTCACCATCAAAACAACCACATATTAAATTACTGGTTATACGATTGTAATAATTTAAGCTAAAATTACCATATTCATCATTAAAAAGAATAACTATTGAGTCTTCGTAAGAACATGAAACAATAATATCATTGCTACCGTCCATGTCCATATCACAGGCATCGATGGCATGAACAAATGACGGCATGGTGAACTCCTGGGATAAGGCTGTTGGGATTTGCACAAATAGAAAGACCCAAAGCAAATGACTAAACCGTATTCGCATATTGTGTTTTACATTTTGCATTTCATTCTTCACACTTCACCTCCTCACCACCTTGGTAAAGGTACAATATATTATCCTATATGCAATATATTCGCAGCAAAATCAACGAAAATTAATATGGAATGATTATTAATCCCCTAAAGGGAATTCGTTACAATTTCTGTCTTTTCTACAGAACTGGATCCGCTACGCGGAAGTGGTTTATCAATCGGCAGTTCGCAGTTCGCAAATACAACCTTATGACCACCTTATGACTACTAATGACTATCAATGACCATCAATGACCATCAATGACCATCAATGACCATCAATGACCATCAATGACCCTTTTCAGAACCACCGGTTCATCGATGAACTTCTGCTGCGCCAGTGTCGCTTTCCGGAACGACGGCCACTCCTCCGCTTCGTAGATACGCTTGTTGAAGTTCGCCAGCTGGCTCATCCGGAGTACGTTGCCTTCCATGCTCATCTCGTAAGAGCCTTCGTATGATGCTGTCGCATCGGAAAAAGTTTCCGCTTCGGGCTTGTATTCAATCTGGTATTTCGCCGGGAGCGTAATCGATTCGGTAAGGCTCACCTGCCTCGAGCAACGGTCGCGGAAGGGGTACGTTTTGCTTTCGGATTTGGTATCCATGTAAAGATGCCCCATCGCCCGTTTAAAGAAACCCGACGCAATGAACGACTTCACTATCATCACATCTCCATTTATTAACCCGAAACCTGGAACCTGGAACTTGAAAACTATCTTGACCGGCCCTTCGAGGTATTTATAAGGATCCCCATAATCTACCGAGACCAGCTCCGCCGCGGGATGCACCCGCTTCAGTTCCATCTCCAGGCTGCTTTTCCACATATCTTTGAAATTGCCGGTGAACATGCGCCGGATAGCTCCGTCCGACTGCCCCTCAGCGGTCACGGTCAGTTCGCCTTCCAGCGTGCCGTCGTCCGATATCGTTGACCTGCCGAAGATGTTGAGGTAGTGGTTGTCCGGCGGGGAAACAGGTGTGACGCCCAGGTCAGCGCCTTCGGGCAGTCCGTAGAGGTAGTTCTGCTGCTGCTCGGCGCTCGACCAGAGCTCGCGCAGGAACGGCACCCAGGTGGGATCGAGCAGGTGGTACTGCCCGTCTTTGAGCTTCACCACCGTCACGCTGTGGTTGAACTGGTCGGCGGGGATGTAGTCGATGCGGGAGCCGGCCATGGTCATGGCAGCGTACGATTCGAAGCCCGCGGCCCGCAGCATGGTCACCAGCATGCCGGCCTTGTCCTTACAGACGCCGCAGCGGTCGGTGAAGGTCATGTCGCCGGTGTGCAGCGTGTAGCCCTCGCCGCAGCCCATCGAAATGCCCGAATAGCGGATCTCGTCGGCCACCCAGTGCGTGAGCAAAGAGACAGAGTCCATTTCTGTTTTAGCATCTTTCAAAATCTCATCCGTTTTGGCTTTGATCTCCGGCGTCCACTCGAAGCTGCCGAAGTCCTCGTTCACCTGGTAGAACCATTTTGATTTGGCGTACCAGTCGGGACTGGTGGACATCAACAATTTGGGCGCTGTATCGGAAAAGTCGACCATGTTCGGTTCGCGCTTCAGGGGCCTTATGTCTTCTTTAGTAAAAGTGTAGGTCATGACGTCTCCTTTCCTGGTGGCGGAAGAGCGCACGTCGCCGTTGTAGAATTCATACTGCAAAACCTTATCGGCGGGGATATTCACCTGGTAAACCTTTTCCACGATAGGGTCATCGGCGTAGAACGGGACGATATCGTAGAAATGTCCTTTCATCGGCGGGATATAGCGCTCATCCCCTTCCTGCTCCCCGTCCAGCAGCGCGTAGGTGAACCCTTTGCGGAACAGCCACACCTCCACCGCATCACCCGGCTCCAAACGACCAACTTCGATTATCTTTTCCCGTGCTCCCCAGTAAATCGCCCGCGCCGGCGCCGGATAATCCAGCACCGGATGCGTCACTTCCACTCCCCCATGCCTCCATGCCTCCCCGCTTCCCTGCTCCCCTGCTTCCACGCCTCCGTGCTCCCCTGCTTCCCCGCTTCCCTGCCTCCCCGCTCTATAAACAATCACCTTCCTGATCTCCACCGCCGCCGACAGCGGGTCATAGTCGATCTTCACCACGCTCATCTGGAGGGCCCCGGCGGGCGTCATCACTTTATAGAGGCGGTGCATGTTCACGTAGGTCAGGCCGGTTTCCTGCACGTTGGCAATCGTGCTGTCGAACACCACGACCACGTTGGCGCCAGGGTAGTTTTCGGGGGTGATGTCGTTTAGCCGGTCGGCGGTCGGCGGTCGGCGGTCGGCGGCTTGTCCTGGTCGAAGCGAGGGATCGGCAGTCTTTAATTGGGAAAAGCTCAGGAGTGAAGTTGCTGTTACAAACAGAACGAATAGATATCTTTTAAACATATGTTTAGGTTTTTCTTCATCATTCAAAACAACAATATTAGCAATTTTCAGGAAGATATTATTTAGAATCCATGCAAATCCGTTGCATCGGCTTTAAAATCAAAGCCATTTTCGGGCAGGAATGAATTCGATCTGACCTTCAATTCCAAACCAGGAATCACTTTCGTTTCCCTCATAATTATTGGTAATAACAGTCAGATTTGCGCATTTCAACTCCCGGGACGCTTTCAGAAGTGCCCGGATTTCCCTGTCCCTTGTTTTTGCCTGCTCCGGATCCCAGCAAACCTGGATCAGTTGCGTGACTGCTGTGCCTTGCCTTACTACAAAATCAACCTCATCCTGTTCCCGTCCTTTCCAGTAAAACACATTCCAGCCTTGCTGCAACGATCGCCTCTTTAATTCAATGGCTACAAGGTTCTCAAGCAACTTACCAAAATCCGGGGCAAGTTGAAAAGCTTTCGCCTGGTAAAATCCGTTATCAAAACAATAAAGCTTCTTGTTGGATTTTTGCTGTTCCCTGACTTTAAAAGAAAACCTGTCAAGGGTAAAGAAAATAAAAGCTTCTTCGAGGTATTTCAGGTAGTTCTGCAAAGTGTGCACACTTGATATTTGTGTCTGCTCTGATAACTTATTAAATGAAAAATCGGACGCTATGTTGGATATCAGCCAGTTTGCGAGATTTTCAAGTGCCCCGGCATACCTTATCCTGTGGCGTTTTACGATATCCTTGAATAAAATGGAATCAAACAGTACCTGCAAATAACTTTTTAGGTCCAGGTTTTTCAGCCATGGTTCCGGAAAGCCTCCCCGGACCAGGAAATCGATAAAGCGCTCTTTAGTTTCAGCTTCTGTGAGAGGAATATCAAATATTCTCAGGTACTCGTTGTAGGAAAAGTTAAACAGGTACGTCGGAAGATGCCGGCCTGTAAGATGGGTGGCCAGTTCACTGCCTAAAAGGTTGGAATTGCTGCCTGTAATGATCAATTTCAATCCCCTGCGCTGCAGCCGGTTTACGACCAGTTCCCAGCCGGGAAAATTTTGTATTTCATCCATCAGCAATACGGACGGATTGGAATAAACGGAATTGATCGCTTCGAGAATCTCATCAAAATCATCGACTGCAACCAGTCTTTCATCATCAAAATTGACAAAACCGAATGATCCTGCCGCGTAAACTTCATGCATGGCAAAAAAGGATTTCCCTGCGCGTCTTGGCCCGATGATCACCTGTATAAGCCCGGAATTACCAGATTTCAGCCTGATATCCCTGGCGACGTATCTTTCCTTCAGTTTACTTTCGAGTTCTTCTTTTTGTTTTATGATGATATCCCGTATCATTTTATGCACTATTAATATTATACTGCACAAATATACGTATTTTTATGCTTCTTGATTAATTTTTCTCACAAAGTAACACAAAGGAATTCGCAATGAGCACAGAGAAAATCCGTGTAAATCCGCATAATCCGCGTTAATCCGCGTGCCATTAATAGAACACGGATGACACGGATCTTTACGAATTTACACGGATTAAATTCACCAAACTTCAATCACACCTTCCTATAGTCTTACAGTCTTACAGTCCTCCCGTCCTCCCGTCCTCCCGTCTTACCGTCATACAGTCCTAAAGTCCTCCCGTCCTCATGCAACCTTTCCCAATATTTTCCTGTCTTATACATAGTTAACCAATCCCACCATGAAAAAGATCTGCACCTTTCTTCTGGTCACTTACTTCATCATTTCAGCCGGAACAGGATTGAGCCATGACGGCCACCCTCTCCCCTTCCTGGAGCAATGGAACGATGGAACCTTTGAAACCAACGGCTGGCTTACCGATGGCCCCAACTGGTCGATCAACTGGCAGGAAGGACAGCCGCAGCCTTCCGTGCAGTTCACCTGGGATCCGATCCAGGCGGACTACCAGCTTGCCCTGGAAAGCATTCCCTTGCTGGCTGATTCTTTGACCGAGGGCAGCATTTACCTGGATTTCATTCTTAAATTGGATAATTATTTAGCAACCGGTACCGAGCAAATGCTGGTGCAGGTCTGGAATTGGGATACTCAGGTTTGGAACACCGTTTCGACGTATTCAAATGAAGATGGCAGTTTTGGCTGGCTCCCGGAGCATATCAATATCACGGATCAGGCGATGGAAAAGGTGTTTAAGATCAGGTTCTTGTCAATTGGTGAGAATTCATTGAATATTGTTGGGTGGTATGTGGATAATATTCATGTTTACAGGGATTGTAAAAAGCCCCGGGAACTGGAAGCATGGGGGAGCTGGCAATACCAGGGAGTAGTTCTTGAATGGGAACCCCCTTATCTACCTGATGAATGGAAGCACTGGGACGATGGCATATGGAGTGAGAATTCAATTGGCACAGGCCAGGAGGTTGAATTTGAAGTTGCAGCCCGATGGACACCGTCTCAACTTGATGATTATGGAGGGTATGAAATCACCCAAATTGCTTTCGTTCCGGGAGAACCCCTTGCTTCGTATAATTTGAGGATATGGACAGGAAATGATGCAGAAAATCTAGTTGTCGATCAACCAGTCAGTAATCCCATTATAGGTCAATGGAATTACGTGAACTTGAATTTTCCGATGCCGATTGATATTCACCAGGAATTGTGGGTGGGCTATTATGTTAATACTCTGACAGGCTATCCTGCCGGGGTAGATGATGGACCGGCAATCGATGGTTTTGGGAATATGATGAATTACGGTGGTTGGCAGACTTTGCTTGAAATAAATGATCAACTTGATTTTAACTGGAATATTAAGGCCTTTATTCATCAAATTGATCCACTTCAGATTCCGGAATTATATGCTATTTATCGTAAAGATAGCAATGATCCATTTTTCCTTCGGGATTACGCCGATACCAATTTTTATGTCGATGATTCAGTATGCCATCCGGAAATGAATTTTCATTGTTACATGGTTTCATCAGTTTATATTAATGGTTCTGATACCTGTGAATCTGGTTTTTCCAATGAGGAATGTGAATTTTGCATTGGAATTAATGAGCAAGATGAAGAGTTCAATTTATTAATCTACCCCAACCCCGCCTCCGACGTGCTGTACATCGAGTCGCCAGAAGAGATAAAAAGTGTGAGTATCTTTGATTGCCGGGGAATACAACTGGAACTTTGGAACATTGGAACAATGGAACGAACAGGAGGTGATAAGGTGATAAGGTGGAATGGTGATAAGGGGAAGGTGGAGGTAAAGTTAGCGGGGCTGGCGCCGGGGCTGTATTTGGTGAGGGTGGAGACGGGAAGCGGTGTGGTCGGGAGGAAGGTGGTGAAAAATCGATGACCCGTGAAAATCCGTTGCATCCGCGTGAATCCGCGTGCTATCAATCATTAACCAGCCAATTTAATAAAGACATCACGCGAATTCCCTCCGGGACAGGAATATTGGAACTCGCTTCTGTCAATAATATCAAATCCTTGACATTCAACTCCTCAGCGGCCAGTAACAAGGCCGTGGTTTCCCTTTTCATGACTTTTTCATCTTCGATTCTTTCGCAAACCTGTATTAAAGAAACCGGCCTTAAGCCTTCACAAACTACAAAATCAACTTCGCGGTCCCGGATATCTTTCCAGTAAAATAAATCGTTATCTCTTCTTCTCAGTTCATTGGAAACAACTGTCTCCAGCAATCGTCCCCTGTCTTCTGAAAATAAATTTCCGGAATGCCTGGTAAAACTGGTATCCGCCGGATATATCTTCTTAAGGTTTACCGCCTGTTTCCGGATGGAATAGTCAAATCTGGGTAAAATATTAAATAAATAGGCTTTTTCCAGATATTCGACATAAGATTTCACAGTGTCTTCATGCTTTACATTGGCAACTGGTGTCAGTTTCCTGAACGAAACCGGCTTCCCGGGATTCGAAACCAGGTACCTGGCCAGTGCTACAATACCAGCAGGATTTTGAATACTGAACCTGGGGATTACATCTCTGAAAATGATCGAATCAAAGGTAGATTTCAGAAGAAATTTATCCTTCATCAGGGAAGCCTGGGGAAATCCGCCAAATTCGATATAATCAGCCAGCATTGCCCTGATCCTGGCTCTTGTTTCGGTTATATCAGCATCAGGGTTTAGAAGGCCTGAAGCCGTTAGATATTCCGAAAATGAAAGCGGGTAAATTCTTACCGGGATATGTCTTCCCGTCAGCGCAGATGAATACTCAGAACTCATCAGGGTAGCGTTGGAGCCGGAAACCACAAATTTCACTTTGGATGAAAGTCGGTTGACAAATTTTTCCCAGCCTGCAATATTCTGCACTTCGTCGAGGAACATGACAGGTCGTTCCGGGATATACGTTCCGATGTATATGGAATACAATTCATCCAGTATCTCGCTTCCATATCCCGAAAACCTTTCATCTTCAAAATTGATATAGACAGCCCCCGGCGTTTCTTTCATTAAACTATACATCAGGTAAGTTTTGCCCGATCGCCTGAGGCCATGCAGAACCAGGGGAACCTGCTTAAGGTACTGTTCTTTTAAGAAAGGGTTGATTTCCCTGGAAAATATATCAGCCTGCAACACGTCCTGTTCCCACGTCTTAAGAATTTCTTTGAGCTTCTCCTGTGGTATCATCTTGTATGATCTTTCGTTTTATTGGGCAAATTTACATAATATTGACCAATTCATTGGGCAATTTTTAATTTTTTTAACCAGGGAAAGTAAAATCCGTGTAAATCCGCTGCATCCGCGTTAATCCGCGTGCCATTAATAGAACACGAATGACACGGATCTTTACGAATTTACACGGATCTGTTTCACCTAAATCAATTCTTACAGTCCTACAGTCTTACAGTCCTCCCGTCCTCACCTCTCATGCAACCTTTCCCGATATTTTCCTGTCTTAATCTTAGTTAACCAATCCCACAATGAAAAAGACCTGCACCTTTCTTCTGGTCATTTACTTCATCATTTCAGCCGGAACAGGATTGAGCCAGGATGGCCACCCTCTCCCCTTCCTGGAACAATGGAACCTTGGAACCTTTGAAACAAATAACTGGACGACTGAAGGAGAGAACTGGTCCATCAACTGGCAGGAAGGACAACCTTCGCCCTCCGCGCAGTTCACCTGGGACCCGATCCAGGCGGACTACCAGCTTGCCCTGGAAAGCTATCCCTTGCTGGCTGATTCTTTAACCGAGGGCAGCATTTACCTGGATTTCATTCTTAAATTGGATAATTATTTAGCAACCGGTACCGAGCAAATGCTGGTGCAGGTCTGGAATTGGGATACTCAGGTTTGGAACACCGTTTCGACGTATTCAAATGAAGATGGCAGTTTTGGCTGGCTCCCGGAGCATATCAATATCACGGATCAGGCGATGGACAAAGTGTTCAAGATACGGTTTGCCGCTACAGGAGAGAGTTCGTTGAATATCCTGGGGTGGTATGTGGATAATACTCATGTGTACAGGGAGTGCATCTGCCCTGATCATGTCGAGACCATTCTTTATGCTGGCGCTGACGATCCGGGCATTAAAATAACCTGGGATGACTTATTGGTGGTTGATGAATGGATTGAATGGGATGATGGGATTTGGTCAGAAAACGCTATTGGGACAGGCGGTGAAATTGAGTTTGATGCTGCAGCGCGCTGGGAGCCTGCACAACTTTCCGGGTACGATGGCGATGAGGTCCAGCAGGTCGCTTTCATCCCTTCTGAAAGCCTTGCAGAATATCGCATCCGTATTTGGGTTGGGTCAAATGCTGCAAATTTGATCGTTGATCAACCAGTTGAGAATCCAACAATTGACCAGTGGAACTATGTTACATTAACATCACCGGTTTTGATTGATGTCACGCAGGAGCTTTGGGTCGGTTATCATGTCATGGCAATGACAGGACATCCGGCTGGAGTAGATAATGGGCCTGCAATCGACGGATACGGAAATATGATGAATTTCGGTGGTTGGCAAACACTTTTGGAAATTAATGATCAACTGAATTATAACTGGAATATTAAAGCGTTGGTACATCGAAACGGAGATACAAATAGTGTCACGAAGTATGCGATTTACCGTCAGGATGACGATGGTCCGCTCTATTTAAGAGCCTATTCTGAGGAGAATCAGTTCATTGATTACCATAATATTTGCTGGGGCGCGTATGTACATTGCTATAAAATCACCGCTATATATGAAAGTCCCACTGATACTTGTGAATCGCCCATGCCCGATTCTTTTGCCTGTGAAATTTGCATGAGTGCAAATGAGATGGAGTCGGGTTCTGAGTTGAAAATCTACCCCAACCCCGCCTCCGACGTGCTGTACATCGAGTCGGCAGAAGAGATAAAAAGTGTGAGTATCTTTGATAGCCGGGGTGGATCGATGGAGACAGGGAGACAGGGAGACTGGGAGACAGGGAGACAGGGAGACAAGGAGACAGGGAGACAAGGAGACGGGGAGAATTGATGTTGGGGGGCTGGCGCCGGGGCTGTATTTGATAAGAGTGGAGTTGAGAAGTGGAGTGGTTGGGAGGAAAGTGGTGGTGGGGAGGTAGGAAGAGAGACAGGGAGACTTGGAGACCGGGAGAAAGGGAGACTTGGAGACCGGGAGACCGGGAGAAAGGGAGACGGGGAGGACGAAAAGAATTGATCTAGGTGAAACAGATCCGTGTAGATCCGCATAATCCGTGTCATCCGTGTGCTATTGAATGATTACTAATGAAACGAATGATCACGAATTTAGCGAAATGAGAAAGCAATAACCAGGCTATGAAAAACAGGTTTATCACCTTCGCACTGATTCTTTCCACAACAATTTGCATCGCGCAGACCGGTAAAGATCCCACCTTTCTTCCGCCGTTCAACTTCCGGGTCGATTCCATATCGCTCCTCGCCACCTGGGAAGCGCCGAAGATCGTCCTGCTGAACGAGGATTTTGAAGGAGAAGCTTTCCCTCCGGAAGGGTGGAGCGATACTAGCCTGGGTGCAGGTTGGATTCAGACCAATGATCCGGATTTCTGGTTCTGGTCCTTTCCTGTTCCTGACGGATCCTTTGCACTGGTCAATGATGATCTTATTTACAATAATAACGGAAGCCTGGATTACCTGATCACTCCTTCCCTGGACCTGACCGTCGCAGAAAGCTTTTACCTTGCCTTTGATTCTTATTTTGACGGTGGTTACGGACAACAGGCATTTATCGAATACAGCCTTGATAATGGAAATACCTGGCAATTGCTTCATCAGATGATTGCAAGCCTGGAATGGGAAGATACCCGGATTGACCTGTCGGATTTTTCTGGAACTGAAGGCGAATCAAATATCCTCTTTTCATTTCACGCTGACGATAATGGTTTCTTTGCCTCCGGCTGGGTTATAAATAATGTTCTGATCTGTTCCGATAATATTCCCGGAGTGGTCCATTATTACAAAATCTTCCTGGATACCGTTCTGGTAGATGATTATGTAAACTCTACATCTTACCGGTTCAGTTTTGAATACCTGACCACGCAAACTTGCGCGGTAGCAGCACGATACTCGGGTGGTGAATCACATCCGGTTGAACAGACAGTGCATTCGGTTTGTCTTCCTAAACCTGAGAACCTCGGCGGCTTTGCGCCGGATGAAGCTGTTATTCTGACATGGGATCCTCCGAAAGTTATGCACGATGGTCCTGCTGTGAGAAATATCAAATCAACCGGTGAAATTATTTCGTACTTCCCAGCTCCATCTCCTATTGGTTCCTGCTTTGGAATTTGCGATGACGGCACAGGACTGTGGATCAGTGATCCGGAGTTTTCATCCTCAACCATTTTCAAGGTAACCTATGATGGTGTAAATACCGGGGAAACGGTCACTATAAACCAGGGGCAGTCCTGGATCGGGGATATGGTCAGCGATGGAAACTATCTTTACTGCTGCCTGATTGGCGGTTCAAACAGGATTGGCAAGATTGATCTTTCAACAGGCCAGATCGTCAGTACAATTGGAGGGGCATTTTCTTCCGAGGCACAAATGGGCCTGGCAGCCGATTTCGTAAATGAAGAATTCTATATCGGGGGGTGGAACAGCAATATGATCTGGAGAACACATTTCAATGGTACAACAATCTCTACCCATCCTTTCAACAACGTAAGTGGCCTGGCATGGAGTCCACAAAGCGGACCATACGGTCAGGGTTCCTTATGGGTCATGGTCAAGGCAAATCCAAACTGGGTCACGGAAGTGCTTCCAAACAATAATTGGAGTAATGTTCAGTCTTTTATGATTCCCGGCAGTGAACCAAATTCAGGAGCAGGTATTGAACTCAAAACAGGCGGATATTATGGCCTCAGATCATTGTGGATATGCAACCAGGTCGAAAATAAAGTTTACCTGGTAGATCTGATGGATCCGCTGTTTCCGGGCCCCCAGCCCTTAGTTCCTGATAACCTGTCAGGATTCAACCTCTATAAAAACGGTGAATACCGTGAATACGTCGAATATACGGCTCCCGATAGCTGCTATTTTATGGATCCGGTCAGTTGGGGCGAATGGAATGAAGGAACACTCCTTGAATATGAGGTGACTGCAGTATTTGATATGTCTCCTTATGGTTATCCGGGTGAGACTGGTGAATCCCTGCCTGATGGCCCGGCAGTGATACCTCTGTTCATATACTGGTTTGAGCTTGATTTTTTGGAAGATTGGTCAGCAGGAACATTCAACGATAACGCATGGTATTTAACTGACAGCAACTGGACCGTCAGCCAGGACATCGGCTATGAATCCCCTTGTGCTGTATTCATGACCGATACCGTGATGAATGACTATAATGCCGCACTACAGAGCTTTCATTTCCTGGAATCTTTTGAAGATATTATTCTTGAATATGATTTGGCTTTATCTTCTATAAATCCGACTGGAAATGAAAAATTAGAGGTACAGGTTTTTGATTATACCAACAGGACCTGGTATACGCTCAGGGAGATTACAAATATTGATGGAAGTTTTAACTGGAGAAGGGATAGCATGAACATTTCAGGAGCTTTCAATGTCGGCGAATACAATACCGGGGCCTTCAGGATCAGGTTCAATGCCACCGGTGAAAATTCAGCCGATATCAGTTACTGGGCCGTGGATAATATCTCTCTGACCCGGATCTGCCCTGCCCCGGATTCCATCGAAATAAGCCTCATGCCCCCTACAGAAGATTCCATTCGGGTTACCTGGGAAGAACCATTGCCGCCATTGGCAGAGTGGAAACAGTGGGATGATGGGATGCACTACGAAAGCATTGGATTTGGAACAGGAAAAGAGACCTGGACTGGTATTGCCGCTCGCTGGACTCCTGAAATGTTGAGAGAGATTAAAGGTGCTGTATTGACAAAAATTGGATTCATCCCCTGTGATCTTCGGGCTTTTTTTAAAATTGCTGTATGGACCGGTGAAGATCTAATCCCGGTGTACCTTCAGGCAACAGGGGATCTCGTGCTAAATGAATATAATGTTATTCAACTGATTGAACCATTGAACATTGATATTACAAAAGATTTATATATTGGTTATTTCTTATCAACAGACACAGGATACCCGATTTCTGTCGATGACGGACCTGCCATAGATGGCTTTGGAAATATGGCACTATTAGGGAACCCGGTCGAATGGAGAACACTTCTTGAAATGAACGACCTTCTGGACTTCAACTGGAACATCAAAGCCTATTTCGAAAGGGATGGAGTCCCTGTGGAGCAATACCAGCTTTACCGCAGTCTGGATAATAATGATTATGAAATGATCGCCGAAACACAAGAGCCGGAGTACACTGATTTTATCAGTCCGAACTATAATTCAGCCTGTTATAAGCTGAAATCAGCATTCAACAATGGATGCGTATCGGATTTTTCCGAAGATACCTGCATTGTGCTGACATCTGTTGATCCCGGAATTTCTGAAAATGAAGGCTATTTGAACATTTACCCCAACCCCGTTTCCAACGTGCTGTACATTGAGGCGGAGGAGGTGATAGAAAGTGTGAGTATCTTTGATAGCCGGGGTGGATCGGTGGAGACGGGGAGACAGGGAGACAAGGAGACAGGGAGAATTGATGTTGGGGGCCTGGCGCCGGGGCTGTATCTGGTGAGGGTGGAACTGGGAAGTGGTGTGGTCGGGAGGAAGTTTGTGAAAAATCGATGATCCGTGTAAATCCGTCGCATCCGCGTTAATCCGCGTGCTATTTCAGGAGCTCATTCCACCAGAAAAACCTTCGTTCCTATTTTTCAAACTTTGCGTTACCTTTGCGTAACAGCTTATGGACTATCACGCAAAGTCACGCTAAGAAGGCGCAAAGGTTCGCAAAGAATTACAAGATGGAAACCAGGAAGGTGATCATCAAAATCCATGAAGGCAGGATCTGGTTCAATGGTTCGATTGCTATTGATGCTGACTGCTCCAACCTGCCGGTGAATGAAATCAGGTTCGGCCGGGTGAGAGAAGTGTTCTGGCTCCTGGAACAGCAATCGTTCGATAAAGAAACCGCCACGCTGGAGGTGAAGGTCGTTGATTATTTTCTGCGGGATTTTGAAAGTTTTGAAAAACAGAATCCGAAAGCTATCATTAAAAACCTTAAATTCAGCAACCTGAGCGACCCGGCAAGCCTGAAGGCCGCCCTAAGATACTATTCATCCGAAATGAAACATTTTGACCAGGCGCTTGAAGAAGGATACCACGGGCTCTTTGATAAACCAATTCCGGAAACGCCGGAGGTTCAGAAGAAAAACCTCCTGATGAGGACCTATCCTGAAAGGGACAAACTGGAAACAACCTTCGAAGTCTGGTTCAAAGACGCGGAATTCAAACTGGGCTACGTGGCCTTCGATAAAAACATCCCCGAACTGAAGCAGATGCTGCGTTTCAAAGTGGATAACGATTTCCTCCTGCCCGAGTTTGAATTCATCAAAGGTTATTTCATCAAAGCTTTGGGTACCAGGAAATTTGAAGTGAACGCCACCATTCATATAGAGCACGGTAAAGCAACGGAAACCCGCGCCACTTCAGCACTGATCAGCAAGATCGATGAAAACCTGATCGACAGCATCAAGAACATCCGGACGACGATGCTGACCAAGTCGCCGTTCAGACCGAATGTCGACAAGAGCCTTTTCACGGCCGAAGAGGTTTTCGGGGAATTCGGGCCGGACGAGATGGGGAACGTGTTCAGCCAGTCTGAAGAGGATATTCTCCGGCAGATCCTGGAAAAATTCAACGTCCGGAACCGAAAACAACTCGAGTTCCTTGCCGGCGTGAAACAGGCCGCCGGCTCGCGGCTGAAATTCACCCTCCACCCCTATTTTGGTTTCCTGTTCACCGTCGAAGGCGAGAAGATGCACCATTTCATCTGGGAGCTGCTCAACTCGCACGCCACTTACATCTGGAGCCTCGACAAGGGTGAGCAGGCGCTGGCCCGCCAATACCGGCGCGTGGAAGACGCCATCAACCAGGTGCGCAACAGCGGCCGCGAGCAGTACAAACAAGCCTGGCGCTCCTCCCACCTCGACCAGGATCTCGTGTTCCACGTCATCCAGCACGAAGACGCGAACTCAAAACTCGTGGACGGATTCGTGAAGTGGCGGCACAGGGTTGGGGAGGTGATGATTTGAGGATTGGGGGATTGGGGGATTTGAAGATTAGGGGATTTGAAGATTAGGGGATTGGGGGATTTTGCGAAACGATCTGACTCTGTCTTGTCCTGAAATAGGTTTACAGGAAAAGTAAACTAAAAACAGGATTATGAA
>CAYUQP010000050.1:0-26333 GCA_964447005.1 uncultured Bacteroidales bacterium
GCCCGTTAACCACAGAGACGCCGTGACGCGGTTGGGTGTTCCTCCCCTGCGCCTCTCCGCCCCCGCGGTGAAAGGGGCCCGTTAACCACAGAGACGCTGTGACGCGGCTGGGTGTTCCTCCCCTGCGCCTCCGCGTCCCCGCGGTGAAAGGGGCCCGTTAACCACAGAGACGCCGTGACGCGGTTGGGTGTTCCTCCCTGCGCCTCCGCGCCCCCGCGGTGAAAGGTGCCTGGAAGAATAAAATATAAACTAACTTTAGACAATCTTAACTAAGAATCTCATTATGAATATTATAATGATCTTTCAAACCTGTTAATAATCTGACCAAACCAGATTGAGTGATGGAATTTACCTGGTCCTGGCCAGGCATTCCGAGGAAATGGCTGTAAGAAAAATCTTTTTCAGGAAATGAATCTTCAGGGATTAACAATCCGTGAAAATCCGTCTCATCCGTGTCATCCGTGTGCTATTCAAGTCAGAAAACCGCCTTGAATTCTCGTCTTTCTTTGAAGAAAACAACAATCATGAAAATCATGAACAGCACGAAGTTGATCCCCAGCTTCAGGATCCGGCTCTCAAAAGGCAGGTAATACCCGAAGATGAACAGCGCGATGGTCAGCACGAAATAAAACCCGATCCGTTTCATCTGATAATCGATCCGGTAGTATTTCTGCCCCCAGTAGTAGGAAAGAATGACCATTATGCTATACGCCGAGAGATGCCCGATGGCCGAGCCAAAGTAAGAGAACCGCGGAACCAGCAATACATTCATAATGATGGTGACCGCGGCGCCCGTAAGGGCAATGTAAGCCCCGAAGCGGGTCATGTCGTTCACTTTGTACCAGATCGACAGGTTGAAGGTAATCCCCAGCAACAGGTTGGCCATTAGCACAATCGGCAGGATGAACAGTCCCTCCCAGTAGTCCGGCCCAATGAAGTACTTGACGATATCAGCGAACAGGGTGACACCCAGGAAGATGACCAGCCCGAACAGGACGAAGTACTTCATCACGTCGGCATAGACCTGTTTGGCATTGTCCTCCTTCTTCTGGGCAAAAAAGAACGGCTCGGCGGCGTAGCGGAACATTTGGATGAAGAGAGTCATCAGCACAGACAGCTTGTAGGCCGCGCCGTACACCCCGAGCTCACTCATCGCGTAGGCTTCCGGGTCGGGTTCGCCGGGCGGGACGATCAGCAGGAACTTGAAAATGATCTTGTCGGCCACCTCGTTCACCATGCCCGCCAGCCCGACGATGAGCAGCGGGAAGGCATAGCGCAGCATCCGGCCCAGCAGTTCTTTATCCAGGACAGGCCTGACGCTGAGCAGGTCGGGAAGCAGCAACACCAGGGTCAGGCCGCTGGAGACCAGGTTGGCAATGAACGCGTATCCTACGCCAATCGAGGGATCGTAGACGGTCCGCACCCAGGATTCCGGGTTGTGGGCCAGCATCTTCGGCGCAATCCAGAGGAAGAAGAAGTTCAGCCCGACATTTACCAGGACATTTACAATCTTGATGATTGAAAACCGCAATGCTTTATTTTTATGCCGCAGGTAGGCAAAAGGTATGGCCGTGAAGGCATCCAGCGCAACGATGATTGAAAACATCGTGATGTATTCCGGGTGGTCGCTGTATTTGATCATATCCGCGATCGGCTGATCGAATATAACCACTAAGACCAGGAAGAGCACTGAGGTTACAAAAAGACTGAAGACTGAAGTACTGAAGACTTTTTTTGGGTCGGGTTCTTTTTCGGCGAAGCGGAAGAAAGCCGTTTCCATGCCGTAGGTCAGCAGCACCAGTAAAAACGCCACATAAGCATACAACTCCGTGATCACGCCGTATTCACCGGTGATGAAAATTCTTGTGTAGAACGGGGTCAGCAGGAAATAGTTCAGCAATCTCGGAACGATCGTCCCCATGCCATAGATCAGCGTCTGCCCGGCGAGTTTCTTGAGCGGGTTCAAAGGTGAATGTTTACGGAGGTAAAGGTAGAGAAAAAGTCATTAGTCATTAGTCATTGGTCATTAGTCATTGTTCTTATAACAATAAAATCACCCAATCCCGAAGGGATTAAATGTGAATAGCCACGGATGGAATCCGGGGTTCCGGAGATAGTCAATCAGGGTATAAATTTATATTGCAAGAAAATTTTCTATCATTATTCCGTTATATTTAACACAATTAACTCCAAATCAAAAATTAGCCAAATGAAACCCGGGCATTACATTTATTTTTCAATTACTTCCATCCTGCTGTTTGCCGGGTTATCTGTTCTTGGAGGATATCCCGGTCATCATGTCAAATTCCTTGTTGTTTCACTGGTTTACTGCGCACTGACGATCCTGATCTTTTCAAAATCAAATCCTAAAAATACCGCCTGGATATTGACGATCATTTTAGCTTTCCCTCCCTTTGTTTTACTCCTTTTGCATTTATTTGATTTTAAAGGAACCCAATTAGGATTTCCTTCGACATTGGCTCACTTCCTGGGGATAGGTTTTGGCCTTATGATTTTCTATTCAAAGACTTTCCTGAAAGCCATCCTTGCCGCTATCCTGCTGGCCTTTTCAATCTGGATGGCTTGGCCTGGATATGATTACTGGCTGCATAAAATGAATTTCGGTACTTTTACAGGAAAAGTAAGCTATCATGTCGATGCATTGGTTGATGGATATGATCAAAATGATAATCACATCACTCAGGATGATCTATCCGGCAAAACAGTGCTGCTGGATTTCTGGCATACACACTGTGGCATCTGTTTCAGTGAGTTTCCCGAACTGCAGGAGATCTATGATGAATACCAATCAAACCCTGACGTTATGATCATCGCGGTTAACAAGCCTTTGCGGGCCGACACCATTGGCCAGGCTTTCCGGATGCTGGCCGAACGGAATTATACATTTCCTGTAATGATACCTGCAGATACCAACCTTTCCGAATCCTTCGGCGTTAGGGTTTTTCCAACGGTTTGCATCATAAATAAAGAGGGAATCGTTGTCTACAGGGGATCGATTGATAACGCGGAAAAAGCTATTAAAGAAGTGCAATAACATTCCGTTCGTAGTTTTCAGGACAGAGGTTGTTTAAACCTTTCCTCCCGATTTTTGTTATATGATAAAAATCAATTTCTATGGACCGGAAAAAGTTTCTGAAACAGGCATTGCTCGGCGGAGTTGCCGGCGCCATGATTCCTGCTGCCGTGAAAGCAGGCAGCATCAGCATGAAAACTTCCGACTATGATATGATGATGAAACAGGTCGGGTTCAATCATTTACCAAATAAAGAAAACTCAACAATGAACACTATTTTGCATGAAGCAGGCTCAAGGGGCTACGCCGATCACGGCTGGCTGATCAGTCACCACACCTTCAGCTTTGCAAATTACTACAACCCGGATCGCATGCATTTCGGGGTATTGCGGGTGTTGAACGATGATACCGTGGATGAAGGTAAGGGTTTTGCCACGCACCCTCATGATAATATGGAGATAATCTCGATTCCGCTTGATGGCGACCTTGAACACAAGGACAGCATGGGCAACGTGGCCGTCATCAGGCAGGGCGACGTGCAGGTGATGAGCGCCGGTACCGGGATCTATCACAGTGAATACAACAAAAACAAAGACCGAAAGGTTAAATTCCTTCAGATATGGCTATTCCCGAACAAGAAACAGGTTGAGCCGCGCTATGACCAGATCTCCATCAAGGATCTTGAAAAAAAGAACGAGTTCTACCAGGTCCTTTCCCCTTATCCGGATGAACAAGGTGTCTGGATCCACCAGGATGCATGGTTCCATCTCGGAAATTTTGATCAAGGGATATCAACCGTATACAAAATAAAAAAGCCTGGAAACGGTGTTTATGCATTTGTAATCGATGGAGAAGTGGAAATCAATGGCCATACGCTGCAAAAAAGAGATGGCCTGGGCATATGGGATATCCGGTCGATCGATTTTACTTCACGTTCCACATCAAAAGTATTGCTCATGGAAGTTCCGATGGAGGTTTGAGCAGGTCTGTACCAGGTAATTTGCGTATCTTTACCGTGGCAATCAGCCCATAGTGGTTATATAAGCAAATTTCAGCGGATGATTTTAATATGAAAGCATCTTCAATCCTGCAAAAGATTCTTCATTACTTTAAACTTGAAGCGGAGCTTGACGATTTCGACAGGGTCCATGAATCCATCCTGAAGGATGTGGTGTTCAAAGGCACCAACCTGTGGATCCTGATGTTCGCGATCATTGTCGCATCGGTGGGGCTCAACATGAATTCAACGGCCGTCATTATCGGCGCCATGCTCATCTCCCCCCTCATGGGGCCGATCAACGGCATGGGTTACGGCATTGCAACTTATAATTTCCGGTTGTTCAGGCTGGCGGTAAAGAACTTCTCCTTCGCGGTCATAGCAGGTCTTGTGGCATCAACGCTGTATTTCCTCGTAAGCCCGGTCTCCACCGCCCATTCCGAATTGCTGGCGCGGACTTCCCCAACGATCTACGACGTGCTCATCGCCCTGTTCGGCGGGCTGGCCGGCATTGTGGCCATCAGCAGCAGACAGAAGGGTAACGTCATCCCGGGAGTGGCCATTGCCACCGCGTTGATGCCTCCTCTTTGCACAGCCGGATATGGCATCGCTACCGGACAGATCTATTTCTTCCTGGGCGCGATTTACCTGTTCACCATCAACACGGTTTTCATCGCGCTCGCCTCCGTAGCCATTTCCCAGATCCTGAAATTTCCCATCCGTACCATCGTCGACCCGGCGCAGAAAAAACGGGTTAACAGCTGGATCTCGTTTGTCATCGTCCTGATCCTGGTGCCCAGTGTATATTTCGGCTACGGACTTGTGGAGCGTGAAAATTTTATTGAAAAGTCAGGAAAATATATAACCAGCATCAGCATGTTTGAAGGCAATTATTTATTGGATAGCAAAATTGAGCCGCGAAACGAAAGCATTAAGCTGATCTACGGAGGAATGAACCTTACCGCGCAGCAAAAGGAAAAGATCATCAGTGCTGCAAAAAAATTCAGGCTGGATGATGCCAGCATTGAGATTCAGCAAGGGTTCTCGTTTGAAAGTTTTAATGAGAAGAATGCACAACTGATCATGCTAAAAGATGAAATCAGCAAGCTGAACGCCGCTTTCCGGGAGAAGGATTCGATCGTGGAAAGGCTCACCGGGAAAATTCACCTGAAGGATATCCTGCTTAATGAGATCACGTTTTTCTATCCGCAGGTCAAATCCTGTATTTACTCCGAAACCATTGAACAGGCCGATTCATCAGGGTTGAAAACCATTATACCGGTAATAATATTCAGCCTCGAAAACGGAAAACTTAACGCTACCGAAAAAAACAAGATAACCAACTGGGTCAAAACCAGGCTGAACGATGAAAACATTAAGGTAATCTTTGACTAAAAAACGATTCCCCATCTCCCAGTCCCCTTGTCCCCTTGTCTCCCAACCTCCACGCCTCCATGCCTCCACGCCTCCATGCCTCCACACCTCCATGCCCCCATGCTTCCACGCCCCCACGCCCCCATACCCTACGCTCTATGCCCTAAGCCCTTTGCTATTTCCACCGACGCTGCCCTCAGCACCCCGACATCCAGTCCGTGTTCGATCCCGTTCTTTTCACAATAGTTGACCAGCGCGAAAGTGTTCAGGTTCGCCACCATGTGGTCCGAGGCCATCGGGCAGCCGCCAAAACCGCCCGTCACCGTGTCAAACCGCCGTACGCCCGCCTTCCAGGCCGCATCGATCAGTTTATACTCATGACCGGGCAAGGAATGCAGGTGAAAACCAAATTCCACGTCCGGGAACGACCCGGTCACCCGGGAATAAACTTCAGTGATCACCTCTGGTTTCACTTCGCCAAGGATATCTGATAACGGGATGACCCGCAGACCAAGTTCGTACAGGTATCCTGCGTATTCCTCTACAATTCCCGGATCCCACTTGTCTCCGTAAGGATTGCCAAATGACATGGAAAGGTAAACGATCAGCCTTTTCTTATGCAGGTCGCATATCTCCAGCAAATCGGAGATCGTCGCTTTCGCCTGGTCGACTGTTGCATTTAGGTTTCGCTTTAAGAATGTCGGTGAAGTCGAGAATGGAAACAGCAAATCATCCACAGTTACTTGCTCCCTGGCTTGAAGCTCGCGGCTTGAGGCTTGTGGCTTGAGGCTTGAGGCTTGCGGCTGACACGGGGCTGTTCCTTGCCTGACGGCCCGCATAGCGCCCCTGGAATTAACCACCAGGGCCATTACTCGAGATTTGCTAACGGATTTATCGATGCCCCGGAGCACCTTCGGGGTATCTGCCATCTGGGGGATCACTTTCGGGGAAACGAAGCTCCCGGCCTCTACGGTATCAAAACCGGCTTTCATCAGCAGGTTGATGATCCTGATCTTGGCTTCAGTAGGAATGAACTGCTTTATTCCCTGGAAAGCATCACGCGGGGTTTCTATGATCTTTATCAATTTTAGATTTTAAGTTTTAAATTTTAAATTCGGGAATAGTTATTAACATACCGGGTATTTCTTTTATAAAAACCGGATAAATAATAAAATTAATATTTATCCTTATGAAAGAAAATATAATTGCTATTAAATCATTTCAATTTTCTCTTAAAGTCCTTCAACTTTATAAAATCTTGACCAAAAACCGGGAATATGTCATTTCAAAACAACTGCTAAAAAGTGCCACAAGCATTGGCGCCAATGTTGAAGAGGCCGGAGCAGTGTGCAGCCGAAAAGATTTCATTGCAAAAATGGCAATCGCATCAAAAGAAGCCAGAGAAACAAGATATTGGCTACGTCTGTTGAGTGAAGATAAGTTTATTCCAGATTATAATTTTACGGAATTATTGGCAGAAATAAACCACATAATAAGTATCCTGACAAAAATTGTGAAAACAACACAGCAGACTTCCTGATGATATAAAGCTCAAATAAAAGAATTATCCGAATTTAAAATTTAAAACTTAAAATTTATAATTACTTCATGTGTTTAGGGATCCGCCCGTTCCTGATAGTTTCTGACCTCAGCCTCCTACCCACGATCCGCTCCACCATCTTTCCCGTCTCCAGCACCCGGTCCACATCCAGCCCCGTATCGATGCCCATCTCATCCATCATCACTACCATATCTTCAGTTGATATAAGACCTACGATTTCAGGGTCTTTGTAATAATATTCCCCGGTTCCGGGAATGGGCACGCCGTCCATGAAATTGGCCGGCTGTCCGCCGATCCCTCCCATGGTCGATTCATAGTTGGTCATACCGGCCTGTAAAGCGGCGAGGACGTTGGCCATCCCCCACCCGCGGGTTGTATGGAAGTGAACGATGTGCTTGTCCGGTGACCCGAAAGCATCCATCAGCATGGAATAATACCGGTATACCCGGTCGGGGGATGCTGAACCGTCATGATCAGCGTGCTCGACATCCGTAGCGCCGATATCAAACCATCGTCTGGTGAATTCAATGGCTTTTGACATTTCCGTGGGCCCTTCGATGGGACAGCCCCAGATCGTGCTTACGGTGCCGTTGACTTTCATACCGGCTTCCCTGGCTTTCGGGATCCACTCGGAACACATATCGAAGTACTCCTTGATCGTCAGCCCTGAATTTTTAAACTGGTGTGACTCGCTTGTCGAAACCATGCACAGGATACGGTCCGGCCCCCAGCCTTCCTTCCGGGCTTCAATCGCCCGTTCGATAGCCTTTTCCCGGATGGTGACAGCAGTAAGCTTTATTTCAGGAAGGAGTTTGGCTACTTTCTTGCTGGCTCTCAATTTCTTGAAAAGCTCGTCAGAATCCCTGAACTGAGGCATGCCCTTCGGATTGCCAAAGTTAGTCAGTTCGATGTGCTTGAAGCCGCAAAGCGCCAGTTCCTCGGCAAGCCAGAGTTTGGCATCGGTAGGGATGAATTTCTCTTCATGCTGAAATCCATCGCGAACGGTAATGTCACCAATGGTAACCTTTTTCGGATAATTCATAGAAATGTTGAATGTTGAATGTTGAATTTTGAATTCTTGATTATTAATCAGACTGCTTGCAGCTTGTAGCTTTTAGCTTGCAGCTTCCACTTCAGGGTTCTAAAATAAACAAAATTCTGAAATGAATGCAAGATGTTGCATAAGATTGTTCCAAAGTTCCATTGTTCCATTGTTCTATTGTTAAACTGTTAAATTGTCAGAAAGGTTTGTTGTTCAACAGTCCGATAAGATTTATAATTTTGAGGCTGAATCAAATCAAGAATGATTATCTCGTATAAAAGCTGCCCGCTCTGCAATTCAGACGGTATTGCGCAACATTTTGCAGCAAAGGACCATTTGCTTACCGGCGAAGCATTTGAAATATGGCAATGCGGCGCCTGCGGCTTTCTTTTCACACAGAGCACTCCTTCTTCGGATGAGATCGGGAAGTATTACCAGAGCCATGACTATGTGTCTCACTCCGATACGCGTAAAGGACTGATGAACAAAGTCTATCACCTGGGCCGGAATTTTATGCTTCGTAAAAAATTCGGAATGGTTGACCGTGTTGCGAAAAACAAAAGTTTGCTTGATATAGGTTGCGGGACAGGCTATTTCCCTGCTTTCATGCATCAGAAAGGTTACACGGCCGCCGGGGTTGAAGTGGACCCGAAAGCCAGGGAGTTTGCTGAAAAGCAGTTCGGCTTAAAGGTTCATTCTCCGGAAGAGTTTCTTGGAGATAAATTTGAAGGCAGATTCGACGTCATTACCCTCTGGCATGTGCTGGAACACCTGGATGATTTCAATCTTTATCTGAAGAAAATGCAGGAACATCTTGAAAAAGACGGGACCCTGGTGATCGCTCTGCCGAACTGTAATTCCCTTGATGCCAGGTTTTACAAAGAGTTCTGGGCAGGGTATGATGTGCCGCGTCACCTGTGGCATTTCACCCCTGCGACATTGCACATTCTGGCCGGAAATCATAACCTGGAGGTCACCGGAATGAAGCGCCTGCCGCTCGATCCGTTCTATAATTCAATGCTGAGCGAAAAATATAAAGGAAATAAACTTTATATGATTTCAGGAACGATCATCGGCAAACTGGCTTATATCGAGAGTCTGTTTAATATTAAAAAATCAAGTTCGGTTGTGTATTTTTTAAAAAGAAGATCCGATTCGTGAAAATCTGTGTCGTTCGTGTTCCGTCAATAGAACACGAATGATACGAATAAGACGAATTAACACGAATATTTTTCATATGTCCTCCGCCCACTTGATCATTTTTTTTATAGCAACTGCCTGCCTGGTAGCCTTTTCCTGGTTGGTTTCCCTTCGTGAGAAGCGCTACCATGGGATCCCGAGGTTCTTTGTGTTTGAAGGACTCTTACTGCTTGGACTTTTCCAGTGGCCGGTTTGGTTTAACGATCCCCTGGCCTTAAAACAAATATTCTCCTGGTTGTTTTTGCTGGCATCTGCATATTATGTGATCGCTTCAATAATCCTTTATCACAGGCACGCCAGTCATGGCATTAATTTTGAAAACTCCACAAAGTTGGTCACCACAGGCCTCTACAAATACATCCGTCACCCGATGTACGCCTCGCTCCTCTTCCTGGGCTGGGGCATGTTTTCAAAAGATATCAATGCGGTAACGATTATCATAATTACCCTGGTCACCATCGCCGTTTATATTACCTGCAAGGTCGAGGAGAAAGAAATGATCGCCAGGTTCGGAGTGGAATACAGGGATTACATGAAAAAGACAAAAATGTGGATACCTTATATAATCTAGAATTTAGAATTTTGGATCTAGGATCTGGGGTTTGGATTTTGATGTTTGGAATTTGTTTGGAATTTGGAATTTGGAATTTGGAATTTGGAATTTAAAATTAAGGTTATGTCTTGGTTTTACCTTATCATCGCCGGTGCTTTCGAGATCGGCTGGCCCCTGGGCTTTAAACTTTCCCAGGTTACCCCTTACAAATTTGGCTGGATCGCTTTCTCAGTCGTTGCTATGGGACTTAGCGGGCTTTTCCTCTGGATGGCCCAGAAGACAATCCCCATGGGAACCGCCTATGCGGTCTGGACCGGCATCGGGGCGGTAGGCGCTTTCGCGACCGGGATCATTTTGTTCAAAGATCCAATGACGGCCCTGCGGATCGTTTCCGTGGTGTTGATTGTAACGGGAATTGTGGGATTAAAAATTGCAGGATAAATTTACCTCTGCGGAACTCCGCGCTAACTCTGCGGAACTCTGCGAAACTTAGAAGTGACACAAAGATCCACAGAGATAACTCAGAGATCCTCAGAAAAGAAACTGATATGAAAATTACCTTGATCATGTTAATTGCAGTGACGGTCAGCCTGGCAGCCTGCAAGCCTAAGGAAAACAAAACATCCGAAACCGATCGCCGGGTTGCCGACCAGATCAAATCGGAGTTCCTCCGCTCCTGGAATGCTTATAAAACCTACGCCTGGGGGCATGATGTGCTGCTGCCGGTGAGCAAAAGCCACATGGATTGGTACGAAAACTCCCTCGGCATCTCCCCCATCGATGCCTACAGTACAATGAAAGTCATGGGATTGGATGAAGAAGCATCCCTGGTGCAACGCTATGTGGCCGATACGCTTGATTTCGATAAAGACCAGTTTGTCAAGACGTTCGAGGTCAATATAAGGGTGCTGGGCGGACTTGTTGCGATGTATCAATTTACAGAAGATCCTAAAATCCTGGCAAAAGCGGAAGACTTCGGTAAACGGCTGCTTCCGGCTTATCAAACCGGCACGGGCATCCCGGCTTATTGGGTCAATCTGCGGACCGGTGCGATCAAAGGCGATACGGTCAACCTCGCCGAAGGCGGTTCCAGCCTGATCGAGATGGGGATGCTGAGCCGGTTTACAGGGAATTCAGTTTATTTCGATGCCGCAAAAAAAGCCAGCCTGGCAATTCACAGCCGGAGATCAGCACTCGGGTTGGTCGGTGAAAATATCAACGTGCAGACTGGGCAGTGGGTGGATAGCTCCAGCCATATCGGATGCTGTATCGACAGTTATTATGAATATCTTTTGAAAAGCTACATTCTTTTTAAAAATGAAGATTTGAAAAAAGCCTGGAATGAAAGTATCATCCCGATACAGAAATACATTGCTGAAGAAGTGGATTCTTCGCTCTGGTACGGGCAGGTGAACAAGGAAACCGGGGAACTTGTCAACAGGGTGGTGACACTTTACGACGCTTATTTCCCTGCGGTCCTGGCCTTATCCGGTGACCTTGAAAATGCAGCCCGTTACCAGGATTCGTGGAATGAACTCTGGATGAAATACGGTCTTGAACCGATGGTCTATGACTACGGTAACGAGGAAATCCTCCACCCCGCGTATAACCTGAACCCCGAAATCATCGAATCGGCTTATTACCTGTGGTTTTTTACCGGAGATAAGAAATACAAAGAAATGGCAACGCAATACTGGAATGATATATTGACCTTTTGCAGCACTGACGTGGCTTTCACAAATATTAAAGATGTCCGTACCAAAGAGCAGAAAGACCATATGGAGACTTTCTTCCTGGCCGAAACACTGAAGTATCTTTACCTGGTGTTTGCCAACCCGGAAGAGATCAATCCAAAGGAATGCGTTTTTTCAACCGAAGCACATCCGTTCTGGATACCAGGCGACTAACCTGAAAGAGATTGCCGTAAAATTCATTTGTTTTTTTAAATCTTTAGAAATAGTTTTACAAGACCATTCATTTATTAATATTTAAAGATTCTAAATTCTAAAATCCAGATTGTAGATCCCTAAAAACCAATCCAATGAAGAAATTACTCATACTTTCTTTACTCTTTTTTGTCGCTTTCCTTTCGTGCAACCAGGCCCCGAAAAAGCCTTCCGGGGACCAGTTCGCTGGACTTCTGGAAAGGGCAAAGTCCACCTTCAGCCCGCTGGCTGAAGTAGCAGATAATCCTGATAATCCCATCACCCCGGAAAAAGTCCTTTTAGGCCGGACCCTGTATTTTGATAAAAGATTATCGAAGGACGAAACCCTTAGTTGCAATTCGTGCCATGACCTGCAAACATTTGGCGTGGATAATGAACCGACCTCCGACGGTGTCGGAGGCCAAAAAGGTGAACGAAACTCACCGACGGTGCTGAATGCCGCCTTCCATTTTACCCAGTTCTGGGATGGCCGCGCCAAAGACGTGGAAGAACAGGCCGGCGGCCCGATCCTGAACCCGCTGGAAATGGCCATGCCCGACCAGGAAGCGGTCATCAGCAGGCTGGCGGCCGTCAAAGGTTACCAGGACCTGTTCGCGGCAGCTTTTCCCGGGGAAGAGCAACCGGTTAACTATAAAAACCTCGAGAAAGCGATCGGCGCATTTGAGCGCAAACTGATCACCCCGTCGCGCTTCGATGAGTACCTGATGGGATATGAAGAAGCTTTGAACAACGAAGAAAAAAAGGGCCTGCAAACCTTCATGGAAGTGGGCTGCACGGCATGCCACTCGGGTAGCGTCCTGGGAGGGCAGATGTACCAGAAATTCGGATTGATGGGCAATTACTGGGATTTCACCCAGAGCCAGAAAGTGGATAATGGCAGGTTCCTGGTCACCAACAATGAATCCGACAGAATGATCTTTAAAGTTCCGTCACTCAGAAATATCGAGAAAACCCATCCCTTTTTCCACGACGGCAGCATTACCGACCTGGGCGAAGCGGTGAAGATCATTGCCAAACTGCAGCTCAACAAGGATCTGACCGACCAGGAAACCCAGGAGATCGTCACTTTCCTGAAAACGCTCACGGGAACTGTCCCGGCTGAACTGGCGCAGGCTCCGGAGATGCCGCTATAACCCCCATCCCGGCCTTCCCCCAAACGGGGGAAGGAGAATCCGGAACCGACGACAATATGCGTCGGAAGAAAACATGACAAATGATCCGACATTTCTTCATCACGGGTCTCCGGAACATCCGGAGAGATAAATCGGCCAGTTTCCTGAATGTGCTGGGCCTGGCCCTCGGCCTTACCACTGTGATCCTGATCATGGAGTTTGTGATCCATGAGATCAGCTACGACAGGTTTCACCGCCAGAAAAACAATATCTGCCGGGTTATCATCCGGCAGGAAAAAGATGCTGCCTTCACTCCCACTCAGTATCTCACGGCGGCCGTCGGTCCGTCGATGAAGGAAGAATTCCCTGAAGTCGACCGGATCGTCCGGTTTGCTAACCCCACAGGCGCTTTCCTTTCCTTCGGAAACAAAAATTTTCCTGTCGGTGAACTGAGCTATGCTGATTCCTCACTCTTTGAGGTGTTTTCTTTTCCGCTGCTCCGCGGCGATCCCCGGCAGGCACTGGCCGAACCTTTCCGGGTCGTGCTCACTGAATCGGTCGCCCGGTTAATATTCGGTGAAGCTGATCCGCTTAACCAGGTTGTCCGGCTGAATAACCAGGAGAATCTTATCGTCAGCGGGGTCATGGAGGAT
This sequence comes from uncultured Bacteroidales bacterium, assembly GCA_964447005.1. Lineage (GTDB taxonomy): Bacteria > Bacteroidota > Bacteroidia > Bacteroidales > JAGOPY01 > JAGOPY01. The sequence goes on from CAYUQP010000050.1 coordinate 13,473, forward strand.
TTCCCTTCAAATTCCCACCTGAAATTCGGCGCGCTGTTGTCGTTCTCAACCCTCTACCGTAATGAGAACCTGCGCCTTGACTGGGACGGGGGATGGAACTACTTCACTTATGTTTTGCTTCATCCCGGGACGGATACCAAAGGATTATCGGAAAAATTCCCGGATTTCATGGAAAAAAACATCAATTACAAATACCGGCCGGCAGGCTTTATCCTGCATCTCGACCTGCAGCCGTTAAAACGCGTCCACCTGTTTTCAGGCAACGATTTTGAACTGGAAGAAGAAGGAGACCTCCAGGGGATTTACATCTTCTCCAGCATTGCCCTTTTCATCCTGCTGATCGCATCCATCAATTTCATGAACCTGGTCACAGCCCGTTCATTCATGCGTTCCAGGGAAATCGGCCTGAGAAAAGTGTCCGGAGCGAACCGTGGCATCATTATCCTGCAATTTCTGTTCGAAACCTTTCTGGTCAGTATCCTTGCACTCCTCATCTCCCTTGTCCTGGTCGATCTGCTCCAGCCCGGGTTCAACAACCTGACCGGTAAGGAGCTTTCGCTGGCCGGGCCGCTCGGGCTGCAAATGGCCGCCGGCGTGATCCTGCTGCTGGTCCTTACAAGCCTGCTGGCAGGCAGTTACCCGGCATGGTTCATCTCCCGCTTCCCACCACTGCTGAGCATCAAAGGCACGATGGTTTCAGGAAAAGGAAAATCGGTACTGAGAAATGTCCTCGTCGTGTTCCAGTATGTGATCTCTTTAGTCCTGCTCATTATGACCCTGGCCGTTTACAGCCAGATGCGCCATATGAGCTCCATGCCGCTCGGATATGACAAGGAAAATGTGGTGGTGATCCCTTTGATCAGCGATGAAGCCATGTCGAACCACCAGGCATTGAAGACTGCTTTCAGCGCAATCCCCATGGTCCGTGCCACAGGGGCGTCCTCGGATATTCCCGGGGATGGGTTCACGATGAACGGCTATTTCCCGGAAGGATTTAAAGAACCGGTCATGATCAATGTCCTGGACATCGACGAGGATTACCTGGTTGTCATGAACATCCCGGTAATACAGGGCAGGGGCTTTGACAGATCTTCCGGCTCCGACAGGACATCATTTCTCATTAATGAATCCCTTGCCAGAAGGCTGGGATGGGATGATCCGGTTGGAAAAACGATTTACCGCGACGGGCCGCACAAAGTGACCGGGGTGATCGCCGATTTTCATTTCGCGAGCCTGCACCAGTCATTGCAGCCCCTGATCCTGACCAAAAAGCCCTGGTCGGGTTATAATTATTTATCGGTTAAGATTGAGCCGGTAAAAACGGAGGAGACCGTTCGCAAGCTTGAATCGGCCTGGAATGCTGTACTCCCTGATGAACCGTTCGACTGCTTCTTCCAGGCAGATTACGTGAAAAATTCCTACAGCGGGGTCCGGAATGCCGGTACCGCGATCCTCTGGTTCGCATTCCTCGCGGTCTTTATTGCCGGTCTTGGCCTTTTTGGGCTGGCCAACTTCACCTTCAACCTGAGGAGAAAAGAGATCGGTATCAGGAAGGTCCTGGGGGCAGAAACATCAATGGTTGCCCGCCAGGTAACCTTCGAATTCCTTCGCCTGGTGCTTCTGTCCACCATCATTGCACTTCCGGCGGCATGGCTGCTAATGGACAAATGGCTGGATAATTTTGCTTACCGGGCCCATATAAATCCTTTGATTTTTGTCGTGCCGGCAATATTTGTCATAATTTTAGCATGGATTACGATTTATTTCCAGGTTAAAAAACTGGCAAATACTAACCCGGTTGATGTATTAAAATCTGAATAAATAAAGATGAATGCCGCTCCCCTGATCATTGGCGCCATTGCCTTCTTCGTCCTGGCTTACCGGTTTTACTTTAGCTGGATTCTGGCTAAGGCGCTGACCATCAACGATCTCAGGGAAACTCCCGCGCATAGGTTGTACGATGGCCACAACTACTACCCGATGTCGAAATGGGTGCTTTTCGGTCACCATTTTGCCGCCATTGCAGGAGCCGGCCCCCTTGTGGGGCCAGTGCTTGCCGCCCAGTTCGGCTACTTTCCGGGATTCCTATGGATGGTGCTCGGTTCGGTGATCGCCGGGGCCGTGCACGACCTGGTGATCCTGGTGGCTTCCGTCAATCATGACGGCAAATCGCTGGCCGAGATCGCGCGCACCGAAGTGAGCAATACCAGCGGCACCATCGCTTCCATTGCTATTTTGATCATCCTGATCGTAGCCCTGGCCGGGATGGGGCTGGTGGTGGTGAACGCCCTGGCGGAAAGCTCCTGGGGCACCTTCACCATTGCAATGACAATACCAATAGCCGTGTTCATGGGTTTCTGGATGTTCAAATTCAGGAAAGGCAAAACGGGCGAAGCGACTGTGATGGGCGTGATCCTGCTCAGCCTGGCCGTGATCTACGGCAAGTACATCCCGGAATCATCCGTTGCACACTGGTTCCAGTTCGACAAGCCCACGCTGACCATCCTGATCGCGGCCTACGGCTTCCTGGCTTCCGTGTTGCCGGTCTGGGTGCTGCTTTCCCCGCGCGACTACCTCAGCTCGATCATGAAACTGGCCGTGGTGGCCATGCTGGCGGTGGGCATCATCATCGTCATGCCGGAAATGAAAATGCCTGCATTCACACCGTTTATCCACGGCGGCGGGCCCATCATCCCCGGGCCTTTGTTCCCGTACCTTTTTATAACCATCGCCTGCGGCGCGATCTCGGGATTCCACTCCATCGTGAGCTCAGGGACCACGCCCAAAATGCTGATGAAGGAATCGCACATCAAGTTCGTGGCAGTCGGTTCCATGCTTTCGGAAGGCGCGGTGAGCGTGATGGCGCTGATCGCCGCCAGCAGCCTCTTCCCCCTTGATTATTTCCAGATCAACATACCCGTCGAGAAATTCGCCCAGTACCTGCCCATGCTGCAGGAAATGGGCTTCACCGAATCGAATTTGGAACTGCTGTCCAAAGAAGTCGGTGAGGAGATCGCCGGGCGGACGGGAGGCGCCGTATCGCTGGCGGTGGGCATGGCGCAGATCTTTTCCGCCATTCCCGGCCTCGAAAAGCTCATGTCGTACTGGTATCACTTCGCCATCATGTTCGAGGCGCTGTTCATCCTTACGATCATCGATGCCGGGACAAGAATCGCCCGGTATGTCACGCAGGAGATCATGTCGAAGGTATACCGGCCGTTTGGATTGTCGCAGTGGACCCTTCCCGGGAATATCCTGGCCAGTCTGTTCGTCGTCTTTGCCTGGGGCTACTTCGTTTACACCGGCAGCGTGAGCACCATCTGGCCGATGTTCGGAACGGCCAACCAGTTGCTGGGCACCATCGCGCTTTGCATCGGCACCTCTTACATTATCAACCACAGCAAGCCCAGGTACGCCTGGATCACCATCATCCCGATGATCTTCGTAGGCATAACCACCATGACCGCGGGCATCCTGAACATCAAAAACATCTTCCTTCCCCAGGTGCTCGAAGCCTCCACCAGGGTGCAAGGACTTGTGAACCTGGTCCTTACAACAGTAATCATGGCTTCGCTGGTGATCATCCTGGTCGATTCGGTACCAAGGTGGGTGAAGGCGGCGAGGTAGTTGTCATTGGTGGTCATTGATGGTCATTGATGGTCATTGATGGTCATTTATAGTCATTAGGGGTCATTGGTGGTGATATTGAATTTGATTTTTTATTTTTTAATTTTTGGATTTGTTTGGTGCTTGGAATCTGGTCCGATTAGGCAGATGGTGCTTGGAATTTGGGATTTGTTTGGAATTTGGTGCTTGGAATTTGGGATTTAACCGGTCATTGATGGTTCTTTGAGCTCCGGAGGAGCTCCCTGTCTGTAGGTGCCGGGGGAGGTGTTATCGATTTCCCCTCCCCGACGTAATGATAACTATGAAACACATAAATATCACGGGGAGGGGCAGGGGTGGGGAGTGGGAGCGGTTGATTTTTCAATTTTCGTTTTTCATTTTTCGTTTTTCATTTTGATTTTTGATCTTTGATTTTGAATTTGTTTGGAATTTTATTTTTACTGTTTGCGGTTTGCATCTCCCTCCAGGGAGGAAAGATAGTAGCCAGGGACGTGAGACAGTAGCCAGGGACGTGAGTCCCTGGAAAAGAATGGCGCATTTCCGATTCAGAGTTCCGGAGGCCCTATGTTTGTAAAATGAAGCATAAGTCCGGAAATTTATTAGTTTTAAGTTACCACAATTTAAACCTTTTAAAAACCAGACTTATGCAAACACAAAGTAACAAAATTGATTTTACAGGCCAACATATTTATGCTGGCATTGATGTACATCTGAAAAGTTGGAAGGTTACTATTTTGACCGAAAGACTACCCTTTAAAACCTTTTCGCAAGATCCCAGGCCAGAGTTATTGTATCAGTATCTGACCAGGAACTTTCCGAATGGAACTTATCATTCAGCTTATGAAGCAGGATTTTGTGGATATTGGATCCATAATAAACTTTCGGAGCTGGGGATTGACTCTATTGTTGTGAATCCTGCGGATATCCCGACAACAGATAAGGAAAAAGTTCAGAAAGCAGACAAAAGGGACAGCCAAAAAATAGCAAAGGCTCTACGTAACGGCGATCTGAAGGGCTTCCATGTATTATCTTCCAAGACCCTTGAAGGCAGATGCCTGATCCGTACCCGGGCGACCATTGTCCGGGATATGACCAGAAATAAGAATCGTATCAAATCGTTCCTGCAGTTCCACGGAATTGAGCTGCCGCAAAATTTTAAAGAACTGACTCATCACTGTTCCACAAGGTTTATGACATGGCTGAAAAGCCTTGAAATAAAAGAACCTAGCGCTAAAATGTCGATTGACCTTTTTATTGGTGAGGCGGAGCATTTAAGAGCCATGATTCTTGGAGCAACCAAATCGATTAGGGAATTATCAGAAAAAGAACCCTATTCAAATCAGGTAGGTTTACTCAGAGGGATACCCGGGATTGGACCATTAACAGCCATGATCATTTTAGCAGAACTTGAAACCATAAACCGATTTGGGAACTTTGACAAATTATGTAGTTTCATTGGACTGATACCCTCAACACATTCAAGTGGTGAAAAAGAAAACATTGGTGAAATGACCCATAGGGGAAACAGTTTTTTAAGGTGTGCATTGGTAGAAAGTGCGTGGATTGCGGCAAGAATGGATCCGGCGTTGAATATATCCTATCACAATTATTGTAAAAGAATGGAGCCTAATAAGGCTATAATAAGGATCGCCAGGAAATTATTAAACCGGATCAGGTTCGTCTTAAAAAACAATCAACCCTATGTATGCGCTGTGGTTAAGTAAAGCTAAACGATGTAAAACAACTTCTGTGAGATCGCTACTCCTGCCTGCAGTTCTGGATAAAAGAAACTGCTACTCCAAGGCTGCGGCTCACTTTGGTAAAAAATAAAAGCTGTTCAAATGATGAGAGGTCTATTATCAAATACGACTAAAGGCTATAAAAATATTCTTAAATGTGAGACTGCTCGTCGTTCCTTGCAGTTCTGAATCCCGGAATCTGCTTTCCGTAGGCTACAGCTCACATTCTATAAAAAATAAAGCGAGGCAATACAGCCCGGTTAACGATCCGGTTCTGTTGATAGAAGGATGTTTTTATAGATTTAGTTCATTGAAATTTCAGGCAAGGTAATCGAAGATGAGTTTTTTGAGCCATAGGTGACAATGAATAAATGAAAAAAGAGCCTCTTCAAATAAGAAGCTCTTTTTGGTGTTTTCACCGTCATAAATCCTATTGCTGGTGAGTTGCTCTCCAGCAGAGCTCACTTCCTCTTCGGATTTACCTTGTAAAGATAAAAAATGTGGAAAAATAATGGCCGGGCTCTTGTTTTACAACATAGAAGGAACGACACACTCACCTTACGAATCAACATTCTATCTGTCGTGCCGATGACACTCTTATTTTGAAATCTCCGCTTTGAGGTTTTTTCTGCCAATATATTGACTATCTCTATTTATTTCATTATTTTTATCCTTTCTGATTTATCAGGATTATTAACCTATATACTATTGATTATGAAAACATTCGCCCCCCCCCCACCGCAAGATCTTAGCCAACTTGTTTCTGGCTCTTAGCTGCCTTATTCTGACTCCGATGAAGGCGCAAACGATCCAAATTGACAGCACATTCACTGCTGATGCTGAGATTTTTCCCTTTTTTCCAAACGACACCATTTACGGCTTATCAATTTCTGGTTCAGTCGCTTTGTACAGTGACACCAGCCTGGTCCGGGTGATCCTGACCGATAATTCCGGAAATAAATGGATGGTGTATGAGGCGTATCCGATGATTAATCCAGAACGGATTTGTTCATTTAATGAATTATCAGATGAGACTAGATTCCGTCAGATAAATATTCCAAATTCTATTATCATTCAAATTACTAGAGCATCCTTTAACTTTGATGAAATCAGCATGGATAATAATATGATTGGAAATTTGTCTTCCTTGCAATTAAATCATAAAGCATTGGTTGAAGAGAAAAAAGTTGATTCTATTAATTATTCCATAATTCTGAACAATATGCTCTGGCATGCTAGGAGAAACTCGTTTTCGGATAATTCATTTGAAAATAAATCGAAATTATTTGGAATTAAATATAATATGCTTGGTCTTGAATATTATTCAGGTGGAATTTTTGATGGCACACCAGGAATTAACTGCACGATCGATGATTCACCACTTGTCGATTCATGGGATTGGAGAAATCGTCATGGTGCAAACGATCCGGAGAAAACTGAATTTTACTACGATGGCGATGCCCTTGGTAGTGGTTGGATGACACCAATTGAAGACCAAGGTGAAATCCCTTCCTGTGATGGACTATGTTACATCTACGCTCCGTTATCTGCAATTGAAGCCGTGGCTAATCTTTACTTCAATGAACATAAGGATTATTATTTATCCGAACAACATGTACTTGATTGTGATGCAAATTTTGCCTATGAGTGTGAACGAGGATCACGATTACAGACGGAACTTTTCATTTATGAATCTGGAGTTGTAGATGAATTTTGCTATCCAAGAGATACTTTTCACGGTGTTTGTCGGATCGATGATCCTCCAGGGATCCCCGATCCAATTTACAGGATAACAACTGTTAGTGATAGCATAACTTTGCCTGATAATGATTTAATCAAAGACTATTTGATTCATCAAGGACCATTGTGTGCAAGGCTTGTTTTATACGGATCAAATGAATCCAATCATGCAATTACATTGGTCGGTTATAAAATATTGAAAATAGGAGATGTCTTCCAATATCTTAATGATCAGGCTGAAACGGAAGATATTGAAGTTGAGGAAGGTTCTGAATATATTGGCCAGTTAGCTTGGATATATATGAACAGTTGGGGATTGGATTTTGGGTATTATGGTTATGTTTACCATTTAGCCAGTAACTATCCTCCGTCAAAATTACATTTTTATGGTCCTGAGATCATGGATATGATGAATCCTAATGAAGTCGTAAAATTAGAGGATAAAGACAAAGACGGTTATTATAATTGGGGGATTTCTGAATCATATAATTTACCTGTAGGTGTCTGTTCAGAATTAAAGGACAGTGATGACAGTGAGAACCGTATTGGCCCATTTGAAGACGATTACACAGGCCAGCCTGTAAAACCCATCATGAATGTGACTGCTCAGGTTGGTTCATCGAGTCCGGTCCCGATTACTAATCATGGCTTCTTCTTTATCCAGAATAATCCTGAGATCATCACGGTCGATGTTTCGAATTCAGGAAATGCACAACTAAATTTAGCAGGTATCCTTCCTGTTTCAATTATAGAAGAAGGCCATACATACTTTTCACTGCTGCACGATGAGCAACCTGAATCTACGATTTGCTTGGGGGGCGATCAAAGCTCATTTGGAGTAACATTTGATACCAGTACTCCCGAAGGACCTGAGGGGATGTGTATGGCCATCGTAAGAATTCTTTTGGCATCCTGTGATAGTGATATATACGACCATTTTGAATTTGCGGTAGTGTACCAGGCTTGTGAATTCAACGGGGAATTGTATTATGTTGAGGGTTATGAAGCCATAGACGGCTATCAGACTATTCAGCAGGATATATATATTGAGGATGAAGGAATACTGGAAATCTTCGGAAGTGTGGCAATGCATGATGAATCGGACATTCTGGTTGGCGTCGGAGGACAACTTATTGTGCATGGCGGCCTCATTACAAGCAGTTGTACCAACACATTATGGAATGGCATTGATATATGGGGTGATGACGGTCAGCCTCAAACCCTTGACCATCAGGGAAAAGTCAGTATAACAGACGGAGGATGCATTGAATATGCAGAAACGGCAATTGAAACGGCAATTTGTTCTGAACCAGGGAGATCTAATCCCTCAGGAGGCATCGTGTCATGTATCGATGCGGTCTTCAAAGACAATATTGTTGATGTTAATTTCTATCCTTACAATAACAGCCATCCGGTTACCCATGAAATACTCCCAAATTTCAGCAGGTTCAGGCGGACACTTTTTAAAACAACAAATGATTTCTATACCCTTTTCAACATTGAACCACGAGCTCATATCTTAATGGACGGAGTCGGAGGAATTAATCTGAAAGGCTGCACTTTTGGAAATTACTCCTCCCAAACTACAGAATTTCGCGGACAAGGCATTGAAAGCTATAATTCAGGTTATTTTATTTTAGATGTGTGCATAGAGGATTGCCTTCCGTGTCCCGGCAGGCAGGCATCCCGGTTTGAAAATCTCGATTATGGTATCCGGGCATTTAACAGTAACTCATTATACACGATTACAGTGGATTCAACCGATTTTATCCATAATCTAAGGGGAATACACCTGCGTTTGGTAAATAACGCGACCATAATTAAAAACACATTTGATATTACAGATCCTGAAGAATTTTGGTCAGGGGAGCCTTTGGTCGGTTTGTACCTGGATGAGTTTACAACAGGATTTGTCGTGGAAGAAAATAAATTTAGCGGCCTCTCAACTATTTATTCAGCAGTTGGTATTCATCTGCTCAATACGGGTACAGATCAGAATGAAATTTATAATAACTATTTTTCTTTACTCAAAAATGGAATGATTGCAGTTGGGGAGAACAGGAATGGAGCATCAGGGGAATTAGGGACTGGATTATGTATTAAATGTAACGATTTTGTCGAATGCCAAACCGATATTACAGTCACTTATGAAAAAGATGAAAATGAAAATCCTATCATCACGGAAAATACCGGGATTGCAAAAAAGCAAGGTCAGGACGGGAATGGAGATAATAGCCTTGCCGCTGGAAATACTTTTTCTGATGTAACTAGTTATAATTATATAAATGACAAGGACTGTGGCCATATAATATATAAATATCATGGAAATTATCAAACAGAAATTATTATCCCGGATTTCCATGGAGATCTGGAGACCGCCTCAGATCCATTTGCCTATTATACTAAGATTGGCTCATGTCCATCGCACTTGGGAGGCAGCATTACTCCATCAATAGAGAAAAGTATATTAACAACCGAGACAATTCTAATATCGGCCTATGAAGATACCTTACTTTTGGAAATCGATGGGGGGAACACTGAAGGGCTCAACTTTGAAGTTTTGACTAGTTTTCCTGCAGAAGCCCTTGTTATCAGGCAGCAATTAATCGATGAATCCCCGTTTCTTTCCGATACCGTTATGATCTCCGCTATTGAAAAAGAAGATGTCCTGCCAGGAGCTATGATCAGGGATGTTCTGATTCAAAATCCGCAGGCTCCCAAATCAAAAAAGGTTATGGATGCATTGGATCAGCGACAGGATTCTATCCCGGATTACATGATGGAAGAGATCATGGAGGGACTAAATACTTACGGGGCTAAGGAATTACTGGAACAAGAACTTGGTAGTCATATTGCAAAGAGAGACCAAGCTTGGAAGAATCTGAACCTGTTTTATAAAAACGATACCGTAAACTTAGAAGGCGCAATCGATAGTTTATTGGTCCTACAAGACTCCGACAATAGATTATCTGCACGTTATGATCATGCTTTCATTCTCCTCGGCCTTTCTGATTCAACAAATGTCTTCATCGTCCTTAATAATATTCCTTTAGAATTCGATCTTAACGCCCAGGAATTTGCAACACATAGCAATTACCTGGAACTGTTCGATATTCTTTGGGATATTAAGAATGATACTATCGGATCAGATAGCCTTCAAATACAGCGATTATTTAACCTGGCCTATTCTTACCAGACTATTCCCGGATTATATGCATCGAATTTACTGATCAATGAAAGATTATTGAACTATGATGAACCGGTGTACCTGACTGATCCGGTTAAAAGCACTCAGGTTCAAATTAATAACTATTCAGTCCCAACAGACAATCAATGTTTAAAGGTATTTCCTAATCCTGCCTGCAATTATTTCATTGCCTATTATTGCCTGAACAAGCAGCAACACCCCGGCAGGTTGAACATTTCAGATATCAATGGTATTAAGTTAATAGCAATTGATCTGACGGACAATCAAAATCAAATCGTTATTCCGACTCAGGAATTATCCACAGGGGCATACATTGTTAGTCTTATTGACAGGAATCAACTGGTTGCATCCCAAAAATTAACTATCATTAAGTAGTAAAATGTATAAAATTGCATACCTGTTAACACTAACAGCAGTGTTAGCTTTGAATATATCTAATTCCATAGGTCAAAACCGGTGGGTAAAAGTGTATCATGATGAAATTGATGCAGTGGGCGACAAAATGATTGATTCGTATGATCATGGATGTTTATTATTGGGTCGATATGGACATAATTATCCAAAATATTTATGGCTGATCAAAACCGATATTAACGGAGAAATTTTATGGGAGAAAGTTTTAGGAGATGGAATAAATGCTCTAGTTTACCTTGATTTGGAACAAAATAATTCAGGAAGTATTTATTTAGTGGGAATGAATTCCTCTGTCGATTCAGAAGGAGATCCGATTGTAATGAAATTAGACTCATGCGGTGAAAAAGAATGGTGCAGGTTGTTTTATACTGAAAACAACGATGATTTTGCTAGTTGTTTGACGCTCACTCCTGAAGGTGATGTTGTAACGGTATTAATGTTAACCAATCCTGAACCCTGGGTGGAAAGAATTTGCCTTGCAAAATTATCCTCTGATGGGGATTTATTATGGAAACATTGCTACACGAGCGCTGATACAAATCAACGAAATGAAGATGCTTATAATCTGATCATCACGCCTGACCATGGATTTTTAATTTCCGGATTTTGTTACTATGAAGATCCATTTTATCCAGACCACTGGATACCTCATCCATATTTTTTAAAAACCGATTCAACAGGTATTTTCGAGTGGGAAACCGTAGTTTTCAAAGAGACCAATTTGAGTGGAGGTGTTGCATCTTCTTCCGTTATATGTCCGGACAGTCTCTATTACTATGCCTCGATAAGTCATTATTTATATGGAGAAGATGAAGATTTGGCATCGCCGGCTTTAGTTAAAGTGAATTTACAAGGCGAAGTAATTGGAGTATTTGACATAGTTGAGGGATATAAATTTGGCAAATTAAGTTATGCTCAGTTTCTCAATGATTCAACCCTTGCGGCAAGCGCCGGTTGGGGAAATTCGGAGGATGACCTCTGGTCAAGGGCCGTGATCATCGATACCCTGGGAAATTTGTTGAATTCAACGGTTTTAATGCAGGATCTATATACAAGTATTCTTGAGGTTGCTTTTGATGGAAAACTTGTATATGCCTCCAATACTTACCAGGATAACCAGTTTGATTTCTACCTCACAAAACTCAACCAAAACCTCGGGCAGGACAGCATTTATACCCGACCTTTCGCTTACGACAGCCTTTGCCCTTACCAGATCGTTTCGGATACGATCGTGCAGGATGACTGCGGGTTGATCGTTGGAATTGAAGAGGACGGGAGGACTGTAGGACGGGAAGACGATAAGACGAATAGATTGTCAATATGGCCGAATCCGGCGTCAGGGATTGTCGATTGTCGATGGTCGATTTTCGATGGTCGATTTGATCTGACATTGATGATTTATGATTTGTTTGGGAGAGAAATCAGGAAAATTGCTATTTCTGAAAACGAGCATGAGATTCAATTCAGCGTTGAAGATTTTATGCCGGGGTTGTTTGTGATTGTCCTTAAAGATGGGAATAGTATCATCGGGAGTGCCAAGATGGTTGTTGCGAGATAGGTTGAGATCGGGACCTCATCTGATATTTCCTGTTCTCCCGCCAGGGAGGAAAGATAGTAGCCAGGGACGTGAGTCCCTGGAAATGAAAGGCGCATTTCCGATTCAGAGTTCCGGAGGAACGACACATTCACGCTACGAATCAACATCCTATCTGTCGTGCCGATGGCACTCTTATTTTGAAATAACCGCTTTTTTCCCCAGGACTCATGTCCTGGGCTATTGTCTGTCGTCACTTCGTGACTGATTTGATTTGAATCCATTGGATTTGAGATGCCATTTAAATGTATTACGGTTTCTTGTCTTTTTCCTTTGCCAACGCCCGACTCAACATTAAAGACATTTCCTAAAATTTTTACATCTATCTTCCTGAATATGAACCGATAAGTTATTAACTGTACTTGACTTTCCTGTCCTTTTATCGTATATTTGCTTTTTCCATTTCATTTAACCTGCCAGCCTAAGCCAATTGATCCAATGAAATGGCATAGCCAAATAAAGCATTTCGTTAATATGATTAGGATCTATTCTATTCTATTCTATTCTATTCTATTCTATTCTATTCTATTCTATTCTAT
>CAYUQP010000051.1:0-25849 GCA_964447005.1 uncultured Bacteroidales bacterium
AAAATTCTTCTTTAATAAAAAACCAAGGAAACTCATTTTAACTAATTTTATCCCGTCCGGACCATTGCCCGGCCATCCAGATAATAACGCAAAAGTTACCTGTTATTGCGTAGCAAGCAGCAAAGATATGAATTTTATTGAGTCGGAACGGTCAGGACGGACGGTGGCAGTGCAGGTGGTCAAAATACTTGTCCTTTCAATCCTGTTGAAACTCGCCTACCTTTTATTTGCCTATGTCGTTCATGGTAATGGTTCGGAGATATCAGCGGGCGGGTACATCCGGCTGATCCAGCGCAATGACTCGGGCTGGTATGAGCTCATCGCCAGGGACTGGTATCCGGAGGTTACTGACAAAAAGGACCTGGGTTACAGCGAAGGAGCGGTTTTTAAACAAAGCAAGTGGGCATTTTTCCCGCTTTATCCCGGCATGAACAGGGCTTTGATGCTGCTGACCGGCCTCGGATTCGGCATCACCGGCTTCATTTATTCTTTATTATTTTCCTCCCTGACTTTTACCGGATTCTACTGGTTCTGCCTGATCTTTTACAACGATCACAGGAAATCATTCTATTACACGCTTCTGCTGATGATCTTCCCGTTCAATTTTTATTTCTCGATGATGTATACCGAGGCGGTTTATTTCTCTTTTCTCATTCTTTCTTTTATTGCTATTCATAATAAAAAGTACCTGGTGTTGCCATTGTTTCTCATTCCTTTGGTGCTGGTCAGGCCGAACGGAATAATCAGTCTGCTCCCCTTGTATTTGTATTTTTTGGAACGGGAAAACATCATTTCCGGAAAACGTATTCATCTAAGGCTGTTGCTCAGCAGGAAGATAATATTGAACTCCCTGCTTTTCGTTTCAGGACCGGTTGCTTTTATTCTTTATGGATTTTACCAGGAAGCCATGACGGGTTATTTTTTCGCGTTCAGCATTGCCCAGGCAGGATGGTACCGTGAGTTTATGCTTCCTTTTATGGCATTTTTCAGAAGAGGTGACTTTGTAACCCAGTTCAATTCAATTTATACCATATTATTTATTGTATTGGCTGTTTTTGCCTGGAAAAAATTTCCATTCAGTCTGAATTTATTGATCTGGATCAGTTTACTTTTACCGCTGTTTTCAGGATCAGTCACCTCCATGCCCAGGTTTATATCGGTCATCTTTCCGTTTATGATCCTGTTTGGTAGTTGGTTATACAATACGCGGCTAAAGATTACCGTTCCTGTAATTCTCGTCATACTGCACTTTGTTGTCTTTTATTTCTGGATAAACGGGCATCCTTTCAGTTGCTGAACGCATATAGCTATCTTTGCATCCGATCATGCCTGATTTTTTAAGAATAATGCCATTAAAATGAAACACAGGATAGCCATTATCGCCGGCGGGGATTCCGGTGAGTTCGATATTTCTATTAAAAGTGCCGCTGTGGTACGAAAGCACCTGGACAGTTCGAGGTTTGACGTTTTTCTTATCATTATCCGTAATAAGGACTGGAAATGCTTACTTGACGACGGCAGGGAAATCCCGGTGGACAAGGATGACTTCTCAGTTTCTCTGCAAGGTGCTAAAGTAAACTTTGATGGTGTTTTTGTTGCGGTTCACGGCACTCCCGGCGAGGATGGCAAAATCCAGGGTTATTTCGACATGCTCGGCATTCCTTATACCAGTTGCGACCAGGTCACCTCTGCCCTGACTTTCGATAAGTTCTTCTGCAATCATTTTGTGAAGAGTTTCAAGGTGAACATTTCCCGGTCAATAGTCCTGAGAAAAGGTGAACCGTTGATCCCTGAACATATTTTGCAGCAGATCAACCTCCCGTGTTTTGTCAAACCGAACCGTGGAGGGTCCAGTGTCGGCACTTCGAAAGTTAAAAGTCCGGAAGAGCTGCTGCCCGCCCTCAGCCTGGCTTTCAATGAAGACAACCAGGTTATCCTTGAAGAGCACATCCCGGGCAGGGAACTATCCTGCGGAACGATTACCTTCAGAGGAGAGGTCATCACTTTACCCGTGACGGAGATCATCAGCAAAAAGGAATTCTTCGATTACGAAGCAAAATACCAGGGCATGTCAGAAGAAGTCACGCCGGCTGATATTCCGGAAATGACAGCAACTGAGATCCGGGAGACTTCAGTCAGGCTTTATAAATTACTGAATTGCAAGGGTATGGTAAGATTCGATTATATCCTGAACGGGGATAAGCTGTTTTTCCTTGAGGTGAACACGGTCCCGGGCATGTCGGAACTGAGCATCGTGCCCCAGCAGGCCCTCAAAGCGGGTATCAGCCTTCAGGATCTTTTTACCGAAACGATGCTGAATGCATTAAAAAATCGATAAGTTTCCGGGTGGCCCGTCCCCGGTGGCTGATGCGGTTCTTTTCATCCGCGGCCATTTCTGCAAAACTCTGCCCGTATCCATCGGGAAGAAAGACCGGGTCGTAGCCAAAGCCTTCCTGTCCCCTCAGTTCCTCAATGATCGTCCCTTCCACAGTTCCCTCGAACTGGTATTCTTTACCGTCGAGGATCAGGGAGATCACGGTGCGAAACCTGGCCCGGCGGTCGGTAATACCGTTGAGCTCTGACAATACTTTCCGGATATTGTTCGCTGCAATGCAATCGTCGCCCGCGTAACGCGCCGATTTAACCCCGGGCCTGCCGTCCAGCGCGACGATCTCCAGCCCGGTATCATCGGCAAAGCAGTCGAGCCGGTATTTATTCCACACGAACCACGACTTCAGCGAAGCATTGCCTTCGATGGTAGGCGAATTTTCGATGATCTCTTCCTGGCAGCCGATCTCCGCGAGGCTGAGCACACGAAATTTTTCCATGATGATCGCATTGATCTCGCTGAGCTTGTGGCGGTTGTTTGTAACAAAGACTAATTCTTTCATATGGGATCAGGCTATGCTCCAGTCAATCGGGTTCAATCCGAGTTCCTGGAGGATTTCATTGGTACGGGAAAAATGCCTGCATCCGAAGAATCCCCTGGATGCTGAGAGTGGCGATGGATGTGCTGCTTTAAGTATGAAGTGCCGGCTGCCGTCAATCAGGCTTTCCTTGGCCTGGGCATAGTTTCCCCAGAGGAGGAACACCAGGTTTTTCCTCTTTTCTGACAGGTTCCGGATCACGGCGTCGGTAAACTTTTCCCATCCCTTGTTCTGGTGCGAGGTGGGGGTGTTGGCCCTGACCGTCAGAATCGCATTGATCAGCAGTACCCCTTGACGGGACCAGTTGGTAAGGTTCCCGTTTAACGGAACTGGGATTCCAAGATCAGACTGGATTTCTTTAAAGATATTGACAAGCGACGGAGGCCTGTCAATGCCATCAGGCACCGAGAAGCATAATCCATGGGCCTGCCCCGGCCCGTGATATGGATCCTGGCCCAGGATAACCACTTTGACCTTATTGAACGGAGTGTGGTTGAAGGCTGAAAAGATCTGCGGCCCGGGAGGATAGACCACATGGTTCTTTTTCTCTTCCCGGAGGAAATCCGTCAGTTCCTTAAAATATTGCGCAGCGAACTCATCTCCAAGGACTTGTTTCCAGCTGTCTTCTATATTGGGATTGATCGTGGTCATGCTTATCCTAGGTTAACCGTGGGCTTAAACAGGGAGATTTTTAATTTTCAGTGCAATATATTTCTACATTTTATGTTTTAAAAATAAAAAATTTATCTTTGCGAAGACAATGGTATTTAACTGCGTTATTTTACCCTGAAATTATGAAAAGACTGCTGATTGCTTTTATAGCATTAGGATTGTTTGCCCTGGCCCTGGCCTCCTGCTCATCATCCACCGATTGTCCGGCTTATGGTGAAGTCCATAAGTACCAGATCGAACAAAGATACTGATCAATTGTTCTTTCAGAATACGGATATTCTGGCATAATCGTTGCTTAACAGTGATCATTCAGGATCACTGTCGGTAAATTGTATGAGAGCCCTTCAAATTCCATTCATTCTTTTATTCTTTTTGCTGCTGGCAGCAGCACCAACCGTTTATTCACAGGAAGAATTGGATGGTTACGACAGCATTGCCGACCGCGTGCTATTAAAGAAGGAACTAACGGGGGGTGTAGTTGTCCACAACCTGGGTATGGGTGTAAATTTCAGGAAAGGTGTAAACAAGACATTTTTCAATTCGCGGATTTTCGAAATGGAACTGGTGAACATGAAGCATCCCAAGCAGGTGCGCATGGTGACGAATTATGCTTATGCCAAAGGGTTCTTTTACGGAAAGCTCAATCATGTTTACATGTTGCGTGCCGGGTACGGTTTCAAGAAATTATTGAACCGGAAGCCTTACTGGGGAGGCATCGAACTGAGGGCAGTATACCTGGGCGGGTTTTCCCTCGCCATTACCAAGCCGGTTTATCTCTATTTCTGGTATGAAAATGATCCCTATCATTATTATATGCAGCGGTACGATCCGGAGAACCCAAAGCACAGCCTGGACCTGATATACGGAAGAGCACCATTCTTAAATGGTTTTGATGAAATCAAAGTCTATCCCGGTATTTATGCCAGGGGAGGATTGAATTTCGAGTTCGGGACCCTGAACAGTAAAATAAGGTCGCTTGAAGTGGGTGGTGTGGTGGAATATTTTCCGATCCCGATCCCGATCATGGCTTCCAATCCGGAAAACAGTTTCTTTCTTACCTTCTATCTGAATTTTTCCCTGGGTAAGCGTTATAATTAAAAAAAAACAGGCTGCCGGAACTAAGCACCGGACAGCCTGCAAAATGGATTGAAGAAACCTTTATTATCTTTTAATAATGATCTTCTTTGTAAAGCTGTTGTTATTTTCGTCAGTGATCCGTAACAGGTAAATTCCATCACGGAGGAATGACACGTCAACCGGTGTAGTTTTATTGCCATTATCCGAAATGATGGTTTTCTCAGCTACTTCCATTCCGACCAGGTCGGTAATTTTAATTCTCATGGAAGCCGACTGGTTGTTTTTCACCTGGATGAACAAGGTGTTCTTGACGGGATTAGGATAAATGCTAAGTTTTTCCCCCGGCATAGGTTCATCAACCCCTACGGGAGGAGAAGTCCTGAATGACCACGTGTTGCTCCATCCGGAAGAATCCAGGCCATTCACACCTCTTACGCGCCAGTAATACACCGCGTCCTTATCGAGTACGAGCGGAACGATAAATGAATTTTCCGGGACAGGTACGATCGCATCGACCAGGACTTCAGCGAATGAATTATGGCTGGACAGAACGACCTGGTAACCGGCAAGTCCTGTCTGGGCTTTCCATGAGAGAAGTGGTGACAGTTTAGCATCCGTGGACTCGTTAGCCGGTGAAGTCAATGTGATACTGTTGACCGTATTGAATTTCCATGACTCTGACCATTCCGAGATATCAAATGCATGAAGCGCGCGGACCCTCCAGTTATATTGCACCCCAAACCTCAGGAATTCCGCGTTCATACTGGTTTTTGAAGTAGCCAGGTAGATAGGGGAGCCATAGGAGGGATCGTCATCAACCTGGATCTCATATGTGACATCAGAAGAGAACTGTATCTTCCATTGCAGCAGTTGGTCAAGATTCTGGTCAGTGCTGTTATTGTTGGGTTTATCGAGGGTAACAGTTGGCCTGGTGTTGAATGATCTGGCGCCGGACCATTCCGATTCATCCTGGCTGTGCTTGGTCTTCATTCTCCAGTAGTATTGCGTCCCGAATAACAACTCATTGATCTTTACCGATTTCAGCTCACCTGATACGATCTTTATTGCGGCAAGGGGACTTGTAAATGCTTCATCGTTGTAAGCGATGACCACACCGCTCTCACCTGCCAGGTATCCTGTGGTTCCGGCGAATCCAACGGCGTTGAAATTAGTCGTGACCGTCGAAGACTGGCTTGACCAGTCGATTCCATCGTAGGCCAGCAATGTTCCTGTTTTACCTACTGCATAAGCACTTTCGGGTGATGTGAAATAGATGCCGGTCAGGTCTTTGGTAGTCAGGCTGTGCTCATAGAGTGTCCAGGAGCCATCTTTATAATTGAACAATGTACCGGTCTTTCCAATAACCCATCCATCATTGGGTGATCCGAAGCTGACACCGGCAAAGTCTTTGATACTGCCGGTTTCCTGTACGGTCCAGGAGGAGCCGTTGAAGAAAACGATCAGGCCTGTTTTGCCAACAGCCCAGACATGGTTTGCATCTAAAGCGAAAACTGCATTCAGGTCTTTCGACGCAGTATAAGCTGTCGTCCATGAAGCTCCGTCATAGCGCAGCACCGTTGTTTTTCCGACTGCCCATCCATTGTTGGCATCGATCATATCGACGGAAAGGAGGTCGGTGGTGATTCCGCTGGTTTGAGCTGACCACTCGGTTCCGTTGTAATGGATGATCTTGCCGCCTTTTCCTACGGCCCATCCGTTGGTGGCATCGATAAAGTCCGAGCCGTAAATATCGGTACTTAAGGTGCTTTCCTGTTCGGTCCAGGCATTTCCATCTGAATAAAGGATCAATCCTCCGGCTCCGAACAGCCATGTGTTAAATTCATCCACAACGGAAACGCTGAAAAGATTGGAGGTCGTGCCGCTATTGATTGATTTCCAGAAATAAACTGTATCCATCTGGTAGTCATATTCAGTCACCCCTGTAATCGTATTCCAGACCAGCCTCGTGGTGTCATTTTGTGTGCTTGCATCAGCCGGACCGGTAAGGACCACCCTGCGGATCACCCTGAAGGACCAGGTCTCAGACCATCCGGATACATCATTACCGTCGGTAGCTCTGACCCTCCAATAATAAGTCTCGCCGAAAAACAGTTCGCTGGTTTTGACAGCCGTTAACAATTCGGTCTGAAATATTTGCGGGCTGCCGAAAGCCGGGTCGGTGTCCAGTTGAATATCATATTTGATGACCCCGGTGTTCCCTCCGGTCACTGCATTCCAGTCGAGTACCACATCGGGCATCTGATCCACGGCATTATTTACCGGAAAACTGAGTTCCGGGGTATAGATTCGTACCTGGGCGGTAACACTTATAAATGCGGCCAGGCTGATGAGCAATGTGGTGATTATTATTCTTTTCATCTGTTTAGTTGTATTTAGGTGAAATGAAATTCAGGACATAAAAATTAATAAATGATAAATTTGGATGAATACGCAAGGTTTCCCGAACGCAGGCCCAGGATATAGGATCCGGCCTTCAATCCCGAACAGTTCAGGATGGCTTCATGGTTACCTTCCGGCCTGGTGCCCAGGTCAACCTTTTTGACCAGCTTACCCTGGAAATCAAAGATGCTGATCTCCACCGGGCCTGCAGATGTGACGTCAAATTCCACTGTGATCCGGTCCGAAGCAGGATTGGGGTAAATCAACAATTGATTTTCGGAAACGGGCTTGCCGGGATCATTGATGCCGACAGGCTTTTGGAACACATCCAGTGAAATGAGGCCTCTGCCGAAGGTTGCACCGTAGATCACTCCAAAGTTATTGACCCCCTTGTATACAACATAGGTGGTGTCAATATTGACAAAGGTAATGGTGTCATTGCCTTTCCTTACGGTCTGTTGCTTCAGCATAAATACCGGAACGCCGCCGAGGTTGTTGTTTTCAGCCGTCCAGACCGGATTGCCGGCTTGTATATCATTGGTAACATAGATCCCGAATTCAGTTCCGACGAGAACGAGATCGTTATCAGGATTCATTTCAAACAATGATGAATAGACCGGAACCTGGGGAAGGCCTCCGTTGCCGGGAGTTCCCTGGACCGACCTGAACGTGGGATTCTCGTCCAGAGCATTATCTGAATAGTAGACGTAATGCTCATTTCCGTAATTTCCAAGTGTGATCAACACCCTGCTGTCGTCATTCGGATCAACGGCAACAGAAGTAATGACCTGGGTATTTTCCGTGGTGGTGCCCGGCAGGTAGATTGGGATTCTTTTGGTGGAAATCACGCAATACGGGCTGTTTACATCGGCTGTTTCCTGGTTGTATGCGTATTTGATGTTTGATATCCTGAATAGTTTTCCTTTATCTGTGCCGACGAAGAGATGATTTGCGTCGGAGGAATAAGCCATGCACTGGGGAAGGTCGGTGACTCCGTTGTGGCTTTTATCGCTGATTACGAACCATTCGGGTTGTTTATCGAATTGGATGATTTCTTTGGTAAAGAGCACCTCATCCCTGCCCCCGATGAAGAACCTGGCGGTGACAATATCAGTGACAACCAGGGAATCACCGGGTTGTAAAGCATTTGGCGTGATGTAGGGGAACGGACGGTTGCCGTTATTGCTTTCCACCCAGATTGTGGAGCCGGCAGCGTAGTTCTTTGTAATTTTAATACCTGCGGAATCTTTCGACTGGTAGTCCTCATAATTTTCCCAGAGAAGGAACGGGGTAAGGAAAGCGGTGGTGGTGCTGGAATAATTACCGCTGAACATGGTCGCTGACCAGTCAGGACCGCCACCGAATTCGTTTCTTCTGACAAAGGTTTCAAGAATGTCATTTTTAGGAGGATGGGGGAACTTGGAATAAATCACTGCGGAAGGATAGATGGTTGACATCGCGCAATAACCGCCTGTTTGTCCGTCAGGTACATTGGCCTGGGTGGTCCAGATATCTTGTCCCCTTTTGTTGTCTGCCGGATTCGAAAAACCGTCGATGTAGATCGTTCCAATGTCTTGTGCTCCTCCCAGGACAATGCTCTTTTCCCCTGTCCATGCTACGGTATAGAACTGACTGGCGATATAATCCTTGTTCATGAACTGGTAAGTGAAGAAGTTACCGCTGATGGTTCCAAGGGAGATTCCTCCGTTTGTTCCGATAAAGAATTTTTGAGAAGAACCGGGTAAGAATTTGTAGACATGGTGTCCCTGCCACAGGAAGGCCTGGGAAAGCCATAAGCTTTGGGATGTGGATTGGATGGTCCACTGATAAAAACCGTCATCGGTTACTTTTTTGCCTTCCCAGAGATTTTTTCCACCAACCAGTACATGATACGGATCATCGGGGAAAACTTCGATTGTGGCTGCCATGGTTCCGATGCCTGACGTATAATTGTTACCGGTGTTAAAAACGTTAAAGTTTGAGCTGCCGCCGGGCCCGATGATGGTCCAGGTAGAGCCTTTGTCACTGGAACGGTAAACATTCAGCAGTGCGCCGCCGGGATTGACTACCAGAGCATAGATCATATTATTGTCGGAGGGGGCAATGGCAAATTCCATTCTGCCGACACCGGCTGTCGGGATGTTATAGGTCGAATCGCCTGAACGCAGAATAAAATTGTCCGGATTTCCATTCTCGGAAACATAGCAAAGGTTGTTCACTTCAGCGATAACCAGGCCACTGGGTGCCATTTTGACATCTCTCGAACTGATGTTGAGTTCCGTTCCCTCGGCCGTTTTTGCACTGCGCCAGGTATTGCCGCCGTCATTGGTATATTTAAGGCCTGTGTTGGTGGCTGCATAAAGTTCTCCATTGGAAGGATGGGCAGCCAGTTCATTGATAAATCCCCATTCCAGCTCATTGTTCCCGTTCAGCATCGGTTTAGTGGCCGGCAGAAGATTAAATTTCTCGCCATCGGTGGATTTGAAGATACCTTTACCGATAAAACCGGTGGAATAGCCCCAGCTTGAGAGCACTGTGGAATCTTTCATGATGAATCCGTCGCCGGTTCCTGCATAAATGGTTCCACTTCCATCCTGGGTGATACAGGAGACATTCATGTTGCCATTATCAGGATCGATCCTGTACCATTTTCCACCGCCATTATCCGATTTGAAAACGCCTCCCATAACACTGCCGGCATACATGGTCATGCCGCTGGCGTCACGGTTATCAAACAGGATAGCCCTGGTTTTACCACCGACATTGTTGGGGCCGAGCAACTGCCAGTCAAAATCGTAGGCCTGCCCGCTTCTGATGCTTTGCTGTTCGGCTTGTTTTACTGCCTTGAGATAATCTGCCGGATTGATCACCCCGGTATGCTGGTTGGCCCTTACAAGACTCAGTTGATCAGTGGCGGGCTGCTGCCGGGTGAACGGTTTGTCGTCTCCCGGGTTGGCCAGGGCAAGTAAAAATGATGCTGCAGCAATGGTTAAAATGATATAGCCCAGGGGTAAAAGTCTTTTCTTCATATAAATAGCGTTTGATTTTTGAAATAACCTGTCCATGTAAAACAGGCGCACAATTTACATTTATTTTATATACACTCAGGTATGCAATAGTTAAAATTTTAACAAAGATATTGATTATTATACTGCCCGTTTATACAAATTTATATTTAAAGCGAGATTTATGCGATTGTAATCAGTTAGCGGTAAATCAAAATCAGTAAACGGCAGTTGCCAGTCGCACTGCCATTTTTGATAGTAACTGATTACCAGAAGATTGATATTGTTAAATTGGGCGGTAGGTTTCGTTTTTAATCCATCCTACGTTGCCATTGGCCAGCCTGACTTCACTCCAACCTTCCACCTGGTCGTTGATGAAGACTTTGATCCCTTCGTGGATTACGAAAAGATCTACGCTGTTCTCACTGGGAGAGCTTTTTACAGTAACAGTCGGGGTGAAGACAATCCCGCTCGAATGGCGGCTGTATTCATTGTAGCCGCTTACGCTGAAAATCAATGATAACGCCATGATGCCCAGAAAGACAATGCCGCTCCAGAAGGAGAATTTGCGTGTCAATATGGTCCTGGAAATGATAAAGACCGCTGCGGAGATCAGCAGGAGGATGAAACTGATGATACCCAACCTGGCCCACTGATCGCTGTTTCGCGTGTCCCTGGCTGCTTTCCACCAGGTCTTCAGGAAAAATTGAGGCAGTGGTTCCAGTTTGTCGATGATCCTGCTGTTGGCCAGGTCGATGTTAAACTGTATGCTTTCATCTGTAGGGTCAAGCTTCCCGGCTTTCTCATAATAAAGGATCGCTGCGGGTATGTTGTTGGTCTTAAAATAAGCGTTGCCCAGGTTGAAATACAGGCCGGCTGATTCATATCCGGCATTGATCACGGATTCATATTCAAGGATGGCGGTTTCATAGTTGGCAGAGGAATAGGACTGGTTTGCCTGCTCCACCATGCCCTGCAAACTTGCTGTCTGCGCTTGCATGGCCATTGCTGCAAAGAGCAGCCCTGTTATGATTGCCAGTGTTTTCATGATCCTTTTCATTTCAGTTCCTGCTCTATCTTACTGATCACTTCCATCGCCCCGTTATAGATGCCCTGCATTTTTTCGGATTTATCGCCCGGCGCAAAACGGGCAAATTCACAACCAGTCAGAACATCTGTGAACTGCCGGATGCTTTCGTCGCTGATCCGCTTGTCGGACAAGCGCTGGTGAACCGTCTCGATCGATAATTCCGACAGGGGAATATTGAATTTGTTGCTGATATAGCCCCAAAGCGCCCGGCTGATCTCCTCGAAGAAAGCATCCGTATTGCTTTGTCCTAAATATTCACCGGCTTTTTTCAGGTTCTTCGCTGCCACTTTGTTGGCTTTGCGGTTCCTCACCAGTGCAATGTTCCCGCTTCTTTTCTTGTTTACAGACCAGAAGTAGACCCCCGCACTAAACAACACTAAGGGTATAATGATCCACAGGAGGAAAGCCGTGGATGCAATCAGGAATGAATTGGTCTTTTTGAGCTGAATATTACCGGTTTTTATATGCCTGATGTCGGACCCGATGAATTCAATGTTTTTCTGGCTGACACCGCTGTAAGTGATTCCTCCCGGTTCATCGGCGCCTTTTTCGACTTTGATATCGTAGCGGGGAGTCGATAACGTAATATAGGTTTGCCTGGCAGGATCAAAAAAAGAAAACGATGCCGGCTTGATCTCGAACTGCCCGGGATTACGCGGAATAACAAGGTAATCGAATGTCCGGCTGCCTGAAATACCGGCTGCATTTTTAGAAATATTGCTGGTGATCTTAGGATCATACGTTTCAAAATCAGGCGGGAAAGAAACCGGGATGGCGTCGATCAGTTCCAGGTTGCCTTTGCCATTAACATTGATCTTCAGGCTGATGGCTTCGTTGGTTTTCAATTCGGTATGGTCAATGTTCGGAGATATGGTAAAGGATCCGACTGCACCGCTGAAATCTGCAGGCCTGCCGGTTGAAGGCAATGGCATGACATCGATGGCGAGTGCGTTCGATTCGATCTTCAGCTCGACATTCTGGAAATTCCGGTTGAAAAACGGATCATTGAAAAAGCTGTCAAAAAACGGATCACGCGCCCTGTTGCTCTCCACCCTGATCTGTGCGACACATTCCAGCTCCATGGGCTCAATCCTGATCTCCCCGCTGCGTTGCGCGAAAAGGGCTATCTTCCTCAGTTCGGCCACAACGTATTCTTTGCCGTTAATGACCTCATTGGTCTGCTTTAACGGATCATTGTCGTTGAGCAGGCTTTTTGACCAGAATCCCGGAAAGGAGGAGATTTTACTGATGTTGATCTGTGAAACCGGGACAGTAGTATAGATTTTATAGGTCACAATGACCTGTTCCCCCTGGTAAGGTCGTGATTTATCGGCTACAGCCCGGATAAAGATATCGTTTTTATCCGGTGTGCCGGTGCCCTGCCGTGCTGACTGCTGCTGACGCTGGCTTCCCTGTGCCGGTGATTGCTGCGCATTGCCTTGTGATACATTGATAGTCAGTGAATTGGACTCATAGGTCCGTCCTCCCGATACCACTTTGGCCGCTCCGATATTGAACGTGCCTTCCTTTACAGCCTGCAGGTAGTAAGTGTAAGTGACCTGGTAAGATTGCGACATTTTCCCGTTGATAAACTGGTAGCTCTGGCTGGTTGACGAATTCGGCCCGCTGAGCACATTGAACCCCTCGAAATCGGGTCCTTCAAAACCTTCAACCTGCTTATTTACCGTGAAAACCGCCCTGAATTGCTCTCCCACCTGGACACTGTTCTTCGTCGCCGCCGAAAATTCAATATCCTGGGCATAAACCCCTGCAAATACTGCAGTTGCCAGGGTAAAGAGAAGCAATATTTTCAGTTTTCTTTTCATAGGACGACTGCTTATTGTGTTTACCAGTCCTTATCTGTTTTAATGACCCTTGTCGATTGGATCTTAGCCTGCTTCAGTTTTTCCAGGGTTTCTTTCTCATCATTTTTCAATGCTTCCAGGATCCGTTCTGCATCCTCCTTGGATATTTGCTGCTCCTGTGCCTGCTGCTGCTGTTGTTGTTGGTCCTGCTGCTCCTGTGCCTGCTGCTGCTGGTCTTGCTGTTGTTGCTGATCCTGCTGCTGCTGCTGCTGATCCTGTTGCTGTTGCTGATTCTGTTGCTGATCCTGTTGCTGGTCTTGTTGCTTGTCCTGGTTTTGCTGCTGCTGCTGTGATTTATCCAGCAATTTCTGGGCATAGGCCAGGTTGTATTTTGCATCCTGGTCATCAGGGTTCAGTCGCAATGATTGTTTGTACGCTTCGATGCTGGCCGGCAGAAACTGCTGTGCGAGCTGGGCGCTATCGATCGAGGCCTTGAGCAGGCTGTTCCCCAGGTTGTAATAGCTCTTGGACCTTGTTTCATCATTCATCCGGAAGGTCCTCAGCGTATCGAACGCAGCAGCGGCCTGCACATAATTGTCCTGCATATACCAGGCATTGCCCAGGTTAAAGAAGCCTTTATGCGATGAATTTCTCGACTGCACGGATTTCAGGTAATCGATCTCCGCTTCTTTATACCTGCCATCATCGTATTCCCTGTTCCCCTGCCGGATAAGCCGGTTCTCCTGTTGCGACCAGGAGATCAGCGTCATGGCCAGGAAAAGCAGGATCATATGGGAACGGATATGTTTCATAGTCTGATTAACGATTGAATAACCTGATTTTGTCTGTCCACCTGCTTTTTCTTTCCGGTATCATCAGTTCTAGCAGCAGAAATATCAGGCTGATGGCCAGGAAATACTGAAAACGGCCTTCATATTCTGAAAACGTTTTGGTTTCAATTTCCTGTTTTTCCAGTGCATTGATCTCCTCAAGAATCCTGCCAAGCCCATCCTGCCCGGTGGAAGCCCTGACATAAATTCCGTTTCCGGCCGAGGCGAGCTGCTGCAGCGTGGTTTCATCCAGTTTTGAGATGATGACCTGCCCCTGCCGGTCGGTTTTGTATCCCGTCTGCCTGCCGAACTGGTCGTAAAGCGGAATCGGGGATCCGTCAGGTGAGCCCATGCCAATGGTGAAGATCTTGATACCTTTTTCTGTTGCCGTTTTGGCCGATTCCATGACATTTCCCTCGTGGTTCTCCCCGTCGGTGATGATGATG
Source organism: uncultured Bacteroidales bacterium (assembly GCA_964447005.1). Classification (GTDB taxonomy): domain Bacteria; phylum Bacteroidota; class Bacteroidia; order Bacteroidales; family JAGOPY01; genus JAGOPY01. The sequence goes on from CAYUQP010000051.1 coordinate 14,253, forward strand.
ATTGCCTTGCTACGCTCATCTTCGCCGAAGGACTGGATGGCCAGGTCGATGGCGTCGCCGATCGCGGTCCCCTGGGTGGGCACCATCTGGGTGGAAATGGTCGAAAGGAACATTTTCGCCGCGGCATAGTCGGTGGTGATGGGTAACTGCACGTAAGCCTTGCCGGCGAACACCACGATACCGATCCGGTCGCCTTCCAGCCGGTCGATCAGTTTCGTAATGCCCTGGGTGGACCTGGTAAGCCTGTTGGGCCTGATGTCTTCGGTCAGCATGCTGTTGGATACATCGAGTGCTATCACCAGGTCGGCGCCCTTGCGCTGCACTTTCTCCATCTTCGACCCGATTTGGGGATTCGCCAGGGCAATTACCAGGAAGCCGTAAGCCAGCATCAGCAGTACAAACTTGAATGTAAGCTTCCGGGTTGACATCAGGGGCATGAGCTGTGCGATGACAGGCCATTCGCCGAAATTCCGGATCGCCTTCTTCTTCCAGATAAGATAAAGGACGTAGAGCCCGCTGAAGAACGGGATCAGCAGCAACGCGTAAAGGTAGTCTGTATGTTCAAAACGCCACATCAGGGTATGCTTCTGAATAAGGTTAGTCTTGCTAATGTTTCTACGGCCAGCAAAACAAACGCCAGGACCGCCAGGACCAGGTACTCTTCTTTTTTCTTCCTGAACTCGGTCACGTCGATCTTGGATTTCTCCATCCGGTCGATTTCCTGGTACACTTCCCGAAGGCTGCTGTTGTCCGTGGCCCGGAAGTATTTTCCATCCGTCATGTTAGCGACTTGTTTCAGCAAATCTTCATCGATTTTCACTTCCATGTTCTGATATTGTATGCCAAACGGGGTCTGCACGGGATAAGGCGCAAAACCGATCGTGCCGACGCCGATGGTATAAATGCGGATGCCGTAGATCTTAGCGATCTCAGCCGCCGAGAGGGGAGCGATGGAGCCCGCGTTGTTTTGTCCATCGGTGAGCAGTATGATCACCTTGCTGATGGCCTGACTTTCCTTGAGCCGGTTGATGGCCGTGGCCAGCCCGTCGCCGATGGCGGTCCCGTCCTGGATCATGCCGCTCTTCAGATCGTCCAGCATGTCCCCCATAATGGCGTGATCGGTAGTTAGCGGGCATTGGGTGAAGGCTTCCCCGGCAAAGACCACCAGGCCGATGCGGTCGTTGGGCCGGCCGCTGAAAAACTCCTGGCTCACGTTCTTTGCCGCTTCGAGCCGGTCGGGCTTCAAGTCCTGCGCCAGCATACTTCCCGAAATATCGAGTCCGAGGACGATGTCGATCCCCTCAATGCTCACATTCTGCCTTTTCAGGGTCGACTGCGGCCGAGCAAACGCGATGATCAGCAATGACACGGCGATCATCCGCAGGACAAACAGGCCATGATAAAGGTAATGCCGGATGCTTTTTCGGGTGTTTTCGAACACCTCGGTGCCGGAGACCTGCAGCGTGGGTATACTCCTCCCGTGCCTGAACCAGTACCAGGCGACCAGCAGGGGCACCAGCACCAGCAGGTAGAGAAATCCGGGATTCGCAAACTCGATGTTCGAAAACATTATTCTGGTTTTTCCTGTTCTGAATTACTATTCTTTCCGTCCGGGGCTAGTCCGGTATCCTTCTTAGGCCTGGTTTCCCTCACAAAATCAACACACTGGGTGTAACTTTGTTCGTTCTCCAGCGGCAATGGCTGCTCTTTTGCAAACTTGACGAGGTCAGCCAGCACCAGCACCTGGTTAAGTTTTTCCCTAGATGACGTTTCGACCTCTGTCTGCCGGAGGGCGGCATAGATCTCGGCCGTCGTCATTTCCATGGCCCTGACCGGGTATCTCAGCTCGATGTATTCACGAACTATTTCCGTCAGCTCCGAATAATAATCCTTGACACGCCCCGATTGCCAGAGCTTTTTCGCGCGCAGCGATTCCAGCGCTTCCATGGCGGCTTCGTAGGGCGGGACCGTTGTGCTGAGCCGGGTGGCAACAGCGGCAGGTTGTTTCTTTTTCTTTTTCAGGAAATAATAAAGCAGCCCGGCGATGACGGCCACAAGCAGCACGATGCCAATCCAGGGCAGCAGTTCACGAAAAGTGATTGGCGCCCGCAGCGGAGGTTTGATCGGTTTGATATCCTGTTCCGGATCGGTCTGGATGGTCTGAACATCGAGCCGGATGGGCAGCGTTTCGGTAAAGAAAGATAAGGTATCCCCGGCCCGGTTGTACTTAAAGATGACCGGACGGATCACATACGTGCCCGAATCAAACGAGGTGATGGTCAGCACCTGCTTCAGGGTGAATCGTTCCTTGTTGGAAGATACGGTGTCAATGTCTGATCTTCTGAGAATTTCAACATTCGGGGCGATCGTGTCGAGCAGCATCGGCCATTGCACTTTGCTTCCTGCTGGTACGGTGACGTTAAGCTCCAGTTTTACCTGGTCGCCGATCAGGATGGAATTCTTTTCCAGCGTGGCCACCGCACCGGTATACTGCCCGAATGCTACGGCCAGGGAGCCGTTCAGCATGATCATCGATATGAGGAATTTCAGCCGTGCCATCTCCTAGAATCTTGATTCCCTCAGTTTAAACAGGTTGACCAGCGGCTTGACATAGTTCTCCCCGGTCGGGATTGTGGCCGTGTCGATGCCCAGTTTCTTAAAGACCTGGTTCAGCGTCTGCTCATGGCGAATCCAGTAACTGCGGTAATTGCTCCTCAGGCCGGGGTCGCCGGTATCGATCCACATCGACTTGCCGGTTTCTTTGTTGAACACCTTGACCATGCCCATGCTGGGGATCTCCGTTTCGCGCCGGTCATAGACTCTTACCGCGACGATGTCATGTTTCCTGCTGGCGATCCGCAGTGCTTTTTCAAAATCCCTGTCCATGAAATCGGAGATGATGAACGCGATGCACTTTTTCTTGATCGCGTTGGAAAGGAAGCGAAGCCCTTCGGAAATATTCGTTTTCTGGCTTTCCGGGTGGAAATCGATCAGTTCGCGGATAATCCTGAGAATGTGTGTTTTCCCTTTTTTTGGCGGGATGAATTTTTCAACTTTATCGCTGAAAAACAAAACCCCTACCTTATCATTATTCTGGATAGCGGAGAATGCAAGCACGGCAGCGATCTCGGTCATCAGCTCTTCCTTGAGCTGCTGCCGGGTCCCGAACTCGTTGGAACCGCTGACGTCGACGACCAGCATGACGGTCAGCTCGCGCTCTTCATCGAAAACCTTGACATACGGATGGTTGAACCGGGCGGTAACGTTCCAGTCGATGCTGCGGATATCATCTCCGTACATGTATTCACGTACTTCGCTGAAGGTCATACCTTTCCCCTTGAACGCAGAATGGTAGTGACCCGAGAACACCTGGCGCGACAGCCCGCGTGTCTTGATCTCTATCTTTCTTACTTTTTTGAGGATATCACCCGTTTCCATAGTTCAGAGTCTCGACCCCTACCCCTTAATCCCCTCCCCCATTTGGGGGAGGGGACATAGGGGAGGGGGTTAAGGTACTTCGACAGTGTTTAGGATTTCGTTAATTATATCTTCCGTCGTAATATTTTCCGCTTCGGCTTCGTAGGTGAGGCCGATGCGGTGGCGCATCACGTCGTGGGCGATGGCCCGTACGTCTTCCGGGATCACGTAACCCCTGCGCTTGATGAACGCGTAAGCTTTCGCGGCCAGGGCCAGGTTGATGCTGGCACGGGGCGAGGCGCCGTACTGGATCAATGCTTCGAAGCGGCCCAGCTTGTATTCGGCCGGGTATCTGGAGGAGAAAACGATATCGGTGATGTAGTTCTCGATCTTTTCATCCAGGTAAACATCCCGGACCACCGCCCTGGCTTTATTGATGTCGGCAGGTTTGATGATTTTCTGCGTGGTCGGATAAGACCTCAGGATATTCTGCCGGAGGATCCGTTTTTCTTCGTCCTTATCAGGGTAGCCTATCACCACTTTCAGCATGAAACGGTCGACCTGGGCTTCCGGCAGGGGATAGGTGCCTTCCTGTTCGATCGGGTTCTGGGTGGCCAGCACCATGAACGGCTCCTCCAGCGGGTAGGTGTGGTCGCCGATGGTCACCTGCCGTTCCTGCATGGCTTCCAGCAGCGCGCTCTGCACCTTGGCCGGCGAACGGTTGATCTCGTCGGCCAGGATGAAATTGGCGAAGATGGGGCCTTTGCGCACCATGAACTCTTCTTTCTTCTGGCTGTAGATCATGGTCCCGGTGAGGTCGGCGGGGAGCAGGTCGGGGGTGAACTGGATCCGGCTGAAGTGCGCGTCGATGATCTGCGCGAGCGATTTGATCGCCAGCGTCTTGGCGAGCCCGGGAACGCCTTCCAGCAGGATGTGGCCGTTCGACAGCAGCCCGATCAGCAATCGTTCGACCATTTGTTTCTGGCCGATGATCACCTTGGCCATCTCCATGTTGATCATATCCACAAAAGCGCTCTCCTGCTGAATACGATCGTTCAATGCTTTGATATCTGTTTCCATCTTTTTACAAGGATTTAAAAGCGGTACAAATGTAAAGATTGCGCTATTCAGGCCGGTAAAGGTTTATGTTAAAAGATGTTAAAGAGTGCGTTAAAGAATGTTAACTAGATCGCAAACAAACTGTCATCCCTCTTGATCAGATGCAAAATCTCCTGGAAAAGTTTGTCGTGAACAGGCATGATGAGCTTGCGCATCTCAAAGGCTTCGGACAGCAGGTCCATGTTGCGGGATTCATGGAAAATGAAGGCGGTTTTTGACCATAACTGGTAATGGTCATGCCAGTTGCCGAGCTCCAGGCCGAATTTTTTCATGCGGCTGTAAGTTGCTTTTGAGATCTTGTGACTGTATTTTGATTGATAGAACATCTCCGCCACGTAACCGTTTTCCTTGAACCGCGTGCGAAACCTGTGCAAAGCTTCCGGCTGGTCAAGATCGTACCGTTTTATCTTCAGCTTTTCCATGGCTTTGTGAAGCCGGTTATACAAATTCAGTTCAAGGTATTCTTCGTCCAGTGGTTCAAGGATTTCTTCGATCTTTCCGGAAAGGTCCTTCAGCAATTCAAAGTCGAAATCGACCGAATGGTTGAAAAAGGCATTCCGCTGGTCGTCGATACGTTTTTTATAAAAGTTCTTTATGAGAGGAAAAGACTGACTGTATTTCTTTTCGGCATGTTTGACCAGTCCGATCTGCACCTGGTCGTCACGGATCGTTCCGCCGGCCTTGAACATATCCCTTAAAGGCATAATGAAATCTTCAGGGAAAAGCGGCTCTTCGTAGACCCGGTCCAATGCCCTGACAACAGCCCGGACCCTTTTGACCGAAACCCGGTACTGGTGAATGGCCTCGGGATCGTAATCTGAAATCGCGTGCTCCAGGTTAACCCTGAACTCTTCAAGATATTTGAAAAGATAGGAAGTAATAACGGTTTTTATGGATTCCGCTTCGGTCTGCATGGATTTTGCCGGATTGGTTTACGGCAGATTCATGCTGTAAATATAGGGAAATAAACTAAGGCTGTGTCAAAAGTCTGAGCTGCCTCTTTTTTTTCGCATCGCCGACGACTAAAGCCGTCGGTTGATAGTTTGCAACTAAATAGGAACCAACGGCTTTAGTCGTTGGAGTTCAAATCTTCAGAACGATTACCAAGGAAGGATTCAGACTTTTGATAGGCCTCAGTCCCGACAAATGAGAAGATTCCGACTTCCAGGACCACTCCATTAATCTATTCTGACCGTGATTGATTTTGCAATTTCCAGCGCAGTCGTCATCGTGCCCAGGTCTGTGGTAAGGCTGCCGTCATTGCCGGAATAATGGCCATGCCCGACCGGTTTCATCGAATATTCCTTGGTTCCGGAATCCAGGTCGATCAATGCCTCATAAACCAGGGAGGGCTGGCTTGAGGTTTTATAATTGACGTCATCCGGGTATTTGTTATTGGTCCAGAATTTATTCCAGTCCCACGACTGGTTTATTTCAAACATCACGTTGAAAACACGTGGGGTGGTTGCAGTCGCTTTGCTCACCAGGGTGAAGTTTCCCTGGGGCGTGGGCCCCGTCACTGCATCGGGCACCGGAGTTTTCGGCGTCGGGATGTAATATCCGTCTTCAGCCTGCACGCCACGCTTATGGCCCCAGTAGGGCAGGGCCGCCGGGCGTCGTACGGGACCCGCTTCCCACTGTCCCTGCGATTTGCTGCCATGCCGGAAAACACCTTTTCCAATCGATTCGGCAACGTACAAGGTCTCGATATACTTTCCATCGGTGTCTTCCAACCAGACGGCCATCAGGGGATGGTTATGGCTTTCACCTTTGAGGAATTCCACCCGGACCGACAGGCCGGTGCCATTGACATTGGTCTGTATGATCTCCACCGGGCCGGGATCCGCGGTTGTTTTTGTTCCGGAGCAACGATACCCTCCAATGATCAGCATAATGCTTAGGGCTAAGAGCGTAGAGCTGGTTATGAATATTCTTTTCATCTTCATTCTGCATTAAATTTCAACGATAATTCCAATAGTCGGCAGCACCGTTCCGGATTCCGAGTCGATCGGGCGGAGCTGGTAGAACATGTTCGTCGGCGGATCGGCATACACCTTGTTTCCGTTCGCATCCAGGTTGGTGTAGTTGGGCGGGTTTTCCGCCTTGAAATTGTAAATATTCTGAATATCAACATAAAGGTTTAACGACCACTTGCTGAAGAAATAGGTTTTGTCAACCCGTATATCAAGCTGGTGGAAAGCCTTCAGCCGTAATTCATTGAACCGGTCGAAGTCGGGATATTCACGGCCCTGGGCATCCCATGCCGGAACGAAACTTGACGCTTCCAGGTCGGCAGGCGTGTAGGGGGCCCCTCCGACATAACGCCATTTTGCCCCGATATCCCAGTTCTTTCCAAGACTCCTGAGAACAGTCAGGTTGATAATGTTTCGGTTATCCCACGCGGACGGCACCAAATCGTTGAACTTATCCGTGAACTTGCTGATAACGTAAGTGTAAGAAAGGATCACATTAAAACCGAAGAATGACTTGTCCTGTGCCAGGACCTCAAATCCGTAGGCCCGGCCATCGGAAACCGAAAGCAGTTCTTCGTCGCCAAACGTGCCGTAACCGGCGCTCTTGCTGGCGATGTTGATCGAATCGCGGACCGAGAAGGGGTAATTACGGTAATTTTTGTAGAATCCTTCCAGGCTGACCTTGGCGTCTTTCTCCGGAAGGTATTCGAAGCCAAAAACGTAATGGTCGGCGGATAAATATTTCAGGTTGTTTTCCTGGTTGACCAGCACCTCATCGTTGTTCCTGAAGCCGAAAGCGGTGTAAGGCGGCCGCTGGTAGTACCTGCCGGTGTTGAAATTCAGGAACAGGGTCTCGGTAAGGCCATAGGAAGCCGAGAAACGCGGCGAAAGCTGGTTGAGCAGGTTCGCCATGTGAGGTGTGTAATCGTTGGCATCCATCCTCAGTCCTAGTGATAAAACAAGCCGGTCGTCAAAGAAATTTTTACTCACCTGTCCAAAAACATTCCAGAGGAAAATGTTCACCTTTGAATCATAATTGACCGGCTGGTAAATATCCTCGACATATAAGCGCTGGAAAGTCTTGTTGGTGTAATGCGCAAATTCAAGCCCGCCTCCGTAATTATACTTGAAGGTTCCCTTACGCGTGGTGTGTTCCACCCTGAGCTTGTTTTCAGCCTCCTGCGATTTGTAATTAAAGTTCAACGAGTCATTTTCATCATTGTTCAGGTACTTGTAAACTGTGTTGTCGAGCATGTTCCGGCTCAGCACGATGTCGGTGAAACCGTTCTTATGGAAATGCTTGTAAACCGCCCCGACGGTGTACGACCATTGTTCATTCACCGGAAGGTACCCTAAAATATAGGCCTGGCTTTCATCGGGATCTTCAATCCCTGTGTTCAGTTTGAATTTATCAATCGATCCCAGCCCCAGGAAGGTCAGTTCGTTTTTCTTGTCAAAACGGATCTTGTATTTAACAAGGAAATCATCGTAGTTCGGCAGAAAGGGAAGGCCCAGGACATCAAACAGGAACTGCAGGTAAGATTTCCTGTACGAAAACAGGAAGGTTGAATTCTCCGAAATGGGGCCGTTGATCGTAAGGGCCAGGTCTGTGGCCCCGACCGATCCGCGGAATACAAGGTCATCTTTGTTCCCGTCGATCAGTTTCATATCCAGTAAGGAGCTGAGTGATTTGCCTTTATCCGCCGGGAATGCGCCCGAATAAAAATCCACCTCCCGGATAAAATCAGCGTTAATGATCCCGACCGGCCCGCCGGAAGAGCCCTGCGTGGAGAAATGGTTCAGGTTGGGTATCTCGATCCCGTCAAGGTAAAAAGCATTTTCGTTGCCGCCGCCACCCCTGACGATGATATCGTTCCTGAAAGCCGGTGTGGAGGAAACACCCGGCAACACCTGGATCACCCTGGAAATATCCCGGTTGCCGCCCGGGTTCTTTTCAATTTCAGATATCTGCAATGTCCGCAGTGATACGGGACTTTCTTCAACCCGTGTGAAAGGCGATGCTTTGACCACCACTTCCTGCAGCTCGAATTCTTTGGGTTTCATCGGGATATCGATGAATGAAGTCTTAGCGTTGGTCACCTGGAAATCTTCGGTCACTTTGCTTTCAAAACCTACTGCAGACGCGGCCAGCTTGATGAAGCCCGGTTCCAGCCCGGTGAAGATAAAGTTTCCGTCCAGGTCGGACGTTGAGCCGATGGTAGTCCCGAAGACGATAATATTGGCGAAAGGAATGGGCTCATTGTTACTTTCGTCAAAGATCCGGCCTTTGACGGTCCCTTGCTGGGCCATCAAGCTGAGCGGCAGGACTGCAAGAAGAAATATGAGTTTGAGATATTTTCCCGGCATTTTAGTTTGGATTTAATCTATTCTGATGTTTAATGTTTTTATAGCAAGGTTAAACAGTAATTTTCTTGTTTTGTTCAATTTTTTTCGCATCGTCGACAACCTCACCCCCTAACCCCCTCTCCAATATGGAGAGGGGGAATAGGGGGCAGGGGGTAAAGGGGGTGAGGTTGTCGGAACCGACGGCTTTAGTCGTCGGAGTTCCGTAAAATGATATCTCACCCTCCCAGCGCTTTTTTATAGGCCCTTATTGCTTCATCCCTTGCTGTTGCGTGCTCGACAACCGGTTTCGGGTAAGCGACCGATTCAAATTCCGGGACCCATTTCCGGATGTATTTCTTCTCCGGATCGAACTTTTCGGCCTGGATCGAGGGATTGAACACCCTGAAATACGGTGCCGCATCGCATCCTGTTCCCGCGGCCCATTGCCAGCCGCCATTGTTGGAAGCCAGCTCATAATCCAGCAGTTTCCCGGCGAAAAATGACTCCCCCCAGCGCCAGTCGGTCAAAAGATGTTTCGTGAGGAAACTTGCCGTGATCATCCGAAGGCGGTTGTGCATATAACCGGTGACGTTCAGTTCCCTCATGCCGGCATCCACGATCGGGTAACCCGTCCGGCCTTCGCACCAGGCAGCAAAATTCCTCTCGTCGTTTTTCCATTGCAACTTGTCGTATTGTTTCTTAAACGACTGGTCCGCAACTTGGGGGAAATGCCACAGGATCATCATGTAGAATTCCCGCCAGATCAGTTCGTTGAGAAATATTTCATTGGTTTCCGCTGCTATTCTCACCAGTTCCCGGATGCTGATCGTCCCGAACCGTAGATGGACGCTCAACCGGGAAGTCCCTGTTAGTGCAGGGAAGTCTCTTGTTTTATCGTAATTTTTTAAAACAGAAAGATCAGCTATCCTTGGCGGAATTAAAGACTCTCTGCTCGTAAACCCGAAAGAGCTGATACCGGGCAAATGAATCGGGCCGGTCTTGAATAAATTATGTAAAAGATCCTGTGAAGGGAAATTCATGATGCCGGTTTCCCTGAATTTATTTTTCCATTTATGCGAATATGGCGTGAAAACAGTGTACGGTTCCCCGTTTTCTTTAATTACTTCATTTTGTTCGAAAATGACCTGGTCTTTGAACGATTTAAAAACAATTCCCTGATCCCTGAGCAATTTTTCGATCCCGGCGTCCCTCAACCTTGCATACGGCTCATAATCATGGTTTGTAAAGACGCTGGCAATCGAATATTCTTTGATAATTCGTAAAAAAACTTCTTTGGGTTTTCCGTATTGAACGAGTAGCGAACTTCCATGTTCTTCAAGCTTATGCTTTAAAGCCTGGATTTCATCATAGATGAATGTCACCCTGGGATCAGAACGGTCATCCAGCTTATTTAAAATATTTTCATCAAAGATAAATAAGGGTAAAACCGGGAGTTCACCCTTGAGTGCATGATAAAGGCCGGTATTATCTTCCAGCCTGAGGTCGCGCCGGAACCAGAAAACATTCAGCATCAGTTTGGTATTAATCTTTCAATAAATCGATCAGCGCATTATCAAGTTTTTCGAATTCAAAACGGAACCCTTCCTGCAACAGTTTCCCCGGGTAAACATTCTGGCTGCCCAGGATGGTTTCCACGGCCATTTCGCCCAATGCAGCCTTCAGGGCCCATGCCGGAACTTTCATCCAGGCCGGTTTTCCCGTAACCTTTGCCAGGGACCCGATGAAATCCTTCATCGTTACCGGCGCCGGGGCGGTCAGGTTGTAGGTACCGGAGCATTTCTGATTTTCAAGCAGGTAGCGGATCGCCCGGACTTCATCCCGGATATGGATCCACGGCATCCATTGCCGGCCGCTACCTAATACGGTGCCGCTGTAAAATCTGAATGGCAGGAGCATTTTCTCCAGTAATCCGCCATTCTTTCCAAGTACAAGCCCCGTGCGAACAAAGATCATCCGGCCGGCCAGCTTTGAAGCCGGCATCACGGATTCCTCCCATTCCTTCGTCAGCTCAGCGAGAAATCCTTTTCCGGTCGGAGCAGTTTCATCGGTAACGTCATTGACGTCCGCTCCGTAAAATCCGGTCGCCGAGCCCTGGACGAATACGCTGATCCGTTGCGGTGACAGTCCAATGGCTTCCGACAGGATCCTGCCCGTCCTGACCCGGCTTTCCCTGATCAGCTTTTTTCGCTTTTCAGTCCAGATACCCCCGGCAATGCTTTCTCCGGCCAGGTTCACGATCGCATCCATGCCTTCCAGTTGTCCAGCAAGGTCTTGACTGCTATTTCCATCCCATTCTACAAAAGGGATTTCATTACCGAATATTTCTTTTGCTTTGCCGGCATTCCTTGAAACCGCTACAGGCACATGGCCGCCAGCGAGGAGTTCCCGGATGAGTTCCCGTCCAATAAAACCGGTGGCACCAATGATCATTATTTTCATTGCAGGTCGTTTAGTTTCTTAAGCCTCAAGCTACAAGCCTCAAGCTATAAGCCTCAAGCCTCAAGCCTCAAGCTGCAAGCTTCAAGCCTCAGGCCTCAAGCTACAAGCTTCAAGCTTTAAGGGATAATTATTTTAATTTTGACGCTCGCCGCTCTAAGCTCTTAGCTTGTGGCTTGCAGCTTGTGGCTTGCAGCTTGCGGCTTGCAGCTTGCGGCTTGCAGCTTGCGGCTTGCAGCTTGCAGCTTGCAGCTTGCAGCTTGCAGCTTGCAGCTTGCAGCTTGC
>CAYUQP010000052.1:0-25063 GCA_964447005.1 uncultured Bacteroidales bacterium
TTGCAATATTGATCCTGCTTTCTGCGTCATTTCCTATCATTTCATCACCATATACGGATCCCATGATGATATTTCCATCGTCTGAATTAGCCAGAAAAGCAGCATGATCCTGCAACGGCCCACCCATATATTTCACCCACTGCTGATTTCCAACGCTGTCTGTTTTCACGATTACCGGATTACCCGTTTCTTCCTGTCCAATAGTATAGCGAAATCCACCAAGGGCAAAACCACCGTCTGTTGTTTGAATTGCAGAATAACCGGTACAAAGAGTATTTCCACCGAAATGAAAGTTCTTGTACCATTTTGTATTGCCACTGCTATCAGTACGCATTAAAAACATGTAAGCACCATTCATGGTTCCACTTAAAATCAAATCATCATTGTTGCACAATTCAATGCTATTAAAAAATATTGAGGTTTCCCGATTTCCGTCTTCATTAAGGTTATATTCCTTTGTCCAGAGAGTATCCAGTTGACCATTAATCTTCATCAGATATCCAACATCATAATTTACTGGTTGCCAATAGTTCTTAGATCCTGCAATATAGTATACATCATTTGTAATAGCTTTTTTCATGAATCCCGCAAAACCAGTATAATAATCAGCAATAGTATCTCCGTAGCTTCTATACATGATTTGCTCACCATCAAGGTTAATTTTAATAATTGGGATTTGCCTCCACGAATAAGTATTTGTATCGATAGTAAACCCTGCTACAATATATCCATCCTCAATTTGTAAGATGTCTTTAGAGGTACTTTGAGCCTGCGGGCTATAATCTTGGCAAAGATTGTATCTATTACTAAAATATACTTGCTGACAATACAGGCTATTAAATATAGATACACAAAGCATTAAACATAGAATAATACTCCGATTCTTCATTAAGCTAGTCTGAAATAATGAACTTTTTAGATTGTGTATTGCCTTTTTCGTCAGAATAAAGAAGTAAATACGCTCCTTCTTTTAAAGTCTCTGTATCGAAAACAACAGATTTTTGCCATTTATTAATTTTCCTGGATAATACGAGTTTACCTGAAATGTCGTAAATACTTAAAATTCCAGTTAAATGATAATCAGAACCGATTGATACTATTTGAATTTTGTTACTTGCTGGATTCGGATAAACATGCAAAGTGGGCAAAGAAGCATTCATTTTAACGGGTATCCTTTTTATTCTGTCAGATTTAAGTGCCTTCAGTGGAAATAAATATGGTTCTTTATAATTCGAGTAGTTTTGAGCAAGCAAAATATTCCTTGCCAAAGCACGGATATATCCAATTCCTGTCTGGGATAATAATTGTAAATTCTCTGCTTGGATTGAATCCAGATCATTGTAATCATTATAGGAAAGATAGGTGTTTAAGATTGACAAATATTGTTCCACCTGTTGATGAAATTCGGATTCTTCAGTATCCAGTAAATAATTCTCCGTTATTGTGTTGAAAGCCATCAAAGCACCGGTAGAATCTTCTCGTTCAGCATATTCAAAGGTAAGATCATATTTTAATCTTGAGGAAGGGAATTCCTGGTATAAAGTAGTCAGACTATCAAAAGCCTATACTATCGAATTGTCACTCTTAAATGTTCTTGCGAGGGTGTAAAAAGCATTTGATTGCCTTCGGTTATAATAAGCATATGTGGACTGCATTTTTTCCAGTTCGCCAGTAATAAACCAGCCCTGGTCGATGGCAATTCTTTGTTCTTCAGATAATTCATCCATCCTGTTGTCTAGAGCGAATTGAACAGTATCCGATTTGGCAGCCTGTGGATTCTCAGACAGAATATCTGTTAACATATCAGAACTTATTACTGATTCTATTTCTGCCGATGCGACCATAACAGAATCAGATAAATAAGGTGAATAAGCCAATAGCATTTCATATAGATTATTGGCGTCTTCTTGGGAACTGGTCAGAATGTCAATTCTTAACTCGTAAGTATTACCGCCATCTTCAAATAAATTGATCAGGTAACTAATCGAATCTGATTTGGCTAAATAGGCATTCATTTTAGATCTGTTCTCAAGCAATAACTCACCACCACCTTGTGAAAATGATGATGGACAACAACTATCTTTTTGATAATAATGATCATTTGCGTCATCAAATTGCGGAATTATTTCAGGTATTGAATAATACAACGGTTCAATATGAGCTGAATCATAATTATCTAAATACCAATAAATAAGGTTTTCACACTCATTAAAATAGTCACTGACATTATTATTGTTAACAGGTTCTGAATAACTAAATGTGTTATTTGCAGGCGAGGTCCAATCAGAGCCACCCGATCCCTGGTTATTTGCAATTCCGCTGATTCCAACAGTATCATAACTGGTTACAGAAATATCAAAATACCCATTTGTATAATCGTTGCAGAGAATTTCAAGGCCTACCCCTTCTTTATCATCTCTGTTTACATTTTGAGCAAGTGTACCAATGAATAGTGAATCGAAACGGTTGTTGTAGATTTCATTGTATTCCTCGCCGGAATTATTGATTACTATGCCAACGCACTCATTTGGAGATTCCCATTCCTGATAAAAATAATTGCCGCGAAAATCATTTTCTTCCACCTGATAACCCGTGCAATAATCAAGGTAAAGGCCACAAAGAGTATCTGCGCTTTTCTTTTCCAGAAAGACGTCAAAGGTATCCTGAACTACCGATGCGTAATTCACCCCGCTTAAATAGATGCCAGTCCGATTATTGATAAAGTTGGATTTTTTGACTGAAATCAATTCTGTCCCGGTGATCCCTAGCGCGTAAATCCCATAATTAAGCCCTTTGAAAACAGAAGGCACAAAACCAGGGCATGGCAAAATATCTTCGGTGCAGGCAACATCCACTGAAAAATGAGATCCGGTTGAATAAATCCCGGAGTTGTATTTCAAGGTTCGTTCAGAATCCGGGTTTAACGGCATTGTATCACAGATAAACTCGCAGCCCTTTATCGTGATCCCGTTGACCCCGTTCAATTTGATAAAGTACCTGAACTCCTCATAATTCTGTAAATATTCATCATGCATGAACAGGCATCTTTCAAAGGAACCGAGGTAGGATCGTTCGGTTCCCTGGTAAATATTTCTGAACGGGGCGAATTCAAATGCCACCTGGTTGTTTCTGAAGATTCCATCATCCGCGTTGATAATACCCCCGGCATCCTGGTCTTCACATGGTTTACAGTAATTTGAGACAGCTACCCGCGCATTTTCAATGGTGCCACCCTCTTTTATTTCAAGTACCCCGAAAAACTGGGAATAATACTGCGAAGTATCAGTTCCAAGCACATCGATCCCTTCCCATAATTCCGGACAGGCATTGGTCAATTTTCCGCCGTCCAGAACAAGTTTTCCTCCTTTACCAACCGTTATTTTAACATCCGGATGGATTTGGGCCACAGCCGAAATGGTCAGGCAAGCTCCTGAATCAATAATAATCGGATTTCGGACAATCAATGAATCATTCCAGGTTGTATCGGAAGAAATATAGATTATCGTTGAATCATACTCGACCAGGCACTTGCAGTTGTAAAATTCATCATAGCCTCCCACCATTGGATTTGAATCGTCACAATCTTCAATATCATAGCAATTACAACTGTCACAACTTTTCGGTTTTTCTCCTATACCCCAGAAACAATAACCGTCAAGGTCATAATCATGACACTCGACATCCAATGCAGTATCATTGTGGAAAACTGGTGGCACAACGGCAAAGGCACGCATGTAGTTTTCAAGTTTTAATTTTCCGAATCCCTTATTTCCCCAATTTGTATTACTATTTTTTATTATCCACCATAGGGTTGAATCCTTTTGATCAAATTCAAAACCAATCAGAACGACACTGTGGGCTTGTATTTGGCCTGATACGTAAGTAAAAGTAAGCGGACCTTTTGTTATCAATTTGATTCTTAAGCTATCATAATTATAATCGGCGGGTCGAAAATATAATGTATCCGTTATTTTGACAATAGGATCCGGATTATCACAATTTAAATTTGAAGTACAGGGTAAAGTGGAAGGATCTAATCCATAATAAGGAAAACAATTTTCGGTGACAGTACCATGGTATTTAATATAAAGTAATGCTGAATCTTCTCCCCCTCCCCCACACGTTCCGGCATCGCTACAGGACAAAATATACTGCTCAGATAAATCATAATTAATGTGATGAGATGCATATAAGTTCGCAATTGCTTCAACTGTTCCAACGGAACTAAATGCCCAACAACTACTACAAAACCTTTGATCTTGTTCTTTGGTTAACCAACCTGTGCCACAACTATCCCCATCCCAATAATTTGATGAAGAATCATTTGCGCCATGCCTATTTCTCCAATCGAATGATCTGACAAAATTCGGATTAACCCTTGGATAATCTCTATGGCCTAAAAACTCAAATCCTCCTTCATGATAGTAATCATATCCAAGCATGTTATAACCATTTCCGAATATATTCTTTTTTTGTTCATAATATAGTTCAACCAAGCCATTATCAGCACAAGTCCAGTTCATTCCGTAAATCAGGACCTTTTCGTTCATGATTTCTATCCTCAAGGAATCTTTAGCTCTTTTAGCTTCATAACGCTGGTCTTCAGCATTCTGTTTCGGCTCGGTGTCATAATACAGATCTTTTAATAAAAAGTCCGCTTCGATCACCTGAACGATCAGAGAATATGGATTGCATTCATTCAGCGCGCAGGTTTCATCACAGTAATCATCTGCAGAAACGATCGAACCGGAACTGATGAGTGGATAGGTCTCAAAGATCATGTACTGATACCCGTTCTCATCCTCGAGAATAAGTCGCACCAGGCTGGTGTCGCTGTAAAACTCAACATCGCCGTCCATGGTCAGTTCACTGATGGTTTCAATGCCCTCAAAAGGATAAATTACCGTGTCACCTGTAAAGGTAAGATCAATTTCAATATCCTGGCTGAATGCAACCGAAAAAACTGCCAGGACCAGGATGAAAGCGCTAAGGTTTTGGATTAATGTTTTCATGGCATGATCATTTGAATGAATAAAAGAGGAGGCTCAAATCATACATTGATCGGAAAAGCAGGGGGGGGGGTAATACGATATGTTAATAAATATCAGTAATCTATACTGAATTTTGATAACATATAGTCAGATATGCGAATAAGACGGGAAGACGGGAGGACTGCAGGATTGTAAGACTGTAAGACTGTGGACTGGAAAATGACAGTAAGTCATACAACCTTATGACAACTTTATGACAACCAATGCTCATCCCTCCTTCCCTACCCCTTAATCCCCTCCCGTGCCATCCGTTCCCAACAAACCGCGATTTCGTCGGGAGGGGAAAATCGTTGCCAATCACCGTCTATTCTACAAATATGTTTCTCCTACGGAGAAATGCCCGGGTTCAGGTTTCAGATTCCAGATTATTGACTACCAATAACTACTGATGACACTCAATGACACTCAATGACCATCAATTCCATTCTTAGCATGTTCAGCCCTGCCAGGGCCGCCCGGCGGATGTTCCGTCCGCGGTGCTCGCCGAAACTGAACTTCCTGGCGACGGTGCGCTTGCTGGAAGCAACGGCGATCCAGACCGTTCCCACTGGTTTTTCGATCGTTCCGCCGTCGGGACCGGCAATGCCGCTGATGGAAACGGCAAAATCGGTGTTGAACCGTGCCCGCGCCCCTTCGGCCATTTCCCGCACCACTTCTTCGCTGACGGCACCGTGCTTCTCCAGCGTTTGTCCCGAAACACCCAGCATCTCCTGCTTGACACGGTTGGAGTACGCAATCACCGAGCCGGTGTAATAATCGGATGAACCAGGGACACTGGTGACCAGGTGCGACAGGTATCCGCCCGTGCAGCTTTCGGCAGTGCAAAGCGTCAGGTGCTTTTCTTTCAGCAGCCTGCCCACAACTTCTTCCAGCGTGTCGTTGCCATAGCCGAAGATCAGGTCGGGAATGAGCTTTTGGAGCAATGCCACCTGTTGTTCCACTTCCTGCAGGGTTTTCTCTTTCGAATCGCCGTAAGCGGTCAGCCGGAGCCTGACGATACCGGGCTGCGGCAGATAAGCCAGTTTCATGTTCCCGGGGAGGTTGTTCTCCCAGTCTTCGATCAGGTCTGCCAGGGCGGATTCACCTATCCCCTGGGTCTGGATGGTCTTGTGCACCACGATCCGGTCGTTGAACCCGCCGGCCAGCCTGGGCAGGACGTCTTTTTCCATCATGGCTTCCATCTCGAACGGCACGCCCGGCATGGAAACCAGGACTTTGTTGTCTTTTTCGAACCACATTCCCGGCGCCGTACCATACTGATTGATGAACGGGGTGCAGTTGGCCGGAATTTCGGCCTGCCTTCGGTTTACATCAATGACCCTGGCATTCCGCAATGTAAACAGCCTTTCAATATTTTCAAATGAAGGCTGGTGAAAAACAAGGCTGGTGTTGAAGTATTCGCATAAGGTATGTTTGGTGATATCGTCTTTTGTCGGGCCCAGCCCGCCGGTTACAAGGATCACGTCGGCACGGGAGAAAGCCTCATCCAGGGCGGTTTTAATGGTTGCGGCATCATCGGCGATGGCTGAGATTTGCACGACGGGAATGCCGATCTCGTTGAGTTGCCGGGCTATCCAGGTGGCGTTGGTGTTGACGACCTGCCCGACAAGCAGTTCGTCGCCGATGCTGATGATTTCTGCGATCATGGGGCAAAAATAATATCAATTCAGCATTGCATTGTTGAGGGAGGAAAGTTAATTTTGGGATTTTTTCACCACAGAACGCACAGAGTTACACAGAGAGGCACAGAGAACATGAAAGAATCGGATTTGATTGTCAATTCAGACGGAAGCATTTATCATTTGAAATTAAAACCGGAGGAGATCCCCGACCTGGTGCTGGTTTCGGGCGATCCGGCCAGGATCTCGCTGATATCGGACCATTTTGACCGGGTGGAGTTCAGGCGGCAGAACCGGGAGTTTGTCAGCCATGTAGGCAGGTATCACGGCAAACGCATCCTGGCCCTGTCGACAGGCATCGGGCCTGACAACATCGACATCGTGATGAACGAGCTGGATGCCCTGGTCAACATTGACCTCAGCACCAGGGAAACCCTGGAAAAGCAGCGGTCCCTGACGATTGTCAGGATCGGCACTTCCGGTACGATCCATGCCGACATCCCGATCGGGAGCTATGTCATTTCGTCGCACGGGATGGGGCTGGATGGCTCGCTGCATTATTATTCGGAACTGGAACAGGTTACCGACCGGGAGCTTACCGCTGAGTTTATCAGGCAAACCGGCTGGCCGGCCAATCTTCCCGTACCTTATATTATCCCGGGCACCGCTTCGCTGATCGGGAAGCTGACCGACGGCGGCGTGACCGGCATCACTGCGACTGCCGGCGGGTTTTACGGCCCCCAGGGAAGAGAGCTCAGGCTAAGACGCTCCTTTGACGGGATGCTCACGGCAATGGCAGAGTTTTCATACAAGGGAAACCGGATCATCAATTTCGAGATGGAAACCTCGTCGTTGTATGGTCTTGGGAAGTTGCTGGGGCACCAGGTGGCAAGCATCTGCGTGCTGCTGGCGAACCGTGCCACCGGCCAGTACACCAAAACCATCCGCCAGGACGAGGAAAACCTGATTGAATTTGTATTGAATAAATTGACGGAATGAACTAAAATGATGGCATAACTGTTGTTGTGAGAGGTTGTATCAAAATTGCATTTTTCTTAGTCTTGCTTGTTTTGGTCCGAAACTCCAACGACTAAAGCCGTTGGTTCCGAGTTGGTTACAAAATATCAACCGACGGCTTTAGTCGTCGGCGATGCTAAATAAAAAGATAGCGCGGACTTTACATACAGCCTCTTGCGCAGTAGAAAGGAACTTTGCGCTATTAAAAGAGTTTCCTGATAATAAGAAACGATGTCAATAAAAAATAGAACGAAGGAACTGGACGCGCTGATGAACCTGCTGGATGAGCCGAATGAGGACATCTTCCAGGCCATCAGGGACCGTATTTTTGCCCATGGCAGGGTGGCCGTCCCGGTTCTTGAGCATGCATGGGAAAATACATTTGATCCGCTGATCCAGCACCGTATAGAAGACCTGATCCACCAGATCCAGTTTGAAAACCTGAAAAAAGAACTTCACAATTGGGCGCAGTTCGGGCATCATGACCTGCTGCAGGGGGCGCTGCTGGTGAGCAAGTTCCAGTATCCCGACCTGGACGAGGACACCGTGATCAAAAAGGTCGGGCTGATCTCGCAGGATGTATGGCTGGAGCTGAACCAGAACCTGACCGGCCTGGAGAAGGTCAAAGTCATCAACCACATTCTTTTCGATACCCACAAACTTGCCGGCAACGTCACCAACATCAATGCCGCCGAGAATTTTTTCATCAATAATTTGCTGGATTCAAAAAAAGGCAGCCCGCTGATCCTTGGCGTCATTTACATTTCCATCGCGCAGGGCATGAAGATCCCGGTCTATGGTGTGGATCTTCCGCGGCATTTTGTGCTGGCCTATACTGATGAGATCATGCTGGCCCCCAGGGATATCCCGGAAGGAGAGGTGCTGTTCTATATCAATCCATTCAACCGCGGCGCCGTTTTCACCCGCAACGAGATTGAGTTGTTTATCAAACAGTTGAAACTGGAACGTAAGGAATCGTATTTCATTCCCTGTGATAATAAAACGATCATAAGGCGATTGATCAGCGAACTGATCAATATCTACGACCAGTCGGGCAATCCCGTGAAAAGGGACGAGATGACGGAGTTGCTGGGAATGATCGACTAGACAACCTCACCCCCTTTACCCCCTGCCCCCTGTTCCCCCTCTCCAAATTGGAGAGGGGGTCAGGGGGTGAGGTTGAGGAATTCACTGATGTTGGATTCCACCCTCTTCAACACCTCACTGGCATCGGCGCGGACGAACTTTTCGCCGGTGATGCCTTCGTAAAGCTCGATATAGCGTTCTGAAACCGATTGCACGAATTCATCGGACATGAACGGTACCGCCTGGCCTTCTTTTCCCTGGAAACCGTTTTCCATAAGCCATTCCCTGACAAACTCCTTGGAAAGCTGTTTTTGCTGCTCGCCCCTGGCAAAACGCTCTTCATAGCCTTCAGCGTAGAAATACCTGGACGAGTCGGGTGTGTGGATTTCGTCGATCAGGTAGATCTGCCCGTCTTTTTTCCCGAACTCGTACTTGGTGTCGACCAGGATCAGGCCCATTTTTGCCGCAATTTCAGAGCCTCTCTGAAACAGTTCACGTGTGTATTTTTCCAGCAGGATGTAGTCTTCTTCGGAGACGAGCCCCTGGCGGATGATCTCTTCCCGGGAAATGTCTTCGTCGTGGCCTTCTTTGGCTTTGGTGGTAGGGGTTACGATCGGTTCCGGGAAGCGTTCGTGTTCACGCATGCCGTCGGGGATGGGCACGCCGCAGATAGCCCGGGCGCCGCTTTTGTAGGTTCTCCAGGAGCTGCCGGTCAGGTAGCCGCGGATGATCATTTCGACGGGGAAGGGCTCGCAGAACTTGCCGGCCATCACCATCGGGTCGGGCACGGCCGTCATCCAGTTGGGGACGATATCGCGGGTGGCTTCGAGGAATTTTGCCGCGATCTGGTTCAGCACCTGTCCCTTGTAGGGGATTCCTTTCGGGAGCACCACGTCGAAGGCGGAGATCCGGTCGGTCACCACCATGACCATCATTTCATCTTCAATATTATAAACATCCCTGACCTTGCCGTGGTAAACGCCTTTCTGGCCGGGGAATTCATAGTCGGTTCTTACGATTACGTTCTGCATAGTTATGTTGTTTTTTGATTATTGCTTTCTTTACCGTAGGCCTCGATGATCCTGACCACCAGCTTGTGGCGGATGATGTCGCGCTGGTCCAAATAGATGAAATCCATGCCGGGAATGCCCCTGAGTATCCTGGTGGCGTGGACAAGCCCTGATTCCTGGTTCTTCGGCAGGTCGATCTGGGTAATATCGCCGGTTACAATGAATTTTGAAGATTTCCCCATCCGGGTCAGGAACATTTTCAACTGGCTGGAGGTGGTGTTCTGCGCTTCGTCGAGGATGGCGAAGGCGTGGTCGAGGGTGCGGCCGCGCATGAAGGCCAGCGGCGCCACTTCGATGGTCCCGTCTTCGATGTAAGTGAGCAGCTTCTGTGTTGGCAGCATGTCCCGGAGCGCATCGTACAACGGCTGCAGGTAGGGATCCAGCTTGTCTTTCAGGTCGCCGGGAAGGAAACCGAGGTTTTCGCCGGCTTCCACGGCAGGGCGGGTGAGAATGATGCGCCGCACCTCCTTGTTCTTCAGCGCTCTCACTGCCAGTGCCACCGCGGTGTAGGTTTTCCCGGTGCCCGCAGGTCCGATGGCGAAGACCAGGTCATTGGCATTGCTGCTTTCCACCAGCTTTTGCTGGTTGATCGTCATGGCCTTGACGATGCGGCCGTCCCGTCCGTAGACCAGCACGTCATCGGGCAATTGCTGTTTTATAAGGTTATTGGTTTCTTCCTCCCCGGCCTGCATGATCTGCAGGATGTCGTTATCGCTGATCTTCCCGAACTTGTCATAGCTGAGCAGCAGGAGTGAAAATTTGTTTTCGAAGGCATTGAGCTCTTCTTCTTCACCAAAAACCTTGACCATGTCGCCACGTGCGACGATCTTCAGCCTTGGGAATTGCTTTTTGATCAGATCCAGGTGAGCGTCATTGACGCCATAGATCTCAATCGGACTGTATGTTTCAATGGAAATAACCCGTTCGCCCATGTTCCTTTAACAGCTTAGTGGTCTGGATGTTCAAAAGTATGAAAAATTGCGCTCCGTCTTTGAAGAATTGTTAATTTTGGCCGTGAGTTATTCTGCATCAGCTTTATTGACAAAACCGGACTTTTAACAACTACCTGGACAAAATGCCAATCATCACACTGACGAGCGACTGGGGGCAGAGGGATCATTTCCTGGCAGCCGTGAAAGGCAAGATTCTGAGCAGAATTCCATCGGTCAATATTGTTGATATTTCGCACGAAATTAGTCCTTTCAACCTGAAGCAGGCTTCTTTCATTATCCGGAACAGTTACATCCATTACCCGCCGGGGACGGTGCATATGTTGTCGGTCCTGGCCGAGCGTTCAGAGAAGACGCCGCACCTGGCAGTGCATTATGACGGACAGTTCTTCATCGGTGCGGACAACGGCATTTTTTCGCTGATCTTTGACCACAGTCCGGAGAAGATCATCCGGATCTCTGCAGGAAGTGCGGAGGGGGATCGTGAGATTCCCGCCAGGGACCGATTCGTTGAAGCAATGGTCCACCTGGCTGCCGGGAATCCCATTGAACAGCTTGGTGAGCCGGTTTCAGAATGGAAAGAACAGTTGCATTTCCTGCCGGTAGTTTCGGGCGATGTTATCCGCGGGGTGGTCATTTACGTGAACCGCTACGAGAACGTGATCACCAACATTACCCGCGACCTGGTTGAAAAGACCGGCAAAGGGAGAAATTATATCGTGGAATTCCGCGGCGAGACCATCAAAAAGATCAGCCGTTCCTACCAGGAAGTCCCGGTCGGGGAAATCGTCGCCCTTTTCGGCTCCACCGGCCATCTTGAGATCGCCATCAACCAGGGTAACGCGTCGAGTCTGCTGGGGCTGGATATCAATGACCCGGTGAGGGTGGAATTCAAATAGGGAATTTTAAATTTTAAGTTTTAAATTTTAAATTCGGGAGACTTTTATTCAATTATTTTCCAGTAGCCTGTTTTGTCGCTGCCGATGCGTTCTATTGTTCCCTTCACTTTAAGGTCTTTTATTTTCCGTTTTGCAGTGCTTAAACTTATATTTAAGCGCTCGCTGATTCCGGCCGCTGTTATTTTGTTATTCTGTTTTATCAAGTTGAATACAGTGTCATTTACAGTGTCATTTTCTGATTTTACAGTGTCGCTTGGTGGTTTTACAGTATCTTTTGTAGAATCGACATTATGAATTTGCAATTCTCTGTTTTTAAGCGGGTGATTTTCATTCAGTAATAAATTGCAAAGAAAACGGATAAGATATTTATCGGTTTTGTGAATGCCTTTCGATAAATCTTCATAATTAGCCCGAACGAGTGCATTGCGGAAATACCAGGAATGCTCTGCAAACAAATCGTTGTTTACCATTTTTAAACCAAGTTTACGAAGATATTTTATTAAAAATACTGCCGTTGATCTTGTGTTGCCCTCTCCAAAAATGTGAATCTGCCACAAATACGAAATAAATTGTGCTATATGTTCAATGATTTCGTGTTCACTTAAACCTTTGTAACTAAATTTCTTTTCCTGTTCAAAATCGTATTCTAAAGTGGCTTTCAAACTTTCGGCACTTGCATACAAAACCGTTTCGCCATATAAAACCCATTCTTGTTTTGTAATGTTGTAATCACGGATTTTGCCTGAGTGACTGTAAATACCCTGAAACAATCTGCGATGAATAGTAAGGTACTCGGCTGGCGACAACGTAAATGTTTGTTCACTCAATATCTCGGCAATACGCGCCGAAACTTTGTCGGCTTCCTCGGTGCGGTTTTCAGTATCTTTTAAAGGGTATTGTTTGTAATAACTGTCTATCCGTTTTTTTACTTCATCAATAGTGATATCACCTTCAATATTTTGCCTTGCAGTTTCTATGAGATAGTCGGACGGTTTTAGCCCGTCAACTTGTTGCAGGCCAATAGCCGTTTTCCAGACTTTTGCTTTTTCTGCTTTATTTGGCTCACCCTGTCGTAAGTATTCTTCAAAATTATCCATAGTCAAAGCTATGATTTATTTATTGAACAGTTACTGTTTATTCTGGTCAAATTGACCATTCAATCCGGTAAATTGACCCCCCGGCAAAATTTATAATTCCGAAAGGCATTCCTGGGGAGTTTGCAATGAACATCTGAGTGTATAAAATTAATCCTTTTTCTTTTTTCTCCTATGATTTCTGATAATCCCGCAGGATGTAGGACAGTAGCCCGGGACGACAGTCCCGGGAGAAAAAGCGGCAATATTATTTCTGAGTGCCATCGGCACGACAAAGGTTTGGAAAATTACACGGTACACTGTGCCGTTCTTGATTAGAAACTGCCCGGAGAGATTTTTTTCCTGTATGATTTATCAAGAGATTCTGAATTAGATTTTTATGAAGCATTATTTGATCATTTTATTCTTTTAGATTCATTATTAAAGGATGAAGATTTTTATAAATGATAGAATGCACGTAGACAAAGTACGGGATAACAATTAAGGTGTTCTCACACTATTTCATCTTCAAAATAAGCATATCATGAAATCAAAAGACAGCTTTAGATTTATTCTCATTTTGATGTTGCTTATGCCATTATTCTTTATGAAATCGTTTTCTCAGAATAATTTTGGAATAGCTGTAGGAGGAGGAATAAGCAAAGAAGGAAATAGTTTAATTACGACATTGTTCAAGTCTGCGTGGGAGATCGATTTATTCTATAAAATTGATTTTAATAATTATTTAGATATAAGGATTATAACAGGTTACAAAAACAGGGGCTATAAAGATAATGTCAATCTTAATTCACCAGATGGGATGAATCCTGTGAAGATCCATTACCATCTTATATCTTTGGGCCCGGATTGTATTTTTCGCTTTCCGGGATTCATCCCTCAGTTTATTTAGTGGCTGGACTTTATGGAAATTACCTTGTCGGATATTCCTCGAATAGCGATTATGAATTAGATTATATCGAGGACCTTGATAAATTACAACTTGAAGCGAATGCTGGAATTGGCTGGACTTTTAATTCGGGTATTTTCCTCGAAGCAGAGATCAGTGGAAATTGTCTGAATAAGGCTAATAAAAACAAAGTTCCGGATCTTAAAGCCTATGACATCTATTTTGGTCTTAATGTTGGACTTACATTAAAGAATAAAAAAGCTTATCATTAAATTGAATTTTACCGCACTAACGCCTGTTTTTGTTTCATGTTACGGATCAGAAAGATTAAAAGGCCCGGGAATAGGGTCGCCCCTGACGGGGCTTTAATGATCGTGTCAGGCATTTTTCTACAGACAGAAGGCTCCTAAGGAGCCGGAGGGCTTAGCATTCATAGTGCCTAGCTCCGATGGAGCGTCCCGTATGTTGAACCTCTTCTGCACTTAAAGTCACAAGTCAGGAACCCTATTGCTCTGCATTCCTCTTTATAAAATTGATATCTTTGCGGGGGCAAAGAGCAAAGAGCATAGAGCTTAGTGCAAAGGGCTTGAAGCTTGTGGCTTGTGGCTTGCAGCTTGCGGCCAACGAAACAATAAAAACCTGAAATGTTAACCCTTCTAAAGAAAGAAATATCCTCCTTCCTCAGTTCCCTGACCGGCTACATCGTGATCACGGTGTTCCTGCTGATCAACGGGTTGTTCCTGTGGGTGTTCAAAGGTGATTTCAACATACTGGAATTTGGTTATGCCAACCTGGACGGGCTGTTCATGATCGCGCCGTTTGTATTCCTTTTTCTTATCCCAGCTATCACGATGCGCTTGTTTGCGGAAGAAAAAAAATCAGGCACCATGGAGCTTATACTGACCAAGCCGCTCAGCGAATTCGAGATCGTTATGGCCAAGTACCTTTCAGGGCTTATCCTGGTGGTCTTTTCCCTGTTGCCCACGCTCGTGTATTTCTTCTCGGTATATTACCTGGGCATGCCCAAAGGGAACATAGACCTGGGCGGCATGTGGGGATCGTACATCGGCCTGCTGTTCCTCAGCGCCTCCTTCGTCGCCATCGGGATGTTCGCCTCAACCCTCACCGACAACCAGATCGTTTCGTTTATCATCGCGGTGTTCCTCTGCGGATTTCTTTATGTGGGATTCGATTTTATCTATTCCTTCGACCTTTTCGGCAAAGCCGACCTGCTGATCAAATCACTGGGCATCAACGACCATTACCAGTCGATGAGCCGCGGCGTGCTCGATACGCGCGACATGATCTATTTCCTCGGGGTCATCGCGTTGTTTATTCTTTTATCGAAGTTTTCCATTGAAAGAAGAAAGTGGTAGGCATGGAACAGAAAAAGAATAAACAGCGCAACCTGAAGCGCAGCAGCCTGGTCCAGCTTTTATCAGGCATACTGATCATTGTCCTCATCAATGTTATCAGCTCCTTTGTATTCACCCGCTTTGACCTTACCTCTGAAAAACGCTATTCACTTTCGCCGGCCACAAAGGAAATGCTGAAAGGGATCGATGATATCGTCTACTTCCGGGTATACCTGGAGGGGGAATTCCCGGCCGGGTTCAAGCGGCTTCGAAACGCCACCCGGGAAATGCTGGATGAGTTCAGGGCCTACAATAAAAATATCCACTACGAATTCGTTAACCCGTCGGCCAGCGAGGACGAGCAAGAGCGTAACGACACGTACCAGTTGCTGATCGAGAAAGGGTTGCAGCCTACTGATCTGCAGGTCAACACCAAAGAAGGGCGCGAGCAGCAGATCATTTTCCCGGGTGCGCTGGCCAACTATAAATCCAGCGAGATGGCGGTGGAACTGCTGGGCTCGCAGTTGGGGGTCCCGCCCGAGGAAGCGCTGAACAATTCGGTGGAGGCGCTGGAGTTCCGCCTGGCCGGCGCTATCCGCGACCTCACGGTCGTGAACAAGCCGATGATCGCGTTCATCCGCGGCCATGGCGAGCTGGATAACAGGTACATCTACGATATCGGGCAGGCGCTGTCGAAGCAATACACCGTGGGCGTGATCGCCATCGGGGAGCAGTTGAGCAGCCTGACCAAACGCGACAGCATCTCGGACGACAAGACCCGCATCGTCAACAAATACGACGCTCTCGTCATTGCAAAGCCTGATTCGGCGTTTTCCGAAAAGGATAAATTCATCATCGACCAGTACATCATGCGAGGAGGCAAGGTGCTATGGCTGGTTGACCCCGTTTTGGCCAGCATGGACAGCCTGGAGGCCAGGGAAACCACCCTCGGGATTGCCCGCGACCTGAACCTGGACGACATGCTGTTCCGTTATGGCGTCAGGCTCAACCCGAACCTGGTCATGGACCTGAATGCTCTTCCCATCCCGTTGAGGACCGGGCAGGTCGGCGGCCAGCCCAAGATCGATTTCTTCCCCTGGTATTATTTCCCAGTCATCACACCATCGGAAAATCATCCTATCGTGAAGAACCTCAATGTGATTAAGACTGAATTTGTCAGCAGCATCGACACCATCCGCGTGGCCGATGTGAAGAAGACAATCCTGCTAAAAACTTCGGCGTACAGCCGCACCATCAGCACGCCGGCGATGATCACCCTGGCCATCCTGGAGCAGGAACCTGACGAACGGGCCTATACCGGACCGCCCCAACCGGTGGCCGTGTTGCTGGAAGGGGAGTTCAGGTCGAATTTTGAGAACAGGATACCACCGGAAATCCAGCAAAACAAGGACATCGGGTTCCTGCCGAAGAGCAAGCCGACCAGCATGATCGTGGTTGCCGACGGCGATGTGATCCGCAACCAGCTTCATTTTTCACAGGGTTACCCGATGCCGCTGGGCTATGACCAGTATACCGGGCAATCATTCGGGAACAAGGATTTCATCCTGAACGCGCTGGATTATATGCTCGATGAATCGGGACTGATCTCCATCCGGAGCAGGGATCTGAAGCTCAGGCTCCTGGATATGACCCGGGTAAACAACAATAAATTTTTCTGGCAGGCTCTGAATATTATTTTGCCGGTAATGCTCGTTCTTATTTATGGATTCATACAACATTACCTGCGCAAAAAGAAATATACCTCTGCCAGGTAGTGAAACTTAATACCGGATTTATCCAGGCAATGATGAAAAAAAACCGCATCACACTGATCGTTATACTTATCCTGGTGCTGATCACCGCCGCGCTGTTCATCACCAATTCTTACACTACGCTGAAGAAGGGTGAAAGTGACTTTGCCGTGGCTGATACGGCTTCTATCACTAAAATCTTCCTGGCAGACAAAAACAACAACGAGGTCACGCTGGAGCGCACTGCAGAAGGGACCTGGCTGGTCAACGGAAAGCATCCCGCGCAGCAGGCCAAGGTCAGTTCATTCCTGAAAACCCTGATGGACCTGAAGGTGCGTAACCCCGTTCCGCTGGTTGCCCGGAACAATGTGATCACGCGCATGTCGGTCATCGCGAAGAAGATCGAGATATACCAGATTACCCCCAGGATCAATCTCTTTAATAAGATCAAACTGTTTCCAAGGGAAAAGCTGTCCAAAGTTTATTATATCGGTGATGTAACGCAGGACAACCAGGGCACCTTCATGCTGATGGAAGGGTCGGAGGAGCCTTATGTGGTGCATATCACGGGTTTCAGGGGCTTCGTTGCCACGCGCTATTCCACGGTGGAGGCCGAATGGCGCGATTATACCGTGTTCAGGACGCCGATCAACGAGATCAGGTCGGTGAAGGTTGAATTTCCGTTGCAGCCTGAGCAGGGTTACGAGTTTGAAGTGAAAGACAACCAGAACATTATTCTTCGTACACTGGCGGATAACCGCACTGTGATCGGGTTTGACACGCTCCGGGCGTTGAATTTCCTGACCGGATTCGAGGATATCCGGTTTGAATCGCTGCTTGAGCACATGATCGAAAGAACCTTCATCGATTCGGTTTCAGCCAGTACGCCAAAAACCATTATCACCCTCACAGATGTGGAAGGGGAGGTGAACCGGGTCAGGATCTTTAAGAAAAGGAGTTTCTCGCCTTTGTTTTCAGCAGATGGCGCCAGGATGGAGCCGGTGGATTTGGACCGCGCGTATGCCCTGGTCAATAATGAGGAGGACTTTGTTTTGATCCAGTATTTTGTCTTCGACCGGGTAAGCCGTACCCTGGATTTCTTCGCGCCGGAACAATAAAAAAGGGGACCGTAATCAACGGCCCCCTGAGTATTGGTTCGGTATCACAACAATTACACGATACCATGTGCAATCATTGCATCGGCAACTTTGACAAACCCGCCGATATTTGCTCCTTTCACGTAATCAATATATCCATCTTCATTCTTTCCCCATTTCACACAGTTTGCATGAATGTTTATCATAATGTTGTGCAGTCTGGCATCGACTTCCTCGCGTGACCATGACAGTCGCATGGAGTTCTGGCTCATTTCGAGGCCTGAGGTGGCTACGCCGCCCGCGTTGGCTGCCTTGCCGGGGCCGTAAAGGATCTTCGCGTTCTGGAATACCTCGATGGCTTCCGGGGTGGAAGGCATGTTGGCTCCTTCGGAAACGACGAAGCATCCGTTAGCCATGAGCGTCTTTGCGTCATCGCCGTCGATCTCGTTTTGTGTTGCGGAGGGCAGCGCCACGTCGCATTTTATCATCCACGGGCGTTTGCCTTCGTAGTAAGCGCAGCCGTATTTCTGGGCATATTCCTGTATGCGGCCGCGCTTCACGTTCTTCAGGTACATGGCGAACTGCAGTTTTTCCGGGGTGATGCCGTCCGGGTCATGGATGAAACCATTGGAATCGGAGAGGGTCACCACTTTGGCGCCGAGCATGGTGGCTTTTTCTGTGGCATACTGCGCTACGTTCCCGGAGCCGGAGACACAGGCAATCTTGCCTTTCATCGAATCACCGCGGGTCTTCAGCATTTCTTCAGCGAAATAGACCTGGCCGTAACCTGTAGCTTCCGGACGGATCAGGCTGCCGCCCCATTCCAGTCCTTTGCCGGTCAGCACGCCGGTGAATTCATTGCGTAACCTTTTATATTGGCCGAACATGAAGCCGATCTCACGTCCGCCGACACCGATATCACCGGCCGGAACGTCCGTGTCAGGACCGATATGGCGGGCCAGCTCGGTCATGAAACTCTGGCAGAAGCGCATCACTTCATTGTCGGATTTTCCTTTAGGATCGAAATCGGAGCCGCCTTTTCCACCGCCCATGGGAAGGGTGGTGAGGCTGTTCTTCAAAACCTGTTCGAAGGCAAGGAATTTGAGGATACCCAGGTTCACCGTGGGGTGGAAACGGAGCCCGCCCTTGTAAGGACCAATGGCGCTGTTCATCTCGATACGGTAGCCTTTGTTGATCTGGATCTCACCTTTGTCGTCAACCCACGGTACACGGAAGAGGATCACTCTTTCGGGCTCAGCCATTCTCTCGAGGATCTTGGCGGTCTTGTACTTTGGATTTTCTTCAATAAAGGGAACGAGCGATTCGGTCACTTCCCTGACAGCTTGATGGAATTCTTTTTCACCCGGGTTCCTGGCAATGATCTTTGCCATAAATTCGTTCACCAGGTTTTCATAGTTGTTTGCCATAATCGTTAGATATATTTGGTTGTTAATGAATTTTTGAAAAGCGAGGCAATATTAGTTAAAATAATATTGTACTTGTGAAAAGATTAACAAAAAATAACAGGCTAGTTGCAATTTAGATTTGATATAAGTGGATTTCGCTTACATTAATTAGTTTGCTTCAGTGGATCTCTGTGTTAACTTTGTGGAACTCTGTGATACTTAAGGCAAGTTACACAGAGCTCCACTGAGGTCACACGGAGTTCCACCGTATATTTGGAAGAACTAATTATTCATACCTTTAGCATCCCATTTTCAATAGTCTTATGAGCGAATACAATCCGGACCAACCCGCTAACTACCAGCAATTAAGGGCGGAAAATATCGAGCGGTTAAAAGAACTTGCCGCCATAAACCGCACCACGCAGATCATCAAAGAAGCCAAATCCATCGAAGAAACACTGCGGCAGGTCTGCATGATCCTTCCGCCAGCCTGGCAGTACCCGCAATACACTGCGGCTCGCATCCTTTTTGAAGGAAAGGAATATTCCAGCCGGGAATTCAAGGCGACAAAGTGGGTGCAGCGGCAGAAGTTTGAAACGATCGATAATAAAGTCGGCTACATTGAGATTTACTATCTGAAAGAGTTCCCCGTGCTGGATGATGGCCCATTCCTTCTTGAAGAAAAGCACCTGATCGAGAACCTGGCGAATATGCTCACGGGGTACATCAACGGTATCCTGGCCAGGACGGTCATCAAGCCCAGGATTCCGGGAGAGATTCCTGCGAAGGCCGAGACTGCCCCCGGACTTGCCACCAGCCGGCAACTGCTGCAGCGCTTTATCAACAAGACCAATGAGGACCGTGATGCATACCACGACCTGATGCTTTTCAAAGTGAAGGAGATCCTGCTTGTGGCGAATCTTTACGATGCATACAGTATTGAACGGGAGGGAAGGTTCTCGGAGCACGTCCTGGGCGAATATCACACGATGAACCTGACCTCTATTCCCAGGATCACCGGGGTGTCGGGGATCGATGAAGCGATGGAGATCCTGCGCACAAGGCATTTCGACCTGATCATCATGATGATGGGCGCTGACAAGCAGATCCCGGTCAGGCTGAGTGGAATGGTCAAAAGAGTGTACCCCTATATCCCGATCTTTCTCCTGCTCAACAACAACGCGGATATGGCGCTGCTGGAGGAAGATAAGAACGCCCTGAAACATATCGATAAGGTCTTTATCTGGAATGGAGAATCATCGGTCTTTTTTGCCATGATAAAGCATGTGGAAGACAAGATCAACGCGGAGAACGATACGGAGATCGGTATGGTGAGGGTGATCCTGCTGGTGGAGGACAGCGCGAAATACTATTCCCGCTACCTCCCGATGCTTTATCATATCGTCCTGGAGCAAACCAAGCGTATCATCGATGACGTGAGCACCGACGAGCTTTACAAGATCCTGAGGCTGCGCGGCAGGCCGAAAATCATCCTGGTATCGGACTTCGAAGAAGCCGTTTCAGTAATGGAACGGTTCAGGGATTACCTGCTCTGCCTGATCTCCGATGTGAAATTCAACCGCAACGGGAAACCCGATGAGCATGCAGGTTTTGAGCTGGTTGAATATGCCAGGAAAATCCAGAAGGATATTCCCATCATCATACAAAGTTCCGATGAGGATAACGCCGAGATGGCTTACCGATTGAAATGCACGTTTATCAACAAGAACTCTGAAACGCTGAGCCAGGATTTCAGGAGCTTCATCACCCACTTCCTGGGATTCGGGAATTTTATATACCGCAACGAGCAGGGTACCAAGATTGCCGAAGCCAGGTCGCTGAAGGAATTTGAGAAATTGCTGAAGACCATCCCTGACGAATCACTGCTCTACCACGCCAAACGCGATCATTTTTCGCTCTGGCTGATGGCACGCGGTGAAATCCAGGCCGCCAAGATCCTGAACCCCCAGAAAGTGACTGACTTCGAAAATGCAGTCAAGATCCGCGAGTACCTCATCGATGTGATCGGCAAATTCCGCAACGAGCAGAACCAGGGCAAGATCATTCCCTTTGAAGAGTCGGCCATTGGCGACGAAAGCAATATCGTCAGCCTGATGGATGGTTACCTGGGCGGGAAAGGCCGTGGACTTGCCTTCATCAACACCCTGATCTATAATTTCGATTTCTCGAAACAGCTTCCGATGATAAAGATCCAGGCACCCAAAACATCAGTGATTGGTACGGAGGAGTTTGAGTATTTCATTGACCGCAACAACCTGAGGGATTTTGTTGCCGTCACCATTGACTATGAAGAGATCAAAAAAAGGTTCATGGAGGCAAAGCTGACCGACACGCTGGTTAAGCGCGTGAAACTGCTGCTGACACGGATCACGAAGCCGATTGCCGTCAGGTCTTCGGGATTGTTCGAGGATTCGCTGATGCAGCCGTTTGCAGGCATTTTTGAGACGTACCTGCTGCCTAATTGTCACCCCGACCTGAACGAGAGGCTGAAGCAGGCGCTGGACGCCATCAAGCTGGTCTTTGCCTCCATCTACTCGCCGGAAGCCCGGGGCTATATCGAGGCCGTGCATTACAAGATCGAGGAAGAAAAAATGGCGGTTGTGATCCAGGAGGTGGCCGGGCGGCAGTACGGTGATTATTTTTACCCGCATGTCAGCGGCGTGGCGCAATCGTATAATTTTTACCCTTATGCCCACATGCAGCCCGAAGAGGGATTTGCCGTGACGGCCGTAGGATTGGGTAAATCGGTCGTCGATGGTGAAAAGGCCTACCGTTTTTCACCGAAGTACCCCGCTACCGAGATCAGTTCACCGAAAGACCAGTTCCAGAACTCCCAGGTGGAGTTTTACGCCGTTGACCTGAACAAGAAAGAGGTGAACCTGCTCGAAGGGGATACAGCCGGTTTGGCCAAGCTCGATATTTATGAGATGGAGATGCACGGTAACCTTAAACACTGCGCTTCGGTCTACGATGCCGATAACCAGGTCATCATTCCCGGGTTGACGCACCAGGGGCCGCGGATCATCAATTTCGCCAATATCTTAAAATTCAACTACATACCTCTCGCGCAAACCATCGAGGTAGTGCTCGACGTGGTCAAGGAAGCCATGGGCTCACCGGTGGAAATCGAGTTTGCCGTTGACCTGACCAAGGACAAGCTAGGCCGGGCGACATTTTATCTGCTGCAGATCAAGCCCTTGATCGGCAACGCGATGGATTATAATGTCAACCTGGAAAGAATTCCTGAAGAAAGCATTATTTTATACGCTGAAAAGAGCATGGGCAACGGCGTGATCGAAAATGTCAGCGATGTGGTCTTTGTGGATATTGACGTGTTTGACAAGGGCGACACGGTACAGATGACCTATGAGATCGAGAAGCTGAACCGGATGTTCGCGCAGGAGAACAAGAAGTACCTGCTGATCGGGCCGGGCCGCTGGGGCACCCGTGACCGCTTCATCGGCATCCCGGTGAACTGGGCCCAGATCTCCCATGCCCGCGTGATCATCGAGACCAGCCTGGAAGGTTACCCGCTCGACGCTTCCTCCGGTTCCCACTTCTTCCACAACGTGGTTTCCATGAATGTAGGCTATTTCAGCATCCAGCCCGAATTATCCAAAAGCTATATCCGCTGGGACCTGCTGAAACAGCAAAAGGTCATCAACGAAACGAAATATTTTAAGCACATCCGTTTTGAGAAGCCGTTAACGGTCAGCATGGACGGGAAGAAAAGGATCGCGGTGGTTACCGTTTAGCCCCCATCCCCGGCCCTTCCAGGCTGCCCCCATCCCCGGCCCTTCACCCATTCGGGTGAAGGGAGTAATGAATTGTAAAATTCAACCTGTCACGAAGTGACGATAGACAGTGGCCCGGGACGCCAGTCTGACTACCTCACCCCCCGGCCCCCTCTCCAAGCGGAGAGGGGGAGAGTTGAACACGATCATTACAAGTCCCGTCAGGGACACAAGATAGTAGCCCAGGACGCCAGTCCTGGGAAAAAGGACGGCAAATTCCCTGAGAGTCCCGTCAGGGACGACAGAAACACCTCAGCCCCAGACATATTTCTCGTCAAATTCAATCCCGCTCTCTTTCAGAAAACTGATATATTCTTCTTCAAATGACTTTTTTCTGTGATGTTCCTCCTGATTTGCA
Source organism: uncultured Bacteroidales bacterium (assembly GCA_964447005.1). GTDB lineage: Bacteria > Bacteroidota > Bacteroidia > Bacteroidales > JAGOPY01 > JAGOPY01. The sequence continues at coordinate 23,455 of CAYUQP010000052.1, forward strand.
ATATAATTCTTAACATTCGGGATATGTCTCGGACTCACGCTGAATCCCGAGTATCCCACCTGCCAGGCGAAACCTGTTTTTATTAGAAATTCTTCATGGATCCACCTGGAAGAGCCCGCTTTAATCAATTGTATTGCCTTTGACGGGCTCAAAACCGGTGACATTGAAATAAGCAGGTGGACATGATTGCTTGTACCACCGATTGCCAATGGTACCAATTTTATTTCCCTGGCAATTCCTCCCAGGTAAGCGTATAGACGAGCCTTCATTCCGTCCTCGATCAGGTTTTCCCTGTTTTTTGTACTGAACACGAAATGAATGTTCAGTGAAGTAAATGAATTAGCCATAATGATGGTTTTTAAAAATTAATGACTCCTTTTTTATGTTAATCCGGAAAATTTGAAAATATACCCGGTCGGGATGAAGATTTTTTTCTGACGTCCCTCCGGGACTCTGTGAATTGAGTCGTCCATCTCTTCCCGGGACTGGCGTCACGGGTTACTGTCTGTCGTCACTACGTGACTGATTGGATTTAGTCGCTCTTCTAATCCCGGGACTGGCGTCCCGGGCTACTGTCTTTTGTCCCTGACGGGACATATTTGATGAATTTTTTTATTGTATCCTGAAAATTCTTATCATTGTATATCTTTAATCGCGTAAATCAGTCTTGCTATGTACGAACTCATGTCACTCCGGCTTAAATGCCCTAAATGCGGGCATTCGCTGATGGATAAAAATCAGCTCATCGACAACGTCCCCGGCATCCACCTGCTCGTAAGATGTCGAGGTGAAGCGGGGGAAATATGGCTGAGCTCGATCTATGGAAGTTATAACTACAAGGCGGATATCACCCTCCCTAAAGATGAAGTGGCCGAGTTTTTCTGTACGCATTGCGGGGAGCACATAACTTCAAAGACGGAATGCAGCACCTGCGGCGCCGATATGGTGCCGTTTCACCTGGATATGGGCGGCAAGGTCAGCATCTGTTCTCGCAGCGGGTGCAAGAACCATTTCGTTGAATTCGAAGACCTTTCCGTGGCGCTGAGTAAATTTTACAATGAATACGGGCTTTCCGGCCCGCACACGCATCCCGCTGCAGAACGAGCGCCCGTGAGCGAGGCGGAGCTGAAAAGCGACGAAACGAAAGAGATCATCGAAACGGGCACTTTCCTTCACGCTTATTGCCCGCATTGCCGCAAAAGCCTGATCGACGGGGATATGTTAAAACTTAAGATCAGGCATGGGGAAGAAGGCATTCTTATTCTCAGTCCATACCTGAATGTTTTCTCTTCCAAATCAACGGTATTCCTGCCGGAAGATAAGGTCGTGGACGAGCTGGCCTGCCCGCACTGCAACCAAAGCCTTGTCCGGAACGACCGATCCTGCGGGAAATGCAGCTCCCCGGTTGCCATGATCAATGTTAGCGCACGCACCAAACTGATTGATTTTTTTATCTGCACAAGGAAAGGTTGCAAATGGCACGGGCTGAGCGAGAATGACCTGTATGAGATCAGGCTGGAGGGGAGTATGGAGTGGTAGGAGGACTGTAGGACGGGAGGACTGTAGGACGGGAGGACTGTAGGACGGGAGGACTGTAGGACGGGAGGAC
>CAYUQP010000053.1:0-24908 GCA_964447005.1 uncultured Bacteroidales bacterium
GGCTGGATCGCCCAGATCGTTTCCTTCATGCTGTCGTACCATTTCTCAGGGTCGCGGACATTTAAAAGAATTTTCGCATCGGGATACTCCTTCATCAGCTCTTTATAAAACGAACAGGCCGGCCAGTCGACCACGGAATGATACCCCCTGAAGAACCTTCTCCAGTTGACCTTTTTTCCATTCCATGCGCGCATAAAAAAATACAGATGCCAAAACCTCGGCAACGCGATCTTCATATGATAGCAGGGGCCCGCGCCAAGATGCTCCAGCGCTGCTTTGACCGACATGGTCCCCGATCTGCCGAATCCCGCTCCGATGATGCGGAGGTTACGGGGTGCGGGTTGCGGGTTACGGGGTGTGGGGTGCGGGTTACGGGGTGCGGGGTGCGGATTACGGGGTACGGGTTGTTGGTTCATGGCTCCTTGTTCATGGTTCAAAGTTCTAAGCTCTATGCTCTATGCTCTATGCCCTATGCCCTATGCTCTGATCCCTACGCTCTACGCCCCTAATTTCAATTTTCGGTAGTACGCGATCGTCCTCTCCAGCGATTCCTCCTGTGAGTACTTCGGTTTGAAACCGAAATCATTCCTGGCTTTGCTGTTGTTAAAAGTATAATCGGTACAGGTATAAACAACGGCGAAGCGGCTGAATTTCGGGTGATATTTTTTAAATGGCCGGATAAGAAAAGCAAAGAATTCCGCAAGGCTTCCCATCCCATAAGCCAGCCGGCGCGGCAGCCAGAGATTCTGCGGCCTGATACTGTACCCGGCCCCGACAATGATCTGATCGAAGAAACTAAAGAAATTGGACCCCGGCGCATCGGTCATGAAGTAGATCTGACCACCGACCTTTCCTGATCCGTTCATCAGTGCTGCCGCCGCCTGCAAATGCCCCCAGGCCATATTGCCCACATAGATATGCTGGCATTTTGCCTTTCCATTGCCAAGCCTTACGTAGAAGCCTCCTTTTGCCATGTTGATCAGGGAGCCGATATGATACGGGTCCGCCTCGCCGTAAATATCCGAGGGCCTCAGGACAACGACCTCCAGGCCATTGCCGTGTTCTTTTATCACCGCTTGTTCGGCGAGGGCCTTGCTGTGGCAGTAGGTTGTCCGGTGCTTCTCAGGATACGGCAGGCTTTCATTCACATTCACCAAAGGTTTGCCGCTGTATACAGCATCAAGGGAACTGGTGAAAACCAGGTGCCGGATGCCATTCGCTTTGCATGCTTTGATCACATTCTCCGTACCCTTGAAATTAACGGCCAGGACCTCTTCTTCCGGTATGATCCCCCAATCCACCACGGCAGCCGAATGAATGACCAGGTCAATGCCCCTGCAGGCTTCTTTCAAAGATTCCGGGTCTCTCACATCCCCTTTGAAAAATTCAATTTGCCCGTCACTGTGTCCGTTTTCCGGCTGTTTTATATCGAAGATCCTGACCTTCCCTGCCTGGACCGGGGCATCCGGCTCAAGCAGTTCCCTTACGATCGCGCTTCCTAAAAATCCTGACCCGCCGGTGACCAGGACATTGATATTCTGTGATTTGATCTCAATCATGATCTGCAACTGTTTATTTCTTTCAGATTTAAGGGTCTAAATTAAAGTTAAATCAATATGCTAACTGCTATGTTAATTCGTGATCATTCGTGTTGATATAATCTGCACTCATCTTTAAGAACAAAACTATCTTTGCCCACTAATTCCGGCTGCAAAGAAACGAAGTTTATGATGAGAAAAGAAATCTACCTTGTCCGCGGTGTACAAAACGAAGATTACCAAAGCTTTACTGAACGCATTATGACACTTGCCGTTCAGAGCGCCGTTGAATATAAGCCTGACGCACTGAGGTTTACCCTGACCGGTCAGGCCCCGCCAAAGATCTCGGTCATTCCTTTTAAAAAGTGTAAAATAGCCGTTTTTTCCGTTTACAAAGAGAATAACGAAGCCGTTTCCTGCCTGATAAAAGCCGCCGGGTTCAGCGGGGCATTCAAAGTGGAGGAAGCCCTCCCGGTTGCTTATGAGAAAACCTGGCAAAACGGGGAACCCACCCCGGGGGCCTGCCTGCTCACCTTGTTCCATCGTAAGCCCGGCATTGATTACGATACGTTCATCCACCGCTGGCATAACGGGCACACGCCGCTTTCACTGAAGCTACACCCGCTCTGGAACTACAACAGGAACGTTGTTCTGCAAAAGATAACGGATCATCCCTGCTGGTACGACGGGATCGTGGAAGAACAAACCCGGACCCGGTCAGAACTGTTAAATCCCTTTAAATTCTTCGGGACCGGTATCGAGATTGCGGGTAACATGCTGGCCGTCTACAAAGATGTCAGGTCATTTCTTGATTATAAAAAGATTGAAACCTACCTTACCACCGAATATCATATTTTATAGTTGATCAGGCAGTTAATTGTATTTTCAGTTAAGACTCCGACTTTTAACCTGTCTCATTTTTCGCATCGCCGACGGGTAAATCCGTCGGTTTTTTAACCTCACCCCCTGTCCCCCTCTCCAATTTGGATTGGAGAGGGGGAATAGGGGGCAGGGGGTAAAGGGGGTGAGGCTGTCGTAACCAACGGCTTTAGCCGTTGGAGTCCCGAAAAATACAGGAAAGAGGTTGCACCGACTTTTTTTCATTTAAGACAAGCTCTATTTTTATATATTTGTTTGTTTCCACACTATTTTACCTATGCAATACCAAACCCTCTGGACCCCATCGCGCGAACGAGCAGAAAGCTCTGCCATGTTCCATTTTATGCAACACGTGAACCGTGAACATCAACGGAATTTCTCCACCTATGACGAACTCTGGCAGTGGAGCGCCGATCATCCGTCAGATTTCTGGGAGACATTCTGGTATTATTCCGGGTTGAAATACTCAAAGGAATTCAGCGAAATTGTGGACAATCCGAAAAAAATGCCCGGGGCGAGATGGTTCTCCGGGGCACGGCTGAATTTTGCCGAAAACCTGCTTCAGCGACGCGACGACCACCCGGCCATCATTTTCCGGGGAGAAGACGGTACCGGCCGGACGCTAACATTCCGGGAGATCTATGAAGAAGCCCACCGGATCGCGGAAGGGCTGAAACGGCTCGGCGTGAAAAAAGGCGACAGGGTGGCTGCCTTCATGCCCAATATCCCTGAAACAGTCATCGCCATGCTGGCCGTCGCCTCGATCGGCGCCATCTGGTCTTCCACCTCGCCCGATTTCGGCATCAAAGGGGTCCTCGACCGCTTCACACAGATCGAACCGAAAGTGCTCTTCTCGGTCGATGGTTATCTATACAACGGAAAGCATTTCGACGCGCAGGAGAAGCTTCGCGGCATCCTCGGTGAATTGCCCACAATAGAAAAAGTGGTGATGGTCAACTTCACGGGAAAACTTGACCTGGGCGCAATCCCCAACGCGATGACGTGGGAATCGCTCGCCCGGCCGGTCAGCGGGGAAATGCATTTTGAGCAGCTCCCCTTCGACCACCCGCTGTACATCATGTATTCGTCGGGCACCACCGGCCTGCCTAAAAGCATCGTCCATTCGGCCGGGGGGACCCTGATCCAGCACCTGAAGGAACTGATGCTGCACAGCGATGTCCGCCGGGATGACGTCGTTTTTTATTTTACGACCTGCGGCTGGATGATGTGGAACTGGTTTGTCAGCAGCCTGACCCTCGGTGCAACGATCGTATGTTTCGACGGCAATCCCTTCTATCCTGCCCCCGATGCCCTGATCCGGCTGTCGGACGAATTGCAATTCACCCTGTTCGGTACATCGGCGAAATATATCGCGTCGTTGCAACAGGCAGGGGTGATCCCGAAAAATATAACGACGGCGCCGGCGGCCGTAGAGACGTTGCATGCAACGTCTCTACCGTCCGCGGCGCCGTCGTTGCGGACCATCGCGTCGACCGGTTCCCCGTTATCCGATGAATCGTTCGAATACGTTTACCGCGATTGGAAACCGGACGTGCAACTGGCGTCCATTTCGGGTGGCACGGATATTATTTCCTGTTTCATGCTGGGGTGCCCGATGCTGCCGGTATACCGTGGCGAGATTCAGTGCCGCGGCCTGGGTATGGACGTAGATTGTTTCGACGACAACGGGAACCCTGTCAGGGACAGGCAGGGCGAACTGGTTTGCAAGACCGCCTTCCCTTCCATGCCGGTATATTTCTGGAATGATCCCGACGGGAAAAAATATTTCAATGCTTATTTCGATCATTTCCCGGGGATCTGGTACCACGGCGATTACATGATCCTGAGCAACCACGGGGGCATCACCATGCTGGGCAGGTCGGACGCCACGCTCAACCCCGGCGGCGTCAGGATCGGCACGGCTGAAATCTACCGCGTGGTGGAAAATATGGAAGAAATAGAAGATTCAGTTGTGGTTGGACAACAGGTCGAAGGCGACGAACGCGTGGTGCTGTTTGTGAAGATGAAACCCGGCTATCACCTTGGGGAAGATCTTATCAAACTGATAAAAAGCAATATCCGTTCAGCATGCAGCCCGCGGCATGTCCCGGCAGTGATCCTGACCGCCCCGGATATACCTTATACAATCAACGGAAAAAAAGTCGAAGTAGCGGTGAAAAAGATCATCCACGGGCAGGAGGTGAAGAACAGGGACGCGCTGCGGAACGCCGGGTGCCTGGAGTTTTTTAAGACGGTAAGACTGTAGGACAGTTGGACAGTTGGACAGTTGGATAAAATGACTAAAGACTAAAGACTAAAGACTAAAGACTAAAGACCAAGGACCTAAGACCTAAGACCTAAGACTCTTTGAAGCGGGGTTCGCCTTCGGCGATGATGGGAATATGATACACCTCCTCGCGAAAGGTCAGCCAGTCGATGATCTGAAGCGCCAGTTCTTCCGTGAGCTTATCCATCTCATAATAATAGATTTCATGAAATTTATCCCGGCCCGCATGCGGTTTATGGCTGGCGTGAGGATCTTCGTGCTCCGGCACAACTTTACCGTCACGGCGCTTCTTTTCTAGCAATTCTTCGTAAATCTCCACTTCAACTTTATCCATATGCTTGGCAACATTGAAGTAGATCACCCTGACATGCTTGTAATGCACGCTTTTGAACGGACTTAGCAATCCTTTGAATCTGGTTTTCTGAATACTGGTGCTGCCGGAAAAATAAGTCAGGTGGTTATCCAGGCGGGTATCTTTTCGATGGCTGTTTATCTTTCCAAACACTTCCCTGTATTCTATCGGCAGGCTGTTCACGCGGCTTACAAGCGTCATCATATTTGACATGAATGACTCGTAGATCTCTTTGTTCTTCTCGTAATTCTGTTTTATCCTGAATTTTTTATCCTGCACCCTGGCACTCGAGGACCCCGATCCTCTCCGCCGGCTTTCCCTTCGCTCTATTTCATCTAACCAATGAGCCATAAAAACCAATTTTAAATTTTAAGTTTTAAATTTTGAATTAATTAGGCATCCTAATTTAGAATTTAAAATTCAAAATTTAAAATTTCCATCACATGTTTCTCCTGTATTGTCCTCCCACCTCGAACAGTGCCTGCGTTATCTGCCCGATACTGCAATATTTTGCTACTTCCATCAGCCCTTCGAAAATGTTTTCATTTTTCCGGGCACGTTCTTTTAATCCCTCAAGAAGTGTGCCGGACTTATCGGCATGGGTCCGGTGCAATTGTCCAAGCATGCTGATCTGGTACTCTTTCTCTTCGGTGGTGGCACGGATCACCTCACCGGGTGTAAGTGTCGGGGAGCCCTCAGACGACAGGAAGGTGTTCACCCCGATGATCGGGTATTCGCCGGTGTGTTTGAGGGTCTCATAATACAGCGACTCTTCCTGGATCTTGCCCCGCTGGTACATGGTCTCCATGGCGCCCAGCACGCCTCCGCGCTCGGTCAGCCGGTCGAATTCCGTCAAAACGGCTTCCTCCACCAGGTCGGTCAGTTCTTCGATGATGAACGCTCCCTGCAGCGGGTTCTGGTTCTTGGCCAGCCCCAGCTCGTTGTTGATGATCAGTTGTATCGCCACGGCCCTGCGCACCGATTCCTCAGTAGGCGTGGTGATGGCCTCGTCATACGCGTTGGTGTGCAGTGAATTGCAGTTGTCATACACCGCATAAAGGGCCTGCAGTGTCGTGCGGATATCGTTGAACCCAATCTCCTGCGCGTGCAGCGAACGGCCCGACGTCTGGATGTGGTACTTCAGCTTCTGGGAGCGGTCATCCCCGCCGTACTTGTATTTCATGGCCTTGGACCAGATCAGCCTGGCCACCCGTCCCATCACGGAATATTCCGGGTCGATCCCGTTGGAAAAGAAGAACGACAGGTTCGGGGCGAATTTGTCGATCTCCATCCCACGGGAAAGATAATATTCCACGTAAGTAAAACCGTTGGACAACGTCAGCGCCAGTTGCGTTATGGGATTGGCCCCGGCCTCCGCGATATGATAACCGGAGATCGATACTGAGTAGAAATTCCGTACGTTATTTTGATTAAAATATTCCTGCACGTCGCCCATCATCTTGATCGCGAAATCGGTTGAGAAGATGCAGGTGTTCTGGGCCTGGTCTTCCTTGAGGATATCCGCCTGGATGGTTCCCCTGACGCGGCAGATCGTATCGGCCTTGATCTTTTCATAAACCTCTTTCGGCAGCACCTGGTCGCCGGTAACGCCCAGCAGCATCAATCCCAGCCCGTCGTTTCCTTCCGGCAGTTTGCCCTGGTATTTAGGCCTTTCGGTGCCTTTCGCCTCGTAGATTGCTTCAATTTTTTGTTCCACCTCTGCTTCCAGCCCGTTTTCTTTTATATAAATCTCGCACTGCTGATCGATGGCCGTGTTCATGAAATAACCCACCATGGTGGGGGCCGGGCCGTTGATGGTCATCGAGACGGAAGTCTTAGGATCGGCCAGGTTGAAACCTGAATAAAGCTTCTTGGCGTCATCGAGGCAGCAGATGGAAACACCTGAGTTCCCGATCTTGCCATAGATATCCGGGCGGATATCCGGATCATTGCCATAAAGCGTCACGGAATCGAATGCCGTGGAAAGCCGCTTGGCCGACATGCCTTTTGAAAGATAATGAAAACGCTTGTTGGTGCGCTCCGGGCCGCCTTCACCGGCAAACATCCGGGTCGGGTCCTCCCCTTCGCGCTTGAACGGGAACACCCCGGCAGCGTAAGGAAATTCTCCCGGGACATTCTCTTTCAGGTTCCACTTGACTATGTCGCCCCAGCTCTTGTATTTCGGCAGGGCGATTTTAGGAATTTTGGTGCGGGACAGCGATTCCACATGCGTCGTTACCCTGATCTTCTGGTCCCTCACCTGGAACACGTATTCCGGTTGCCTGTATGACTCAACTTTCAGCGGCCAGGTCTCAAGAATGAATTTCGTTTTGCCGTCCAGCTCCGTTTCGACCTTTTTCTGCTCCTCTTCCAACGGGGAAATGATGTCACTATGCTCTACGCTCTTAGCTCTAAGCAATTTAAGGGATTCGCTGACGACCTGGAGACGGTGCGCGACTTCCGCCTGTTTCTCGGTCCACCTGTTATAATTCCTTACCGTTTCGGCAATCTCCGAAAGGTACCGTGTACGGCTGGGCGGAATGATGAAGATCTTATCCGTCATCTCCGCGCCGGCATGCAACTGAGAAGTAAAGCCGGCCCCGGTCTTTTCATTCAGGATGTCGATAAGCGCCCTGTAGAAACGGTTCACCCCGGGGTCGTTGTATTGGGAGGCAATGGTCCCGAAGACCGGCATGGTGTCCGGGTCGGCATGCCAGAGCTGGTGGTTGCGGGCAAACTGCTTTCTCACATCCCGCAGCGCATCCAGTGATCCCCTTTTGTCGAATTTGTTGATGGCGATGATGTCGGCAAAATCGAGCATGTCGATCTTCTCGAGCTGCGTGGCGGCGCCGTATTCCGGGGTCATCACGTACATCGAAACGTCGCTGTGGTCAACGATCTCCGTATCCGACTGCCCGATTCCGGACGTTTCCAGGATGATCAGGTCATAGCCGGCCGCCTGCAGGATGGTCTCCGCGTCTTTGACATATCTTGACACCGCGAGGTTCGACTGGCGTGTGGCCAGCGAGCGCATGTACACCCTCGGGTTGTTGATGGCGTTCATCCGGATGCGGTCGCCCAGCAGCGCCCCGCCGGTTTTACGCTTGGAAGGATCGACCGAGATGATGCCAACTGTTTTTTCTGGAAAATCTTCCAGGAAGCGGCGCACGATCTCATCCACCAGCGAGGACTTGCCGGAGCCGCCGGTCCCGGTGATCCCCAGCACGGGCGACTTTTTCGAATGCTCCTTCAAGCCGTCGATGGTGTCCCGCACCGTTTCGGGAAAATTCTCGGCCGCCGAGATCAGCCGCGCAATGGCATGGACGTCCTTTTTCTCCAGTTTATTCAGGTCAATGTCACCGGTTTTTTCACCTGTCGGGAAATCCGATCTTTCCATCAGGTCGTTGATCATTCCCTGCAGGCCCATGGCACGGCCGTCGTCCGGAGAATAGATCCGGGTGATGCCGTATTGGTGCAGTTCTTCCATTTCTTCCGGAAGGATCACGCCTCCTCCCCCGCCAAAGATCTTTATGTGCCCGCATCCTCTTTCACGAAGCATATCGAGCATGTAGGTGAAAAACTCCATATGCCCTCCCTGGTAGGACGTGATGGCGATCGCCTGGGCGTCTTCCTGGATGGCGCAATCCACAATCTCTTTGACCGAGCGGTCATGCCCCAGGTGAATCACTTCCGCCCCGGTCGACTGGATAATGCGGCGCATGATGTTGATCGCGGCGTCATGCCCGTCGAACAACGATGCGGCCGTGACAATGCGAATATGGTTCTTGGGTTGGTATGGTCTCTGTTCCGGATGCATTTCTGAAATCTAATGAATCGCAAATATATTAAAAACCGTGTCACCCTTGTTCAATCTTTTTAATGGCACACAGATTAACACGGATGCGACGGATTTACACGGATCATTATAATTATAAATCATTTTATATCTTTACAAATCCAATAAGTACACATTAACTAAAACCAACATGTTGAAACAAATACTCTTCGCATTATCTCTGCTGCTCACCCTTGGAATCTTCGCCTACACTACGTGGCAGTATTACCTCCGGTTCAAGCTGACGAAGCCCTTTCCCGTTAAAGACTTCGGGAAAAGGTTCAATATCATGATGGCGGTCGCGTTCGGCCAGACGCGCATCCTCCGCAAGCCGGTGGTCGGCCTGATGCACGCCCTGGTGTGGTGGGGCTTCCTGGTCATCCTTGTCGGCAGCGTCGAAATGGTGATCGACGGCTTGTCCGGCACCGACCGGGCGCTGAATATACTTGGCCCTGTTTACAGCGTGATCACCGCCTCGGGCGATATCTTCGCCTTCATTATCTTCATTCTGATCATCGCTTTCATGATAAGGAGGCTTTTCATGAATATCCGGCGCTTTTCAGGGATTGAAATGAAACATAAATCCCACCAGGACGCCAACCTGGCGCTTACGCTGATCCTGCTGCTGATGGTGTCGCTGCTGGGGATGAATACTTTTTATTTGTTGCTGGAAGGCGGGGAAGCATGGGGGTTAGGGGGATCAGGAGACCTGGGGACCGGGAGACCGGGAGAATTGATTCATGGGGTGTTCCCGGTGAGCCAGGTGTTGTACTTTTTGTTTGACGGACTATCGGAAAGGACCATTTTTATATGGCATGAGATCTTCTGGTGGTCGCATATTTTGCTGATCTTCCTGTTTGCCAACATCCTCCCCTACTCAAAGCATTTCCATGTGTTCATGTCGGTGCCGAACGTATTCCTCAGCCGCCTTGAACCGCTCGGGTACCTTCCCAATATGCCGGAGATCACCAAAGAAGTTAAGAGAATGATGGACCCGAACCTGGCCTTCGCGGCGCCGGCAGAAGGCGAAGCAGCCCCGGTTTCACGCTTCGGCGTGCTGGACGTGGAAGACATCACCTGGAAGAATTACCTCGACTCGCTGGCCTGCACCGAATGCGGCCGATGCACGGAAGTCTGCCCGGCAAATATCACCGGTAAAAAACTGTCGCCCAGGAAGATCATCATGGACGTCAGGGCCAGGATGAAAGAAAAAGCAGCAGGGCTGATCAAAGACAAAGCTTTCAGCGATGGTCAATCCCTGGTCCGCGACTACATCACCGAAGAAGAACTCTGGGCCTGCACCACCTGTAACGCCTGCGCCCGCGAGTGCCCGGTGAATATCAACCACCCGTCATTGATCGTCGACATGCGGCGCTACCTGGTCATGGAAGAAGGCAAAGGGCCGGGGGAACTGAATGCCATCTTCACGAATATCGAGAACAACGGCGCGCCGTGGCAGTTCTCACCGCAGGACAGGATGAACTGGGCAGAGGGCTTTAACGTTCCAATCATGTCTGATCTCTTCTCTCGTGGAGAAACCCCCGAATACCTTTTCTGGGTCGGTTCCGCCGGCGCTTTCGATGACCGCTATAAAAAAGTGACCCGGGAATTTGTCAAAATACTTACGCACTTCAATGTAAGCTACGCCGTGCTGGGCACCGAAGAAGCCGACTCCGGCGATGTGGCCCGCCGCGCCGGCAACGAAATGCTCTTCCAGATGCAGGCCCTGATGAACATCGAGCTGTTCAAAATGTATGGTGTGAAAAAGATCCTCACCTGCTGCCCGCACGACTACAACACGTTCAAAAACGAATACCCGGAGTTCGGCCTGGAAGCCGAGGTGATCCATCACAGCCAGTTCCTGGCCGGCATGGCCCCCTCCCTCACTCCCTCCCCCAATTGGGGGAGGGACGGGGTGGGGGTAGTGACTTTCCATGATCCCTGCTACCTGGGCCGCGCAAACGGCGAATACGACGCTCCAAGGAAAGTGCTCCGCGCCCTGGGCCTTGAACTGACCGAAATGAAACGTTCCAAAAGCTTTGCCCTGTGCTGCGGCGCCGGGGGCGGACAGATGTTCAAGGAAGCCGAGCCGGGCAATAAAGAAGTGTTCATCGAAAGAATTGAAGACGTCATGGAATGCGGTGCAAATGTCGTGGCCACCGCCTGCCCGTTCTGCATGGTCATGATGACCGACGGGATCAAGTACAAGAACAAAGAAGAAGAGATGAAAAACTATGACATCGCGGAGCTGGTGGCGATGTCGCTGGGGATATGATCAATGGATACGGAAGGTCAGCTTAAGCGGTTCAGGGAAGTGGTTGAACATAGCCAGAGCATGTTCGTGTTTATGGACCCGCTGGGTCATATTGAATTCATCAACAAGCGTGTAACGGAAATCCTTGGCTTTACTGAGCAGGATCTTTTAGGGACGAACCATGATTTCACCCCGGATGATGAATCCGGTGCCCAATACCGTAAAACAATCGCTGACGCCCTGAACAGCACGGGAATATTTTCCGGTGAAGTCCGGGTCGAAAAAAAGGACGGCACGAAAATCTGGGTAAGGGGGAACATGAAGATCCTCTTCAGGGATGGCAAACCGGATTGTATGGTAGCCGTTATGGAAGATATCCAGGATGAAGTCGAACTTAAACGATTACTCAGGGAGAGCAATGAGATGATGAAAACCATCATGGACAATGCAAACGTTGGCATCACGGTGGTGGATTATAACGGGACCCTGAAGTTTTTCAACAGGCAGGCAGAACTCGACCTGGGATTCTCGGCAGAACTGCTTAAATCGAAATCCATCACCGAATTGTTACCTGCAGATGGTCCGTCAGCTCTCGAATCAATCCGTCAGATCTTTTCAACAAAGCAACCGGTTCACCTCGAGAAGTCCTATATTGTCAAGGGGAAAGAAAAAGTTTTCGACACCACCCGCCTTCCCATTTTTGATCCTCAAGGGGAGGTGAACCAGGTGCTGTCTATCTTCCGTAACATCACGGAAAATAAACATGCCGAAAAAATGTCGAAGGTCCTGCATGCTATCGACAGCCTTCAATCGATCAGCGAAACATTCTGGGAAAGCCTCAAGATCCTGTTCGATAACCTTTTCCTGCTCGATTGGGTCGACGGGGGCGGGTTATACCTCATAAACCGGGATAAGGAAATTCTTGAATTAATATACCACAGGGGATTATCTGAGGATTTCATATCACATATATCTTCCTATAGTCTCGAAAGTGATAATGCAAAGGTGGTGTTACAAAAAAAAACCAGGTATGTCACTTTTAATACTTATCTTTCATCTTCCCGGGAAGATATTATTAAAGAAAAGATCACTTTTATAGCTGCCCTGCCACTTTTTTACCAGGATAAAGTGCTCGGGCTGCTCAACCTGGCTTCCAGGTCGGTTACTGAGATCAATCAATACGACCGTGAGATCACCGAAACCATCGCCCTGAAAGTGGGAAATCTCATCGAGCTGATCCTTACCAGGCAGGAACTCGACCGGTCGAATGCCGAACTCCAGTCAAGGCTGGAAGAACTCAGAGAAAAACACCAGATGCTGATCCAGAAATCCCGCCTTGAATCACTGGGGGAATTATCTGCCGGCCTGGCCCACGAGATCAACCAGCCGCTTTCCATCATTTCACTGGCCATGGAAAATATCAACTATAAACTCGCCCAGGAAGCGGCAACCCGGGAATACCTCGAAAAGAAATTCAGTACGATCACACAGAATATTAATAAAATACGTGAACTGATCGATCATGTGCGCATTTTTTCGCGCGACCAGGGGACCATTTTGTTCGAACAGGTGGACGTGAACCTTGCGGTCCGGAAAGCACTTTCGATGATCGGTTCGCAGCTGAAGCACCGCAATATCTCCGTGATGACCGAACTGGCGGATGATATCGGCTATACACTGGGCAATCCGTCACGCCTGGAACAGGTGATGCTGAACCTGTTGTCGAATTCCAGGGATGCAGTGGAGGAAAAGGCCGCCAAAGAAGGATATAATGAATATAAAATGGAGATCAGGATAAAAACCTCGGAAGAAGGCGGCAAGATCCTGATCAGGGTCCGTGACAACGGCATCGGTATACCCGGAGAGAACCTCTCAAGGATCATCAATCCCTTTTTCACCACCAAAGCTGCCGGGAGCGGAACCGGCCTGGGGCTTCCGATCGTTTATGGCATCATCCGGGAAATGAAAGGCGATATAGAAGCGGTTTCTGAAGAAGAGAAATATACGGAAATACGGATCAGCCTGCCGCAGTACAAATAATTCATTGAAATGCATTAAAAAATATAACTTTGCGCAAGCAAATCAAGCAATTGATATTTCTGCTTAAACCCGATCATGAGCCCCCGCAAAACGAGTATCCTGGTACTGGATGACGAGCCTCAGCTGCTGGATGAAATCTGTGAATTTCTCCAGTCCATGAATTTTAAAACCCTGAAAGCTGCCACCCCGGGAGAGGCGTTTAAAATCTTATCGAGGGAACCGGTCGATATCGCCATTCTCGATATCAGGCTTCCTGAAATGAATGGCCTGGATTTCCTGAAAGAACTCAGAAGGATGTATCCTGAAGTCCAGGCCATCATGATGAGCGGCCATGGGGATATGAATTCGGTGATCGAAGCACTTCGCTCCGGAGCAGTCGACTATTTCCAGAAGCCGTTTTCATTGAACGAAATGCTTCAGACGATTGAAAAAGCCAGGAAATACCTTTCGCGCAGGACTACTGTCGACGACCCGGGGCATTTCCTGCAACATGCAAAATCAGGCATTGGGACTTCTTCCTCCATGGTCGTGGTCAGCGCCGCCATGAAAGGGGCCGTGGAACAAATGAGGCTGGTCGCGCGCTCGAAAGACACCACCGTGCTCATCACCGGGGAAAGCGGCACCGGCAAAGAGCTGATCGCCCAGGGGATACATTACCTCAGCCCCAGGAAAGACAAGCCATTTCATGCCGTGAACTGCTCCACGATCCCGGATGAACTTTTTGAAAGCGAGTTTTTCGGATTTAAAAAAGGTGCTTTCACCGGGGCCAACGCAGACAAAGCTGGCTGGTTCGAGGCTGCCGACGGCGGCACCCTCTTCCTCGATGAGATCGGCGACCTGAAGCCTAACCTCCAGGCCAAGCTGCTCCGGATCATGGAAGACAGACAGGTCAGCCGGCTGGGATCCACCGCGATGAAAAAGATCGATGTCAGGATTGTTGCGGCCACCAACCAGGACCTGGAAAAGCTCATCCGGGAAAATCGTTTCAGGCAGGACCTCTATCACCGGATCAACACGTTCGTCATAAATGTCCCTCCGCTTCGCCGGCGGCCGGAAAGCATTCCCCACCTGTTTGCCCATTACCTTGATCATTACAGCAAACAACTTGGACGTCCCCAGCCCGGGGTTGAGAAAGAGATCATCACGGCAATGCAGCAGTATGACTTTCCGGGCAATGTCAGGGAGCTGAAACACATGATCGAGCGGGCGCTCATTCTCTGCGAAGGGGATGTGCTCGCCATAAGGCATTTTGACCATCTGAAGATCAAAACGCTGAAAAGCGCCGCCGGGAAGGCTCCTCAACCCGTCACCGATACCCTGGATAACATTACAAAAGCTTCCATCGAAGCGGCGCTCAGGGAAGCGGGCAATAACAAATCACAGGCCGCCAGGGTCCTGAATATTTCACGCCAGGCGCTGGATCGTAAGATGGAGAAGCTGGGGATTAAGAAGTAGTCAGTTGCCCGGAATCGGTCACCGGACAGTAACGCTGGTCTTCTTTCTTCTTTCTTCTATCTTCTGTCTTCTGACTTCTGTCTTCTCTCATTCAACACATTACATTTTCCGGCACAAAAGTTGAAAGAATACTCAGCTGATACATTCTTTACTTAAACCCAAAGTAATTAAGATGAAAAGTCCGGTACTTTTCATTAGCTATGATGCCTCCATGCGCGACGAGATCAGGGAATTCCTGAAAGATCGCAAAGTTGAGGCTTTCTTTTCCAACAGCGTGGAAGAGACATTGAAGATCATGCATTCCAAAGATTTCGAGACCGTTGTGCTCAACCTTCAACGGCTCGAAGATGCGGCTATGCTGCGGTACATCAACCTGCACCACCAGGAGGCCCGCGTGCTGGTCATGCCCGGGCGGCAGCTCCAGGAAGCCATTCCAGCCCTGGCCAACGGACACTATGACCTCCTCCGGGAACCCTTCAGGTTGGAGGAACTGGATAAGTTTCTTTAAATTCCAAAACCCAAGCACCAAATTCCAAACAAATTCCAAATTCCAAGCACCAAAATCCAAATTCCAAATTCCAAGCACCAAATTCCAAACAAATTCCAAATAAAAAATTCAAAATAAAAAATAACTTAATAACTAAATAACTCAACCTCAAAACTAAAAACTAAAAACTAAAAACTTTTTTCAAGTCTCTCATATAGTGGACAGCCGGCAGCGGCGGCAAATTCCGCGGATTTTGTCGTCCGTCGCCGGTGAGCCACCACTCAGGAGGGAGCCGTCAGGTTCCCTTCTTTTTTAAACCCGTCGCATTCGTGTCATTCGTGTTCTATTGAGGCAGGGAGGCGGGGAAGCAGATAGCCCAGGGCTGACTTTTATCCTAAAAAATTTCATGTCTGCTGTATCACTTATAATAATTGTATTTACCTTTCAAAGCTGAAAAGCCGGAAGCTCTACAAGCCAAACCAATTTCCGCGTGTGATCAATGCTATGCTTCTGACATTCAATAATTTTAAATGAGGGGCTTTTAATGCATTTAAAACTATACCAGGTGGATGATGTTGTTCCAGGTTCCAGGGTCCAGGGTCCAGGGTCCAGGGTCCAGGGTTCCAGGTTCCAATCGTTTTTCGTTGCCTCCATGCCCCCCTACCGCGATTAAAAACCAAAACGCCATATAACCATGAAAACCAACACTATTCAAATCCTATCGCTCGCACTGATATTTTCATGCATGAGCAGTTTCCTTGCCGCGCAAAGCTATTCGGGGGGAAACGGAATACCTGGCGACCCTTATCTCATTGGCAATAAAAATGATCTGAAATACCTGAGTGAGAACTCCGGCGAATGGAGCAAGGATTTCAGACAAATCGCCGATATTGTTTTCGATGCTTCGGATTTTCAAAGTGGAGGGCTGTTTTACAACGGGGGACTTGGATTCATCCCGATTGGCAATACAACAGTAAGTTTTGACGGCAGTTATGATGGCAATGGAAAAACGATATCAGGCTTGTATATTAACCGGCCAGCTTTGGATTTTATCGGCTTCTTCGGTTTAGTAAACATGGCTCAGATACTAAATGTCAACCTCATTGGTGTTGACATTTCCGGTAACAATTATGTGGGGGGCCTTGTGGGTTATAATGCATACAGCCCTGTCACTTCTTGTCATGTTACCGGAACAGTGAATGCAACATCAATGTTTTGCGGCGGTTTGATTGGTCAAAATTACCCATACAGTCATATTGGGAACAGTTATTCTACAGCAGAAGTGAATGGCACTTATTATGTCGGGGGGCTTATCGGAAATAATAGCCTGTCGAATATTAGCGGCTCATTTTCGACCGGTAATGTTTCCGGTATCGCATATGTAGGAGGATTTATCGGTTTACACGAACTCACACCGGTATCAAATTGTTATGCCAGGGGCAATGTAGTCAGGGCATCCGGCACTGAAACCAGGCTGGGAGGGTTTGTCGGATGGATGTACTCCGGAAGCATGCAACGGTGTTATTCGACCGGAACCGTTTCCGGGGCAGGCTGGACACCGGTCAGTAACGGCTTTGCCGGCGCAAAACTGACCGGAACTTTCAGCTACAATTACTGGGACATTGAGTCCAGCGGGCAACCCGGATCTGCCGGGGCAGTTCCCGGCGAGCTTGAAGGCAAGACCACAGCCCAGATGAAGCAACAGGCAACCTTTGTCACCTGGGATTTTACGAATACCTGGCACCTTAGTCCTGCCAGTAATAACGGCTATCCTTACCTGATGTGTACCGGAACAAGAAAATATGTCACCGTCGCCGGTGCGGGCACACAAACCGGAAACGACTGGGCTAATGCCCTGCCCGGTTCGTTTCTGCAGGCCGCTATCAACGACCCCTGCGCCACCGAAGTATGGGTGGCAGCCGGAACCTACCATCCTACACTCCAGGTAACCGTGTCGGGTTACCCGTTCTATACGTTCCAGATGAGAAACGGCGTAGCCATTTACGGTGGATTTGCCGGGACAGAGACAGATATCTCGCAACGTACCGGCTTCGGCCCGGGCGGTACCAACGAATCCATACTGAGCGGCGACATGAGCGACAACGACGTGTATAGCGGCGAGCCGTGGGAATGGCAGAACCTCTCCGAGAACAGCTTCCACGTGCTCTACCTGGTAAGCCCGTTGAATCTCAACAATACAGCCATCCTGGATGGATTTACAATCAAAGGAGGATATGCAAATAATCCCTACGGTACTAACTCTAGCGGTGGTGGAATACACATATCCCAGGGAACTCCCATCCTCAACAACCTGGCCTTTGTCAACAATTTTGCCAGTGCGGCAGGAGCGATTTATATCTCCAATGCTTCCCCGGTGGTGAATAATACCATATTCAACGATAACTTCAGCTACAGTGACGGCGGAGCCATTTACCTGCAAAATGCTGCCTCCCCTGTTTTCACAAACTGCCTCATCACAAACAACATATCGTATAATAATGGCGCCGGGATCATGAATAACAGCAGCGGAACAGGGTCATTCATAAATACCACACTAGCCTATAACCATGCGCTCAACGGCCGCGGAGGTGGCGTGTACCAGGGGTATTATGGCGGAACCTACTTCCAGAACAGCATTATCTGGGGCAACCTTTCTTCCGCCTCCTCCTATCCCGGCCACCAGATATTCAACTATTCCAGCATCACTTCCATGGTTTACTCATGCTTTTCTAACGGCCCTGGAGATACCTGGCAAACGAGCGGCGCCATCATGTGGGATGTGAATACGATCCAAACTGATCCTTTCTTTGTAGATGCACTGAACGGTGATTACCGCATCAAAGGTACCTCCCCCTGCGCTGATGCGGGTAATGATGCGTTTAATGCACTGACCACAGATATCCGGGGTAACGATTTCGGAAGAAAACTGCTGAAAACCAATTACCTGGATGATGGGCCGATCGACATGGGAGCCTATGAGTACAACAGCCTCACCGACCCGATCGGGTGCATTAACCAGCCCCCCATCGCCCACGCCGGCGGGCCCTATACCTGCGACCTGCACAGCAGCATCACCCTCGACGGCACCGGTTCCAGCGACCCGAATACCGAGTGCGGTGACGAGGTCGTAGCCTGGCACTGGGACCTGGATGAAGATGAAGACTATGACGACGCTTCCGGGCCTGCACCTTTGATTCCTCCCAGCCAGATCGATTTATGGGGCCCTGGTACTCGTCCCGTCGCAGTCAGGGTGACCGACTCTTTCGGAGCTACAAGTACGGCTTCAACCACCCTGGACATCTACGACAACCGACCCTTCCCCGTTTTCACCATTGACCCGGATCCCGCGTGCAGCGGGCAACCCGTGCAATTTGACGGAAGCGGCTCTTACCACGGAAAACCAGGGAAACTGATCGTGTCGTACGAGTGGGATTTCGATTACCAAACCGGCAACTTCTCTCCGGATGGTACCGGTGAGGTCATTTATCATCCCTTCCCGACAGGCAATCACACCGTTGCCCTGAGGGTGACCGACGATAATGACCCGCCAAAGAGTCAAATATCCAGCCAGGAACTCATCGTTAACCCCGTTCCGGACTTCGATATTGTCGTTCATGCTTCACAACCCGTCTGTGGAGGTGCATTGGTTGAGTTTTCAGCAAGCGTTCCCCCGGGAAATCTCACCTATGCCTGGGAATTCGTTGACGCCACCCCGGTGGGCCCCACCAATGGTTTTACTTCGAAAGCCATAGCGCCGAATACCTGCACGGGCACCTTCACCGCTACCTGCACCGTCACCGATGCCGATGGCGATTGCGAATCCACAGAGTCAGTGATCGTCCCGGTCGAAGATCTCACCCTGCCGGAGATCGTCAGCCCCAGCGCCATCCGGGTCAACAACGATCCGGGAGAATGCGGCGCATCCATCGCGTATGACGGCTTCCTGGACCCGGGCACCGATCCCTTCGACGACCTGATCGGCGATGATTGTAATTACGCCGGTAACGGCCCGGCCGATTACCCTGGAACCGACGTGATCCTGCGGAAACCGGTCATCTTTTCAGAGGTTCCTCAGCCCATCCCGCCGCTGAATGTCGGGGAACAGGCAGAGATCGGCCCGTTCCTGGTCGAATCCTTCTTCGACGTCTATACCGATCCCTTCCCGGTTCCGCCTCCGCCAGGCACCTGGGACCCCGCCTCAGCACCCGGCACCATGAAGGTCAAAGTCACCCTCACCGCCGAATCATCCGATACCCGTTTTTATGAAACGGAAATGGTCCAGCTTGACCTGTCAGGCGGAACCCTGCCCCCGGGAATGATGCTCCGTGAAAGCCCCACCCTGGTTTCGACAGGTAAGCTCAAGATCCAGGAGCTATCGCCCGGCGGGCCGCCCTATCGCATCGACAGCTTCTTTGATATCTTCACAGAAATAAGTGTAGATGGTGGCAGTACCTGGAAACCGGCTTCGGTCCCGCTGCATGTCAGCCGCTTCACCAACACAACCGGTCCCACCGTCGCTTATCATGACAACTGTTCAGCGCCCGGGCTTGTTCAAACCAAAGGTCTTCCTTCAGGGAGCCTGTTCCCGGTCGGAATCACCGTCAACACGTTCGAAGTGACCGACGTCTGCGGGAAAACTTCCTCGACCTCGTTCGAGGTGATCGTGACCGACAATGAAGCTCCGCAAATCACCTGCCCGCCTGCCGTCACCAAGCACATGAACTCGGGCTGCACTTATGTCGGTGCGATTGGCAATGCTTCTGCCACAGATAACTGCACCAATCCGGTGACGAATACCTGGAACGACGCCCCGGCAGCATTTCCGGAGGGAAACACCACGGTCAACTGGTACGCGCAGGATGCTTCAGGCAACACATCATCCTGCCCACAGATCGTAACCGTTGTCCGCAACAGCATCTCCGGGACCGTCAAATACCACAAGGCCTATGCCGCTTCCGGCAATATCCCGCTCAACGGCGTCACCCTCACGCTCCTGGATGAAAATAATCAGCAGGTCGGGGATCCTTTCACTACTTCCAACGACGGCCAGTTCAGCTTCACGGATCTGTGCGGCGGTCCTGCTACCTACACCATCCAGGTCTCTGATAACCAAAATGATATCGGCGGCTTCAACTCCACCGACGCAGTGCACGCCAACTCCTGGTTCGCCAATCCATCGGCCATCGGTCCGCTGCAGCATGTGCGGTTCCTGGCAGGCGACGTCAGCAACAACTTCTTCATCAACACCTCCGACGACGCCATCAACATTCAGAAGTACTTTATCTATGACACCGAACCTCCCAGGGTCACCGATCCCGAACCCGACTGCCCGTGGGCATACTGGAAGGTAGTCAGCGGCATTGAACTGATCAGCAGCAATTATAATCCTTACGGAGGAGGAACCCCACCTGTGCCATGGCCCACAATAATGACCGTGACTATCAACAACGCTGATGTCACCTGCGACATCTTAGCACTGGTCGTGGGCGACATGAACACCAGTTTCATCCCCGCCCAGGGCAACAGGGGGATCGCCAGCGAAACCCTGCTGCTTACCTACGGCGAAACCAGGCTCGCGGATGCCGGCCAGGAGGTGGAAATACCCGTCAGGCTGGTCAATTCGTCGGAACTGACCGCCATGTCGCTGATCCTGGATTACCCGGCGGAGTTGCTGGTGGTGACGGAGGTGAGTTTGATATTGGAAATTGGAAATTTGGATTGGAGGGCTAAGAATGGGGAACTCAGGATTGGCTGGAACAGCCTGACTCCCTTGTGGCTTGAGGCTAACAGCTTGTGGCTCACAATCCATGGCAGAACAACCGAATCCTTCGGCGAAGGCGACGAGATCCGCCTTGCCCTCGCCCCTGACCTGCTCAACGAGCTCGCCGACGGCAACAACAACGTGATCCAGGATGCACGACTAGAAACCGACATAATGGCCTTCTCGACAACGGGAACCTGGAACCCGGAACCTGGAACCTGGAACGGCCTGACCCTCGACTCCCGCCCCAACCCTTTCTCCGGATACTCGATACTGGATTATGGATTTGCGATGGATGGGCATGTGACGCTGGAGATCACCGACATGCTGGGCCGCCGGGTTGCGCTGCTGGTAGATGAACGACAGACTGCCGGGGAGTACAGTGTGAAGCTCGACGCCACACCGCTGCAGCCCGGGGTGTACATGGCGACGCTGCGGCTGGATTGTCCCCAGGGCGATCTGGTTAAGACCATTAAGCTGGTGAGGGAGCGGTAGCAGGCATACTGCTCAACCTCACCCCCTGTCCCCCTCTCCCGGGTCACAACCTCACCCCCTAACCCCTTCTCCAAATTGGAGAGGGGGAATAGGGGCAGGGGGTAAAGGGGGTGAGGTTGAAGCCAATGTGGTGAAAGGGAAGAGAAGCCAGAAGTCAGAACAAAAAATCCGTGTAAATCCGTCGCATCCGCGTCATCCGCGTGCTATTGAGGCGGTCGGGTGGTCAGGTGGTCGGGCGGTCAGGTGCATCTTCTCTGCGAAACTTCGCGCCTCCTCTGCGGAACTTTGCGAAACTTTTCCAGGCTATTACGCAGCGTTACGCAAAGGAAACGCAGCGTTACGCGAAGTTATGATCACCGCTGACTGCCGACTGCCGATCTTCGCTTCGCTCGTGGGGACAGGCCGCCACTCTTTTCTGATTATAACATAAGCATTATTGAATATCATCTAAAAAAATGATAAATTTGCGATATGGAAACACGCGAAATCATAAAAGCAATTAATAAGTTGCCTGTTAGTGAAAAGATGCTCATTATTGAGCAAACTTTAAGATCGATACGGGATAAAGAAACAGCAAAACGTTTGAAGAATGCTGCCGATGCACTTTATAAAGATTATGAAGATAATCCGGAATTGACAGTATTTACAGTTTTAGATTGCGAAAAGTTTTATGAAACAAGGTGAAATCTGGCTGATCAATCTTGATCCCACTGTTGGTGCTGAAATACAAAAAACCAGACCCTCCATAATTGTAAATGACAATTCATTGGGTAAACTTCCATTGAAAATCATTGTTCCTTTGACCGATTGGAATGATCGATACGCCATAGCTCCCTGGATGGTTAAAGTTCTTCCCGATTCGATGAATAATCTTTCCAAACTATCGTCAGCTGATTGCTTTCAGGTACGTTCAATTTCTGAAGAAAGATTTGTAAAGAAAATCGGAAGAATTTCTTCCAATGATCTTGAAAATATTCAAGAGGCCCTTGCAAAGGTATTGACAATAGGGAAACTTTAATATTCGACGCTAACAAAAGGCATTCTTTAATACATTTCTCCGTTTCTTTTCCGACCGCTGACCGCCTGCTTCACCCAATCCTCCCGATCATCTCCTCCGCACCAGCAGGTAATCTTTCAGCACTTTGTTAGCCCAGGTGCGAAATTGCTTCCCCCTTTTGAGATTTAACTCTGTAATCGACGGAAATAATAACATCAAGGTTATATAATGCAACCTTATGTTTCATTTTCCTGATCTTTTCCTTTTAAAGAGGATGTTTCAAAAGTCCTTCGTGGAACTTCGTAAAACCTTCGTGGAACTTCGTGTAATTTTTAACGGTCTCTTTTACACGAAGCTACACGAAGAATGCACGAAGCTACACGAAGTAATCCTGGATAAATCTTACCTTTTGAGACAATCTCTTGAATCTTGTTCCAATTCATTTTCTTTAAAGATATTACTGATATGCAGACTGATATTCTGCCTGGAAGAATTAAACAGTTCAGCCATCTGACCCTGCGTCAGCCATACGGTTTCATCTTCAATCCGGACCTCAAACCTGAGGGAACGGTCAGCGGTCGGCGGTCGGCGGTCAGCGATCAGCGGTCGGCAGGAATTGGAACTTTGGAACCTGGAACTTTGGAACCTGGAACTTTGGAACCTGGAACTTTGGAACTTTGAAACAAAATCCGTGAAAATCCGTCGCATCCGCGTTATCCGCGTGCTATTGAAGCGGGGGTTGTAAAAAAAATTTGCTTTTGTTTCTTTTTATCCATATTTTTGCGGATAAATAGAAACGTTCTGTTATGAGCCTGAATTATATCCGGTTCAAGGAAGCCCTTTCAAGCCAGGGGATATTCTCCACGGATCATATCCGGTTGCTTTTTCCCGGTTTCAACAGCGACAACCTGCTGCACTGGCAGAACAAGGGGTATATCATTAAATTGCGGAACAAATGGTACTGCTTCAGCGATACCACGACCACTCCCGGTTTTCAGTTCCTGGTGGCCAACCTGATCTACCAGCCTTCCTACATCAGTCACCAGGAAGCTCTGGCTTTTTACGGGCTGATCCCCGAAAGCGTGATCGATTCAGTTTCCGTCACAACAAAGAAGACCATGAGCTTCCGGGCCCTGGACAGGACATTCAAATATTATTCCATCCACCCGCGGTACTTTTTTGGCTATGAAATAAAGGAGATGAATGCCAGCGGGATCAGGAGGGGTTTCATGATGGCCGACCGCGAAAAAGCCATATTGGATTTATTATACCTGTATGATTTTTATAAAACAGGTCCCGACATTTCAGAGATCAGGTTCAACGATACCGTTCTGGGGTCTGACGTGGATTGGGACAGGATGGAACAGTACCTGGAGCGGTTCAATAATAAATCGCTGGAAAAGAAAATAGATCTTCTTATAAAAACATATCATTTATGATCTCGCTCCATGAAATCGTCAGGCAGTATCCTCCGGAGTTGCAGAAACCTCAGTTTTATGATCAGATGGTGAAAGAGTATTTACATCATCATATGCTCCAGTCCCTTTTCACCGCCAGGCTTTCCAGGAAGATCGCATTCCTGGGTGGCACTGCACTACGGTATTTGTATAACACCAGGCGGTTTTCCGAAGACCTGGATTTTGATTGTTTCGGGCTTGAAAGGGATGAATTCACAGAATTGACCGACAACGTTGAAAAGGACCTGAAAAACCTGGGATATGAAGTCCGGATTGAAGACCGGGAACGATATCTTTCATTAAAGGCTTTTCGACGGGTTTATTATTTTCCGGAACTAAAATACACGCTGGGTATCAGCCAGCATAAAGAATCGAAGTTCTTCATCAAGATCGAAGCGGAGCCACATCATTATGAATATACACCGGAAATCAGGACGCTGATTGGCTTTGGCATTGTAACGCCAATCCTTGCCTCTCCCCCGGGAATTCTCTTGTCGTCAAAGATCAGGGCCGCCATCCGGAGAAAAAAAGACAGGGACTTTTACGATGTTGCCAGCCTGCTGACTTTTGTAAAACCCGATTATGGTTACCTGGAACAGAAATGCGCGATCAGAAATCCGGCCGAATTGAAACAAGCCTTGCTTGCCGCAGCGAACGAAAAAAAGCTGGCCTCAAGGACTATTTTCGATTGCACCCACATGCTTTTCCAACCCGCGGAGCTGGACAGGATCAAAACGTTTACGGATTTTATTCACGCGCTAGACATCAGTGGTTAGCGGTCGGCGGTCGGCGGTCAGCAGAAATTGGATCCCTGGAACTTTGGAACCCTGGAACTTTGGAACTTTGGAACAAAATCCGCGTAAATCCGTCGCATCCGCGTAAATCCGCGTGCTATTGAGGCAGGGAAGCGGGGAAGCGGGAGTTGGACAATTGGACAATTGGACACTTGGACAGTCAGCACAACAATTACCCCATTAATAATTAACCCATTACGCATTATCTCATTATGCATTACGCATTACGCATTACGCATTAAACATCAAGCATTATATTCATTATTCTCCCCTCGAT
>CAYUQP010000054.1:0-3632 GCA_964447005.1 uncultured Bacteroidales bacterium
GCGACCCTGAGAAATGGTACGACAGCATGAAGGAAACGATCTGGGCGATCCAGCCTGCTTTCCCGTTCTGGTTCCCGCCGGTGGTAAAAAAAATCCATGATGAAATTATCTGGAGAGGCAACCTGCAGGGCGTATTTGAAGACCGGGAAAAGGCCATCGCAGTGTACAAAGAATGGATCGAAGAGGTGAAAAGGACCGTTCCGGCCGACCGGTTACTGGTTTATGAAGTGAAGGAAGGCTGGAAACCCCTGTGTGATTTCCTGGAAGTGCCCGTGCCGGCTGAGCCTTTTCCCCATATTAACGAACGCAAAAGCTTTGTCAGGATGATATGGCTGCTGAAGGTCCTGAACTGGCTGGTGCCGGCATTAGCAATTGTTTTAAGTGCCGCGTTGGCCTTTTTTCTCGCAGAAGTTCGCTAATTTGTCCGGAACACGCTTGTTTGGTTCAGAACACCAACGACTAAAGCCGTTGGTTCCAAGTTAGTTACAAAATATCAACCGACGGCTTTAGTCGTCGGCGATGAAAAAAAACAGGCTGCGCAGACTTTTGCAACATCCTCTGTTTCTAAGAGAAAGTATCTCGTAATGAGGAATCCCGGATCTTTAAAATAAATTCCCAAAGGCGATATACAGCCCGCGCAGCCCGTCTTTCTGATCCAGCGCAAAGCCGTAATCCACGGCAACGACGAAGTTTTCGTTCCAGCCGATCCTTAAGCCGGCGCCGGCACTCGGATGGAGCATGTCCTTATCAAAGGAGAAGTCAAAGTAGTCATCCATTTCAGCAGGATCGATCCCGTCCTCCTCGATCTCCACTTCCTGCACCACCATTCCGGCGTCGAAGAATCCGTTCAGACCGATGTAGATATTTTGCTTTGCAACGACGAAATCGACGATGCGCCAGCGGGCTTCGATATTTCCCCAGGCCACGCCATCGCCGACCACACGGTTGCGCAGGATGCCGCGGAGGTTCTTCGCGCCGCCAAGTCCGTCGGTTTTTGTCACATAGGAAAAAGAGCTGAGCATGTAAGGCTGGAAATAATAGGGTGTGTGGCCCCCGATCGTTCCCTGGTAGGCCAGGCGGTAACAGAGATTCACCTTCTTTTTCACGATCGTGAAGTACTGCCGGTGCATCAGGATCAGTTTCAGGAAGGAGTTGCCGTCGTTGAAGAAAAATCCCGGCGAATACACCAGCAAAGCCTCGTCCCACAAGCCTTTCATCGGGTTGGGCTCATTATCGCGCGTGTCGAACACGAGCCCCGCCTTGAAGAAGTTCGCATTACCCCCGTCCTTTTCTTCACCGGGAATGATGCCCCAGTCGACATACTGGTCATACAGCGTGATGGTATCGGGCAGTATCTTGTCTTCATCTTTTCCTTTGTTGAGTCTGTCGATATCCACCGTGCCCGTTTTGAAGTTCATGATCCCGAGGCCGGCAAGCCATAGCAGCCGGTCTTTCACGATCGGTCCCTGGAAATCGCAGGTGAAGCGGAACAGGTTTCTTTCATGGCGGTAAAACATGCGGGTGATATAGGCCGTATCTTCATCATCTTCCCATTCGGGTTGATAAACGGCCTGGTAGCCGTTGTATCCGTAAAAGTCGAGGGCCTTCTCCGTCAGGTAGCTCATGTCCGCCGTAACGCGAATATTACCGGGGATCAGGTGTTTGGAATCGTAAAATACCTGGTTGACGCCGGAACCCTTGGTGTACCTCGACCATTCGATCTTCAGCGCGTGCTTGTATTCAGGGGAGACCACCGTGCTGTCGACTAAAAACAGATTTCCCACCAGGCCATACTGGAAGCCCATGTCAGCGTCGTATGCCACAACGGGCAGTCCGGAGATCTGGAGCCTCTTTTTTGAGGAACAGGATGTTGAATCTTCCTGGGAGTGGATGTTTTGGGAGAACACGACCAGGATTGAAATCAAGCATGATGAAATGTATCTTCTTCTCATAAAACTGTGATTAATTGCCTCCCTCTGTATTATGTAGAAATCATATTATTAACCGTAGATATTATTTTATTCCTCAGGGCAGTTATTTTTGTAAACATATCACGATTACCATACTTAATTCTCATCCACCTGAAATCTGCCAACATCTTTTTAAAGTTTTTGTAATAATAGAATGCAAAGAGTCCGGTCAATGGCAGGGAAATAAGCAATGCCAGGCTTATTAATATATTTTTAAAAACAAGGATAGAAACGATAAACAACAGGACATACCAAAGAAAGAAAAGCGGCAGCCCGGCGCCAAACCTCACCGAGCTGGTGAAATGAGGGTCCTTGAGGTTTTTTGTTAAACGGTCCGGCAAGACGATGGGGAGGGAGTTCATGGCTGTTCCGTAAAGGAAGAGAGGCAGGGCTAGGATTGAAAAAACAGATGCAAAGAAAAGCGAAAGCGGATTGTTGAAGGAATTGGTGATTTGCCGGTCCCTGATGTTCAGGTTTTTCAGCTCATCCCGGTAACTATCAAGCATTTGCTTTAATTCATCGAGCTCCCTTTTTTTATCCTGAATTTTTGAGACCAGTTTTTCTGTTATTTCTTTCTTAATCTTAAACCTATTCCATAAAGAAAGTCTCAATTGTTGCTTTTTCAGTTCCAGCGGGTAATACATTTCCACTGCATCGTGGATGGTAGGGTAATATTCTTCGGAATCGATGTGGATGATAACTTTTTTAATCCCTTCCTCAATGTCATCCGTCAATTGGATAAGTGCCTGTGGCGGATTTTGAAGATAGAGCTCCTTATATCCGCCGGCGGGTACCGGGTCCCCGAAGATCACCAGCAGGTCGGAGCCTGCATTTTTGTAGCCGGAATAGTCGATGCCGACCGGAACGATCAGGACCTCCTGTTTTTCGCCGAACGATTCTTCAGCCAGCAAAGCCAGCCGGGCGGCTCCCTTTTTAAACGGGCGGAGGCGTTTTTCTCCCAGGTGGCTGCCTTCGGGAAAGAGGGCCACGGGATTGTTGTTCTCCAAAACGGCAATAACTTCCTTAAACACTTCCTTATTCTGCTCGACTGAATGGAAGCCGTCGCGAATGCGGTAAACCGGCAGGATCTTGATAAAATGGAGGAGCCGGGCGGTGAATTTTTGCCGGAAAATATCAGCCCGTGCCATGAAGACGATTTGCCGGCGTGCCGCGAAAATGATCGCCAGGGCGTCCATCAGGGCATTCTGGTGGTTGGCGGCAAAGATGACCGGCTTGCCGGAAGGTATTTTCCCGCGGTCTTTCACAACGAACCTCCGGTAATAAAACCAGTGGAAAATGGCTCCGACCATTAGCACCAGTTCAAACCGGAAAGAAAATCGTTTAATGTTTCGCCGCGACATGTCTTGAAATATTATGTAAAGCTAAGGTAAAATTTGATTGTTCCAAGGTTTCAGGGTTCCAACGTTCCAACCTCACCCCATGGAGGCTGTCTCAAAAGTCAATAAATAACATTTTTTGCGGAACTCCGACGGGTAAATCCGTCGGTTTAATATTCGCAACTATCTTGGAACCAACGGGTTTACCCGTTGGAGTTTGAATCCCACCATGTTAATTTAAAAGCCATTCCCGACTTTTGAGACACCCTCATAGGGGGCAGGGGGTAAAGGGGGTGAGGTTGGGAAACGATAATACGAAAAATCC
>CAYUQP010000054.1:3732-19064 GCA_964447005.1 uncultured Bacteroidales bacterium
ATAGGGGGCAGGGGGTAAAGGGGGTGAGGTTGGGAAACGATAATACGAAAAATCCCGGCGTTCATGTCAAAAATCCCGGCGTTTATACATTTAATTCATATCAGGATTCGGGGCGTCGTAAATTAGAGTCGATGGTCATTGATGGTCATTGATGGTCATTGATGGTCATTGATGGTCATTAATAGTCATTTTGGATTTGAATTTTTGAATTTGTTTGGAATTTGGTGCTTGGAATTTGGAATTTGTTTGGTGCTTGGTTCTTGGAATTTGGAATTTTTAAACATACACACTATGAAAAAAACATTTACCCTTACAACAACCGGCTGTCTGGCAATCCTGTTTGCAGCAGCCGTTCAATTCGCGGTAGTGCCCGCTGCGATGGCACAACCGTCTGACGAAACCTGGATGCTGCCTTTTATGGGCAGCCTTAGTGATCACGAAGGAGTAGCGTCATGGGATGCCGACGGAAGCGGACCGGAACCGTATGGAGTGGGCCACCAGATACCCGTTCCGGGGTTCCTGAACATGCCTTATTATAACGCATCAAGGGATTATGACGATATCGATCCCGATCCCAACGCCGCCGCGGCACATTTGACGGGAGCCATCCAGGGCTTCCCGCTCTTTGTGCAGGCACTGGCCGATCACGGATATGTCAAGGAGCAGGTACAGTACAAAGTGGGACTTGGCGACCTGGGCAATGACGTGGAAGGAATCGACTGGTTTGTGATCTACGAGAACTTCCCTTACAGCTTCTACTACGAACAATCATTCTGGCTGGTCCTCGACGGTGAGACGATCATTCAAGGGCTGATCACATTCGACCAGGTGTTCCACCCCGGGACCTGGCGGTTTGAAACCTCCTACTTCGTTCCCGACAGCGCCTGGGCTGAAGATGCCGGCCCGGGTATCAAAGAGGTCGGTATGGCATTCCTTGAGGATGTCGGGGATGAGGAGATCAGGATCATTGCCAATTTGACCAATATGGTTGAATTCGAAGGAAATGGCCGTGACGGCTTATTTTATGACGTGGCAGGGCGCATTGAAAAAGGCTTTCCCAGATTGCCCTACACGGGTTTAGCCGCGGAACACCAGGGCATGGCCGGCTGGAATGCCGACGGGACCGGGCCGGAACCCGCAGGAGATGGCCATGGCGCTCAGCGGTATTATACTGCCTCACGGGATTATGATGATATTGATCCCGACCCCAACGCCGCTTTCGGGCATTTTATACCACAGATGCACGGCTTCCTGAATCTCGATTTGCAACTCACTTCCAGGAACATCCCGGTCGAACAGCTTGTCATCAAGCAGGGGCTGGCCTCGCTGGGAAATGATATCATGGGTCTCGACTGGGGCTTTGAGAACGGCACCGATTACTGGTGCAATTACTATGATATCGACTACCGGCTTGAACTGAACGGGGAAGTACTCATCCGGGGGCTGATCGACACCAGCCACAGCTATATGAACGCGGATCCCGTATTCTGGTTCTGCGATGTGACGTATGACAGGCCGAAAAATGGCGCTGCCCTGTCATCTCCTGATGCGCAGATCATCGCTGATGCCTTCATGAAAGACATGGAAGCTAGGAAAATGATCAATAACGTCGAGGTCATGACCTATCATACGGACACTTTTAATCTGAACGGAAGATACAACGGCGGATACTTCAACGTGGAAACCGCAAGCCTGGTTTTCAAAAATACAAAGAACTGCTGTTTCGTGCAATGCGACACCATCGGCGGCGGGATGAGCGATCATACCGATTGGACGCTGGCACAACACCCTTATTTCATCGACAACGACCTGATCATTCCGGAAGGACATACTCTTAACATTGAGCCCGGGGTGAAGGTAGCCATACGAGGGCCGTATAAAATCAAGGTGGATGGCAGGGTGCTGGCCCAGGGAACGGAAGGGAATGACATATTGTTTACATCTTCGAACCCATTACAGCGTTGGAATAGCATCACTTACGACTATACACAGGATGAAAGGCAGTCAAAGTTCGGATATTGCACATTTGAATTTGGTTACAGCATTGATAATGTTCCCTACAATTCAGGAGGGGCATTCTATATCGATGGATTCAGCAATATCCTTTTTGATCACTGTACCTTCCGCGATAACCAGGTGGAGAAATTTATTGCGCCCTCTGGCGGAGCGATGTGGATTAAAAACGCAAATCCTTTGATCAGCCATTGCACATTCTACAATAATAAAGCAAAATATGGCGGGGCGATAGCCTGCTTTGCAAGTGCCAGCCCTGTCATCGAATACTGCCTTTTTTATGGCAATCACGCTTCAACCGACGGAGGTGCAATTCTGGTTTATGATTACTGCTATCCAACCTTCATAAACAATACCATTACCGGAAATGATGCCGGCGGATTCGGAGGGGGATTGGATATTTACCATTCTTCGGGCGATACGGTCTATTTTATTAATAATATCATTTATGGCAACACCTGCTCTGAAACCACCGGCCAGGAGATCAGCCTGAGTTCTGAAAATAACCATATTGATTTTCAGTATAATGATATCATGTATGGCCTGGATGGCATGGGTCCCGGTGCGCATACTTATATCAATTATGCTGAGAATAATATCGATGCGGATCCTGTTTTCTGCTTCCCGGAGGATTACATCTATACGTTGGAAAAGTATTCTCCCTGCGTGGGAGCCGGGTCGGGTGGCAACTTTATCGGTGCGTTCGATTGGGATTGTTATGCAGCTGTTCCTGAAAAAGTAATCAAAGAAAATAACCTGGTCATTTATCCGAATCCTGCAACAGCAGGCCCGGTAAATACGTTGTTTTTCACACCAAATCCCGGCCTGGTAAGGCTTGAAATCTTCTCTCCGACAGGGGAGAAGGTCGCAGAACCTGTCAACGGAGTTTTTCCCACAGGCGAGCACATGCAGACTTTCTCCGTTGAAAGCCTGCCGGCCGGGATTTATATCTTCAAACTCACCACCGGGAACCAGGTTAAGACCGGCAAGCTGGTGATCACCCGATAAGCCAGGTAAATCTATATATTAGCAGTACTAGTTTTTCAGCCGGGGGCGATGCGAATCGTTCCCGGTTTTTTCAATTTACGGGATCACCGGTCAAAACGCTCAATACCCCTGATCCCTTTGCGGTTCAATGCAATGCGGTACCGTTGGTATTCCAGTTGTTCCTCGCTTTTCAGCTGCATGACCAGGTTCAGGTAATAGATCTTTTCTCCTTTAATGATCTCGAATCCATCTTCTTCAGCCGGAACAAATAACGGCACCATGGGATTATCCATCTTTGCGATAAAACCTGAAAAATTCATGCGGATAATTTCGTTCATCCCCGCAGTGGCAAAACGGCTGCTCTTATCCAGATTGCCGCGGTCGAGCCGGACCAGCTTCCGGTATAAAATGACCTTTTCCATGTTGCTCCGGTTATCCGCCTCCAGTATGGCCGATCGCGCGCGCATTTGCATGACCTCGTATGACACTTTGTTCTCAGGGATGAAGTCCATCGCTTCCTTACTACTGCCAATTTCCTGGTCATTCAGTGTGATCTTTGTTTTACGGTCGAAATACCTCCGCCCTAGCTTATGGGCAAAATAATACCGGCTGAGCTCCTTGATGCGGTCTTTCAGCATATAGCTGACCACCAGGGCCACGAAAAGCGGCATGGTGAGATTGCCGTAATGCTGCTGAAAGGAAAAGGCGATCACGGTGGCAAAAATCATCGAAAGGCCGGCAGCCAGGCTGTAATAGACCTGCTCCGCGATGGCCCCGTCCTTTTTCTTGTCGGCGTTCAGAAACAGCTCGTTTTCCGCGTATTTCTTAAGTAACCCGAGGCGGCTGATCAGTTCCCGGTTGAGATCGGGGCTTTCTCTGTCGACCACAGGGTAATTGTTTTCTTTCTTGTAATCAATCTCTTTGCGGATGATCCCCATCAGTTGCCGCCGCATTTCATCCGTTGCCCGTCCGCTCTTTTCCAGCGCGCTGATCATCCTGAAAGTGTGCTGCTCGACAAGATTTGACATGAATTCATCACCGAAAAAGTAGTAATTGAGCATTTGCCCGGTTACTGTCGGGGCGTTGATGATCCTTCGCAATGACCGGTAATGGCCGGTGATCTTATCAATGCTGTCGATATAGGTTCCGATCAGGAAATTGAGATCATCCGGGATCTTGTTCCCCGCAATATGTGTGATCTCGTTGCGCAGGGCGCTTTTTAAGATCGAAAGGAACATCCTGATCTGGTACTCGTACGCTGCTGTCCTGGTCCGTGTGGGCGTGGACGCGAGCCCGGTGAAAGACTGCTCAAGAACGTTGAACGGGGCCTGATCCCTTATTGCAATATCGCGCAGCAGAAAAACGGGCGTTATAAGCCTGATGTTGGATTTGATATCACGATAAAAATCATTTTTTGTATAGGTGGCGGTATTGATATCAAGGCTGTTAGGGATAAAAATCCATGTGTTGCAGGCGAAATTGCTTATTTTCTTCTTTTTTCGGGCAATGAAACCGAGTTTGATCTCTAGTGAGAATTTATCATGAATTTTTACAACCTCTTCGATCATTACCCGGCGCTTGTTTTTTACTGTTTTTTTTAATCAGAAAATCCCGAAGACTCCCTCCGGCGTGATTCCCAGATAGCGGAACCAGGTTTCCCCGGCGATGATGTTCAGTACCCAGCCGATCACCATGATGGTGAAACCGAACTTAAAGGTATTGGTATAGGTGTACATGTCCGTTTCATAAAGCAGGGCTGCCGGCTTGCTGTTGAAAGGCAGGACGTACACGTGCTCGATCATGAAGGCAACGGGCAGCGCCAGGCTGATGACCGGGTACCCGAAGCGGTTGGCGACCCCGATGGCGATCGGGATGAAGATCATGGCCCGCATGGTCTTCGACTGGAAGATCAGCGCGCTGAAGATCATAACCCCGGTAAGTAACAGGTAGAGCACCCAGAAATGGGTGTCCTGCCCGATGCCCAGGTGGTCGAAAAACGCGTTCACGCTGATGGAAGGCAGGTCGGTGACCGACAAACCGGCGCCCAGGGTGTAAGCCCCGGCGGAGAACAGCATCAGGTGCCAGGGGATGTCCACATCATTCCATTTCACGATGCCGATACCGGGAAGCAGTGAAACGATGGCGCCCAGGAATGCCACGGCCGTGGGACTGATACCATGCAGCCGGTCGGTGGCCCAGAAACCTAAAATGAGCACAAAAATGATAATGGACTTAACTTCCTGGATATCCAGTTTCCCCATGTTTTGCAGCTCCAGCCTCAGGCGGTCCATCCCCCCGGCGATCTGCGGGTATCTTTCTTTTTCATCCAGCGGGAAAAAGACTTTCAATGCCAGAATATATCCTATGAACATGATCACGATCACGATCGGGAACATGGCGATCATCCAGTCCGAAAAGTAGATCGTCCCGCCGATGGCCCCGCCGATAATGGCAACAGCAAGGAGGTTGGCCCCTGATCCGGTCATGAAGGCCGCCGCCCCGATGTTGATGTTCAGCAGGTTCTGCAGCACGATGCTCCTCCCGAAATTGTTCTTCCCGTCGCCGCTGCGGGCCCCGTAAATGGCCGCGATGACCATGAAGATCGGCAGCAGGATAGCCGCTTTGGCCGTAGTGGCGGAAATGAACGCCGATAAAATGGTGTTGATCACAATAAAACTGAGAAAGATGTGTGAGGCATTTTTCCCGAACCTCAGGATGAACCAGAGGGCAAACCGTTTGGCCACCCCGGTCTTTACCAGCATGCTCGCCAGCACGAACGACATGATGTTGAGCCACATCACCGGGTGGCCCAACTGCGCGTAGGCTTCTTTCTCGGAAAGCACGCCGGTGAGTACAAGGCTGATAATCAGGATCAGCGAGGTAAGATAATTGGGCAGGGCTTCGGTCATCCACAGGATGATGGTTGCAACAAAAATGGCAAGCATCATGTAATTGCTGCGGATGAAAGCCTCCGGTCCGATCTTATTGAAAGCCTTTTTAGCGGACTCTTCCATAAGCCCTCCAAGCTCAATATTTTCCAGAAACGGAAGTTTTATGACAAAGCCCAGCAGGATAAAGGCGATCAAGGCCAGCGGCGGCCCGGCATAAGCCAGGTACCGCTCAAGATCGGACCGGCTCCGTTTCGGGAGCTTCTCCACCCGGTAATTGTTCATATCCAGGGGATCGAAACCGTTTCCTGCTTTATCTTTTAATATATAATCCTGATTATCAGCCATAATTTTAAAGGATTACCACTTCGTGTAAGGAGTTTTCATGAGCATGGCGTTGAAATAACGCACATCGCCTGTGACTTCCTCACCCAGCCATGATGGTTTTTCAAAGGTCTCATCTTCCGAGGCCAGTTCGATCTCGGCAACAACCAACCCTTCATTCTCCCCGTAGAATTCATCGACCTCATAGGTATGAGGGCCGGCTTTTACCTGGTAGCGGGTTTTGTCGATCACACCCGGTTCACAGATCTGCAACAGCTCCTGCACCTCGGCTACCGGGATCTCTTTTTCCCATTCGTAGCGGGTGGCGCCGGATGCGTTGCCGATCCCTTTTATCGTGATGAAACCTTTTTCACCTTTTAAACGCACCCGCACCGTCCGCTCCGGGACCGAGGAAATGTATCCCTGGGTGATGCGTGTCTGCTTATAGGCAAAAGGCTTGAAATCACCCTTTACCAGAAATTTACGTTCTATTTCCTGTGCCATGATGTGATTTTATTCGTTAGCAAATGGTTTATCGATCATGCCGGTCACCCGTTTAATAGCCTGGAGGTAATTGATATTTTCCACGCCATCCAGTTTGAGATCCGAAATAGTCTTCCTGATATCCTCAACCTCCGTGGATTCCGAATTGACCGTCACCAGCCTGGCGCCGTTGATCAGCACCACTCCGTACTCGCAGATGGTATCGTTCACCATGTAGCCGAAGCGCTGCTTGTGGACGCGTACCGCCTGCAGATCAGGATGTTTGCGGATGATTTCCAGGAATTCTTCGTAAGTGTACACCTCTTTGTCCAGTGCCGGCACGACGACCTGGAACGCAGGGAAGACTTCCTCTTTCAGAACGGAAACCTTCATCGGGAATTCGCCTTTCATGAGCGGGTTCCATTGCTCCAGCCCGTCGACGGTCTGCACATAGGTCTTGATATCCATCTTTCCGTCACGGATCTTGGTGTTGTTGATGTCATTGGTCCGCGACATGATGTAGATCTCATCGGAATGGCGCTCCCAGACCTTTTCAGGTACCGGCGCCGAAAGGCGTGCCATGCGGAAATGGGCCGCATCGAAGTTCTGCCCGAACGACCTGAACTCAAAACGTGGCTTTGAGACCTGGCCGATTTCTAAGTTTTCTTTTGACATATATGTTTTTGTTGTTCTGTGTTATTTTGGTTGATTGGTCGCACCCCTGGTGATGGTATTCATCAGTGTCAGGTTTGCCGAGCCGTCGGG
Source organism: uncultured Bacteroidales bacterium (assembly GCA_964447005.1). Lineage (GTDB taxonomy): Bacteria > Bacteroidota > Bacteroidia > Bacteroidales > JAGOPY01 > JAGOPY01. The sequence continues at coordinate 11,193 of CAYUQP010000054.1, forward strand.
CAGCCTTCCGTATGATTGCGTTGTTTCCATGGCCGGGAATACGATGTCGTCGACGATATTGCCGGCAGCGTCTTCGAGCCAGACTTCCTCGCCGCCGCTGGATAAGCCGAAGCCGCTCTCATCGGTGTCATCGGTGACAATGACAAAGAATCCCATGGCAGGGACAACGGTCCCGGCCGGGAATTCTTTCTTGGGCTTGGTGCCGGCCTGTCCGCCACTGTCATAGATCTTGAACCCGCTGATGTCGATATCCGCTGCGGAGCCATTATAAATCTCCACCCAGTCGGGATCGGTCTCGACGCCACGTGAATAGATCTCGTTCATCCAGAGGTAGCTGGGCGTAACGTTGCTGTTAGCTGCTCCCTTTGTAATGGTGTTGAGCAACTGCCAGTTCTCGGAGCCGTCCGGATAGCGGCCGTAACTCTGGGTAACTTCCATTGCCGGGAAAGCAATGCTGTCGATGATCGTTCCGGCCATGTTTTCGAACCACACCGTTTCACCGCCGCTCGACAATCCGAAACCGCTTTCTTCGGTGTCATCGGTTACGATCACATAGAAACCCCCTGCCGGGATCACCGTTCCCGCGGGGAATTCTTTCTTGGGCTTGGAGCCGCTCTGTCCGCCGCTGTCGTAGATCTTGTACCCGCTGATGTCAACTTCCGATGTCGACGGGTTGAAGATCTCGATCCAGTCGGGATCAGTTTCCACGCCGCGTGAATACAATTCATTCATCAGGGCTGCACCCTGTGGAGGTGGAATGGTGTTGTCGTTGGCTGCGCCCGGCGTCAGGACGTACAGGATTTGCCAGGTATCGCTGCCATCCGGGTAACGGCCGTAAGAAGTTCCTTCCTCCAGCGCCGGGAAGGCGATATTATCGAGGATTGTGCCGGCTGAATTCTCGAGCCAGATCTCTTCACCGCCGCTGGAAAGGCCGAAGCCGCTCTCAGCCGCGTCGTCCACTACCATCCAGAAAAATCCTTTGGCAGGGATCGTCGTGCCGGCGGGGACTTCTTTCTTGGGCTTGGAACCGCTCTGTCCGCCGCTGTCATAGATCTTGTAACCACTGATATCGGCGTCAAACGGTGAATCATTGTAAAACTCCACCCAGTCGGGATCAGTCTCGGTCCCGCGGCTGTTCAGTTCGTTGATGAGTATGATAGGATCCGGCATCGCACTGCTGTTAGCCGAACCTTTGGTGATCGTATTCAGCAGTTCCCAGTTCGGGCCCCCATCCGGATTGCGTCCGTACGACTGCGTAACGTCCATGGCCGGGATGGCCACGTTATCGATCACATTGCCGGCTGCATTCTCGAACCATACTTCATCCCCACCGCTGGAAAGGCCGAAACCGCTTTCTTCCGCATCATCGACAACAATGACGTAGAATCCTTTTGCGGCGATCGAAGTACCCGCCGGGACTTCCTTTTTAGGCTTGGAGCCGCTCTGTCCGCCGGCATCGTAGATCTTGTATCCGCTGATATCTACCGGCACTTCTGAGGCATTGTAAATCTCAACCCAGTCCGGATCTTCCGGGATACCCCTGGAATATGCTTCGTTCATGACGATCAGGGGAGCGCCAACAGTGTAGGCTGCTGTATTAGTGGGAGCTCCATTGGGATATAAAGCGATATCCCCGGAAACATTTTCTGCCGCCACGTAATAATTCACCGTGACGTCAGAAGCCTGCCCGGGAATCTGCGCGGTATACGTGTTATTTGCCCCGGCGGTCATGACTGCCGAAATAAAATCTCCCGCACCTGCTTTGTAATATAAGGTAACTGTTTTAACACCGTTCAGGTCGGTGACTTTAACACTCACGGCAACTGCCTGGTTCTCCGAAGGAGCGGCAGGGTTTATCGTCAATTCGCTGACCACGGGAGGGCCTTCGAAAATCTCATCTTCCACGCAACTTACCATAAATAAGCCCATGAAGGCGAAAAGCATCAATAATTTTACTGTTTTCATTTTTATCATGTGTTTATGTAATTAATCTTAAAAATCTACTTCAAACCTGATCCCGATCTGGTGATAATCTTCCCCGGCTTTTCCAGCTCCATCGGCAACCTGCCTCGGGTCTTTGGTCAGTTCGCCGTTCATGTCATACCCGATGTAAAGCGTATTTTTGCCGTTGGCATAACGGTCATGGTTCAGGTACGAATAATTGAGCATGATCTTCACGTTGTTATTGGCGTAATAATTAATACCGAAGGTGTAACCTTCACCAGCCCCGCCGATGACAATCTGGTCGAAATTGTTCATGTTCAGGTAATCATAGCGCACTGCCAGCTCAATATCGCCCCATTTCTTACCTCTGCCAACCTGGGTGAATTCGCCGTCACCGGTATCGTAATTATATTTCCCGCCGAAGACCAGCACACTCGCGAAAGCATACCAGCCGTCATACTTAAGGGTTTCCAGCCCTTCTTTGCGATGAACGCCGCTCCACAGGTATTCGCCCTGCACCCTGAAGTTCTTATAGTAACCGGCCAGTTCAAAACCACCGAGCGTCGCATGATCAAGATTCCCGATCAGGTCGGTGTCGATGTACTTCTTACGATTGATATTGGATAGGGAACGGGTTGAATACCTGATCGTTCCGGGAACTTCCGCATCGGTCTTCGGCGTGCGGTAGGAACCGGCCACACCAACATGGATACCTTTGTCATTTTTATCATAAAATGGCATGAATACCAGTTTTCCGGTCAGCGAGTATCCTTCGTCCATGCCATAATCCTTGTTATTGTCTTTTGAGAAGGTTCTTTCTTCAAGATCATCAACAGCCTGGAAGAAAACGCCTCCAAAACCCAGCAACCATTTGTAGCGGTAAGACATGCCGAATCCGATATGCCTTGACGGGGCAAAGATGTTCACCGACATCGGGCGTTCTATGAAAGTCAGGTAGCGGGACGTGGTAGTCGACTCCATCGAATAATATTCTTTGAAGTTTCCAAACCTCATGTATGGGCCCTTAGTGAAGGTATACTGCAGGTATGCGTCTTTAAGTTCCAGTTCCGAATTGGCAATGTCCATGTCGAATTCGGCATACCAGTGGTTCAGGAATTCTGTTTTGACGGCAAACCGTGCGCGGCGCATCGAAAGTCCGTTGCCGATCTCATTATAGGTGTCGCCGAAAAATACCTGGCCGTCAGCCTGGACACGTACGTCGAACCATGCCTTGTATTTTTCATCCTTGCTTTCAAAAACCAGGATACCATTGCGCTCTTCCGTGAACAAAGGCCTGCGGTTCACTTTCACGCCATACTGGTTGTAACGGACATTGCTGGTCAAGGTCACGTTCACTTCTTTTTTACCATCCAGGAAAATTTCAACTTCATCAAAGTCGGGATGGGAAAATACCAGGATGTCGCTGGAATTGGCCACCACCTCAATGGAAAATGTTCCGTCTTCTCTGGTCTGGCTCACTGCGACCGCACCTTTGAGGCGTACCGTGGCCTGGCTGACCGCAGTGCCTCCTTCGGACGAAGTTACCTTGCCGGTAACCATCCTTGTCTGGGCCATGGAAGCCAGGCAAAACATGCTGAGGACCATGACCATAATAACTCTCATTCTTCTCATAATTTTTTTGATTTTAGTTAGATAATTAAATTGTATTATGTAAAATTTATCAGAATCATATGTTGGGTTAAACATTCGTGAGGTATTGACTCAGGTTCTTGCCCTGCGGGAGGTTGAGCTTCTTTTTCAGCCGGTACCTTGCTATTTCAACACTCTTAGGGGTGATGTTCATCAACGAAGCAATTTCCTTGTTCGAAAGGTTCAGCCTCAATAAGGTCGCAAGCCGCTTTTCCTGTTCGGTCAGTCCCGGGAAATCATTCTCCAGCTTCATCTGGAAATCCTTTTGCAGCAATTCGATCTTTCCGTACAACTCTGCAGTTTCCTTTGAAAAAGTCATTTTTTGCCTGAGAAGCATGGCCAGGTCATTCAATTTCTGCTTCTTCTCATCATTATCGCCGGTGTTGATGGCCTCATCGACCTGTGCCGCCAGGTCAGCGTAGAAGGATCGCTGTTCGGCAATATTCAGCGCCAGGTTGGTCAGCTCGCGTTGCCGTGCCTCCAGTTTGCTGTTAAGCAGTTCGTTTTCATTCTGGATAGCTTTGATTTCCAGTTCGTTCAGTGTTTTTTGCGAAGCATAGGACTGGTTTTGTTCGGCCAGGAGCTCATTTTCCGCCTTCATCCGTAATCGTTGCTGCCGGATATAGAGCAGGACAATAACCAGGAACAAGCCCAGCGTAACAATCAGGATACCGGGCAGAACCATGTTTATCTTTGAAAGCGAATCATCCAGGCCGGTATTTCCAACAGCAGTTGAAGAATCAACGATTCTATTAAGTGAAACCCGGATATCAAATACATTTTGCACGATAAACAAGGCAAAATAGGTTAAAACTCCCGCCACCACCGGGGTGAGGATCCAACCCACGAATACACCGCCCAGGGCTTTGAACTTTATTTCCCTCACTCCCTTCACCAGCCCGATGCCCAGCACGGCCCCGATCACGACCTGGGTGCTGGAAACCGGCACCAGCGGGATGGGCGGCAACCCGACCGATACCAAGAAGTTTGAAAGGGATTGCGAAGAAAAAATGAACAGCACAAGGGAATGGGCAAGAACCACCACGATGGCGGCCTCGGGAGTCAGCGCCAGGATCCCGTTGCCCACGGTATTCATGACCCGTTCGCTGTAAGTGAAAATGCCGATGGCAATGGCCAGTCCGCCCAGCAGGAACAGGATCTGGACGCCATCGATGGTAAAAATGCCGAAATCCAGGAAGATATCCGGTGCCGAGTTAACGAATACGCCCATAACATTGGCTATATTATTGGCGCCCAGGCTATAAGCTCCAAATGCCCCGGACAGGATAAGGCTGATACGGATCACCTGGTCGAGCATGATGATATGAATGCTCGATTTTCTCAGCATCCACCGCATCAGGATAAACAGCCCGGAAGCGAACAGCATTCCCAGCACAGGCCCGCTGATCCATGTGCCGACGATCTTGAGCAGCACTTTATAATCAACAGGGTTTCCCGTGAAGTAGCTCCATCCCATGATTGCCCCGACAATGGCCTGGCTGGTCGAAACAGGAAGGCTTTTGCGGGTCATGGCAAAAACAATGACCGCGGAGCAGAGTGCTACGGTAAAGGCGCCACCAAGAGCATCCACCGCGCCGAGTTCATTCAGCGTGTCAGCCGCTCCACGGCCCTGGAACACCGCACCAAGCACCACGAAAATGCTGGCAATGAAGGCAGCTCTCCTGAAACTGAGCATCTTGGAGCCCACCGCGGTGCCGAACACGTTGGCCGCATCGTTGGCTCCCAGGGACCAGCCCAGGAAGAGACCGCTGGTTATGAATATCAGGAATGTCATGCTTGTATGCCTGATCCTTTATATCGTTCTTTTTATTGCCATGATGGAAAGGAGATCCGCTGCCTTCTGGGCATGATCGGAAAGGTTCTCTATATGTAAGGTGAAATACCTGAGATGAAATTTTTCGCTCAGCTTAAGGTTGTTCATTTCATGAAAAACTTTCCTTTTAATGGCATCGGCCAGCTTATCGGCTTCTTTTTCAAATAAATAGACCCGGTGCAGACTCTCTTTTACCGTCTCAGGATTACGGAAATAAGCTTTAGCAGCAGGAATGACTGATTCGATAGCCGAGCCTGACAGTTCGGTCAGCTTGATCAGGTCGGCGTGTATCTCAGTAGGTATATAAGGCATCTCGACATCAAACTGGTACAGGTTCGACTTTGCGTTGTCGAGGATCGTGTCAAGGCTTTCGAGCAGTTTGAGGATATCTCCCCTCAGCTGAGGCATCAGCGACTGGGTATATAAAATGTTTTCGAGTTTGCGTTTGATGATATCGGCATCCGTTTCAAGGGTGGAAAGGGTCTTCAGATTATCAAGAAAACTATCTTTGTTGCCCTGCAGGTAATTCTTAACACCTTCTTTAAAGATCAGGCCGCCCTGGTCAACCGTATTCAGGAACCGTTCAATTAACTCGATCGATTTCCTGGATTGTTTGAATGCAAACATGGCTTATTTTTTTTAACATGCACTACAAAGCTAAACATGTTTTCATATGAAAAAATAGTGTCAATGTTCGGCACGGGTTTTGACGATTATCTTAATGTAGTGTGAAATGAGATTATAAAGGATTGAATAACAAATCATAAAAATAGAATTGTAGTGTAATATTTTTAATTTTTGGGAACCTGCCCTTTGCTTTGTAGTGATTTTGATGTTAAAAAAATGTTAAAATTCATAGGAGAAAACTAATCCGGCAAACCCTGCTACCTTATCTTCGCACCGGATTTATTCATGCCAAAAATCGCTTTTATGCCAAAACATTTCTTTGTACCAGGGCTTATTTCACTGATGATTGTATTTCTCATTCTCAATAATGATTATCAGTCAGTTCATGGCCAGACCATTGGTTTGCGCCCGATCGTAAGGCTTCCCCAGGCAATTAAAGAAAGCTCAGGGCTTGTAGTAACAGCGCCGAACAGCTTGTGGTCTCATAATGATTCCGGTAATGCAAATGAATTGTATTGTTTTGATACGACCGGGAACCTGATCCGCACATTAACCGTTACCAATGTTGAGAACATTGACTGGGAGGATCTTGCAGTGGATGACGGGAAGAATATTTATATCGATGACGCGGGAAATAATGATAATGACCGGCAGGATCTTGCCATACATATTATTTCCAATCCTGACCTGGTTGCCGGAGATTTCACCCAGGCCGAAACCATTCATTTTGTTTTTGTAGACCAGACGGCCTTTCCGCCTCCGCAGACCAACCGGAATTTTGATATCGAGGCGCTGGCCTGGAAGGACGACTCGCTCCTTCTCTTCACCAAAAACCGGAGCACCCCGCAGAACGGATACTGCAAGCAGTATATTCTTCCGGCGCAGCCCGGCAGTTATACCGCCAGGCTGGTCGATTCTATCTACCTTGGATCGACGAACAATGAAGCCCGGGTCACTTCGGCGGTCATCAACCATCAAACAGGGGAGGTGCTCCTGCTGACCGCTTCCCGGCTGCTTTCATTCACCCAGTACCTGGGAAACAACATTTTTGCCGGGACGATGACCACTTATCTTTTCAACTCGCTTCCAGGCCAGGTGGAAGCCATTGATTTCATCAGCCAGAACAGGGTTTACGTCACCGAAGAAGGCTCCTCAGGCCTTGGCGGCTTTCTCTACGAGGCCGTATTGCCATCACAGACCGGAACCGTGGAAATTGATAAAGCTGATGCAGAGCTCAGATTAATAAAGCAGGGCGATCGAATTTTCCTGGAGACAAAAAACGGAAGTGAAGAATTTGATGAAATCCAGCTTTTCGATTTTCGTGGTAACTTGCTGCTCAGTGAAACCAACACAGGTTCCCTGTCCCTGGCAGGCATCTCCCCGGGCTGTTATATTATCCGGTGCAGGCAGGAAGGCGTTCCGTTTAATATTAAATGGGTAAAAAGAAATTGATTGTTACGGATGTAATATGTGATATATAATAATTATTATGTTATTCAGGATAAGAATAACCTATTTCCTTAATAATTAGCACATACCAAATACCACATACCACATTCCGGGTCAGTGCATCAGTATTTTCCTGCCTTTGAAAGCTGCTTCGACAATTCATTTTGCATTGAGCATTTCGCATTGAGCATTGAGCATTTCCGGACTCCAGCGGAGTCCAATATTGGTAGAGAAGGATGGCAGACGGAACCGATTTCCCCTCCCCGACGTGATGATGGCGATGGAACATGAGTGCATACATGGGGAGGGGCCAGGGGAGGGGGGCGGGGATATGGGGATTGGGGGATTGGGCGCCCCGGGTTGCACCC
>CAYUQP010000055.1:0-19055 GCA_964447005.1 uncultured Bacteroidales bacterium
GAATTTGGTGCTTGGTGCTTGGAATTTGTTTGGAATTTGGTGCTTGGAATTTGGAGTTTGCTGCCTTAGCAGCCGATGTAGCGTGAAATCACCAGCCGCTGGATCTCGCTTGTTCCTTCTCCGATCTGGAGCAGCCGCTGGTCGCGGTAATGGCGTTCGACGTCGTAGTCTTTCATCAGCCCGTAGCCGCCGTGGATCTGGACGGCTTCGTCGGCCACTTCGCGGGCGATCTCGGAGCAGTAGAGCTTCGACATGGCGGCTTCCTTCATGAAGGACTTGCCGTTGTCTTTCAGCCAGCAGGCTTTGTAGAGCAGGTTGCGGGCCAGCTCGATCTTGGTAGCCATATCGGCCAGTTTGAAGGCGGTCACCTGGAATTTAACGATGGGCTGACCGAACTGCTTGCGCTCCTTGGCATAGCTCATGGCAAGCTCAAAAGCGCCCTGTGCCAGGCCAAGCCCCATGGCGGCGATGGAAAGCCGGCCGCTGTCGAGGGTGCTGAGCATGATGTGCGAGCCTTCGCCGACCTTTCCGAGCAGGTTCTCTTCCGGGACGCGGCAGTCGTCGAAAAATAGTTCTGCCGTATCGGAAGCGCGCCAGAGCATCTTGCCGTGCATGCTGCGGCGGGTGAAACCGGGCGTGTCCTTGTCGACAATGATACAGGTATATTCCTTCCTGCCGTCTTTTTCGCCTGTGACGGTCTGCACGGTCGAGCCGACGGATATATCAGCGGAGCCGTTGGTGATGAATATTTTGGACCCGTTAATGACCCACTGGCCGTTCTCCACGAATGCTTTGGTTTTGGTGCCGCGGGAATCGGAGCCGGCGTCGGGTTCGGTAAGCCCGAAGCCCCAGAGCGCTTCGCCGGTGCAGAGTTTGGGAAGGTATTTCATCTTCTGTTCCTCCGTTCCGTAATAATACAGCGGTCCTATTCCCAGCGAGTTATGCGCTGCCAGCGTGGCTGCCTGTGAGCTGTCGATCCTGGCAATTTCTTCCACGGCAATGATATACGATAAATAGTCCAGCCCCTGCCCTCCGTATTTCTCGGGAAGGTACATGCCGAACAGGCCGAGCTCGCCCATTTTTCGGGTCAGGTCGTGGGAAAATTCAGCTTTTTCATCAAGCTCTTTTGCAACGGGTTTGATCTCGCGTTCGGCAAACTCGCGAACGGTTTCGCGGATCAGGTTTTGTTCTTCAGTAAGGTCAAAGTTCATAACTCATATTATTTCTTTGTGAATCTCTGTGAACATCTCAGTGGAACTCGGTGGACCTTCTGGAAATTACACAGAGATGCACAGAGATCTTGCACAGAGATTCACTGAGGTTAGATTATTATACTTTTAATTCAACAAGTTTAATGCTCGAATTCACCATGTCGCCCACCTTCACGTTGATCTCTTCCACCATGCCATCCGACGGGGCGGCGATATAGTTTTCCATCTTCATGGCTTCCACGATCAAGAGCGTTTGTCCTTTTTTCACCTCATCCCCTTTACCCACGTTGATCTTGATCACCTTGCCGGGCATCGGGGAAATGATCTTGCCGTCACTTTTGCCTCCCGAGTGGTCCAGGCTGCCGAGGATAGCCTGGCTGCCGGACAGGACATCATTACGCATTACTTTGAAGATGAACCCTTTGTAACTGACATAGCCGGTGCCGTCTTCATCGCTGGAAACATAGAACTCCATCTGCTGCCCGTTGAGGATCATTTCCAGGTAACCCTCGCCGCAGAACCTGATCGTTGCCTGGTGCTGCCTATCGGGTGCTGCAATGAGGTAAGTTTCTTTCGCGCTTTTTTCAACGGTAAAATTCAGCGGATTATTATCCACGGTCCCGGAGAGTTCCATGAAATCGCGCCAGTAGCTGATGTAGTTCCATATATTGTGCCGGTCAGCGTCCGTCCCGGTTTTCTTACAATGAAAATCATGCAGATAAAAACCAAGAGCGGGGATAAGGGCGGGGATCGCCTGCTGATCGGCCTGCATGGCGGCTACCAGGTCGGTGGTATGCTCGTCGCAGTATTTTGTTGAGATCTGGTTACTTATATAAGCCTCATGTTTCAAAAGATGCTTCATGTAACCGATATTGGTCCTGATCCCGTGGATGATGAATTCATCCAGGGCCCTGATCATCTTGTTCCGCGCGGATTCCCGGTCGGCGTCCCATGTTATGAGCTTGCAGATCAGGGGATCGTAAAAGCTATGGATCGTGGTCGCTTCGAAGATGCCGGTATCGAGCCTGATGCCGTCTCCTTCGGGCTCCAGGTAATAGGTCATGTTGCCGGGGGAAGGCAGGAAATTATTCTCCGGATCTTCAGCATAGATACGGCATTCGATGGCATGGCCGCTCTGAATGACCGACCATTGCTCTATATCAAGCTCTTTTCCCGCTGCGATATAGATTTGTTCTTTGACGATGTCGATCCCGGTAACCATTTCAGTAACAGGATGTTCGACCTGGACGCGGGTGTTCATTTCAAGAAAATAGAATTTCAGGTCCTTATCGACCAGGAATTCCACGGTTCCGGCGTTGTTGTAGCCGATTGTCTTCGCGATCCTTACCGCCGTTTCGCCCATTTGTTCCCTGACTTCATCGGTAAGGGTGGGAGAGGGCGATTCTTCGATGATCTTCTGGTGCCTTCTCTGGATGGAGCATTCCCTTTCAAAAAGATGGATCACGTTCCCGTAATTGTCGCCAAGGACCTGGATCTCAATATGCCGCGGATCTTCGATATATTTTTCGATGAAGATCGTTCCATCGCCGAAATACGATTTTGCTTCGCGGCTGGTACTTTCGAGCAGTTCGGCCAGGTTGGAGATGTCACGGACGATGCGCATTCCTTTGCCACCGCCGCCCGCCGCGGCTTTGATCATGATGGGCAGGGGGATCTCACCGGCTCTTTTGAGCAGCGTTTCCACATCGCCGGTGATGCCGGCCGTCATGGGTATGCCTGAATCTTTCAAGGCTATGCGGGATTCGATCTTGTTGCCCATCAGTTTCATGGCCCGGGCGTTCGGTCCGATGAAAACAACCCCCGCTTCGTCGCAGGCTTTAACGAAAGCCGCGTTTTCCGAAAGGAACCCGTAACCCGGGTGGATGGCTTGTGCGCCGCAGTTCTTCGCAATGGCGACGATCTTTGAAATATTGAGATAAGTTTCAGCGAGGTCGTTTCCTCCGAGGTCGTACGCTTCGTCGGCCATCCTGACATGGAGCGCTTCCGTGTCGGCTTCGGAATGGATGGCCACAGCACGGATCCCCAGGTCCTGCACCGCGCGGATCACCCTCACGGCGATCTCTCCCCGGTTTGCGATAAGTATCTTTGTGAATAGTTTCATAGTAAAGCTTTTTACCTCTCCCCCTAACCCCCTCTCCAATGTGGAGAGGGGGAAGGGGGGTGAGGTTAGATCCATTTCGGTTTGCGTTTCTCTAAAAAAGCGGCCATCCCTTCCTGTCCTTCCTCCGACGCCCTGATCTCCGCGATCATCCGGGCGGTGGATTCCCTGGCCTGGTCCAGCGTTTCAATATTGCAAATATTATAGATCAATGTTTTGCATTGAGTCATGGCTTTGGGCCCGCTGGTGCGCAGGAGTTCTATGACCGACATTACATGCTGCTCAAGCTCTTCAGCCGGCAGCGATTTGTTGACCAGCCTGAAATGTTCCGCTTCTTTGCCTTTGATCCTGCGGCCTGTGAGCATCAGTTCCCTGGCGCCATACTCTCCGACCCGTTTGGTCACGTAAGGAGAGATGCAGGCCGGCACCACGCCGATCTTCACCTCGCTAAGCGAGAAGGTCGTGTTATCGTCGGCGAAAGCGAAATCGCAGGAGGCCAGCAGCCCGTTTGCCCCGCCGATCGCGGCGCCGTGGACGATCGCGATGGTCGGTTTCTTGCAGGTGTAGATCGTGAAAAAACATTTCGACAGGTTCAGACTTTCCTTATAATTCTGTTCAAAAGAATAATTGGCCACCCCGCGCATCCAGTTCAGGTCGGCCCCGGCGCAAAACGATTTTCCCCGCCCCCTGAGGATCACGATCCGGATATCGTCCATTTCATTGACCGCCCCGACGCAATCGATGACCTCCTGGATCATCACTTCATTAAAGGCATTGTGTATATCCGGTCTGTTCAGCCAGATGATCCCGAGATCGGCTTGTTTTTCGAATTCTATAGTTGTGTACATAGTCATTGGTCTAGTGCCCCCACCCCTAACCCCTCCCCCATTTGGGGGAGGGGATGGGGAGGGGGTTGGTTACATTCTAAACACTCCATATTTCGTATCCGGGAACTTGCAGTTCAGTGAGGCTGCGATTCCCATGGCAATGTATTTTCTTGTATCAACGGGATCGATGATGCCGTCGTCCCAGAGCCTTGAGGTGCTGAAGTAGGGTGAGCCTTCTTCGTCATATTTCTTCAGGATCTCTTCCCGCAGCTTTTCCCTTTCGTCCGGGTTCATGGTCTTGCCTTCCGCTTTAAGCTGTTCTTCCTTGACCTGGATCAGTACGTGGGAAGCCTGTTCGCCGCCCATCACGGAAATGCGTGAATTGGGCCACATGAACAGCAGCCGGGGATCGTAGCCTCTTCCTGCCATGGCGTAATTGCCGGCGCCGAAGGAGCCGCCGAACACAACCGTGAATTTGGGCACTTCGGCATTGGCCACGGCATGGACGAATTTTGCCCCGTCTTTCGCGATGCCTCCGTGTTCGTATTGTTTTCCAACGATAAACCCGGTGATGTTCTGCAGGAACAAGATCGGGACCTTTCGTGAGGTGCACAGTTCGATAAAGTGGGCGCCTTTCAGCGAAGATTCGGAAAACAGCACCCCGTTATTGGCCAGGATCCCGACCGGGTAGCCCATGATGTTGGCAAAGCCGGTGATCAGTGTGGGGGCGTAGCGTGTTTTGAACTCCTGGAAGCGGCTGCCATCCACGATCCGTGCGATGATCTCCCTTGCGTTGACGGGTTTTTTAAAATCGATGGGCGCTATGCCGTATAATTCTTCCGGGTCATAGTAAGGTTCCTCGATAGGTGCTGCATTGAGGATTTGTTTTTCTTTTTTCTCCAGGGTCTGGAAGATATTTCGGATGATCTGTATGGCGTGGCGGTCGTTTTCTGCCAGGTGATCGGCGACGCCGGAGATGGAAGTATGGACATAGGCCCCGCCGAGGTCTTCCGGGCTTACAACTTCTCCTGTAGCGGCTTTCACCAGAGGCGGGCCTCCGATATAGATCGTCCCTTGTTCCTTGACAATGATGGTTTCGTCGCTCATGGCCGGAACGTAAGCGCCGCCGGCGGTGCAGAATCCCATCACGCAGGCGATCTGGGGAACGCCCATGGCGGAGAGCCTGGCCTGGTTGTAGAAAAACCGCCCGAAATGAAACCGGTCGGCAAAGACCTTGGACTGTTCCGGGAGAAAGATCCCGCCGGAGTCGACCAGGTAGACGCAGGGCAGGTGGTTATCCATGGCCACCTGCTGGGCCCTGACATGCTTGGTGATCGTTTCCTTGACGTAGGTTCCGCCCTTGATGGTCGCATCGTTGGCTATGATAAGCGCTTCCCGCCCTTCAATAACCCCAATCCCCGTGATGATCCCGGCGGATGGGAATTGATTGTTGTATTCGCCGAAGGCCGCCAGCGGAGAAAGTTCCAGGAATGGCGTGTTCGGGTCGAGAAGCAGGTCTATGCGTTCGCGTGCCAGCAGTTTTCCCCGCTGTTTATGACGTTCGATGGCTTTTTGCGGCGCTCCGTGCTTCACTTCCCTGAGCCTGGTACGGTATTCGTTCAGGATCTGCAGGAACTGCGCTTTATTTTGCTGAAATTCAGCAGAATGAATGTCGATTTTAGATTCTATTCGGAACAAGGTGCAGGTTATTTATCGCGTTGATTTAAAAAAATAATTGAAATGGGTTTTAAAAATAGGGAATTTTCTAAAACCCGCACCTGCATCTTAAAAAGAAAATGATTTAGTCCTGCTATAGTTTCAGGATCAGGTGGCTTTTGACCGGTACGGCCCGGTAGATAGCCCTGGCTTCAGACTCGCTGATTACCAGCTTAATAAGCATTGGCTGGTCTTCTTGCTGGGGGCTTCGGAGCAATTGAAAAACAGATCGGGTCGATTCTTTTCTCTTGATCTTCTGATAGGTTAGCACCTTTTCGGTTTCTCCTTTTTCAAGCGGTTCGGCCTGTTCAACTTCCAGGATCAGGTTTCGGTCGAAATAGAGGGTAAAGAATACATTCGTGGAATCAGGAGGTGCAGGTTTGGTTGACATTCTGGCGGCTTCGATGGTGTCTTTGGGTGCTTGTTTGACTACGATCGGGGATTTTGGAATGGTTGAGAGGTCACGTTCCAGGATGAAAGGCTTTGAGATCCAGGGGAGCATATTTTCGTGGGGAATCAGTGCAAAGCGGTTACTGATCTCCATGTCCGGTATCTTGACTTTCTTCACTGTAACTCCTTTAATTTCGAGGAGCAGCATGCTATCGGGGATGTTCAGCACCATGTAAATTGAATCTTTTTCAGCGAGAGAGAGCCTGGTTCGCTGGAAAGCCCTTTCGTTTTCTTTGCTGATGATCCGGAGTACTTCACTCTCCTGATTTGCATCCAGGCTTACGTTACCGGAAACTGCAGAATCCAGTGCCTGTCCTCCGGGCGCGGTTACAATCCCGGATGGCTGGTAGTTTTTTACCGGAATGACGATGCCGTAAATGATCAGGAAGACAGGGAGAAACAGGACCAGGATGATAAAGATCACCTGGATCCTCCGGTTCCGCGCAAACCATCTGAAGAAAGACCCGATCGTGCCGAAAAATCCTTTATTGCCCGCCATAGTCACTTATTTCCTGGTTATTAATTCTCTAATTAAATAAGGTTCATATCAAGAAATTAATAGATATAAACTTTGGAGCCGATTGGCAGGGCTTTGAATACTGCTTCCAGGTCATCATCTCCCATTCTGACACAGCCGTGGGTTACCGGCATCCCGAGGAATCGTTTATACAGTGTCCCGTGGATCATGTAACCATCACCAAGTATCATTGAATAATCTCCGAGCACGCCGTATTCATACCTTGACGGATGGTTGGCCGACGGCACTGGCAGGCCTTCTTCAACGAAAGCCCAGTCGGGTTTTTTCCAGACCGGGTCTGTCACTTTATTTAAAATCTTGAACATCCCGCGGGGTGTTTTAAAGATCCACTGTTTCTTTTCCCCGGCCTGCAATACAGTGTAACTTCCGGTGGAGCACATCCCGTCGCGGAGGACTTTGTCTTCATTCATCAGCCTGAAATTGTTAGCTGATGTATTAATTATAAGGTATGGGCCTTTTGGAAGAAAAACTGCCATTTTTTTCTGAATCGCAGCCAGGTCTTTATCCAGGGATTCTGAGTAGGATTTTAAATTTCCCACACCGATCCTTGCAGCGGTGGCTTTCATTTCAGCTTTTGGCTTAAAACGTAAAGCGTATTCCTGTATTTTGCTGAAATTATTCACCAGAGGCCATGAAATAAGCACGGACAGTACTACTGCCGTGATCAGCACCAGGAAAACTTTGGAGAAAGTATGCCCGATTGATGGTCTTCTGCGTTCTGTATCTGCTTCAGGTACTGTCATGTTTTGCATGATATCAGGAAATTCAGTCCAAAAATAGGTTAAATTCCATTGATTTCCTTTAAACTTTTCAATGAGCCGACAATGGTCACCGGCGTGCCGACTCCCACTGCTTCATACAGCTTGTCCATATCATTGTTGGTTAGCGCTACGCAGCCCTCCGTCCAGTTTATTCCTTTGCCTCCATCCCCATGGATCTCGATGAGGTTGCCAATGCCTCTTTTAGGTATTGTGCCATTTTTGACATTTGTATTATACCTCGCTTTATCTTCGTCGTTAGGATAGTTGATGAGCAATGCTTTGTAGTATTTTGTCTGGTGGCGTGATTTCTTTTTCGTGATATGGTATTTTCCTTCAGGGGTAGCTTTGTCGCCTTTATATTGCTTGGTGCCGATCCAATTGGGGCCGAGTTCTGCCGTAAATTCCTTTTTTATCTTTCCATCTTTATAGAGGTAGCATTTATGAGCGAATTTATCCACCACGATGGCGTAAGCTTTATTGTCACGCGACCATTTCACGGTTTCATCTGCCCATCGTTTCCATTTTGAAAGGTTTTTAAAATAATCGGAAAGGAAGGTGTGCGCTTCGGTCACTGATTTGGTGATCAGCTGGCTGGCCACATCAAGGTTTATACCTACCTGTTTGTAATCTCCCCGTTCATAGGCCTCTTTCGACTCCATATACCTTAACTTGGCCGAAGTGAAATTCTGCCTGGTTGTGCCATTCAGGGGAAGATTGGCATAATATTCATCAAAATGGTCGATTTTATGGCTGACGGTCTTAAGCTTTGTGCTGAGGTCCGATTCGAGCGAATCTTTTGTATGCAGGGCCAGTTCCACGGCTTCACGGGCCAGGCTGGTGGCTTCTGTTGCCAGGCCGATCATATGGTCATAATCCCTGACAAAGAACAGCCTGTCATTCTGGTATTTCCATTCGTTGATGGCAAGCTGGCAGGAACTTTCGGCTGAGACAAGGAGATGGGGGGCGTATCTATCGGCTTCCACCTCGCGGGCACGGCTAATTTCATTCTGGCAGATCGTGATGGCATAAACGGGGGGCTTTGCGGCAGTGATGAGGAGAATGCCGAAAACCATGGCGATCAGTAAAAAAAAGCCGCTTATGGCTATGAATACTCTTCTGATGCTTATGCGACGTTTACGTGCCATTTTTGTTTTATTGCCAAAGACCCCGGAAGCGATCTGCAATTCCGGGGTCTCCAGTTTAACGGTATTTTTAAGTTTTAAGTATTGTCCGGATTAAAAATTTCACTTGTTGAATTTTCCTGTTCCGGATCAATACCGCGGTTCAGAATTATTTCCTGCCTTTTTTAGCAATCACTTCTTCCAGCTCGGCTTTCAGGCCACCGGCTTTTTCATTGGCAGCTTTCACTTTGTCAAGAGCGGTCAGGTAATCGCCATTGTTGAGCAAGGTCGCTACTTCAGCCATTGAAGCTTCAACCAGTGCGAGGTCGCCCTGGATAGCTTCGAGAGCTTCTTTACCTTCTTTGCCTTTGGGAGCTTTCAGGATGAGAGCCTTCACTTCTTCCACGAGGGTGGTAGCTTCGGCTAAGGTCTGCTGTGCCTGGTTCTTCACTTCTTCCTTGCGGATACCGGCGTTTTCTTTCACGGTGTTTCCAAGGGCAACCACGTTGTTCAGCTTAGCGGTAACTTTCTTGTAGCTACGGAAAAGAACGAATTTGGATTTCTGGTTCTCAACTTCGGTGAGCGCGGTGTTCAGTGAGTCGTTCAGAGCCCTGTATTCAGCAGGAATGTAACGGTCAGCCTCAGCAGCTTTAGCAGCTTCTACAGCAGCTTTAGCGGATGCCATTTCAGCTTCGGGAAGTTTTGCACAGCTGGTGAACATGATGGTCATACCAGCAAGGGCAGCAATCGTTAAAAGGATGTTTCTTTTCATTTTGTTTTATTTATTAAGGTTAAACATTAAATTTCAAATAACTTGTTTGACGGCAACCCTTTGACAAAGGGCGTGCCAAAAAATAGAAGAACCATCTAACTAAATGATAATCAGGTGGAAATAATTTTAAATTTTAAATTTTAAATTTTGAATTCGGGATTCTTGTAGGAAAATAATGCAGTCCTGTCTGAAAAAATTACAATCCGAATTTTTCAATCCTTTCGATGAGCATGGCACGGGAAATGCCCAGTAATTTTGCGGTCTTCACCTGGTTGCTCTTGCAGTGCTCCAGCGCTTTGCCGATCACTTCTTTTTCCACCTGTTCAATGACATGCTTGAACAGCGACCCTTCATAATCTTCCAGGTTCTCCGGTACCAGCGATGATTGGATGGATTTTACAGCCTCTTTGGAAACGGACTCGACGGAACTGATCTCCGACTGGATCAGATCGGGCGTGATCACATTGTTTTTACTGAGGAGCAGGGCCCTTTTCAGCATGTTCTCCAGTTCGCGGACATTGCCGGGCCAGGAATGTTTCAGCATTTTTTCCATCGTCTCCGGGGGAACGGTCACCTGCGGCTTTTTCATCTCCTGGCAGTGCCTTGCAAGGAAATAGTTGGTCAGCAGCGGTATATCTTCTGGATGGACCCGCAAGGGCGGCAGGGTGATCGTGATGACTTTCAGCCGGTAATACAGATCTTCGCGGAAAGCCTTATTGGCGATGGCGTTCTCGAGGTTTTTATTGGTAGCGGAAATGACCCTTACGTTGACTTTGATCACCTTATTGCTGCCAAGTCGTTCGAAAGTGCCTTCCTGCAGCACCCGCAGCAGTTTGGCCTGCAGTGTAAGGCTCATGTCGGCCACTTCATCCAGGAAAAGCGTTCCCTTGTCGGCTATTTCGAATTTTCCTTCCCTGGCATGCGATGCATCGGTAAAAGAGCCTTTTTCGAAGCCGAAGAGCTCGCTCTCGAGCAACGAATCGGGGATTGCCGCGCAATTGATGGCGATAAAGGGCTTATCGGACCGGTCGCTGTATTTATGGATGGCCTTTGCCACCAGTTCCTTACCGGTACCGCTCTCTCCGCTGAGCAGTACACTAACATCGCTGGCTGCCACGCGGCCGATCATCTTGTAGACTTCTTTGATGGCGGGGCTCATCCCGATGATCTGTTCGCCGGTGTGGGTATCGGCCGCCCGGATCTCGATGCCCTGGTCCTCGTCGGAGATGCGCTTGGTTTCTATGGCTTCAAAAATGACTGCTTTCAGCCTTACCACATCAAAAGGCTTTTCCAGGTATTCGAACGCGCCGTATTTCATGGCCGCGATGACCCGCTCGGATGTGCCGAAAGCCGTCATGATGATCACGGGGAGCTGCGGGTTCAGGTCTTTGATCCGCTGGATGGCTTCCAGCCCGTTCAGGCCGGGCATCTCGATATCCATCAGGACCAGGTCCGGCATTTCCTTTTTTATTGCCGATATTGCCTCCAGTCCATTGGCCGCCTCCAGGATCTCAAAGCCGGGTTCACGGAAAAACTTGCGAAACGAATACCGCACAATTTCTTCGTCGTCGACGATCAATATTTTCTTTACGCTCATGGCTCAGCTTTTCAACGGCAAATGTACGGTAAATGTCGCGCCCCTGCCGGGATTGTTGGAGGCGCTGATCCAGCCGTGGTGCAATTCGGCGATACGCTGTGAGATCGACAGTCCCAGCCCGATGCCCTGGTCTTTGCCTTTGACGAACGGGTCAAACAGCGAATCGAGGATATCATCCGGTATCCCGGGGCCGGTATCACTGATCATGATCAGGAAAAACGGATTCTCGGCCTCTTCATCCTGCAGCACCGTTTTGAATTTCAGTTCGCCGTCCTGTCCCATCGATTCGATGGCATTCAACAACAGGTTCATCACCACCTGCCGGATCATGTCGGGATCGGCTTTTATCCTGAGGTTTTCCTGCTGGTGTTCTTCAGCCAGGCTGATATTGTTCTGTTTGAACCGGGGCTGCATCAGTTGCAGGGTTTCCCGGATGACCGGGATGATGGCCACAATTTGCATTTGTGGTTTTGCCGGGCGGGCATACTTGAGAAAATTCTGCAGGAAGCCTTCCACGCGCTGGATCTCATGGGTGATGATCTCCAGGTCGTGCAGTTTGTCTTTGCTGATGCCCGGTTCCTCCATCATGGCATAGATCAGCATTTTGATGGCGGTGAGCGGGTTTCGGATCTCGTGGGCCAGGGCCGGGGCTATTTTTCCGATGGCGGCCAGTTTGCTGGACCGCTCCAGCAGTTCCCTGTTTTTGCGCAGGTCTTCGTTGGCCTTGTTGATCCGGCCGATCAGCCGGTTGATGTGCAGGTCGAGCTCTTCAAGCTCTTTTCCCGGTGACATCTTAATATGTTCCACCACCTCGCTGCCGGCTGCATCCCTCACTTTCAGCACCAGTTTGTAGATCGGGTTGAGGATGATGCGTGCGATCATCCAGCCCAGGATCAGTCCCAGGAAGATGCCGCCGAAACCAAGGGCGAACATGGCGGACCGGATAATATCTTCATTCTTCCTGATGCTCTCTTCGTAGACGGCCTGGGCCATCTCGTTCTTTTCGATAAATGTATTTGTTTTTTCCTCAATGGTATTGATGAGGTCCTGGCTGGCATGGACGATGAGCTTGTTCGGCTGGCCGATCCAGCCTTTGCGGTGCAGTTCCAGCGCGTTGGTGAGGGTTTGCTGGTAGTTGGAGAAAAGGGCCGAGGTTTGCTGGATGAGCAGGTTTTCATCTTCCGTGTTGGCCGATTCTTTGGCTTTCTGCAGAAGCGTGATGAATTCGTTCTGTTTCTGCTGCAGGATGGCGATCCGTTCCGGGCTCCTGTCAAACAGGTAGGTCAACGAAGCGGCGCGGATATCATAAAGAGAAAGGGTGAGCTCTTTGGCGGTTTTGGCGCTCTGCACATTCTGTTCCATCAGCACCGCCGTCTCGTCCTGTATCCTGTAGATATAGGAAATGATAAGAAACCCGCCGGCCAGGATGATGGCGATGGTGACCAGTGACCAGACGATCATCTGGTAGCTGATATGGAATTTCATCCTTGGGCGACGCATACCTGGAAAGTTTCAGTAAAAGTAGTGAAGTTTTGTACGATAAATCCCAAATTCCAAGCACCAAATTCCAAACAAATCCCAAATTCCAAGCACCAAATTCCAAACAAAATCCAAAATTCAAATTTCAAGCTCCAAATAAATCCAAAATCAAAAATTCAAATACTATCTTGCAACAACCAATTTCGCACTTGCGATGATTCTATTCCCATCTTTCAGGACAACAAGGTACAAACCGGGTGGCAAAGCGGAAACATCGATCCTCCGGCCCCCACCCTGGCCCTCCCCCATAGCGGGGGAGGGGGAAGCGGTAACCAGCATTTCTCCCCCAAACATATCATAAATCACCAATGCAACCTCCCCTCGACCATCGCAAATCGGCCATCGACAATCAACAATCCCTGACGCTGGATTCGGCCATAAACACAACCCTCCATGTCCCCATGCCTCCATGCCTCCATGCTCATTCATTCCCAAACAGGAAAAGACCTGTGTAACATGGGGTTCCGACCATGCTGAAAATCCACAATCATTATAACTCCTGGCCTTGACCGTGACCGTTCCTTCGAAGATCGGATTCCAGTTTGCATGAATGGAAGCGGAATCCAGAAAAAAGATACCGGCCGAATCAGGTTCGATGATCCAATCATAACCTGTTGCCCAGGGAACTGTTTCCAAGAGATAGAGTGATTCGGGATTTACAGTTGAACAGACAGTATCCGGGCTGATAATAGTACTGGGAGGTATAGGCATGTAATATGAACAATCTATGATCTCAAAAAGCCAGGCATTAGATGTCTCCTCATATGGGAACAAATTACAAGTGACGTCACCGCTCGCATGATTAGAATTTGCCCCGATCACATAATTGTAATCATCTTTTTTTACCACACCATGAGTTCCCCTGAACCAATCAGTGCCTAAACCGCCAAAGCAATGTTCCCAAAGCAATTGCCCGTCACCGCTCAGTTTGACTATCCAGATATCCGCCTCATTATATTCTGTTGTGTGGTTTCCAATAACATCGCCATCATGAGATGTAGTGTACCCAATAATAATGAACGCTCCATCAACAGTCTCAGTAATGTAATAAGGCACCTCCCATGAGTAGCCTCCAAGACATTTTTGCCAGATGATATTGCCATTGAAATCCACTTTTACAGCCCATATATCTGCGGATTCATTTTCACCTGCCGGACCGTGAAAACCACTGACATCACCATCATTTGAATTTGTGATCCCTGTAAAAACGTAACCGTCAGTAACCTCAATAATGTCAAAACCCTGGTCCCAGTATTTTCCTCCATAGCACCAATTATTCAGCAAATTTCCATAAAGATCCATCTCAACTAGCCAAACGTCAGCAAAATAACTATGGGGTTCGGGGCAATCGATCATACCACCTGATTCGTCATGACAGCCAATCATTATCATTGTAGAATTAGAAGTCAATTTTATCTTTAAAGCTTCATCTACGCCATGATTACCAAAAGTTTTTTCCCAGAGAATGTTTCCGAGGGAATCAATACGGAAGAGCCAGATATCCATGTTGCCGTAATAAGTGGTAATATCGCCACCGGTTGAAGATATTCTCCCCATACAAATCAGCCCGTTATCGGGCATCAGGATAGCATCCCTCACTTCTTCACCCATTATACAACCACCATAACTGTTTTCCCAGAGAATATCGCCAGAGGAGTTAATTTTCACAATCCAGAAGTTTCCAGCTCTGCCGTTAAGTACATCCCCATCATTTGACCACGAATCATTTAATAAATAAAAAGTGTTTTCATCTATTTTTATAATTTTCCATGATCCCTCTCCTTCACTTCCCCCGAAACATTTTTCCCATATGATGTTTCCTGTGACACTTGTATAAATAATCCATGCATCCGATTTTCCATGATAATTCGTCACCCCCGGCCCATTTTTTTCCAGGTCTATTCCGAATAAATACCCGTCTTCCGATTTCTCAACGGCATGGACATGATTTTCCCCATTTAAAATCCCCAGGCAGTTTTGCCACAAGATGGTATCGATTTGTGACCATGCTGTCAAAATACTACATAATAAGCCTGAAAATAATATAATTCTTTTCAACATATTTAATCAATTTCAAAGTTGCTGCAGCCTTTTTGTCAGCAATAGATTATTGACTAGTTTCAATAAATCACTACTTTACCTGCTCTACTAAAACCGTCTGAAATAAGATTATAATAGTAAACACCAGCATTTATTTCCGATGTGTTCCATACTTCTTGTCCTTTTTTGCCATTCACCGGAATTTTCCAGATCGCTTTTCCATGAGCATCTGCAATATTGATCAGTCCAACAGAATATTCATGCTGCAATTCAAAATTGAATGCCACATAGGTATGGGCAGGATTAGGTTCAGCTGAAATTTTCACAATAGTGTTTTCATACCATGAGTTTACTTTTGGAATAAATGCATTTTTAATGTAAGTGGTGTCAATTAGCGGTAGACAGTTACAATACTGATGGACTCCAGCATAAGAGAGGATATTCCTGGCCATGTTCCCGGCATAAGAATCCTCATCTTGTGCAATAGCTTCAAGAATTAGGATATCAGAGCTGTCCGGCTCGTTCATCAAACTTCCTTTGGTCACATATGATATTTGCATCTCCACCAGAGATTTATAATTATTATAGTCATCAAGTTCATCTCCTTCAAGCCCATACATCGAAGGTAATAAATTTAACAAAGCCATGGCACTTGTTGTATCATTCTCTGATAAATACGATGCAATGATTTGACGGTCAACAACGATATTGTCCATATTATCCAGCCAATTCCGGTAATCTGTAACGTTGAAAATCGTATCGAATAGGATGCTTCGGATAATATCCTGGGCTGCCTGGGATTTGGCTGCATGATATTGGGCCATTTCGCATTCAAGGATGGTCTTATAGGTAATCCCGCTGATTGCCTGCCGGAGTATATCGATCATGTAATCCGGCAAGGGATCTTCCTTTTGTTCCAGGAAACTGATCAATGTATCCCTGTTCAGTTCATCAGGATTTGCTGATAGGATTTCCAGCAGAACATCATCCGGAAAAACATCCGTGCGGTCGGCCATCGCCCTTAAGACTTCCTGGGAAAGATGCGGCGAATCGCCAAGCAATTGACTTCTAAGTTCCCACATTTCTTCTGGTTCGGCAGATTCAATTTCTGATAATTCGGTTTCAGTATCGCCTCCATCGATCAATGATTCATATAAATAATTCACGGAATTATAATCGTCCAGGTTCTGGGCAAAGATCTCCTCTTTTTCCTGCCGTTCCCCATAAGTTAGCTTAATATGCCCTCCACCCCCGTAGTGATCCGGGCAATTGTTTGCATAACAAGAGTCTTTTTCAAATAACTCAGGAGGATTTGCATAGATATTTATCGGTTCTTCATCGGTACAGGGATCACAATAGTAATAATTGATGAGACTTGTACCCCAATTTTCGAAATGCCATACTTGAGGTATTGGAAGGTATCTTGAAAAAGCATTACCGGATGCGGTATCTTGACTACCATGATAACCACGAATCATTGCTTCTCTGGGTTCTTGCTCGTCTATCACGATAAAATCCGACGCATTATGGGAATTGCGATTGCATTGATATTCTACGCCTGTAAATGCAATATTAACATCTGATCGATTAGTTCCCTCAGCGAAATTTCCAAAGCTTAGACCGTCGAACTCATTCTTATATATGATATCGTGCACGGAACGACAGTCCTTCACTCTGATTCCTGCATAATTACCTGTGGTTGCATCATCGTTTTTCCGTAGTTTATTGTTTTCAACGATAAAGCCATTTGAATGATGAATATCTATACCAACACCATCAGCGAAATCACAATTACCATGATAGGGATCATTATAACCGGCTTCAAAGAAGTTTTCCAAAATCACCGAAAAATCATGGTCATCAATATAAACACCGGTGCTATTGTTATCGAAGTGGGCGTCTTTAATTAGAATGGGTGGATCAACCAGTTGGACGGGTGTCCAAATACCAATGGCAATATTAAATCCACTGAACACACAACTGTCAATCAAAGGACAAGGCACAACCTGTGTTGTGCATGTCGGAAGCACATAGAACCCGGCATTATACGCTGCTAAACCAATACTATGATTTGAAACAAATTCTGCGGTGTGGTCAAGAGAAAAGGTACAACCATAAAACTTAAGCCCTCTGACTTGTGCCAGATCAACATGCTTTTCAAATAATGCCGTTCCCAGATATTGTTCATCCAGAATAAAAGAACAATCATCAAAAGTGCCGTAATAATCCATTTCCTGGTTAGGAAAATCGGGATTTGCATTTCGGTAATAGATGGCACGCACCGATTTGGCATTGTTTAAGAAAAGGGCATCATGCGCTTCAATGATACCTCCTGTCATTTCGGTAGTGCCGGGTTTCCAGAGATCGGCTGCAAGCAGGGCGTTTTCTATAGTGCCGGAATTTATAATCAGCATTCCCTGCGCTTCCTGGGTATATTGGGATTCGTTGCGATTGCCCCAGACTTCGATGCCATTCCACATTTCATCACACAAACCGGTCAATACAGCCCCATCCTGTATATTGAGGATTCCTCCCCGGTTCACCATAACTTTCGATAATTTTCCAAATGAAACCGTGCAATGCTCGATAATCAGTTCAGCCTGATTTTCGATAAAGATATCACCTAAAATTATTCGATCGGAATTCCAGGTTGTAATTTCCGTTATTGTGTCTGCTTTTGGTTTAAGCGCTTTTAAAACATTTATTCGACCATATCCTGCCATTTCACTCCATCCATCTTCATCATAAGTATATATATCCTGACCTATTTTATCAGTTGTATTCTTTAGTATTTCCTCCACTTCATAATTATGCAGACAGGGGTATAATGACAGTATCAATGCAACAACACCTGAAGCAAAAGAGACAGCCCTGGAAGTAGAAACACTAAAATCAGTATCCCAATAAGTTTTATAACCGTATGAAGGTGAATAATTGCCTTCACTCCCCGTTACATCTGCAGCAAATAATCCTCCGGGTGCCAGAAAGTCAAGGCCTTCCCCATAATTGGAACCATAATCCATATCAATGTACCATTTATATTCAGGAGAATCAGGAATATCAGCATTGCTTTGTGAGGCGCCAATAGCCATTACCCCTTCATATCTTGCAGGATAAATTACAGAACTATCGTTGTAGTTACCCGCACCTCCAAGGAAAATAATATCATCCTGTTGAGAATGGGTTAAGATTGTACTCTCCAGGCTCTGATTCGGTGGAACATCAACAGGCATATTAATAATTCTGGCACCCATTAAAACAGCGTATTCAATAGCAATTGGAAAGAAAGCATCATCCATGCTATCCGGAAATTCAAGATCCCTGCAATTAAGCATCATAACAGATGCGCCTTCCTTGCCATAGCCTCCTGCAACACCCCAGATCCCTTCATTATTGTTGGTTTTGGCAGCAATGATCGAAGCCATTCTTGTGCCATGTGATTCCATGGGATAAATTTCCAATAAGAGATCATTGTTATTTGCCGGGAAGTTCCATCCATGAATGTCATCTACTTTAAAATTTTGGTCATCGTCAACGTTATTACCTGGAATTTCACCGGGATTTTCCCAAAGATTTGAATAATCGTCATTTCCCGTGGATAGATCCGGATGATCAATCCATAAGCCATCATCCAGGTCTGCAACAATAATGTTTGGACTTCCTGACGTAATATTCCAGGCTTCAAATAGATTCGTATAGATATATGGCCATAGTAAATTTGGGTGATAACCCAGTTCACTTTGAACTGTTGCATAACTGTCATTGGGCCTTGAGATATCTGTTAATGGACATAAATGATTGATATCGTAATGCTGGACATATGAATCCCCCGCCAGATTTTCAATGAGTTCAATAAAATTTGTCCCGGAATTGATTTCGTATAATATTATTTTGATGGAAGTTACATAAAGTGAAGTTATTGGATACCTGGTTTCAAAGTCTTGGCGTTCATTTTCGGAGATATCATCATAGAGTTTGATGAGGATATAATTTGTTGTAACCTGGAAAGTGTCGGCACCAGTTATATCATAATAGGTGCTATCTAAGAGAAGAAGCTGGTACTTACCCACGGAATAAGTGGTTTGGGCGAATGATTTGCTTGCCAAAAGCAAAACAAACACCAAAGCAAGACCAAACGATATGCTCCTTAAAAATAGGTATGGAGCATGCGTAATAGAATTTATTGTTTTCATAATGAATTGGATTAAAGGTTAATAAATAAAAAAGAAAAAGACTTGATGGCAGGAAATGAAGAGAAATTGAAAATGTTTGTCCCTGATTCAGAACTACACGGACAGGGTGGAGCAGAATAGAATAGAATAGAATAGAATAGAATAGAATAGAATAGAATAGAATAGAATAGA
>CAYUQP010000056.1:0-9460 GCA_964447005.1 uncultured Bacteroidales bacterium
TTTGTGGCTCATCGCATTTCGTATTTCGCAAAAATACGAAATGTTTTCAACTAACAAAGAGACTTCCTTTTTTTTCGCATCGCCGACGACTAAAGCCGTCGGTTTCTTGACCTCACCCCCTTTACCCCCTGCCCCCTATTGAGGGTGTAACAGAACTAAGGGGTCTTAGTTAGGATAGATTGTTAATAACAATGTTTATAACTATTTGAATATCAAATATATAGTATAAGTATATTGATTATCTTCGAACAAAGATACAAGATTTATGGCAAGTAATCGATATAAGAAGTTTAAAGATTACCATCCGGGACAAGGCATGTTGCTCCCTCCCTATCTTGATGATTTGATTGAGGCGGAACATTTGGTCAGGGTAGTCAACGAGGTAGTAGATGAAATCAGTGATGAAGTGATTTGCAAGTCTTTTGATCAGGAAGGAGGGCCGGCTTATCATCCCCGGATGATGCTCAAGGTGATCATCTTTGCTTATTGCCAGAAGATATATTCCTGTCGGATGATTGCCAAGGCATTGAGGGAAAGTATACCTTTTATGTGGCTAGCCGGTTTCAGCATGCCTAGTTTCATGACCATTAATCGTTTCAGGAGCGAGTACCTAACAGAAGTATTGGAGGACATTTTCACGCAGGTTCTGGATTTGCTGCATGAGAAAGGATATATCCAATTTGAGACCTACTTTGTCGATGGGACAAAATTAGAGGCTAACGCCAATAAGAACACCTATGTGTGGAAGAAGAACACGGAAAGGTATAAGGAGATGGTCCAGGAGAGGGTAAAGCATCTTTTTGAAGAGATTGAGCAACTGAATCAGCAGGAAGATCAGCAGTATGGAGATAAAGATCTGGCCGAACGGGGTGTAGGCAAGACCATAACTGCTGAGGAAATCAAAACAGCTGCCCGGAAGATTAACGACCAGTTAAAAAAAGCGGATCAACCAAAAAAGGGCAAGCAACAGTTGGAGCGTATAGCCAGGCACCTGGATAAAGAAGCTGAAAACCTGGAGGGTTATCAACAGCAGGAAAAGATCCTGGGAGAAAGGAACTCTTATTCCAAGACTGATCCCGATGCGACTTATATGCAAACCAAGGGCAAACAGATCAGGCCGGCCTATAATGTCCATATCAGTACCGAAAACCAGTTTATTACCCACTACTCTGTCAGCCAAAATGCTGCCGACTCTGCGGGATTTACCGAGCATGTTGATCAGATAAGGGCCAGAGGGGAAAAGTATCTTCCCGAAAATTATTCCAGTGACTCCGGATATGGCAATGAGGAAAATTATGAGAAGTTAGAGGAACATGGAATAAACAATTACATGAAGTTCAATAATTTCCATTTTGAACAGACCAATGCGTTCAAGAATAATCCTTTTTTGAAAGAACATTTTCTGTACGATCCGCAACAAGACTATTATATCTGCCCCAAAGGCCGAAAGTTGTTTTTTCGGGAGGTAAAAACCATAAAAACCAAAACCGGGTATGAAAGCCAGGCAAAAGTTTACGAATGTGAGGGTTGCACCGGGTGTGAGTTCAAAGATAAATGTTTCCGGGCCAAAGGTAATCGCACCATAGAAATCAGAACCAAACTTGAGTCTTACAAAGATCAGGCAAGAAAAAATCTTAACAGCGAAAAGGGAATCAAGCTTCGAAAGCAAAGAAATGTGGATGTTGAACCGGTTTTTGGGGACTGGAAACATAATCAGGCATATATCAGGCTCCGATTAAGGGGGAATGATAAAGTCCAAACGGATATCGGATGGTTAAGCATAAGCCATAACATCCGAAAACTACAAATAAGGCTAAAAACGGCAGTTTAAATCGAAAAAAAAGGAAAGAAATGCCTTAAAAACGAAAAGAAGCGGCAAATAATCAAACATGACATCACTTTGAAATCAAACCGATCAAAAAGTCGATCTCAAAAAGATATCATGTTTGAAAAAACAAATATTAATACTGTTACACCCTCACAGGGGGTGAGGTTATGAAACCAACGGCTTTAGCCGTTGGAGTTACGAAAGATAACATTGCTTCTAATCAAGCACCGTAAACTCATACCCGTTGCCAGACCACTCCAAAAATTTCATGAATCCTTCATGCGTAATGACCAGGCTGGCGGTATTGTCGTTGGGATGAAAACTGAGGTGCTTTGCGTCTTTCAGCACTTCATCCAGGAAAACATAGACATGGTCGGTGGCATCGTTGATCAGTCCGAAAAGGGAAACCGAGCCGGGTGTGACGCCGAGATACTTCATCAGCCGTTCCGGTGAGGCAAACGTCAGCTTGCCTTGTTTCAACCTCTTTTCAAGATCATGGATAGCCAGCGGCCGCGAATGTTCCATGATCACAAGATAATGGCGGTTGCCTTTATGGTTTCGGAAGAAAATGTTCTTGCAGTGGGTGGAATCGATGTTCTTCCAGTTTTTCAGGGCTTCTTCGATGGTCGGGGCCGGCGGGTGCTCGTAGTAATCAAATGATATGCCCAACTCCTCCAGTATCCTGTATAATTTCGGATCGCCTCGCATAGCCACAATTCTTTAACGCAGCTTTTTCAATTCCATGATCTCTCTGTCATTAAGAAACCGCCAAGTGCCGCGCGGCAGGTTCTTCTTGGTCAGCCCGGCGTATATCACGCGGTCGAGCCTGACGACCTTGTGGCCGAATAATTCGAAGATCCGGCGGATCACCCGGTTCTGGCCCGAATGGATCGTCATACCCAACTCCCGGCGGTCTTTGGCGTCTTCGACGTATTCAATGCCGTCTATCTCGATCTTCTCTCCATCAAGTTCCACTCCCTGGGCCACTTTCAGCAGGTTGGCCTTCGCCAGTGGCTGATCGAGCACGACGTGGTACATTTTTATGATCTTTGACCTTGGGTGCATGAGCTTTTTGGCCAGTTCGCCGTCGTTGGTGAAGAGCAGCAGGCCCGTCGTGTTGCGGTCAAGCCTTCCCACCGGGTAGATCCTTTCTTTGCAGGCCCCGGCAATGAGTTCCATCACAGTATTTTTCGCGTGCGGGTCTTTGGTGGTGGTGACATATCCCTTTTGCTTGTTCAGGAGCAGGTAGCGTTTGGCCTCATTCGACAGGGTCTGGTCGCCGTACTGCACCTTATCGCCCGGCATCACTTTGGTCCCAAGTGTCGAGACCACCTGACCGTTCACTTTGATCACCCCGGCCTGGATCATCTGGTCGGCTTCCCTGCGGGAACAGACCCCGGAGTTGGCAATGTAGCGGTTCAGCCGGATTCCTTCCGGCTCGTAGGCCCCCGGAACGATTCGCTTTCCTCCCCGGGTGGCATACTTTTTCCCCGGTTCATGCGAATCATGGCTTTTCTTCTCGATGATCTTTTTCACGGGCTTTTTCCGCTCATCCCGCTCAGAGAAAGGCTTTTCCTTCCTGATAAAGCGTTTGGGCCTGCTCTCTCCCGTCTCACGGGCGGGATAAAGCTTTTCCTTTTTGAAAACTCTTTTTGCAGGCCGCTCATTTTCTTCCCCGGCCGGTTTCGGTCTGTCTTTTTTTAAGAACGGCCTGGGCGGACGATCTTCTTTCGGCCTGGGCTTGTATGGTTTTTCCATCCTGCCCTCCGATCTCCCGGTACTTTTTCGTTCCGGTCGCATCGTGCGCTCTTTTTTCGCTAAATTTTGAAAAGGTTTCCTGGGCTGACGCGGTGATTTTTCCGGAGACATTGATTATAATGTTGAATGTTGAATGCTGAATGCTGAATATTAAATTATTAAGAAAGAACCCGTAACCCGAAACCCGTAACCCGAAACCCGTAACCCGTAACCCGTAACCCGTAACTTTACAAAAGTACTAAACATTCCCTCACCCCGACCTGAGCTTCGGGTAAAAAGCGTCTTTCAGGTGGTTTATCCTGGTTTCATTTTGATTATGGATGATGGAAATGATATCGAACCGAGTTTCCAGGTTGATGTTCTTACGGTAGATATACGCGTTGGCCGCCCGGATCAATGCATTCTGCTTGTCCCGGGTCACCGATTCTTCCGGTTCCGCGAATTGAGCACTGCTCCTGGATTTCACCTCGATGATCACCAGGAAATCCTTATCCCTCGCAATGAGGTCGATCTCATTGCGCCCCGCCCTCCAGTTCGTATCCAGGATGATATATCCCTGCCGCAGGAGGTACGTCGTGGCGATCTCTTCGCCCTGTTTGCCGAGTTGGTTTGCTTCGCTCATGATTTTGTGCTGCCGCCCCTCGCAGGGTGTAACAAAAGTCCTTAGTTATCATTTTAATCGATACTCCGACGGGTGAATCCGTCGGTTTAATCTTTGTAATTCTGTAGATTCGGACTCCAACGACTAAAGCCGTTGGTTCCAAATTCGTTACAAGATATCAACCGACGGCTTTAGTCGTCGGCGATGTAAAAAAAAGAGCCTTAGCTGTCTTCTGTTAATCCAGGGGGTGGGGGCTGTATCCATTAATCCGGAAAATGCCCTAAAAATACCCGGTCATTTCAAAATATTTTTCAACAATATTCTGAATCGATTTAATGACGGGATTTCCGGGATCTCTTTTGCGGGGGGCTGACAGGGCAGACGGGGCCCAGGTCGTATTGATTGATGTCGAGGACCTCGTAGAGCAAACCTGACGAAAGCGATCGGGTGGTGTTGGTCAGCACGATGATGGTCTTTTCCTGGTAGAGATCGCGTACGAAGTACGTCCTGAACCCTTTCCACCACCCGTAATGGTAAACGGTTTTCGGCCGCTCGGCGCGGAGCCGCCAGCCAAACCCGTAATTGTCCTTGTATTTGGAAAATTTCGGGCTTCCGGGGGTAAATGCTTCCTCCAGCGTTTCATCACTCACCAGCAACCCGCTGTAAAGCGCCTGGTCCCATTTGAACAGGTCTTCCACTGAAGCGTAAATGCCTTTGTCGCCCACTACGCCGTTCTGGTAAAAATCCGGTTCTTCGCGGGGCAGGCTTCGTCCGGCCCGGTGACCCGCCACGCCAACCGGAACGTAAGGCGGGATCTCCTGCCCCGGCTCTAGCTGGTAGATGAAGGATTGGTCCATGCCGGCAGGATCAAAAATGAACTCGCGGACGAACTGTGCGAAAGGCTTATTTGTGATCCGTTCAACTATCGAAGCCAGTAACGCGTAATTTGAATTGCAATAATCGAATCCGCTGTTTGGTGAAAAATATCGGGGCGGTTTTTGTTCTTCCATGATCCGGATCATGTCTTCATTGGTCAGGGGCTTTTCCTGGTCCCAGTATTTATCCGAAAAATGCATGTAGTCCGGGATGCCGGACCGGTGGTTGAGCATCTGGCGGATGGTCACGCCCGGGTATGGCAATTCAGGAATATATTCCCGCACGCTGTCGTCATAATCCAGGTGCCCTTCCTCTTCCAGGATCATGATGGCCATGGCAGTGAACATTTTTGAAACGGAAGCCAGTTGAAAGGGTGAGGAAGTCGTTAGTTTTTTCTTTGTTTTAAAATCATCATAACCATAAGCTTTCTTAAACACAAGGCGGCCCTTTTCCCCGTAAAGCACCGTCCCGTTAAACCCGGCTTTGGTCTGCAAAGAAGTGAAGATGCTGTCGATGATCTTTCCCTTTCCGGCCATCAGGGCCTTGTCAAGGTCGATGAAAATACTGTCGGAAGGGAAGGCGTGCTTCCTGAGGTAACGCGGTGATTCCTTGATTTCCTTCGTGAAGAAAAGTATGGCTGCCACCAGCCCGATCGCAATTCCGATCGGGAGAATGATGTATTTCGTTATCTGTAAGAGGAGCCGTATCAATTTTCTAAAAAAATCCGGGCAAAAATAGGGTTTTTAGGGAAATTTATTCCGAATTTAGCGAGATCAATCAACAAATCAACAAAAGGAAAAAACTATGTCATGTGAAGCACAAAACAATGCCACCGGTGGCGCGATCTACGGGTTAGGCCTGATCGGGGCCGCAGTGTATTACATCCAGGCTGCAACCGGTTTCTGGATGGGGGTTGTCGGTTTTCTGAAAGCCCTGGTATGGCCCGCTTTTCTGGTGTATGAAGCCTTAAAGCAACTGGCGCTTTGAGTAAATGGCCGTTAAGATCCTGAAATCGATTTACCGGGAAGCACTGATCCTGTTTCTGTTTATCTTCCTGGTCCATCATTATTTCGGTTATGTCGACAAGGTCATCAAGTCTGACGGGACAGGCTATTACGAGTACCTGCCTTCCCTGTTCATTCATCATGACCTGGTGAGAAAAGGCGTTCCGGTCCAGACTGATACCGCTAAACTTTATCAGCGGATCCATTCAATCCAGTCCTACGTCGGCTATGGCGAATTCAAAGTTAATAAGTACGCCTGCGGAACAGCCCTGCTGCAGCTTCCTTTTTTTGCAGCAGCATCAGTTTTAGCAGACCTTGAAGGAAATGAACAAGACGGCTACCAGGTACCGTTTCAGAAAACCGTTTTCATCGCGACGCTGTTTTATCTCTTCCTTGGAATAGTTGTTCTAAGAAAATTGCTGGAACTATATGGCATCAACGAGCATCTGATCACTTTCTTGCAGCTTTTATTGGTGCTGGGTACGGGAGTGACCAATTATGCCACTTACGACGCCTGTTTCAGTCATATTTATTCGCTTTTTGCCATCACGGCCTTTCTTTATTTCACAAAACGCTATTTCGACCAAAGGGAATTAAATCAGTTTATTTTCGCCTGCCTGTTTGCAGGGCTGGTGGTCATTCTGCGCCAGGTCAATTTACTGATCGTGCTCTTCGTTCCCTTTCTGGCAGGATCATGGCAAAATCTAAGGCAAGGGTTAATTTTGCCTTTCAAAAACCCAGGTAAATTATTATTCGGAATTTTAGTTTTTGCATGCGTGGTTTTCATTCAATGCCTGCTCTGGTACCTGCAGACCGGGAAATTCTTCGTTTATTCCTACCAGGGGGAAAGTTTCGACTTTATCAAACCACATATCGCCGAGATCCTGTTCAGTTTCCAGAAAGGGCTTTTCATCTACGTGCCGGTGCTGGTTTTTGCATTTTTCGGCGTGATCTGGCTGCTCTTTAAGAAAAAATACCTGATGGCGACCACCTGGACGCTCTTCTTCCTGGTCATCACTTATATCCTTTCATCCTGGCATTCCTGGTATTACGGGGCCAGTTTCGGCCTGCGCGCCTACATCGACTTTTACACGGTGTTCTTCATCCCGTTCGCGTTAATACTGAACAGCGTCAATGCATGGGTGAAAGTGCCGATCGCGGCCGTCGCCCTGCTCACGATCCCTCTGAATATCATTCAAACATACCAGTACAAGAATTATATCCTTCACTGGACATACATGGACCGGGCAAAATACCGGCGTGTGTTTCTTAAAACCGACGACCGGTTTAAGGGCCTGCTCTGGAAAAAAGAATTCAATTATGATCAATTCAGGATAAACAAGGAAGTCCTGATCGGGAATATTATTACCTCAGCAAAAGAAGACAGCATCATTTACAGTGAATACACCAGTACGATCCCGGATTTCAGGAACGTAAGCCTGGTGCAGGTGCTGATCGATAATGATTTCAATGACCGGAGCGATACAAAGATCATCCTGAGCATCAGCGATTCGAGCTATACTAAGAATCTTTACTGGCTCGATAAATTCCTGGTGGGTTTTTACGAAAAAGAGCTGAACGAGTGGCACACAGGGATGTATCCTTTCGAGATCAAACCGTTTACGGATAATGAGATAAAATACATCACGCTGACGGTTCGGCCGGATAGCCGGATCAATAAGCTGAACAACGTGCGAATCAGGTATTTAAGTATGAAGTGATTTAAAGTGTTTCATGTACATCAGCCCGTTCGGGACATATTTGGGGTCATGAGTCTTTGGCGGGCCGGCTTCCGGATAGGGCCTCCCGGTGTTGTGGATGTGAAACGCGTCCTTGTATTTTCCTTTTCGCACGTAATCCCCATAGGTCATGTCGATCCATTTGACAGCCCAGTACAGTCCCTGGTCGCCGCGCAGGTCGGCGAGCTGGATATCCAGCCAGATACATTTGTAGCCCATGATCTGGAAGGGCCCCCAGGAGTGCGCCATGTTTTTCAGCGCATCATCGGTGGCATCCTTCAGATCGGCCGGCCTGATGTTCTCCATGCGGTCCAGCCTGCCCGCCCTGAGATTCACCAGCCGCTTGTAGATGTGCCGTTCAAACCGCGGCTTGATTTTCTTTAGTCCCGAGCATTCCAGGATGATCAGGGCCTTCAGGTATTCGGGCGACAGGTCAAACTGATCCGCCAGTTTATCAATTTCAGCTCCGTAATTGGCCTCGGTCCTGAGTACCGCTTCCGGAGTCGTTGATTCAAATGTCGTATTCTCCTCCCGGGTCAGGTAACGGTAATACGTTTTAATGTAGTCGGTAGTTTTAACATAAAGCATCGGGTTCCATATCCCGATAGCAATCAGGGTGATGATCACCGCGGTAAATATCAGCATCATAATATTGCCGCGCTTTTTACCCCCGCTTTTTCGCCGGCTTTTAGGGCGGGTGGATGATTTCCGGTTCCTTGCCTTCGGCGCCTGCTTTTTTTTACGTGTAGCCATCTGTTCTGCTGAAAAATTTATCTGCTCTGATGAGAATTTTACGTTTTTTATAAATGCGAGTGGGTAACATATTACGGATTGATTTTAGAAAAGTCTAGTTTATTTGTGTACAAATAAATAACAGTTTTAATCGTATCAGTGCGAGGATACCCTCTTACTTTGTTTTTGGCAGCCTGAAAAATAGAATTAAGACCTTCCAGTATAATGTTTCTGATATTGAAGTCAATCCAGTTAACAACACCGGTCCAATGTCGTTGAATCGTGTAAACAGCCTCTTGGCCAGGTTCTATACATCTATGTTCAGCCCGGGAGTGACATTTACGTAATAGCATGCCAAACAGGTCCCGTGTCGGAGCCTGGTATATCTGTTGGAATGATCCCATCACTTGTTGATCCTTGCCCCCGGTGACAAAAATGGTTCATTATCTTCAGGGTCAACGCGTAGCCTGAAGTAATCATGACCCTTGCGAGCCACCGTTTCATCCAAGCCGACAACTTTAACATCTGTGTAATTTTCTTCCGCTCTGGTTTTTCTAATGTAGGATTTGATTTTGTTTCGCTCAAAATCTATCCATATCTCAAGTTTACCAGTATTCTGGTCAAATTGGATTTCATGTATAGACCAGGGCTTTTCTACCATTAATACTTTCGCATATAAATTCTTTTGAGTCATCATAGATTTTACTTGACATTTTATTTTTTTTCCGTATATTTACACGTCCACATTTATAAAGAACCGAATTTAAAGTAGGTCGTTTATCATTTGATTGGCTGAAAGTACGGATAGTTAATTTATAAAGGTGGTTTATCGGAAATACTTGTTGACAACGACAAGTTAATAGTAGATTTCACTAGTGTCCACTAAAAAATATTTTTCGTTCTTTGAAATCCTTGTAATCCT
>CAYUQP010000057.1:0-7922 GCA_964447005.1 uncultured Bacteroidales bacterium
AATCCTGTTTTTAGTTTACTTTTCCTGTAAACCTATTTCAGGACAAGACAGGGTGACAACAAATCCTCAAATCCTCAAATCCTCAAATCCTCAAATCCTCAAACTTTCAGCCTCTCCCCTTCGCTCTTCGCTATCACCACTGCCCCGCAACTGTCACTCCATACGTTGACTGTTGTGCGGAACATGTCAAGGATACGGTCGACGGCCAGGATCAACCCGACCCCTTCCAGCGGCAGGCCCACCGCCGACAGGATGATGGTGATCATCACCAGGCCGGCCATAGGCACCCCGGCAGCGCCGATGGATGCTAAAATCGAAGTGATCACGACGATGACCTGCTGCCCGAAATTGAGTTCAAAGCCATAGGCCTGTGCAATGAACATCACGGCAACACATTCATACAGTGCCGTACCGTCCATGTTGATGGTCGCACCAAGCGGCAGCGTAAAACTGGAGATCTTGTTCGAAACACCATCGTTTTCTTCCACCGACTGAATGGTGAGTGGGAGCGTGGCATTAGAGGAAGAAGTTGAAAAAGCGGTCAGCAACGCCGTTTTCACCGCGTTGAAATGCTTCAGCGGGTTAATCCTCCCGACCAGCCTCACGATCAGCGGCAAAGTGAACATACTGTGCACCACCAATCCGGCAATGACAACCAGCATATAAGACCCCAGGCTTTGCACCAGGGCTGCCAGGTCGTCCTGCTGGGCTATCTTTTCTGCTACCAGCCCAAAAATACCCAGTGGAGTAAAGCGGATAATGAACAGGGTGACCTTCATCATCACCTCGAAAACCGCGTTGAAAAAATCAGTCAGCATTTCTTTCGGTTTAGAAGACACCTGGGTGATGAAGAAACCAAAAAGCAGGGCAAAAAATATGACCGACAGCAGTTCCCCGTTCTGCGTCATTGAAGAGAAAATATTATCCGGGATGATATGGATCAGGGTGTCTTTGAAGGTATGCTGCGCCACACCAAGCTCAGCATCCTGCGTTAGGTTCAGGTCTGCGCCAATGCCCGGTTTTACCAGGTTGACGAAGGCCAGCCCGGTCAGAATGGCTATGGTACTGGTGGAAATATAGTAAATGAT
This sequence comes from uncultured Bacteroidales bacterium, assembly GCA_964447005.1. GTDB lineage: Bacteria > Bacteroidota > Bacteroidia > Bacteroidales > JAGOPY01 > JAGOPY01. The sequence goes on from CAYUQP010000057.1 coordinate 1,089, forward strand.
AGTTTTCATCCCCAGCCTGCCCAGGTTTTCGGCGTTGCCGATGTTGGTCACACCACTGATAATTGAGCTGATCACGAGGGGAATAATGATCATTTGCAAGGCACGCAGGAAAACCGTGCCCATCCAGCTGATATAATCCACATGGCCGGGGAGATAAATTCCATAAAGAACAGCGATAACCAGGGCAATCAGTATTTGCCAGTGAAGTGCCGGGGCTTTAAGTCTGAATGGCATAGGCAAAAGTACTTTAAGCCTTTATAGTCATTTATGTTGCTGAGTTGCGAAGCTGATCATCCAGTTGATCCCGAATTTATCGGTCCACATCCCGAAATAATCGCCCCAGAATGTAGTTTGCAACGGCATCGTTACCATGCCACCGGCTGATAATCCGTTAAAAAGACGGTCGGCTTCTTCCTTTGAACCGGTGTTGACTGATACGGTGAAATTGTTGCCCTGCTTGAACGACTTAGCCCATTCCCCTCCGACGTCGCTTCCCATAAGCATGGTCTCGGCGCTGATCGGCAGCGACATATGCATGATCTTTTCACCGAATTCGGGGGGCAGGGGTTTCCCCCCTTCCTGTGGCATATCTTTATATCGGCCAACATATGGAAACTCGCCGCCGAAAACGGATTTGTAAAAATTGAACGCTTCTTCGCAGTTACCGTCGAAGTTGAGATAGATGTTTACTGTTGTCATAATAAATACTTTAGGAATTCTTAACTTGTAATTTGTTACTTATAAAAGTACAAAGATATCAGAAATGAATCCGTCTGGCCTTTTTTTTCGCATCACCGACGACTAAAGCCGTCGGTTGATAATTTGTAACTAACTTGGAACCAACGGCTTTAGTCGTTGGAGTTCGAATCAACAAAATGGTAACAGAGGAAGGATTCTGCCTTTTATTACAACCTTTTCAATAACAAGAGAATTGTCCGGTAAAAACTTCGCCGGCGTGGGACTTATCACTGTTCCACATAGTCCGGAAAATTATTACTAAATCAGGATATTCTCCGTTAATCCTTATATTTTTGCAAAAACTATTGTTAATTATTTCACAATTATTCGATTCATATAATCAATTATAAATCAGATTATTAATCATGAAGAAGAAGATCAGGTTTTGCCTTGTTTACCGCGACATGTGGCAATCCTCCGGGAAATACCAGCCGAGGCTGGACCAGTTGCAGGCCGTGGCGCCACATATCATCGAAATGGGCTGTTTCGACCGGGTGGAAACCAATGGCGGGGCATTCGAGCAGGTGCAGCTCATGTACGGGCAAAATCCAAATGCAGCGGTCAGGGAATGGACCAGGCCCTTTAACCAGGCCGGGATCCAGACCCAGATGCTGGAACGGGCACTGAACGGCATACGGATGTACCCGGTGCCGGCAGATGTCAGGAACCTGATGTTCAGGGTCAAGAAAGCACAGGGCGTCGATATCTCCAGATCATTCTGCGGACTGAATGATCACCGGAACCTGGAACTGTCGATCAGGTATGCAAAGCAGGCCGGGATGATCTCTCAGGCAGCTCTGTCAATTACCTTCTCGCCGGTTCATACGGTGGATTATTACATGGATGTGGTTAAAAAGATGGTGAAATACGGAGCCGACGAAATCTGCCTCAAAGACATGGCGGGGATTGGCCGGCCGGTGATGCTCGGGGAACTGGTCAGGAAGATCAAAAAGAAGCATTCTCATATCAAGGTGCAGTACCACGGTCATTCCGGGCCGGGCCTGTCAATGGCCTCGATACTGGAAGTTGCCCGTGCCGGCGCTGATTATATCGATGTGGCCATGGAACCGCTGAGCTGGGGAATGGTCCATCCCGACCTGCTTTCGGTACATGCACTGATGAAAGACGCCGGGTTCGAAGTACCTGACATCAACATGAACGCATATATGAAGGTCAGGTCGCTCACGCAGGAATTCATCGACGATTTCCTGGGCTATTTTATCGATCCGCGCAACAAACAGCTCTCATCCCTTCTGATCGGCAGCGGTCTGCCCGGCGGGATGATGGGCAGCCTGATGGCCGACCTGAAAGGGGCGCACCGCAGCATCAACACTTCCCTGAAAAGCAGGGGCCAGGCAGAGCTGAGCGAAGATGAACTGCTGGTAAAAATGTTCGGCGAAGTCGAGCACATCTGGCCGAAACTGGGATATCCGCCGCTTGTGACCCCGTTCAGCCAGTATGTCAAGAACATGGCCATCATGAATATCCTTCAAATGGCTGGCGGCAAGGAACGCTATACCATGATCGACAACAATACCTGGGACATGATCCTCGGGAAAGCCGGAAAGTTGCCCGGGCCGCTGGATCCGGAGATCATCCGGCTTGCGCAGGCTCAGGGGAAAGAATTTTACAGCGGAGTGCCCCAGGATGGTTATCCGGATGAACTGGATAAGTTCAGGAAAGAAATGCGCGACAACAACTGGGACTTTGGACCCGATGATGAGGAATTGTTCGAACTGGCCATGCACGACAAGCAATACCGGGATTACAGGTCGGGAGTCGCCAAATCAAGATTTGATGCTGAACTTGCAAAAGCAAAAGAGCTGGCAAATCCGGTAGTGGTGGTTCCGCAACCAGCACCAATCCCTGAGCCCGCAAGGGAAAAACCTGCTGAAATCAAACAACCACCAAAAGTCCTTGACCCGGACACCAGGGAAATCGTTGCACCGGCAAAAGGGCAGGTAATCTATAACCTGTTCGGAGAGGATACGGAGTTTTCCACTCCTGGTGAGCATATTGCCAAAGGGGACCGGCTCTGTTACATTCAAACCTCCGCCTATATCGGCGAGATCACCAGCCCCTGCAACGGGGTAGTTTCCGAGATCATTGTCCGGCAGGGGGTCCAGGTGAAAAAAGGCGAGGTGCTGTTCAGGATCAGGGAGATCAAGTCTGAGCTTAAAGCGGAGAAGCCAGGAAAGAAGAAACAAGGAATACCGACGACTAAAGCCGTTGGTTAAGTCCTACCCGATTTTCACCGAGGTCATGGTCAGTGAGCCACCAACGGCTCCTTTTTTCCGGAGGCCGGCCAGCTCTTTTGCCAGGTCATAATGGTACTGCGGATCTTTTCCATGATCAAGGCTCATCTGGATCACAGGGACGTCTGCCCCCGGATAAAAATGCTTCACCACGCTCCAGCAGCCATGATCGAGCCCCCATTGCTGATCAAGGCCCAACTGTGCCTTTGTGACCAGGGCTTTCGTTTCTTCAGCCAATTCCGGGCTTCCCGGGGCCGGATACTGCACCTCATAAAGCTCCCCGGGAAATCCCCCGAAATCGTGGATTGTTTTCGGCTTTTCCATTGCCGTCACCCAGGTTCCCCGGGTTTCCCAGTGGGCGGAAACGCACAGAATTGCCGAAGGTTTGGGCAAAGTCTTACCAATTTCCCGGAAGCCTCTTACAAATTCATTCTCCTCGATGGCATTCATCGGGCTGCCATGACCGAGGAAGAGGACAGGCATCTTTTCAGTAGATCCCGGCAAATTGGATAATTGATCTAAAGCGTTCATTTTCATTGTAATACCACCCAAAGTTAGTGAAGTGATTGAATGAAGAAATCTTTTACGGTTCATTTTCTATCGGATGTATCACCTGTCAATTAACAAATCTTATTACAAAATGTTTCCCTTACTTGACAGCTAAACACAGTAAACTTAACATTATACTGGCTCAGAACATCAACGGCTTTAGTCGTTTGGTACGACAACCTTACCCCCTTTACCCCCTGCCCCCTATTCCCCCTCTCCAAATTGGAGAGGGGGACAGGGGGTGAGGCAGAGAAACCGAAGGCTTTTATCGTCCTCTATATGAAAAAAGAAGAGGCTGCCGAAACATTTGCGACAGCCACTTTGATATAATGAAATGAATTATGGAAACTTTACCGGGATTTTTGCTTTGTAGCTTTTGCTTTTTCAAGATTAGTGACGGCAGCAAACCGTATTATTTCGTCGATAAGTTTTACCGGGATCTGCTTGTTGAAGGGAAAATGAATCGCCGATTTCGTTGTTTTGTAGGAAGTTAGTTCATTTTCAAAAGCTACCCTGACCTTCGGGTTGACAAAAAGGCTGTAATGGTCTTTGAAAACAGCAAAATAGCAAAGTATGCCATGGTATTTGAACGCCGGCATTTGGTAGCTGATGGCCTCAACGCTTTCAGGGACAGTTTCTTTGATCGTTTTTCGGATCAGTTCCAGGCTAACCTGGTGCTCGGTCGATTGCAAGCCAATGTATTCGTCGATGGTTTTAAATGGTGGAGAGGTAAGCATTCTATATGTATTTGAATTTCTGTTATATAGCTAAGTTTTGCGGGAAATGTAGTATGTAGTATGTGGTAATTATTAATTTCTAAGGATTGAAAATCATCTTTTCAACTCATTGATCTTTAAACAATACATCTCCATGGCCTCTCAGTTCGCAGCCGGGCATCGTGAACTTATAATAAATTCTTACCGTATCATCAGGAACTTCAATATATGTCCGATCAATCGCAAAAATGCTGTTTTGCATCGAGTCACGTTCCGTTATGACATTAAAATAGCGGTCAACCATGCAAAAAGAGAAGAGGCTTCCGGCCGGTTTTTCAATATGAAATAACAAAACATTAATGCACGGATTTGGATAAGCAATTATAAAATACTGATCATCAACGTTTTCACACAGAAAAGCACTGGAACCAACAAATAGTGACTGTTCTGTTTCATTCCATTCATCAGTAAGCCTCCAGTCGGTAGTGTCAGTATAAATCGGATAGCCGAAGATATCGGTTACTGTCAGACCATTGAAGCGGATACGTTGAATTGTATCTTCTTTATTGCAGGAGATTAAAACCAGCAAGGCAGAAATGGCAGGGATCAATATTTTTTTCATTCTTATTGAAAAAATATCTCCCGTAAAATTAATAAAAGCTAAAATGACATTTAAATTTTCAGTTGTAAATAGTAAAATCTTCAACCATCATTATCGCTTTAATCACTTAAGCTGGTATCAAATCCTGATTTACTGAATTCTTTCTCCAGCAGTTCAGCGATATCAACCGGGTTGGTCAGCGGCATGCCGTGTTCATACATTTCATACTGGAGCAGGGAAGTCTTTTTGCTTTTCTCAAAAACCGGCAATTTGGTCCGGTTGGTGGTTTCAATATGATTCCCCTCTTCATCCACGATGATGATCTTCGGCAGAAACACGCCTTTGCGGCCGATGAATTGGTCCATGATGCCAACGGCCTCTTCAAACTCTTCCCTGGTGGCCCTGCCCAGCGCTTCGTAGCGGAATATCTTCCGGTGGTCCCAGGTTGTGACGTTGGCATAGCTTTCCGAGATCCGGTCGTCGATGCTCGTATCCAGGCCCAGGGTATCATGGCCGGACGGCATTAGCAGCACCTTTCCTCCTCCTCCTTCTATGTTTGCCGCGTAGCGGGGAACGGTAATTCCTGATATCCAGCCCTGCAAATGTTTCATGTAGATCTTTCCGACCTGTATCGGGGTGATGAAATGTACAATGCCTTTCTCTTTGTGGCATTGCAGCAGGTAGTAGGGATGGACGCCGATCCAGAACATCCTCCGGAAGGTCTCGGCCAGCATCCTGAACGTGTCGTTGACGTGGTTCAGCAGGACGGTCTGGTTCCGTATGGTGAAGCCATGATCGTTGATCCTCCTGACAGCCCGGGCCAGTTCTTCGGTCAGTTCCTGGAAATGGTTGATATGTGTCATGAAATACACGTACTTCTGCCGGCCATTACTGTACCTGTTCGAGGCTGTCTTTACCAGGTCAAGAATCTCATCGGTGATGCCCATGGGAAGCACCACCGGTACGCGTGTTGCTATCCTGATCGATCGGAGATGAGGGATCCGGCTTAATTCCTCCAGGATATACTTCAGCCTGGCATTGCTGATCATCAGCGCATCACCGCCTGTCACCAGCACTTCATTTATATTCTTGTTGTAACCGATATAAAAAAGTCCTTTGTCGATTTCCGTTTTATTCACGTCCACCGTGCCGTCGAGTGATTTGGCACGTTGGCAGTGCACGCAATAAGATGCACAACTGGTATTTTCAGCGACCAGGAGCGCCACGCGGTTCGGATAACGCTGGTAGGCGGCCCCGAAGCTGCGGGAGCTTTCATCCATGGCCTCCTCAACTCCGGCGTTCGGAAACAAGAGATTGGCCGGTGTAGGAACGCTTTGCCAGAAAACCGGGTCGATCCTTTTTTTGGATACTTCAGAATAAAATACCGGGTGAAAGGGATCTTCCTGCATCAGGGACGCGTAGTAGGGCGTGATCCGCATGGGTTCTTTTCCTTCACTTCGCATGACCGAGATCGTGCGCCGGATCTCCTTCACCTGGTGCTCATTCAGTTTGATCACTTTTTCCAGTTGCTCCACACTGCGGATAGAATTCTTGCGCTGCCATTTCGGATCATTCCATTGCGCATCCGTCACTCCCTTCCATAATTCTATGTCATTGTAATTCCGTGGTTTGTACAAAAAATCATCATGTGTGTCCATTATTCCTCCTTAAATTTTTATGAATAAAAAATCCGGCATGGCCCGGATTGCGATTAATGCCTTGATAATCAGGTTAATAATCTGAATGAAGACGATGGTTTACAAATATAATATAAATTTTCGGAAAAACCAAGTACCCTTTGTTAAACTCAAACTCAATAATTCAAAAACTCAAAAACTCAATAACTCACACTCAAAACTCAATAACTCACACTCAAAACTCAGCACTCAACACTCAAAACTGTCTTCCCCCCCTCCGATTTGACAACCTCACCCCCCGGCCCCCTCCGATTTGACAACCTCACCCCCCGGCCCCC